>DHCC01000063.1:0-35914 GCA_002398875.1 Bacteroidales bacterium UBA4912 | reverse complement strand
GATTTCAAAGGACAAAATATTTATGTAAGAATTGACGTCCGTTTGAAAAATTGGTTAGTAGCAGTTTTATCGGAACTTTCGGCGCTGAAGAAGTTTAGACAGTCCCATGCAGAGTCCTTGCACAAGTTTTTTACAACTAATTATCCGGATGCAGATTATTGCTCGGTTCCTGAAGCAGGTTTCTGCAGGTTCTGAATACACGGAAAACTGACTGGTTTGGAGCCGATGTACGAATGTACGACTATGAGTAAGGTAAAAGTTACGCAAGACAGATGCCATGGATTGCGGTAATCTTTCCAGGGAATTACGTTTGGAAATATTAAAAAATATTTATAACCCGTGTACAGCAACCTGGAAAAGTGATCTTTGATAAGGCTGAGAAACTCAATCGAAAAAGATATGAAAAGAGAAAATAACCGTATAAAGTCTCTTATCCGTTTTCGCGGTGTAGACATACCAGAAGAAATCACCCGCAGCTCTGTGAATAAAACTGGCCCAAAATTTTATTATCGCGGTGAGGAGACGAATCTTTCAACCGAATGTTGCATTTGAAAGTGCGAAGACTATGACCTTTTCATCTGCTTGATACCCTTGTGCCTCCAGTGGGTAGAAAGATAGCACTGATAACATCACAATTCAAAAGTGCCATGTTACGGTGTTGTATTATCGAAGGGCCCTGGATAATCATACTTAAAAAGTATATGGTACTCACCTATAGTAAGCTTATATAGGAATTTACAGCACCCTCTTTATTGGGTGGTCTTCTAAGGAAAGGATAATTATTAATCGTAGTTGTAGGATTGGGTTTTCTTAGCCATCGGCATTGTATCAGTAATACAAAAGAGGAGGCATAAATCCACCTCCCAAAGTAGCATTACTGAGTAATGTTAAGTTGTTTGTTGCTGACAGGGAGCTCCCCAACAGGGCCTGTCTCCTCGTAACAACCTGATAAAGAAATAGAAATTAAACGTTAATTAAAACAATTACTAATTTTTTAAAATTTAAATGGAAAATTTTATGAAAGAAACAATGAAGAACATAATCAAGCCTTTGGCACTTTTTTTAATTTTGAACAGCGTTGTAATATCGTGTAACGCTCAAAATAAAAGCGAGAAAATATGCAACGTATATTCAGTTTCAATGAATAAAATATGCAAGGAATGGGATGGACAATGGCAGGGTATTACAGTTGCTTCTGATGGGAACTGTTATTTCGGAACATCTACACATTCTTCTGCTCATGGAGCTGGATTTCACAGGTATGATCCTGAAACTAAAACCCATACTCTCCTAGCTGAAGATATGACCCTGGTTCTTGGCGAAGAGAATTCCCAATCACAACAAGGTAAAATCCATAGTCCTATTGTTGAACATGATGGGTGGCTCTATTTCACAACTCACCTCTCTAATTATTGGCCTAAAGGTATTGAAGACTACACAGGAGCTCATGCTGTTGGTTATGAAATGAAAACAGGGAAGTTTAGAGATTTCGGGATTATTCGTCCCAGGTATTCAACTTATTCCGCAATTAATATCGATCCGGTTAGGAAGAAATTGTATGTATTTGTGGTACCATTTCTGGATAAACTTGTTGAAGCAGATGGTAGCCATCTTTATAGTGTTGATATAGAGACTGGAGAAATGAAGGATTTAGGATTGGTTGCTGCAAAACGAAGCGCTGCGTCAAAGACTTTCTTCATCGATCATGAAGGGAACTGTTGGTTTACATTATGGAAAAGAAATCAACATTTAAATGATAATGACAACTCTGAGCCTTATCAACCTTTTTATGAAAATGATAATGGAAATTTATATTGTTACCGACCTTCTCTGGATAAAATTGAAATATATTATGATGTACTGCCCTATGGTGAGCTAATTGATGGAACACCAATTACCGAAGAGTCATACAGGAGAGAACGAGCCTGGACATGGTCAGACGCGTTACCTGGAAGCGGAAACAGTAAATGCTTATTCACCATGGGAGCCTGGGGTGGAGGTGACGAAAGATTATGGATATTTGACCCATCCAAAGATATAAAATCCGGAGAAGCGTTTCAACCTATAGCATCAATCGGCTCAACTTTTTTGCATACTGCATTAGGTGGCGATAGAGTTTATTTTGTTCAATATGCAGATCTACAAGATGAGCGAACAAAAGGTGCAGAATTTGAAAGAGAAAGAGATCCTGACGTTGTTGGATACAATGAAAGTCTTCATTTGAGAAGTGTTTCAATAACAGGAGGTCCTAATCAAAAAGTCACAGATCATGGGAAAATTGTTGATCATGAAGGGCGTGCTTGCAGATTCATTAACTCATTAGCTGCTGATAATAAAGGGCGTGTTTACATGAATGGGAGCTTCTATGTAAACTCACCTAAGGAGGCTTCATTACAAATTCTTTTTCAATCACATCCAGGAGAAAATATTTATAAGCTAGTGAAACGCGGAGAATTTTTTGCCGCAACTGAACTTAATTATGAATGAAAATTAAGTATAAGCTTAGTTTTTACTTTGACTATCCCTAAACGAGAAGTCAATATTTGGATGTCAGTTCAGATAGGTTTTCATGCCCTTAACAAAATCTATTTTCATTTTTTGGCCATTGTCAACTTTTACATCTGACTTCCTCATGTGTTCGATCAGGATGTCCCTTGTGATATACTTTTCATCAATCTGGTTGTTACGAATTAGCACCTCTTTGCATCCATCTAGTAGGAAAGCAGACTTTTGCCACGAATAAGGTTTATAAGTTTCTGTTTTAACGATTTCGTTATCTATGAACTGTAAATTTCTAACAGACCTTCCCCTGACCAAAGGAGCATCGAACACCTTGAATAGATTGTTTTGTATGACGATGTTCTTGTGATAAGGTTCGGTATGGATATCCATAGGCTTGTGCGAAGGGGTGATGGTAATGACAGCATCACCCCACTCCCACCGGTTACCGCTGGCATTGCCGGAAGTAAGACAATTCTCAAAGATATTGTTCCTGATTTTCACATTCGCGACAGCGCCCGATTCAAACCAGTGATCGATATCTCCCTCAATAAGAATAGCAGTTCCCGCAGTATTGAAATAATTATTTTCAATTATTACATCCTTAGGAGTGGTTACCAGGATACCTCGTGCACGATTTTTTTTCAATATATTACAATTGCGAAGTACAAGAGATGCATTCCATGTTTTATTTTCTACAAAATCCTTGACTTTTGTTCCTTTGGGTAAATCACCTGTGAAAGATATCCTGTAACCAACAAGCTTGTTATCATTATAGACAGGATCGATTGATTCAACCACTCTAACTTCACCTCTTTGTGCAATTTTTTGATCAAGGAACCACATTTCGTCGCCGGCAAACGCATACCGTCCCCTGGTATTCACTTCGATAGTTTTCGCATCTACAATATCTTCTATCACAATGTTACACCCATGTACATTAATAAAATCATCACCTTGACCTGTATGGGAACAATTTTCCACTTTGATGATTCCTTTGCAGTTCCTAAAATGAGAAGCGTCATGAAGGCTGCTGAACACTCTTCCTTTTGTTTCATTCACGGTCACTGAAACATTATCCATTGTAATATTTTCACTCAATTCACCATATACTCCGCAAGCTAAGGAATGATATATTCTCAAGTTTTTAAGCAAAGTATTCTTGCTTTGTAATATATTGATCCCGTCTGCAGGATAGAAAGCATGATTTAGGGTGACAATGGTTCCGGGATCTGGTTTCATAGATGGTTTTCCATTAAATCTGACTACGCCATTACCAACCTCTTCTGCAGGTTGTTGAAAAATATCTTTTAATGGACTGTCCCATGTTTGAGGAACAATTTCTTTTTTGTCTTTATCATACAGGTTTTGATGCCCCAAAACAGGTAGTTTCCATCCTTCGCCAGTGAACATGATTTTACCATTTTCGATGTGGTATGGATACTGTTCCTTATCAATCCACACATCTAAATGATTATCGGTAGCCTGAACAATTTCAGCTTGAGAAAGAAACGGACGATCCCAATCAATTGAGAAATTCTGAAAAGTAATATTTTCACAGGAATTAATAAGTGAAATCGACATACATCCATGAAATATCAATTCAGAATCGTTTCCTTCAATAGTGATATTTTTCAGATCATTCAGATATAGGCCAGTATCTGTTGGTTTTCCTTCACAAAACGATGGCCAAAGGTCATATCTCCCTTTCGGGAAGTTAATCGTTATGTTTTCCTGTCCACGACAAAAATCCAAAGCTTTTTTAATTGCCGGCGTTGCGTTGCTCCAACTGTCTGGTTTTCCACCAAAATCGGTAATTTGCAGGATTTTTTGAGTATATCCTGGCGCTATTTGAATCCCAAAAAGGAGCAGAGCAATTAATGATGTTTTTATACTTTTCATTTATCTGTAACGAGTTAAAAAATTCAACGGCAATATTACCTCCATTCAATAGCTCTCTAATCTTTTATTTTTTAGTAGCGCTATGATAATTGTACGTCAACAAACTTTTGGTTTTTTCTATTTGATGATCTATTTTGCACATATTGACCATATTCAAATCGAGTTTCATATGAAAGTTGAGAATGGTAATACATAAAGGTCGTGTCAATTTTGTCGGAAAACCTAATAAATTTTAACCATTACAACTCCATGTTTAGGGACAATTGCCTTGTAAGAATCGGAAAATTTCCCTTTTTCTTTTCTTTCCCATAAATCACGAACATTGAAGTTTAAATACTGAGGTAAGCCTACTTCACTCCATAAAAAATGAATTTCTTTTTCATTTTCTGAA
Organism: Bacteroidales bacterium UBA4912; assembly: GCA_002398875.1. Classification (GTDB taxonomy): domain Bacteria; phylum Bacteroidota; class Bacteroidia; order Bacteroidales; family Dysgonomonadaceae; genus Proteiniphilum. The sequence continues at coordinate 31,122 of DHCC01000063.1, read as the reverse complement.
CGATTGAACAGAAGAACAGCACGGCTCCCATCATGCAATTCCTTGCTCCACACTTCAGAATCACCTTCATCTTTTACTTTTCTCCCTTGTCTACCCAATGGGTCTTGATTCACAGCAACAACTTCAACATTGGTAATTATATCCAATACTTCATCTGTCATATTCTTAACATTGTTGCCAAGCATGAGTGGAGCAGCTAAAATACACCACAAGCTAAAATGAGCAATATTCTCATCGTAACTCAAATTTCCATTACCAACCTCAAGCATGTCAGGGTCATTCCAACGACCTGGCCCTGCATAACTTTCCAATCCTACCTGTTGGTCTAAAATTTTTGTGAAGCCGATAAAATTTTCAACTTGTCTTCCATTAGATAAGGTAAGCTCTCCACAATCCCAACATGGACGAATATCAAAAGTTGTTCTCCACAAATTTCCGACTTCTGAAGCCCATGTCCACGGTTGAGAGGTTCCCCATTCACAAATACTAAAAACTACAGGCCTTCCGACTTTTATTAAAGCATTTTTCATTAACCTATAACTATCCGGAGCACTTTGATTTCCCGTGTGACACCAATCGTATTTTAGAAAATCAACACCCCAAGATGCATAAGTCCGAGCATCCTGGTACTCATAGCCTCTACTTCCAGGCAGACCCCCACAAGTTTCGTATCCAGCGTCAGAATAAATACCAAATTTTAAATCTTTGGAATGGACATATTCGATTAATGCTTTTATTCCCGAAGGAAATTTTTCGGTATTCGCAATTATATTCCCATAACTGTCCCGATGACTCTGCCAGCCATCATCAATCACGATATATTCGTAACCAGCATCTTTCAATCCTTTTTCTATAAATAAATCGACAGTCTCCTTTATAAGCTCTTCACTTATGTCCATTCGAAATGTATTCCAACTGTTCCACCCCATTGGTGGTGTAAGTGCCAACTTGTCAAAATCACTTTGCGCCAATACTCTTAACGACAGTAGGATAATAAGCAATAATAATGAATACAACCTTTTTCCCATTTTATTTAATATTTACTAATCTAACTTCCCTTCTACCATTCAAAAGGAAGGATGACTTATTTCGTAAAAAACATGTAAAGATGAGAACGAAAATCTCAGATCCTGCATTTTGATTCACGACAGGTCTTATTTTATTAATAAATTTTGATTCTCTTGCCGTGTTACCACTTGTAAGGTCTTTTCCCGATTGCTCCACATCTCCGATCAAAGTTAAACCCTCATTTTCGAGAAATTACAATAAAGCAATCACCTAATGCATCAATAGGAATAGCCTCACCCGACTTAAAACTTCTTTCTTTTTGATAATCCTGAATTTCTGGTGCTGTAATATTCACCTCTAAAGGATTTAAACCCAGTCTCTTCCAATCGATATTCATTTTTACGCTTACGGGTTCTTTTATCCAACTTGCAAGCACAATGAGAATACTACCTTCTTTAATATAAGTTGTAGCATATACATCTTTATGATCTGTAGTAACGACAGGATTTTTTTCCCAATACCCATCCATTTGTGAATTTTCTATATCAAAATCATCCCATAATTTCCATAATTTCCAGGCATTCCCTCTACGAATAGTCATCCCATAAAGCATACCTCTACGTTCATTGATTCCAACTTGTAAAAGGATATCATTCATTACACCAAAAGGAATACCACTTGTTTCAACTAGCCAAAAATCTGCAGGATGAATGTCGTAACTAAATCCCTCTCCGTACCACGTCCGGTCAATGTATGGATAAAATTCGAGATACTGATTTACAGGACCAATAGAGAATGAGGTATTAGAATGTAAATCGATCATACATGCACCGGGCTTAATTGCCTCCATAACCTTGCGCATCCTTTTTAATATCCTTCTGTCGTAAGAAACATCGTCAAGATAGATACCATCAATATCCATATGTTTTAAAAGCCATGCTAAACCTTCAATATAATAGTTGTACCAACGAGATTCGCCACTGTTTAGTATTGCTTCATCAGCAACTCCATTACCTAAATAAGCATACCATTGAGGTGTATAATTATTAACCAAATGTTCTTGTAACCATCTGTCTCCACCCCCATTTCCATCAGCCAGTATTTCGTGCCCCAAGCTTCGTAAAGCCCATATTTCAGTGAGGTAATTACTTAACTCACGAACAGTATAATATATCTTTACCTTCCAACCCTTTGCATGCCATTCATTTATCAATCCGCGCATCTCTTCTTGAGCTATAAAAGGATAATTGATGTAGGGGTTAAATTTGTTTGCGTGATGCACGTTCATTACATTGCCGCCATTTGCAATTACCTCGGGTGTGGGCGAAGTGGCGTGAAAATAACGATTCGAAAAATGATTTTTTGTGTCTACTTCCTTTACTGGTGTAATAATTAAAGCAAATTCATATTTGACGGTTTGATCAGGTGTCATTCTTCTTAAACTGCTGAAAGCAGACGCTGTTACGGTATTTTCGTCAGAATCAATTCTAAACCCACCGTGTCCAATATTTTGGCGTCCTAGGCCTCCGTTTGACCAACTAGCCGCAGGGAGGTTTGCTTGATCTGACCAACTCTGATATAAATTGATCATAGGTCCGTTATATGGAGCTCCTCGTAGTTCGCAATGGATCCCCGCTGTTGTTTCTCCAATCCAAAAACTGTCTTCATTTCTTAACCATCGCGATATGTGATGTGCCGGTGTAAATCCACCTAATCTACCCATACCTACCATATATGTAGCAAATTCCTTTTTCATGGGAATTTCAAGACGTATGTCCTGTACTTGAATGTTAGATTTTGATTTTATTTCATACGTAAAATTCAGATGGCCATCAAACTCCATTTTACCGTTACATATTAATTTAAAATTATCGTTTTCTGCTGCACTTTCCCATGAAATAAGACCATTTTCTTTGAGTTTATATGAGAATTCTGGCAATTCAAATGTCTCTACTTGGTTATTCACTTGAATTACAAATTTAATTGGAGACGCAAGAATTTCATTACCCCAGCTGTTTATGACCTCTGGCAACCCCAAATCATTTAATTGGATTGAGCGGCCTAAACAGGAAATTTTTCTGTTCTCAACTCTTAAAGGTGTATAAGGAGCGACTGGTTCGTTATCAATTCCTAATCTCGAATTTAGCCAACGGAGTCGGGAGTGTCTCCAGGTTTCACTATCCCCTCGATCAGCAAGTAATTCATTTTCAATTTCTAATATTACTTTTATATTTTGCTCCTCTAATTTTTCAGGTTTAATAATAACTGTACCTTCGTACGTACCCGGTTTTGCATTATGTGGAATATCTATTCCCACCCACATGGGTTGTATTTTGCCTTGTTCAACGTTTACCTTCAATGTAAATGGTTTACCATCTATATCAACACCGTCAGTATTATAACAAGTAAAAGCATCTTTTGATATGATATTTCCGTTTTTATCTTTGAGGTCGGAATATTCCAGTCTAATGTTTTCTAATGACAACTGAGAGGCATAAATGCCTAATTGCAAAGCATAATACTCATTTTTTTTAGCCTTTCCGATAAATTCATTATCTAGCGGTTTTTGAACCCACCTCAAAGGTAAAGCATCTAACATACGAATAGGTAGTGTTCGATCTTCTGTGAATACGAGATAATCGCTCTTATACCGACTTAAAAAAATTTCCTCCTCTGCTTGCGTAGCAATAACCTCCATTGGGTAAAAGCTGTCAAATTCCGTACGAGATTGTATTTCTTTTATTGTAGCTTTATCTATATGTCTATTATTTGGAACTCCTTGATCTAATTTATGAGTTGTTATCCATTGATTATTCGGAGCAGTCTCTATTGGTGCATAACCCCGGGCACCATTTTTTCCTTTTACAGCATTACTAGGAAGGTAATAAAAATAGTATAATCCAGAATTCTTTACGGGACCAGCTACAATTTTACAACGCTCATTGTTAACTTCCAAACGGTAGATGTAAGGAATAGTATCTCCGGTTTCTGCCTCAATAACCAAGAAACGTTTATTTCCGGGGACCTTATCATGTCTCCGCCATAATAAATCAATATAAACAGCATCACCTCCTTTCGGAATATCTAAAACTGCACGATGGTTTCCATATTCCTCTGGCCACGGTGTCTCTGCAACAGAGTATACCTGACCTAACGTTTTTGCAAATGGGAGTAATAATATTAGGAATGTCAATAGGAAAATTAACGATACTCTTTGAGCCGATTTTATCCAATTATTAGATTGATAAATTGATGTTAAACCCGATTTGTCAAAGCATTTAAAGATCCCTCGTTCATTAGATCTGTATACGGTACACTTTATAAAAAAAATACTAATCCGTTCCATAATTATTTTAAAATATAGTTTTTTTACAATTAATAATTAAGCAAGTGGGAGTATTCCAATTGGATCTCCATGAAATAATCGAATTAAAGCTATCTCCAAGTTTTCATTTTGTCATGTATCCAATAACAAATCTTGTTCTTAGGTGTATAGGACAAAGAATCAAAATTAAATTCCCTTTTATTTTTGGTAAAGCAATATATTAAAGTAAATAATAATTTTATTTGGCATTTCTTTTTAATGAAATTACACTGAATTTCATACTTTTACCACTAATTCAAGGAGTTTTTCAACTTATATGTCAAATAGTTCTTGATGTTTTAAGGAAATCGGATAAAACTCTATTTACCCTTAAAATAAGTATAGTTCGATCTGATTTTGAGGATTAACATTTTACAGGTTTGCTCTTCCTGTCGCTAAACGAGATCACACCTTCATCCTTTTTTGATAATATGTGAAAAATCTCTTAATAATCTGTTTGTAATCGCATAGATGCTTGCAAAAAATATTTTCATCCATATGAGCGATCTCTATATTAAGACGGACTAAGATTGAAAACATCATCACTTTTAAAAAAAAGATGAACATTATTAAAAATAGTTGAACTTATATAATGAATTTGTTTTTGAGAACTATTCCATTTTATCTCACAAAAGATTACAGATCTGTCCTTATCCATACTATAAAACTTTGACTACAGCCTTAATTAAACAACACTGAAATTGTGTGCCTTTTACTTTTTGATAAAATGTTTTTATTTTTCTTTGCATTTGTTGTTAATTTGCAATAAATTTGGGAAATATTAGAAAATGTCTACCAATAAGTTTTCACATATTGCCTCTACATACAATGAATATCTGGACTGTCTTTACGATTATGCTCTCCATTTAGGCTTCGATGAGCAAACCTCCATGGACGCAATTCACGATATTTTTTATAAATTGTGTGTAAACAACTCACGGCTGGATGAGATATCCAACCTTAAATTTTATCTTTTTCGTTCGTTACGAAACAGACTTATTGACCTAAAGCGAACTAAAAGTGAAATACCCGACAACTTCTCAGCAGAGGGACTCATTTGTGAACACCTCCCTTTTAAATTAAATGTGACCGTCGAAGATGAGCTCATCGAGAAAGAGGAATCCGAAGAGATTAGCAGGAGAGTTGAAAACGTGCTAAACCAGATGACTCAACGCCAACGTGAGATTATCTACCTGCGGTATATTCAAGAATGCAGCTACGAAGAAATTTCTAAAATCATGCAGATATCTATTGCTGCGTCCCGCAACCTGGTTAGTAAATCATTAACCAAGTCTAAAGATAAAGAAGCTATGTAAACCCTTCTTTTCCATCATCTTCCTTGCTTAAAGTACTATTTCAAAAACTATATATATAAACAGAAATCAATTCTATTTATATGTGTGGTGCGGGAAAAAGTTGAATGATTCAAATTATCAAAATTAATTAAAATTGAGTTTTCTTAAAAAAATGATTATATTTTCAACACTTATTCGTCTTTATAATAAACAAGTCTAATAAAAATGTTATTTCACAATTATCCATGCGGAAAGAAAATACAGATTTTGTCCGCTTCCTGAAAGAGGAGACATTTATTGAGTGGAAATTATTTCCTACAGATGAACTTGATGTATACTGGAACGAGTTTATAAAAAACCATCCTGAGGAATGGAATAATATAGAAATGGCGGAAAAACATTTCCGGAAAGTAAACATCTCTTCTCATAAGATTCCACCCGAAGTAAAGCGTGATGCCATCAAACGGATGGAACACTCTATCCAGAAGTTAAACAGGAAGCGAAATATCCGTCGTTTTACTTATGCTGCTGTAGCCTGTGCAGTAGTATTGGTACTATCGCTCCTCTATATTCAAAAAGCAATAGATCATTCTGAACAAGATTTTATTGCCTCTACGGATTACATTGTGGGTAATGAACTGGATTCGGAAGATATTCTATTCATTAGTGGAGACAAAACAGCTTCTTTTCACAAGAATATCAGTATAGCGATAAATGGTGATAGGGTTGCCCGAGTAAGAAGCGAACTGAATGAAGATAAGCAGATTTCTTTAGAACAAAATACAAGAAACAAGTTGATTGTACCTTATGGTAAACGGTCAGAGATCGTTTTATCCGATGGGACTCGAGCATGGTTAAACTCCGGTTCTATTCTTGAATTTCCTTCTGTTTTCTCTGGGAACACACGAGAAGTATTTCTCTCAGGTGAAATGTATATTGAAGTGGCTGCCGATAAAAGAAAATCGTTCTATGTGCATACGTCTGGTTATAAAGTGAAAGTGTACGGAACGAAGTTCAACATATCCAACTATCCTGGTTCACCTTCATCTGTAGTACTGGTAGAAGGGAGTGTTGCCCTGCAATCTGCAGAAAAGGAAGAGTTATTCCTTTTACCGGAAGAACAAGCCCTTTATTCTGAAGAAACGGGAGCTTTTGATACGAGGAAAGTAGATGTTAATTCTTTCATTAGCTGGAAAAATGGGTATCTTTCGTTTGAGGATACGCCTATGATTGAAGCATTGAAACAGATAGAAAGGTATTATAATCTTTCATTCAATTTTGGAGATGATGTCTCCTTTCATGGGCTCACATGCACTGGAAAAATAATTCTCTCAGACAATCTGGACAATGTGATGACGGCTCTTACGCTGATTTCTTCCACTAATTACAAATACAAAAAGGAAAACAGACTAATATACATTTATAAAGAATATTAACCGTTAAAAAAATATGCCTATGTATTGATTAGAATGAAAAACAAAAAAGTAAATCTGCAAAACCGGCAGAAATAAAAAATCGAATGGTAGAACCAATACCATCCGACCAATTAATTCTAATTACCTCGTTTATTAATAATTAAAATTATTACAAAGATATGAATAAATACCCTATTGAAGGAGAAAAACCCGTCAATAAATCTAAACATGTTCTAAAAATTATAAGGATAACCCTATTCTTACTACTTTTCGGTATCCTACTTTCTCAGGCTGCCGGTAGTTATTATAAAGGAACAGAATTAAAGCTTCAGTTTAAATCCACTTCCATCAAAGAGATTTGTGAAGAGATTGAAAAGAAAAGCAATTTCCGGTTTATTTATGCTGGAAATGCCAAAAAGATCATCAACAAAAAAATCGATCTTGCAGTCAATTCCCAAGACATCAATGAAGTTCTGGATATCATAATATCTGATACAGATTTAAAATACAGGATATTAGATAATCAGGTAGTTCTTTATCGTGATGAAACAAAGATTATTCCTAAAGAGATTGATGAAGTTGCTTCCGAATTGATCATACAACAACAGAAGAAACAAATTACTGGAAAAATTATTGACGAAAATGGCGATCCAATAATTGGTGCCAATATTGTAGAAAAAAGCACCACTAACGGAACAGTAACGGATGTGGACGGGAACTTTTCATTGACTGTGGAAAACGATGTTGTGCTCCATATTTCGTACATTGGTTATTTGGCACAGGATATTAACACTGCCGGAAAAACATCTTTCAATATCGTTTTACAGGAAGACACACAAGCGCTGGAAGAAGTGGTTGTCATTGGATATGGCGTGCAAAAAAAGGCCACAGTTACTGGTGCTATTTCTTCAGTTGGTTCTGATGATCTTATTCAAGCACCTGTATCAAATGTAAGTAAAGCACTTGTTGGTAGAGTATCCGGTTTAATTGCTAATCAATACGATAGTGAACCTGGAAAGGAAGCTGCAACATTACGTATCAGAGGTAGAGGAACTTTCTCAGGATCTGCGAATCCACTTGTTTTGGTAGATGGAATAGAATCTAGTAACTTTAACAATATAGATTTCAATGAAATACAGGATGTAACAGTTTTAAAAGATGCTTCAGCAACAGCTGTATATGGGGTACGGGGTGCTAATGGCGTCATAATAATAACCACGAAGCGAGGTTCTGAAAGTAAACCTGTTATTGGTATCTCATCAAATGTCGGTATGCTAACTTTTACAGATTTAAGAAAAAACTTGAGAAGTTATGATTATGCAGTATATTACAATGAAGCGAGGAAAATGGATTCATTCGTTTCAGGTGTATATAATCCTAGATTTACTGACGAAGCAATAGAACATTTCAGATTGGGTGACGAACCAATTATGTTTCCGGACACAGATTGGTTTTCAGTTATGATGAAACCTACTTCGATGCAAACACAGCAAAACATCAATATTAGAGGCGGAACGTCTTTAGTAAAGTATTTTGTTTCAGGTGGATATTTTTCTCAGGAGGGATTGTTTAATAGTTTTCCAACTCTCGATATTGGTTTTAATCCTAATATAAATTTTAGAAGGTTCAATATTCGAGGCAATTTTGATTTTAATATCTCTGATGCATTTTCGGTGAATGTTGATTTATCTTCAATCATGACCAACAAAAGCGGGGCCAAAGATGGTTCTGATGGTGGAACTAGGAATATTATAGGAATGACATTTTATGCCCCACCTTTCAGTTCACCAGGTGTAGTTGATGGAAAAATAGTTGATACACATAAAGCATATACTCCAAATCCAATTTATGATTATCTGAATAGTGGATATTACAAGTCTTTTGGTAACGACTTAGCAATAAGTGTGGGATTTAATTATAAACTTGATTTTATTACTGAAGGGTTAAGACTCCACGGAAAATTTAGCCATTGGAATATGATGACTAACCAAAAAAGGTACAGTAGATCTATTCAAACTTACCAAGCTACACGGATCAATGATAATTCAATTATTTACGTTCCGCAATCTACTGTAAATCCTTTCTCTTTTTGGGAAGGAAGTGATAAATCTAGAGACAACAATCTTGAAGTTGGGTTGAATTATGACAAGAGCATTGGTTATCATACTTTTGGTGGTTTATTACTTTACCATCAGAAAAAACTTTACGATCCACATTTAGCATACGTTATACCAAACGGATACCAAGATTTAGTCAGTAGAATAACATATAATTATAGAATGCGTTATATGGCTGAGTTTAATGTTGGTTATACAGGCACTGAAAATTTCGCAATTGGAAAAAGGTTTGGTTTATTCCCTGCATTCTCTTTGAGTTGGGTTCCATCTGAGGAATCTTTTTACCCTAAGAATGATATAGTTTCATATATTAAAATAAGAGGTTCTTATGGAGAAGTAGGCAAAGATAATATTGGAGGTAACCGATTCTTGTATATCCCATCTTCTTATATTTATAGTAGTGGCGCTGTATATCACGGTGCACCTGCGAGAAGTGGAGGGTTTTACTTTGGTGAATATGGCTCTACTTTCCAAAATTATGAATCATCTTACGAAAACACATTAGGCAACCCTAATCTTACTTGGGAACGAGCCAAAAAAACAAATATAGGAGTTGACTTGGTAACGTTAAATGATAAAGTTAAATTAACGCTAGATTATTTCGACGAGCGTAGAGACAACATCCTAACAACACCTCAAACTACTCCACAGATTGTGGGAATTACCTTACCGGTAGTAAATTGGGGGAAAGTTAAAAACAGTGGATATGAAGGTGAAATTACGTATAATGATAACATAAACAATTTTAACTATTGGTTAAAAGGGAACTACTCTTACGCGCACAACGTAATTTTATTTCAAGACGAAGTTAATAGAGAATATCCTCACATGATGAGAACTGGGCATTCTATTGATCAACCATTTGGCTATATTGCAGAAGGTTTTTATAATACCTGGGAAGAAGTTAATTTACCTAACCGACCTGCTATGCAATCTCAAAACAATTATGTTATGCCCGGAGATACAAGGTATAAGGATATAAATGGTGATGGCATCATTGATCAAAAAGATCAGGTTCCTATCGGTTATCCGACTTTCCCAGAAATAACTTATGGTATATCATTAGGTGGTTCATTTAAAGGTATAGATTTTTCAATTTTATTTCAGGGTGCGACAAATTATAGCAGATGGTATGTAGCAAGTAATAGCCACATAAGGCCTTATGATAATGGATTATCTACTTTAGCTTTTATTCCCGAATATTCCTGGTCACAAGAAAAATATTTAAATGGAGAGGACATTAAACTACCACGATTGACTGCAGACATGTCACAATTTAATAATTATAATGGTTCAACATTTTTACTTGCTGATGCTAGTTATTTAAGACTAAAAAATGCCGAAATAGGATATACTTTTGATAGTAATCTTTTAAAGCGTATTGGAATTAGCAACTGTAGGATTTATATTAATGGGAACAACTTATATACTTGGATGGGGTTATTCCCTGGAATAGATCCAGAACAAGGACTTATAGGAGGTGATGGGTCATATTATCCTATGACAAGAACTTTTAACACCGGAATAAATTTACAATTTTAAAACTTGAAAATATGAAAATTCTAGTTAAACTAACTAAATTAACGATAATTTTTAGTATTATAGGCCTTCTAACAACTTCATGTGAAGACATGATGGGTAATTTTTTAGATAAACCCCCTGGAGTTGATGTTACTGAGGATACTATTTTTTCTACACAAATTAATGTTGAATCATTTCTGACTGGTATATATAGGAATGGGATGTATGCTGACATTCCTGAATGGACTCAGAGAAATGGGAATAGAGAATATCTTATAGCGAGTATGACCGATGAAGGTGAGTGTCCGGCTGCATGGTATGGTTGCAACAACTTTAATCGTGGAGGTATGACAGTCACTAATAACTTTGATGGAGTCTGGAATCATAGATGGATAGCAATAAGATCTATTAATATCTTATTAGACAGAATAGATCAAGTACCCGATGCTAGCCAAGAATATAAAAATCAGGCTATAGGACAAGCCAAATTTATTCGTGCTCTATGTTACTTCGAAATGTTTAAAAGATATGGTGGCGTTCCTATAGTAAATTTTCGTTTTAACTTGGATGATCCTGAATCTTTAAAAATTCCGAGAGCTACGATTGAGGAAACTGTTAATTTTATACTAGAAGATGCAAAAGCTGCAGCGAATCTATTGCCAAACAAATGGCCTTCCCAATATACTGGTAAAATAACAAAGGGTGCTGCACTAATGCTAATATCTAGAACATTATTGTATGCTGCAAGTCCATTAACTAATACGGCTAATCCTCCGCTTTCACTTCCGGGAGAAGATAACAAGTTAATATGTTATGGAAATACAGATAATAACAGGTGGAAACTTGCCGCTGATGCTGCTAAAGCAGTTATTGATTGGGCTCCAGGTGCAGGAGTAGAGCTACTAAGCGGTTATGATAAAGCTTATCAAGATGTTTGGCAAATTCCAGATAATAAAGAAATTATACTGTCGGTGAAATTCCAACCTGCACAAGCCTATAATTCTACAATGTGGAGAGCATATAATAATTTCTATCACCCACAGGCTGGTTTAAATGTTAATCAGCAATGGGTAGAAAAATATGAAAAGAAAGATGGAACGCCACAAATATGGAATAGAAATGGAGGAGATAACCTTACTCAGTTGTATTCTGAATTGGATCCACGCTTTGATCAATCAATCGCTTATAACGGTTGTTATTGGAATCCAGATTTTCCTGTAATCACAATGTGGGAAGGTGCAGTAGCCTCTAACCAGCCTCCATTAGTTGGAAATAAATCTGGAGCATGGTTAAGAAAATTTGTGCCACCAACTATGAATCGAACAACTCCCGGTTTTGCAAATTGGTATTTATACAGACTTGCCGAAGCGTATTTGAATTATGCAGAAGCAATTAATGAATATTCAGGTCCTGTCCAGGAAGCCTATGCAGCTGTAAACATAATTAGGAATAGAGTTGGTATGCCAAATTTACCTGCTGGACTCTCTAAGGAGCAATTCAGAGAAAGAGTTAGAAATGAACGTGATGTAGAACTTGCTTTTGAAGAACATCGTATGTGGGATACATATCGTTGGGTGATCGCAGATCAAAATGAAGTATTAAATGGTGATACATGGGGAATCAAAATATATAAACAAGATCCACCTAGTACTGAGTTCACTTATGTATATTATGTATACGAAAAGAGGACATTTACTACAAATATGTATCGAATACCTTTTAATCAAAATGAAATTAACAAGGGCTATTTAATTCAAAATCCAGGTTGGTAGAAACTAATTATTTGAATTTAATGAATAAGACAAATATGAAAAACAAAAGTTATAAATTTAGACATATATCATTATTTTTTATTATCTGGATGACAACCGTCATGGTTACGCGTTCGCAAGAGTCTAAAACAGATTCATCTGCTGTAAATTTTGGTTATAACTACTCTATACCAGAATGGATGGTAACGCGATCTATATCTACAATCAGTTCAGATAATTTAGATAATTCAGTAACGTCTCATTTAGGTACAAAGTTACTGGGAAGAGTGCCTGGTCTTACAGTGTCTCAAACAAGTAACGAACCAGGATTAGAATCTATTAGTTTATTTTCCAGAGGTGTTGGTACTTTTGGACCTGGAAGAGATATGTTAATTATTGTTGATGGATTTGAAAGTGCTTATGACCAGTTGATTCCTGAAGAGATAGAAACGATTTCGTTATTAAAAGATGCCTCTGCCACCTCAATGTATGGAATGAGAGGAGCAAATGGAGTGTTAATCATTACAACAAAAAAAGGTAAAGCGGGTCCACTGGAAGTTAATGTTTCAGCACAAACAGGTTTTGAATCCCCACAAAGATTACCCGATTTTTTAAATTCATATGATTATGCTCGACTTTATAATGAAGCATTAATCAATGACGGTCTATCGGCACAATATACGAATAGTGATCTGGGAGCTTACCAATCAGGGAGCGACCCTTACCTTTATCCTGACGTTAATTGGTATAATGAGCTATTAAGGAATGGTGCTCCAGTATCAAAATATAATGTTACTTTCACAGGAGGACGACAAGATTTCAGATATTTTGTTTTGCTTGGTTACTTGAATCGATCTGGAATTTATAAAAAAACGGCAGATAAAACTGATTTCAGTTCCAATTCCGATTATAACCGTTTCAACATACGTAGTAATGTTGAAATCGATTTATCAAATAGGTTAACGGCAATGATAAATTTGGGAGCTAGCCTAGCTAATAAAAAGAATCCTGCCGGATACAACACAGATAACATTTTTAACATGATGTCAATGATTCCACCAAATGCATTTCCTGTTTATAACCCTAATCAGTCTTATGGAGGAAATTCATTGTTTACTAATCCTTGGGGAGATATGTTAGAAACCGGCTCTTACGGAACGAATTCAAGAGCATTCCAATCTATGATTAAATTACGATATGATTTGGATATGATCACAGATGGGTTGAGTATTTTTGCTGCAGCTTCTTTCAACGATCGCTTTACTAGTTATTCATCAAAATCAAGGACGTATAGCAGATATACTCTAACAGATGATGGTTCTGGAAATATTGAGTATAAACAATTTGGAGAACCTACTTCATTATCTGCTAGTGAATCGCAATTCAATCAATGGAGGAATGCTGGTTTTCAGAGTTATTTTAATTATCAAAATAACTTTGGGAATAATGTTATAGAATCTTCCTTAGGTTATGATTTGAACTCGAATACACTCCAAGGTGAGAGAACTAACTTTAAACATCTCGGTGTTAATGGCCGTTTTTCCTATGCACATGATACGAAATATATCGGTGAAATTTCACTCGGATATTACGGTTCAAATGGATATAAAAGAGGAAAGAGGTTTGGTTTTTTCCCAGGTATGTCTATAGGTTGGATTGCCTCTAATGAGAGTTTTCTTAAAAATAATTCAGTAATTGATTACTTAAAGTTGAAGGCATCTATCGGAGTTTCAGGTAATAATGCGCTTGGTAACCAACGCTTTATGTATGATCAATATTATTCCGCAAGTGGTTCGTATATTTACGGCAATACTTCATTACAAGGATATCGGGAGTCTACTATAGCTAATCCCGATTTGACTTGGGAAAAGAAAAAAGAAATTAATATTGGGTTTAATTCAAAATTCATTAATACTATTGATTTTAATTTTGATGTATTTTGGCAAAATCGCTACGATATCTTAGCATCGCCTGAAAGCATGATCCCTCAATTAGCTGGTATGTGGACACCCCAACTTAATGTTGGAAAAGTAAATAATAAAGGATTTGAAGCTCAAATTGGTTACAATGGAAAAAATTCAAAAGATTTGACTTATTTTGCAGAGCTAAATATTTGGTATGCAAAAAATAAGATAACAAATATTCCTGAAGCTATTAAACAAGATCAATACCAATTCCGTGAAGGAAGACCTGTAGATCAACCATTTTTATTACAGTACACTGGATTTTTCGAAAACGAATCAGAGGTAAATAATTCTCCATATCAAATTTTTGATGTTGTCCAGCCCGGAGATCTTAAATATAAAGATCAGAATGATGATGGTGTAGTAGATGAGTTAGATACTTATCCTATTGGATATACGAATATTCCTGAATTGACAATGGGGCTGAATCTGGGTCTACAATACAAAAATGTCTATATTGATGCTTTTTTACAAGGGGTAATGAATAGATCCGTTTACCTTTCAGGCCTTAATTTTCATGCTTTCCAGAACGATGGTAAAATATCTTCCATGGCCCTAAATAGATGGACAAGTGCAACACATGCAACTGCTGATTACCCGAGATTATCATCTCAAAATAATTCAAATAACTACAGATATTCAACTTTTTGGCAGCGAGATGGAAGTTTCTTAAGTTTTAGAAATATAGAGATTGGTTATAACATTCCTAATAAATTAATTAATAAAATTGGTATTGGAGAAGCAACTTTATTTGTTAACGGCGTCAATCTTTTCAAGTTCGATCATGTAAAGATAGCTGATCCGGAAATACTTACCGGATATCCAGCAATGAGTCAATATAACTTAGGACTGAAAATTAAATTTTAAATTTTTAAATAATGAAAAAAATTTTTAAATCAATATCGTATATACTTATATTCTCCTGGAGCTTTGTTTCTTGCGATGGATATCTAGATCCTGAAATTATGAGTGAGTTGACTATAGATGAAGTAACATCAGAATATAACTATGTGAGAGGTCAAGTTGCTTCCATTTATGATGATATTAAATCTGGTTTTTTACCTATTAGTGGAGCTATGTTGGCATCTGCATCAGACGAAGCTGAACACACATTAGGGACTAATTCTATTCAGAATTTTAATAGAGGCTCATGGAATCAATTTCAAAATCCGGACAATGTATGGAATGATTAT
Source organism: Bacteroidales bacterium UBA4912 (assembly GCA_002398875.1). Taxonomy (GTDB): domain Bacteria; phylum Bacteroidota; class Bacteroidia; order Bacteroidales; family Dysgonomonadaceae; genus Proteiniphilum. The sequence continues at coordinate 15,494 of DHCC01000063.1, read as the reverse complement.
TTTCAAAGTATACGAAAAATAAACAGATTTTTAGTATCTAGTGATAATGTAAATCTGGATTACCTTAAAGATAATCCAGATCAACAAGAAGTTTATAAAACCTATATGGGTAATATAAATAGATGGAAGTATGAAGTACGTTTTCTACGAGCTTATTTTTATTTTGAATTGATAAAGCGCTATGGCGGAGTACCTATAATTACGGAACTTTACTCACTGAATGATTCTTTTGAGAATATTCCTAGAAATTCTTTAGCTGATTGTATAAAATTTGTTACAGACGAATGCGATGCTGTTACAAGTGTTTTACCTGCTAATTATGATGCAGCCGATCTTGGCAGAGTTACTAAGGTTGCTGCACTAGCTCTAAAGAGTCGTATCCTGCTATATGCTGCCAGTGAATTGTATAATAATGCAAGTTGGGCTGGAGGATTTCCTAATCCAGAACTAATTACCTTAAATGGTGACAGGCAAAAACGTTGGAAAGATGCTGCAAATGCAGCGAAAGAGGCAATTGATCTTGCTGAAAGTAATGGTTATTATTTAAGTTCCAATTATAGTTCAGTTTTTGGTAATAATACACATACAAATAAAGAGGTTATATTATTCCGTAGAGAAGGAACAAGTAATAGTTTTGAAAAAGCAAATATTTCAATTGGATTTGATTTAGGAAACAGTGGAACAACTCCTACTCAAAATTTGGTAGATGCATACGAAATGACTGATGGGAGTAAGTTTGATTGGAATAATTTGGAACATGCTACAAACCCCTATGCAAACAGAGATCCTCGTTTATATATGACTATTGTTACAAATAATAGTTTTTTCAAGGGTAGAACTATGGAAACTTGGTATGGTGGACAAGATGGATTACCAATTGCTCATGCTACTAGGACTGGGTATTATTTAAAAAAATATGTAAATGCGGATTTGAATCTTGTCACCAATCAAACAAGTACACATAGTTGGGTAATTTTTAGATTAGCGGAGTTATATTTGAACTATGCAGAAGCACTAAATGAAGCTGAACCTGGAAATAGTGATATAAAAATGTATGTTGACAAAGTACGCAAAAGAACAAGTGTTAATTTGCCAGAATTGCCTATAGGCTTGAGCCAATTACAAATGCGTGAGAGAATTTATAATGAAAGACGAGTAGAATTAGCTTTTGAGGATCATCGTTTATGGGATGCTCGGAGATGGATGTTGGCTTCTTCAGATTTTTCTGTTCCCGCTAGAGGTGTGCAAATTACAAATATAGCAGAAAATCAATTTGACTATAACGTTGTAAACATTGAATCAAGAACATTTTTGCCAAAAATGAACTTTTATCCGATTCCTCAAAATGAGATTTATATTAATAAGGCATTGATTCAAAATCCTTTATGGTAGCTATGTGAATTTTTAAACATATTAAATTTAACAAAGATGAATAAGTTTTATCGTACTACTTTGGCAATAATAATTATATTTGGAATAGTGTTATCACTATCTTCATGCTGGGATGATATTACGTACAGAGATGCAGAATATCCTGAACAGCTAATTTATATGCCAACAGCTTATTATAACAACAGTCAATATCTAATTAACGATATAAATAGGATAAGAGGAGAACTACCTATAGAGGGAAATCCCTACAAGTATGTTATTGACGTAGAAAAAGGAGAATTCCGGGTACCATTAGCTGTATATAGATCTGGTATTAATAATGACGGAGCATTCACTGTGAATATAAATGTTAATAATGATACAATTGCAAAAATAAATGAAAATAGAACGGACAAATACATTTTGATTCCTAGTGATAAGTATTCGTTAGTTAAACAAGTTGAAATGGAAGACGGAAAAGAAATTGCTAAGTTTGACTTGATCGTGAATCTTGATTTTCTTAGAGATAATTTTCCTGATAAACTTTATGCAATTGGTGTAAATATATCGAGTGATCAGCGATCAGCAAATCCTAAACGAAGTACAACGATTGTTGTTATTTATACAAATATAATTAAACCAACTGCAAATTTTACATTTTCCTTTGATGATGCTGACAATAAAAAAGTCTTGTTTAACAATACTTCTCTGATGTCAGAAAAATACCAGTGGAATTTTGGAGATGGTTCAGCAGTATCAGATGATCGATCACCATCCCATGTGTATTCCACTAAGGGAACTTATACAGTCACGCTGACAGCTATAGGGATTACTGGCGATGAGGACAAATCTGTCAAAACTGAGGTTATTACTATCGAGTGATTTAAATTTAGCAAGCAAGAGCATCTGTAACAGTAAATATTGTCTGTTTCAGGTGCTCCAGCTTCTGAAAATTTCCCCTTATATCAAGATCATGGGCTCTTACAATTACAAGTAATCATCCATAAACGGCTTCTTTGGTTGTAAAAAGGAAGTTTAAAATCTTAAAAATATGAAATACAAATACCAAATACGTATTACAGAATTTGTTCATCCTGTATTATTTTCTCTGTTTTTTGTTTCTTTTTTTGGAATCCTCGGCTGCAATAGTACGTTGTACAATCCCGAAAAATATGAACACCTCATTTCAGATGAACCCCGTTCAGAAGATTATGAAGTATGGATCAATGGAACTAAAGCCATTGTATATGTTGCGAGGGTTCAGGATGCTCCGTGGGAAAAAGAAAGAACACGGCTTGATTTTGGAGGAAATTATTCTTTTACCTCTTTTGACATGGACAAACCGGTTGAAGTGAAGATAAAATCAACAAACAAAACACTTGATCATACGATTTTACGTCCGGAGAGAGTCAATGTAAAGAATTTAAAGAAGAGTAGTACCGAGTTATCTTTTATCATTGAAAAACCGTCCCAAATAATTGTTGAGCCGGATGGTAAAAATGGCCCATTACTCCTTTTTGCAAATTCAAAAGATGATTTTGTACCGGATTTGAATGACCCTAATTTGATATATTTTGGGCCGGGTATACATCATCCTGATACAGCATTAATCAAAGTGGGTAGCAACCAAACTCTTTATCTCGCGGAAGGTGCCATATTAAAAGCTGGGGTCAGAGTTCAAGGAGATAATGTAACCATTTGTGGAAGAGGTATTATTTGTGGAAATGAGTTTGTATGGGGGAAATTTTCACGTAATTTGATTTTAATAGAAAAAAGTAACAACGTGGTTGTAAAGGATGTTATCTTAAGAGGAGGTGCTTCATGGACCATGCCAGTTAGACATTCCAGGAATGTCGTTGTTGATAATGTGAAAATTGTTGGAGGAAGAGCGCAAAATGATGATGGCATCAATCCCTGTAATTCACAAGACGTATTGATAAAGAACTGTTTTATCCGAACGGACGATGATTGCATTGCAGCAAAAGGTACCACATATTTACCTGATACAGAAAATAACGTTGAACGGATTACCGTTGAAAATTCAATCCTGTGGTGTGACCGGGCAAGGATTTTTCTTTTAGGTCACGAAAGTCGTGCCGAATATATGAGAGATATGGTATTTAGAAACCTGGATATCGTTCATTTTAGTATGACTGCTTTTTTATTGGAACCAGGAGAAGATATGAGGTTAGAAAATATTGTTTTTGATAATATTCGGATTTACGGTGAGGGTCAAGCCGAATTGATCAGATTAAAACCTGTTGTCAACCAATACATGAGAAAAAAAGTTCCCGGATACATTAATAACATTACATTCAAAAACATTTCCGTTACCGATAAGGAAGGGCCCTATAAGATACAATTAATTGGAGCTGACAAGCAATATACAGTAAGTAATGTTGTTTTTGATGGGGTTTCAGTACTGAATCAAAAGGTCACTAAGGAGTATGGTAGTTTGGAAATGGGAGATTTTGTTTCCAACGTCGAATTTAAGTGATAATAGACAGGATAAAAAGAAGTCACATCATATAGCCGGATCTGTTTGAGATTTTAACAGTCATTTGTGCAGGTTGTCTGTACAGGAGTTCAGCCTATGAATAAGTCAATAATATATATCTATTCAACAATGAATACTATACAGCCATACTGGCGTTCCTTAAAAAAATTAATTGCATTAACCTTCTGTTTACTTTGTATTTTAGGTTTGAAAGCACAAAACACGCCACAAATAATGGAAATAGAAGAAGAATATGCTACTTATCCTTTTTCGGATCCCGACCCTATACCTGTTTTTGGCAAAATTTATCCGTATTTCCGTTTTGATGGATATACCACACGATCTATCAAAAAAAAATACAAGATAATTAATCTCGAAAATGACTATTTAAAAATCAAGATTTTTCCTGAAATCGGCGGAAAAATATGGTCTGTAGTGGATAAAACCTGTGGAAAAGAGATGTTTTATGACAACAAAGTGGTCAAATTCAGAGACATCTCTCTGCGTGGACCGTGGACTAGCGGCGGTATAGAGTTCAATTACGGCGTAATTGGGCATGACCCGGCTTGCTCATTTCCAGTCAATTACCGCACCGCGCAAAATCCAGATGGTAGTGTGAGTTGCTGGATCAGTAATTTCGATTTGATCACTCGTACCCGTTGGACCGTGGAGATTAATCTGCCTAAAGATAAGGGATGGTTTACCACTTCCTCCTTTTGGCACAACAGTAATTCGGGAAGTCAACCCTATTACAACTGGGTTAATACAGGAATTAAAGCGACTGAAGATTTGGAATTGATCTATCCCGGGACTTATTCTATTGGTCACGGAGGTGAAACTATCCCGTGGCCAATGGATGAAGAACGCGGTAAGAACCTGTCGCGATGGACTGAGAACGATTTCGGCGGCAGCAAATCGTATCATGTAGCCGGCACCTATGAACCATATTTCGGAGCATACTGGACCAGTGAAAATTTCGGGATGATGCATGTTACTGATCGCGACGAAAAAGTGGGAAAAAAATTCTTTACCTGGGCACTATCCGATGAAGGCAGTATTTGGGAAGAATTATTGACCGACACCAACGGACAGTATCTTGAGGTACAAAGCGGTAGATTGTTCAATCAAAACGATGCTCACAGCAGCCGCACTCCATACAAACAGGTTTATTTTACACCTTACAGCACCGATGTTTGGACAGAATACTGGTTCCCTTTCAAAGGTACAAGTGGCGTTACCGATGCAAGTCTTTACGGGGTAATCAATATCAACGAAGGGAATGGCGTATTGGATTTTGTAATTTCCCCTTTGGTACAGATCAATGACACACTCAAATTTTATGATGCAGAAGGAGAAATTCTTTCGTCACAACCAATATCTCTTTCTGTAGCGAGGACATTTAGTACCAGTATACGTTTTCCTGTTGAGAGAAGCGTATATAAAATCACTCTTTGCAACCGTACAATTTGGAGTAAAGAAAATAAAACATTGGACAGGCCTAACTCAGAAACAGATAATTTCGATTATAATACAGCCTATGGCAAATACATATTAGGAAGAGATTATTCGGGAATGAGACTTTATGACCAGGCAGAAAGACAAATCAAGGAATCGCTAGAATTGGATCCCAACTACATTCCGTCATTGGTCGAAATGTCGCGGCTTTGCTACCGACGGATGAATTACGATTCGGCATATTTTTTTGCGCGTAAAGCTTTGTCTTTCGATACATACCACCCGGATGCTAATTTCGAATACGGACGTTCTGCCAAACAGTTAGGAAAAATATTTGATTCCCTGGACGGATTTGAAATTGCAGCAATTACCACTCCTATGCGCAGCGCGGCTTATACGGAAATCAGTAAAATATATTTTATTACAAAAGAGTATGACAAGTCTGAAGAATACGCACAAAAAAGCCTAATCAATAATAGTCTTAATATTGAAGGGTTACAGTTATTATACCTTTGTTACAGACAGCAAAATAATTTACCGAAGTCCGATGAAATTGCCGAAAGAATTAAAACAATCGATCCCTTCAACCTATTAATATTGTTCGAATCAACTGCGCCCAATACACACCTGTTTTTGGAAAATATCCATACTGAGATGCCGGTTCAGTCTTTCCTCGAATTGGCCATATGGTATTATTCGTTGGGGATGGAAAAAGAATGCCGAGCAATTTTAAAAGCCGCTCCGGAAAATGCCGAACTAAAATACTGGTTGGCCTTTCTTAGCAAAGACACTCCCGAGGAGATCACATTGTTACAGCAAGCCGATGCACAAAGCCCATCGTTCGTATTCCCCTTCAGGAACGAATGTAAAGACGTATTCGAATGGGCAATGTCTAAAAGCAACAGTTGGAAGCCAGCTTATTACATGGCTTTATTGCAGGGATCGGTCAATAATACTGAAGCTGCACGTACTTTACTTAACAAACTAGGCGATCAACCCGATTTTCCACCTTTCTATTCGTTACGTGCATCCCTTTCCAACAAGGATATAGATAAAGAACGCGACCTTAAAAAAGCAGTTACGTTCGCACCAACCGAATGGAGATACAACCAACGGCTAACCAACCATTACCTCGGGAAACAGGAATACGTAAAGGCGATCAAAACCATTGAACCGCTCTATGCTAAAAATAAGAATCATTTTCCTACAGTATCGTTGTATGCACGCACATTGATGTCCAACAAACAGTATGACGAAGCCGAAAAATTATTGAATGCCATTCATATTTTACCTTTCGAAGGTGAAAGAGGAGGGCGTGTCATGTACCGCGAAATAAAAATGATGCTGGCTACCCACGCATTGGCTAAAGGAAAAACAAAGAGAGCAGGAGAAAAAGTATTGGAATCGTTACAGTGGCCCCGTAACCTAGGAGTGGGCAAACCTTTCGACGACCAGATAGATACCCGTCTTGAAGACTGGATGCTAGCTATGATAGCAATAAAATCGAATAAGCACGCCGATAAGGAACATTATTTAAAAAAAGTAACTCAAGCAACACAACTGAGTAATAATTTTTCTACGCTGTTGCAGTGCCTCGCATGGTCACAACTTGGCGAACAACAAAAAGCAAATGATCTGTTTGCTAAATGGTCTTCACTTCAAAGCAATCCTCTTGCTGTGGAATGGGCTGGCCGTTTCTTTGAAGAAAATCGTGACAAGGTGTATCCCTTCGATGTTGATGAGATGATCCAGCTGATAAAAGTCATCTCAGGAGGGCGTGATTCACGGTTATTTTGAGTTACATAATAAAGTTTCGCCGCTAAAAGGGGTTGTCAAAGTCAGCCAACGCCAACACAGTAGTACCAGAAATGAGCACCCATTCCTGCCATTTGATGGTTATGTTGAAAATTTTATCGATGATATTGATTTAAGAATAGTATCTAAACAATTAGAAAAAGAGTCCTATGCAACAGATTAATTTTAAATTTATTCCGTTAATTCTTGTCCTGATATTTAGTATTCCAGGAGCAAAATGCTTGCCTCAATCGAAAACAATTTCAATTAAAGATCTCGGATATGTGCCCGGAAGCCATAGAAATGTGATCCCGTTTGTTGTAGAGGCACTAAAACAATGCGAATCAAGTGAAGCTGTCACCATAGTTTTCCCAAAAGGACGATATGACTTTTGGCAGGATTTCTCTAAAACTTCAAGTAGATTTTCAATAGGTTTTCCGATGGAAAACTTAAAGAATGTGGTCATCAACGGCGATAGTTCGGAGTTTATCTTTCACGGCAATATGCAAATAGCCAATATTTCAAAATGTGAAAATATCACATTCAAGAATTTTACCGTTGATTGGGATTTTCCATTTATTTACGAAGGTAGATATTTAAACTCCACCGATGAGTATATCGAACTCGAATTTGATAAAGATCAATATCGGTATGTGATTGAAGATGGAAAATTTTATCTTACAGGTGAAGGCTGGAAAGCTGCACCTACCGGATATTTTAATATGTTCGATAGAGATACAAAAGAAATCCTTTATAAAACACACGACGGAAATAACTCCCAATTGATCACAGGGAAGGCCGAAGAGGTATCGCCAGGCATCGTCCGTTTTTACGGAAAACCAAACATAAAACCTCCGAAAGGAACTTATACAGCATTTATGGCCGGACGCTACATGACTACTGGTATTAACATAACTGGCAGCAAGGATGTATATTTAAAAGATTTAACAATCTATCACGCACTAAGCCATGCGGTTGTGGGCTCGCGAAGTGAGAATATTACCATGGATAATGCAAATATAAAAATTAATGAAAAAAAGGGACGAGTAACAAGCATCATAGCAGACAATTCTCATTTTTTAAATTGCAAAGGATCAATAAAGATCATTAATTGTGCACATACTGGGGCACATGACGATTTTATTAACGTCCATGGTACCTATTCTAAAATTGATTCGATAATAGGGAATAATATAGTCATCACATCCCGATTAAATGGAGAGAATGGCGATGAAATTTGGTTTGTTAATCCAAGCTTATGTCAACGATCCGACTCACGCATTATCAAATCTGTAGAACTTGTCGACAATAGAAAAGCAAAAATTACATTTGAAACCCCTTTGCCCAAAGAGATAGTAGCGGGCAATTATATGGAGAACAAAACATGGACACCTGAATTGGAAATCCGGAATTGTCGCATTCTTAAGCAACACAGAGCAAGAGGGATTTTAGTTACAACACCGAAAAAAGTGATTATCGAAGATAACTATTTCAGAACGGCAGGAACAGCCATCTTGATTGAAGGAGATATGGATTATTGGTTTGAATCAGGGGCTAACCGCGATGTGACAATCCGAAATAATGTATTTGATAATTGTTTAACCTCTGGCTGCATTTCAGGAAATCGTTGGGAATGGGGTGAAGGAATCATTACAATCACACCCTCTCATAGACCTCAAGATGATAAAACAGAACCCTACCACCAAAATATTCGTATCGAAAACAACATTTTCAAAACGTTTGATGTGCCACTTATACATGCACGATCAGTTAGAGGTTTATTTTTCAGGAATAACGAAATTATTAAGACCTACGCATTTGAACCCTATCTATGGCAGAAATCATCTTTCCTTTTGGATGGTTGTCGCGATGTAGTAATTAAAGAGAATAAAATTCACAATGAATATGTTACTCGTACAATAGTTGCGGAGCACATGAAAAAATCAGATGTTAAATCTGAAGACTTTAGCCTGATTTTGAAATAAATAATAATACATAATAAATTAAACTGTAAATCATGAAAAAAATATACCTTATCCTAATTTTGATTTTTTCTCTTTTGATGAATGGGTATTCGCAGGGAAAGTCAGAAGTAATAATGACAGAAAAACAGGTTGCTATGCCTACCTATCCTGTTGCTCCCAATGATAAAAATCCTATTTTTTTCAGAAACGAAAATCACCAAGGTGCATCGAGACATGTATATCCATTAAAGTTGAACGATCAGCATACAGGTAAAAGGGTAATTCAGGAATGGAAAACCGTTGTTCTTGAGAATGAGTACATTGAAATAGGTGTAACACCAGATATTGGAGGTAAATTATACTATGCCACTGATAAAACAAACAATTATAATTTTATTTATAAAAATGATGTTGTAAAACCGAGTAATATAACACAGCCCGGAGCATGGGTTTCTGGTGGTATTGAATGGTGCGTACTCCATCACCACAGGGCGTCAAGTTTTCAGACTCTAGATTATACCACAATAGAAAACCCTGATGGGAGTAAAACCATCTGGGTGGCAGAACACGAAACCAGGCATGGTATGAGATGGACGGTTGGGGTAACCATTTTCCCGGGAAAGTCCTATTTTAAGGCAGAAACACGAATTCATAATTCCTCGCCGTTTACACATACTTTTTTAAACTGGGCGAATGCGGCAGTTCATGTAAATAAAGAATACCAAACCATCTTTCCTCCTAGTGCTCAGGTGGTTAAGTTTCACTCCGTGACTGATTTTACGCAATGGCCGTATGCTTATAATGTATATAGAGGAAAAGAATTTGATGGTATGGATATTAGTTGGTGGAAAAATGTATTGACCTCTAACTCATTTTTTATACATGATCTTCAGGAAAATTTCATGGGGGGGTACGATCACGGTAAGAATTCCGGCACTGTACACTTCGGAAACCACCATATCACCAAGGGCGCGAAATTATGGGAATGGGGTTCAGGCCCTAGCGGACAAGCTACTGAAGCAGTGTTAACAGAAAATGCCGGCCCTTATGCAGAATTAATGGTAGGTACGTATAGCGATAATCAGCCCGATTACAGCTGGATCAAGCCTTACGAAGTGAAGCAATGGGAACAGTACTGGTATCCTATAAAAGGCATTGAGGGTTTCAAAAATGCCAATCTTAACGGAGCAGTTAATTTAGAAAAAAGAAATGACAAAAAAGGTATTAAGGTCTTCCTTGGCTACTATTCAACGGGGAGAGTCGACAATGCAAAGGTGATTCTAAAGAACAAGGACAAGATTATATTTGAAAAAAACATTGCAATTTCTCCAGAGAAACCATTTGCCGAGAGCATAAAAATTGAAGGTACATATGAATTGAGTGACTTGTATACACAGTTAATCAACAACAATACCGGTGAGATACTTGTTGACTACCAGCATATCGAGCGAGAACCAATTGCCAATGAAGACATTCCGAAACCATGGCGTGGCTATCCCGCTGTCGATAAACTTGAAACGGTAGAGGAGTTGTATCTGACAGGAAAGAGGGTGGAGCAGTTTTATGCTCCAAGGGAAAATCCAATGAATTGGTACAATGCAGCATTAGCAAAAGATCCGGGTGATAGTCGAACCAATATCGCCGTGGGTAATATCTATTTGAAAAATGGCGATTTTACCACTGCAAGGGAATATTTTGCCAAGGCAATTAAGAGATTGACCAATGATTACACGGTTCCCTCTACACATGAAGCATTCTATTTGCAGGGATTGGCACTAAGAGGTTTAGGACTCCTCGCTGAGGCTGAAGATACTCTCTATCGCGCAACATGGGACCATGCCTATCATTCGGCAGCCTACTATCAACTAGCTGAACTTTCGTGCAGCAGGAATGACTTTGCAAATGCGCTTCATCAAATCAACGAATCACTGTCTACAAATAGTAGAAATAACAAAGCTATAACGTTAAAAGCATCGTTACAACGGAAAAACCGAGATTATGACGGGGCATTAACTACCTTAGCTGCCATTTCAGGAGATGATCCACTTGATTTCAGAATCAGAAATGAATATTACCTTATTGCCAAAGAATCCGGCGACAATCAGAAGGCAAATAGCCTGCTGGCCTCTCTTAATAAGGAAATGAGAGATTTTGATGATAATTATCTTGAACTTGCTGTCGGATATATTAACAATGGATTGCTGTCGGAAGCAGAAGATGTACTAAAACGTTTCAATGGTGAAAACCCGTTCTTTGCCTACTATCTTGGCTATTTAGCTGATATAAACGGAAACAGCGACCAGGCTCAACAATTTTTTAAATCTGCTGCAGGGAAGTCCGTAGATTACGTATTCCCTTACCGCCTAGAATCGGTTAATGTATTGAATACTGCCATAAAGTATAATCCAACGGATGGAAAGGCTTATTATTATTTGGGAAATATATTGTATGAAAAACAACCTGATGCTGCAATAATGCACTGGAAAAATGCCATAAAGCTCAATCCTGAACTTGCAATAGCATACAGGAATCTCGGATGGGGTTATTTTTATCATTTAAACAATGTACCTGAGGCAATAACTCATTATGAAAAAGCAATAGCCCTAAATAGAAATGAGGCATTGTATTTTACTGAGTTAAGTGAACTTTATGAGACAAACAATACTCCGATCGAAACGCGGATAAAACTCTTCGAAGGAAACACTGAGATTGCAAAGAATCGGGATGACTCCTATATGTATTATATCGAAAACCTTATTCTTTCAAAACAGGCTAAGAGGGCTGTTGAAGCCCTGGAAGGAGCAAATTTTGCATACACTGAAGGTTCATCCAGATCCAGAAATATAAGGATCAATGCTAACTTAATGTTAGGCAAACAATATTATGATAATAAAGAGTATCAAAAAGCGCTTGACACTTTCCTAAAGGCTAAAATAACCAAGCAAGAAGCAGGTGACGACCGTCTAGGAGGAAGAGAAGTAGAGGTGGATTATTATATTGGTTTAGCTTACGAAGCACTAGGTAAACGCTCAAAAGCAAACGAATCATTCAGAAGTTCAGCCAATCAACCCTCGCAAACTGTCAATGTAACGTCATATTATCAGGGACTTAGTTTTGCTAAGCTTGGAAAAAACGATCAAGCAAAGAAAATATTTGAATCCCTCGTATCGGAAGCTGACCAACAGATGAAGCAGTCTATGGATTCGGAAGTTGGTGCAATCTTTGGCAGACGTGAAGCTGCAGACAACAGATTGTCACGATTGTACACCATGCGTGGATTGGGATACAAAGGTTTGGGAAACTTAGAAAAGGCTAAGGATGATTTGAATAAGGCATTGGAATTATCTCAGAGTAACCTGACAGCAATTATTGAGGAATTATAAAATAAAAAATACAAGTATTCATTATTATTCCATTAATAACACAAATGAACCAAAATTAGTTGATCTTTAACAACGTCTCATTTTTAATGGGACACATTTGAACATTTGTGTTAAGCAGGCTAAGCATAGACCGAACAAGTTCGGTCTATGCCATGGCATATCAAATATCTAACTTTAGTGAAAATAAATAATTTTAATCGTATGAAATTTATAATTATTTGTGCTTTTTCAGCTCTTTTGCTGAGCTGCTCTTCCACGCAATATAACAATGGAGGGGACAAATATCAACAGTTTGCACCAGACGGAATTCCATTTGTAATAGCTGATACAATATGGGATGTTGATGGAAGAGGAAATCACAGAGCTATTGTTCATGTTGATAAACAGGAACATGAAGCAGTCATCGTTAACCTCCCATGGAGAAGATCAGACCTCCGTCCGGAAACAAAAAAAATAATTGTCACAGACGCAAGTAATGGAAATGAAATAAAAGACGTTAGTGTGATTGAACAAACAGCAGAAAAAGGAACTATCGCTTTCAAGCCCGTAGAAAATGAAAGTGATTACATCGTTTACTATCTGCCGTATAAATACAGAAAAGGTTCGGGGGATGCACGTTATGGAAAACCGTGGAACGATTACACTACTCCTGAATATGAGACGGATAAAAATTGGGAGGAAAACGTTCTTAAAAACCTAAAAAATATCCCGAATGCAACAGTAACACGATTTGAAAGCAGAACTAAGTTTGACTTTTTAACTTCAATGGGAGTAATCGCTACTGAAAATGAAAAATATAAATTATTGAATGGAAATAAATCCAGCTTTCTTACTTTTCCTGAAGATCGTGCATTTCCTATAAAACTCACTACAATCCCCTATCGGTGGGTAAAAAATGGCCCCTCCCTCCGATTTGAAGGCGATGCTTTAAGAAATGAATATTATGCCTGGCAGTTAGGCCTATGGGCAATAGAGAAAGAATTGCGTGATGTCAAGGTTACTTTTACCGATCTTATCCATGAATCAAATAAGTACAACATCCCTAAAGAGCAAATTACCTGCTTTAATTTGGAAGGAGTAAACTGGGACGGTTCTCCACTAAAATTTGATGTTCATGTTCCAGCAAATAAAGTACAAGCATTATGGTTTGGAGTACAGATTCCAGACGATGCAAAGGTTGGCAGATATAAAAGTAAATTGACTGTTTCATCATCAAACACTGAAGAGAAAAACATAGATATTGAAATAAATGTCAGAAAAGACATTCTTGAAGATAAAGGAGATGGTGATCTATGGCGGCATAGCCGATTAAGATGGTTGAATTCAACCATTGGAATTGACAGCTTACCTGTAAATCCTTACGAAAACATGAAATTACATGATCGTCAGATAACTGCAACGAAGAAAGATGTGACTGTTGCAGAAAATGGTGCCATAGAATCAATTCAAGTAAATGATCAAATGATTTATAGTCACCCATTTGAATTTGTTATCGAAACATCAAAAGGTAAATTCAAACTCGACAGTAAAAACATTGTTATTGAAAAAGATGCGGAAGGACTTGTTAGTTGGAAATCATCTGGCAACATGGAACAGGGAATTAAGCTGGATGTATCTGCTTATATGGAATATGATGGGTACATACGTTATAATGTCAAACTATCATCAGAGGGTGAAAAACAGATAAAAAATGTAAGTTTGCTGAATCATTTTTCACCTGAATCATCTGAATATTTTATCGGAGCAGGATTTAAAGGTGGACTCAGGCCACAAAATTACACATGGAAGTGGAACGGTCCCTATGATAGTTTCTGGATTGGTGGAGAAAAATCAGGTTTGCATGTAGAACTCAGAGGTGGAACTTATCATGGCCCGCTTATAAATGATTATAAACCGGCACCGCCGAAAACATGGTACAATGAAGGGCAAGGCAAAGTAAGAGTATATGAGAACAATGCCAAAGATGACATAGTTGTTGAAGTCTCCACGGGCGAACTAAAAGTTGAAAAATCAATTGATTTTGAATTTGCTTTTTTAATTACCCCTGTAAAACCAATCGATTTAAAAAAACATTTTTCACAAAAATACTATCATTCCAGCTCAGAAGGATTTGAAGACGCAGCAAAGGAAGGTGCTAACATAATAAATATTCATCATTCCAGAAGTCTGAATCCTGTGATCAATTATCCTTTTATAGTAAGGGACTCATTAATAAGTTATATTGAAGAACAACATAAAAACAACCGTAAGGTTAAACTATATTACACCATTCGGGAATTAACCAATTATACGGAAGAGATACATGCGCTGAAAAGCCTGAATCACGAGATTTTTGTTTCCGGCGTGGGTTATGGATTGCCTTGGCAGTGTGAACATCTCATTGAGGATTATAAACCGGCTTGGTATACTCAACTTCCTGATCAAATGTCAGATGCAGCATTAGTACTAAACGGGTTCTCACGCTGGATAAACTATTATCTCGAAGGATTGCGATGGATGCTTGAAAATTATGAAATTGATGGATTATATATGGATGATGTTTCTTTTGACCGTTCTGTAATGAAACGCATTCGAAAAATTTTAGAAGAGTATCGTCCTGGTTCTTTAATCGATTTACATTCTAACACAGGCTACTCGATTGGTCCGGCAAATCAATACACAGATTTTTTCCCTTATGTTGATCGTCTATGGTTTGGAGAAAGCTTTAAATACAACGAGATGATGCCCGATGAATGGTTCGTAACTTTCTCAGGAATTCCTTTTGGAGTAATGAGTGAGATGTTACAAGATGGGGGAAACAGATTCTTGGGTATGGTTTATGGAACAACAGGCAGGCACTCCTATTCCCAATACTCTCCCGCTCCAATTTGGAAACTTTGGGAAGATTTCAAAATTGATGAATCAAAAATGATTGGATACTGGGATGAAAAAAGCCCAATTAAAACAAATCATGAAAATGTGAAAGCAACTCTGTTTATCAAACCAGATCAAATTTTAATTTCTGTCGGAAATTTTTACAGTGAAGAAAAA
>DHCC01000064.1:16491-16758 GCA_002398875.1 Bacteroidales bacterium UBA4912 | reverse complement strand
TCTCTGTGTAAATTAAATAATTTTTGTGTTAATCATATTTTAAGAACCCTTCGGGAATTGTGCATCAGCGCACATCCGAAGGGTTCTTTATTTTTATGTTATATTCCTTTTGTGTGGCTTGCTAAACTAACTCGTAATCAATGATATTAAGACCCCAAAGCAGTTGGTTTTTATTTCCGGTGGTGCAATAAACTTTCACTTCTCTGCCAATCAATTCGAAGTTATCATGGAGATTTAGAAATGTCTGCGGATCATTTGGAGTTTCTT
>DHCC01000064.1:12257-16191 GCA_002398875.1 Bacteroidales bacterium UBA4912 | reverse complement strand
CCCATCCCATGATATAACCTTTAATCCATATCGGTTCTGTTTGTGTATCCATGGCTAAAACTTGAGACACCGTGTATGGGTTTTCTCTTGAGCCGGTTTCCGCTGAGTCGGTTTCTCCTACTTTTTCAACTGGCTGGATGTCTTTAGATATTATGGTTGGGTCTATTCCCCAGTCGCTTATTGTGGATCCGTATGCTCTTAATTCTACTGAGGCGGATGTCAGATTTAACTGATAGGTTCTTATGATATTTGGTTGTAATAAATACTCATCCGATTGCCAGATATATGTGTTGTTGTCGGCAGTATTAATTTGTATTTCTGCTTTAGAGAAATCCCACCCGGGGAGCAGGATTGCTGTTGCTGTGATTTTGTTTTCTGTTTGATCGAAAGTTGTAAACGGTATGATCGGACTGTTTAGAGAAGATTCTGTGTCAGGTGTGACAGTACCATCTTCAAGATTGATAGTGCCCTTATTTACTGTGTTGTGAATTGTGATTTGTGCACCCTCAAGATTAATCGTCTCGGGAGTGGCAACTTCTATAACCAGATGTGATAAGATGTGATGAAACGTGAGGCTGACTTCAGGATTGTCGCAATTGTAGTCTGTTGACTGTGCATACAAAACATCAATTTCGGACGGATTTGATTGTTCTGTAACATCTATTTGGAGAGTTGACCCTGATGTTCCGGTACTTGTATAGGGGTAATAGGCAATGAATTTAAGATTTTCTTTTGAGACAGGGAATATTATTTCTTCACCTGCTGCCTGAAAGTCGGCCAGGTTGCCGTTAATATTGTTGATGTACCTGATATTTTCTTTTTCGTTGTATATTGAATAATCGCCTGCCGTTGCTCCTTGAATGAGTGCATAAACACCAATCTCATCACCTGCTTCCCACTGATTGCCGGATGCACGGGTTGCGGGTGTCTTTTTGTTTCCCGTATCATTTATTGTGGTTCTGAATACTGCAGCTACCTGTTTATCTTTACCTGAATCATCGATCTCTTCTTTTAAACAGGAATTTAAGGTTGTAAGGAAAATTATACCTGCTAATAAAATTCCACTTTTACATCTCATTAAATTTACTTTAGACATTGTTAATTTGATTTAGATTATTAATTAATTACAAAAACATGCTCTTTGTGGTACTATAAGGTTGAAAAATAAATCATATTTATGTTTTTTGCCGGAAATATTGAACGTTTGTCTAATTTGGCGATATGTTGATAATGTTAAAATTAAGAGTAATATGTTTATGAAGCAAGAAAAGAGTGTCCATTTTTTTGTAAATTGTGGATTTTGGTATAAATGTGGTACCTTTGTTGTATCATTTAAAGGATGGAATTGTATGTTATTAAGTTTAAATTTCTTAAAACAAAGAGGAATTTATTTTGTTATAGGCTAAGAAAATACATATAAATATAAATTTATTATAATGACTAAAACTGCTTTGATCACCGGTATTACCGGACAGGACGGATCGTACCTTGCAGAGTTCCTTTTGGAGAAAGGTTATGAGGTGCACGGACTAATGCGCAGATCTTCTTCTTTTAATACAGCGAGGATTGAACATCTTTATCTTGACGAATGGGTAAGGGATATGCATCAGAAACGTTTGATCAATCTGCATTATGCGGATATGACTGACTCGAGCTCGCTGATAAGGGTAATTCAGACAATAAAACCTGATGAGATTTATAATCTGGCAGCACAGAGCCATGTGAAGGTGAGCTTTGATGTGCCGGAATATACTGCAGAGGTGGATGCCGTGGGTACGCTTAGACTGCTGGAGGCGGTTAGAATATTGGGTCTTGAAAAGAAAACTCGTCTATACCAGGCGTCAACTTCTGAGCTGTTCGGACTGGTGCAGGAGGTTCCGCAAAAGGAGACTACCCCCTTTTATCCGCGCAGCCCTTATGGTGTTGCCAAACTTTATGGTTTCTGGATTACAAAGAACTACCGGGAATCGTATGGTATGTATGCAGTAAATGGTATTCTATTTAATCATGAGAGTGAGAGAAGGGGCGAAACATTCGTGACCCGCAAAATTACTATTGCTGCTGCTCGTATTGCACAGGGTATGCAGGATAAGCTGTATCTGGGTAATCTTGATGCTAAGCGCGACTGGGGATACGCAAGGGATTATGTTGAGTGTATGTGGCTGATGTTGCAGCACAGCGAACCGGAAGATTTTGTTATTGCTACGGGTGAGATGCATTCGGTGCGCGAATTCTGTACTCTCGCATTTGCTGAGGCGGGTATCACTCTGCGCTGGGAGGGTGAAGGTATTAACGAGAAAGGTATTGATGCTGATAGCGGACGTGTAATTGTAGAGGTGGATCCTAAATATTTCCGCCCTGCGGAGGTTGAACAGCTTCTTGGTGATCCGACTAAAGCGCGCACTCTTCTTGGGTGGAACCCGACAAAGACTTCTTTTGAGAAGCTTGTGAAGATAATGGTGGAGCATGATATGCGTTTTGTGCGTAAACTGAAGCTCAAGGCGGATATCGATAATGAGTAGTATATTCATTCACTTATTTAGGGATTAAGATGAACATCCTTTACGTTTCAACTTTATGTTCTGACAAACTGATTAAGGAGTTGTTTGATGCAGGATATAAACCAATTCAGGCTATTCAGAAGTTTAATAAGCTTCTTGTAACCGGTTTGGCTGAAAACGGATGTGATGTGTATGCGCTTACTGAGATACCGAAAACTACAGGACCGAAGTTCTATAAGAGAAAAAGAGAGACTGAGGATAAGATAAACTATATTTATAGTAGGAAAGCTGATATAAAGCTGGTTTACAATCTTTATATATTCTTGTCAGGTTTCTTTTTAACTCTTAAATGGGGACTGAAGCACAGAAAGGGTTCAGGTAAAGTAGTTGATTCCCCTAACAACGAAAATATAAAGAATCACACAAACATCAGCGATAATGAATACTTTAAGTGTGACACAAACCTCAGCAAGAACCTAAAGACTAAAAACAGGAATGTTGCAGTTCTTGATGTCTTGCAGACTGAATTCTGCTCAGGTGCTCTGCTTGCATGCAGGTTGCTGAAGATTAAAGCGGTGGGTGTGGTGACTGATCTGCCGGGACTGCCCGGGATGCTGGCAGGGAGCAGAAGAACTGCTATCCACAGGTATGCAGAAAAGGTGATAGACAGATATGCTAACAGCTTTGACTCCTACATACTGCTGACTGAACAGATGAATGGGGTTGTAAACCGGAAGGGTAGGCCTTATATGATTATGGAGGGACTTGTTGATGCCAACATGGTTAACAGTGATTCTGCAGTCTGCAACGATAACAGAAAAATTGTGATTTATGCAGGCGGGCTATACGAAGAGTATGGTATAAGGTATCTTATCGATGGTTTTAAAATGCTTGATGATAAGAATGCAGAGCTACATCTTTTTGGTCATGGTGCTATGGTTGATGATATCAAAAAAGATATGGAAGAGGATGACCGAATACGTTTCTTTGGTATTGTGCACAACAGTAAGGTGGTGGAAGCGGAGCTGCAGGCAGCTTTGCTGGTTAATCCAAGACCTACGGTTGCAGACTTCACCAAATACTCATTTCCTTCAAAGAACATGGAGTATATGGTGTCGGGTACTCCGGTTTTAACAACTGTGCTTCCCGGTATGCCAAAGGAATATCACGACTATGTTTATCTGCTTGAGGATGAGTCTGCTCATGGTGTGCATCAAATGCTTACAAAATTATTAGTCGATACACCACCGGAGGAGCTTAAACTGAAAGGACGTAGGGCTAAACAGTTTGTTCTAGATAATAAAAATAATATCTATCAATCGAAACGGGTGATTGATTTTCTTGAAAATAATGCTGAAAGATTATTAATTAATAGTTCCGTAATTCAGGGTTCTGTGAAACAGGATTCAGTCTCTAACAGATAATAAACCAGA
>DHCC01000064.1:7066-12063 GCA_002398875.1 Bacteroidales bacterium UBA4912 | reverse complement strand
CCAGACAATAATCCATATAATAATATTATCAAAATGTCGGAATTCACAAATAAAACATTGCTCATAACCGGGGGCACAGGTTCCTTTGGTAACGCTGTCCTGGATAGATTTTTAGATACTGATATCGGTGAGATACGTGTCTTCAGCAGGGATGAAAAGAAGCAGGATGATATGCGACATAGAATTCAGAATGCAAAAGTAAAGTTTTACATTGGGGATGTACGCGATAAGCGTTCTGTTGACACAGCCATGCGTGGTGTGGATTATGTTTTTCATGCTGCGGCACTCAAGCAGGTGCCTTCATGCGAGTTTTTCCCCATGCAGGCGGTAAGAACAAATGTAATTGGTACTGAGAATGTGCTGGATTCGGCTGTAGATTTTGGCGTTAAGCGTGTTGTGGTGCTGAGTACCGACAAGGCTGCTTATCCTATTAATGCTATGGGTATAAGCAAGGCGATGATGGAGAAGGTGGCAATTGCCATTGCACGATCTCTTGGAAAAGATGCTAAGACAACTATTTGTTGCACTCGCTACGGCAATGTGATGGCTAGCAGAGGCTCTGTGATTCCTCTTTGGGTTGAACAGATTAAATCAGGCAAACCAATTACTATTACTGATCCTAATATGACTCGATTCATGATGACTCTTGAGGATGCCGTGGATCTTGTTCTATATGCTTTTGAACATGGGCAAAACGGTGATCTGTTTGTTCAGAAGGCGCCCGCAGCAACGCTCGATGTGCTTGCCGATTCTTTGAAGGAGTTGTACAAGGCTGACACGGAGGTTAAGATTATTGGTACCCGCCATGGTGAAAAGCTCTACGAAACGCTTGTTACACGTGAAGAGATGGCTAAGTCGATTGATATGGGCAACTACTTCAGAGTGCCGGCTGACGGTCGCGACTTGAACTACGATAAGTTCTTTATTGAAGGTCAGGAGGATGTTTCAAAAGTTGAGGATTATCATTCTCACAATACTCATAGGCTTGATTTGACGGAAATGAAGAAGTTGCTTATGAAGCTCCCGGAGATCAGGGAGGATTTGCATAGTCTATAATGATATTTTATTATTCTATGTTTAATTATATTGTTTCTTGACTCCACTAATTCAATCACCCGCTTCCTGTTCGCGCACTATATGACAAAAACTCGCTTCGCTCAAACAGTTTGTCATATAACGTTTGCTTCACAGATCGGGTCCCGATAGAATTAGTTCCGTTCTTCGAAACAACATAACAAAACAATGACGAATAATAAAAAACCAAACAACGAAAATATGAAAATACTGATTACGGGAGCGGAGGGTTTTATAGGGAAAAACCTTATAGCGGAACTTAATAATATAAAAGAGGGTAAAGCAAAAGGTTATGATTTAACAAATGACCTGACTCTTTTTGAGTATGATAAAGAAACGGATCCTGACCTTCTTGATGATTATTGCAGAGAGGCCGATTTTGTGTTTCATCTTGCAGGAGTGAATCGCCCGAAGGAGCAGAGTGAATTCATGGAAGGTAATTTCGGCTTCACTTCTACTTTGCTTGATAATCTAAAGAAATATGGCAACAATTGCCCGGTTATGCTGGCATCATCAATTCAGGCAGAGCTTGATAATCCTTATGGAGCTTCTAAAAAAGCCGGAGAGGATCTGTTGCTTGACTACGGCAGGGAAAATGGTGCTGAAGTATTGATTTACCGCTTCCCCAACGTGTTTGGTAAATGGTGCCGACCCAATTATAACAGTGCTGTTGCAACTTTCTGTAACAATATAGCACACGGTCTGCCTATTCAGGTTAACGACCCCTCTGTAGTAATGACTCTGGTATATATTGATGATGTTATAAAAGAGCTGATTTCAGCTTTAGAGGGGAACCCGAATAGGGAGGGCGATTTTTGCAAGGTGCCAACTGAACACAGAATCACTTTAGGTGGAATTGTTGATCTTATTTACTCTTTCAAAGAGAGCAGAAAGACATTGCTGCTGCCCGACTTCTCAGACCCTCTTACCAAGAAGCTGTACTCTACATATCTTAGCTATCTGCCCGAGAATGAGTTTTCGTATCCGCTTAAAATGAATGTTGATGAAAGGGGCTCGTTTACTGAATTTATTAAATCACACGATCGTGGGCAGGTTTCAATAAATGTCTCTAAACCGGGTATTACAAAAGGTCAGCACTGGCATCATACCAAGAATGAGAAGTTTCTGGTTGTAAGTGGTAAAGGAGTGATTCGCTTCCGTAAGATTGATGATGTAAAAGTGTATGAATATTTTGTTTCGGGAGAAAAGCCTGAAGTGGTTGATATTCCAGTAGGCTATACTCATAATATTGAGAACCTGGGTGATACGGATATGGTTACGGTTATGTGGGTGAATGAGATCTTTGATCCTGAAAAGCCTGATACTTATTTTGAAAAAGTCTGAATACTCTGTAATAGCCTGAACACCCTGAACACCCTGAACACCCTGTAAAAGACTGGTCGCTATGATAGAATCGCTGAAAAATATTATTAAAGGTGGTAATAAAAACTTTATCAGGTTGTCATCCATAATTTTCTTTCTGATCTCATCCAATGTAATTAGAAAGAAGGGAAGGCAGAATTCCATTCAGTGGAAAGGCAATTATTTGAAAAATTGTAATATCAAAATAATAGGGAATAATAACAAGATAATGTTTGAACCTTATGGGATCAACAGATTGACAGATACAAAAATATATATATATGGCAATGATAATATTATCAGAATTGGATATAAGAATATAATGATTTCAGCAGATCTGTATATTGAAGATGATAATAATGAAATATCGTTTGGAGATCAAAACTCAATACAAGGATTTACTCATGTAGCTTGTATCGAAGGTGAAAGTGTGAAGTTTGGTGATAATTGTTTGTTTTCTACAGATGTAATTTTCAGAGTCGGTGATAGTCACTCTATTCTTGATTCAAACACCGGTGACAGGATAAATCCCTCTAAGTCAATCTCAATAGGCGATAGGGTGTGGTTTGGCCATAATACAAAGATATTAAAAGGTGTATCCCTTAATAATGATACTATTGTTGCTACAGGATCAATTGTGACAAATAGTTTTAAAGATACAAATATTATAGTAGCAGGAAATCCGGCAAAGGTTATTAAAACCGGTATTAAATGGAACATTCAAAGGACAAAAATAAATAGTAATAATTAAAAGAGAAGAAGAAACTTTTTTGAAATATAAAAAAAATATTCTATAACTTTGAAATATTAAATAAATACAAGAATTTCAATATAGTGAAAAAACTCAAAGTGTTAACGGTGGTAGGCACGCGCCCCGAAATAATAAGGCTTAGTTGTGTGCTTCAAAAGCTGGATGTGTCCGAGGCTATTGAGCACGTCCTGGTGCATACGGGACAAAATTATGATTACGAGCTTAACGAGGTGTTCTTTGAAGATCTTGGTTTGCGCAGACCTGACCATTTTCTTAATGCAGCAGGTAAGAATGCAACGGAGACGGCAGGTCAGATTCTTATAGCTATTGATCCTGTGCTGGAGAAAGAGCAGCCGGACGCCTTCCTGGTGCTGGGCGACACCAACTCATGCCTATGTGCCATTGCTGCTAAAAAGCGTCATATACCCATCTTCCACATGGAGGCGGGCAACCGATGTTTCGATCAAAGAGTTCCGGAAGAAAGCAACCGTAAGATTGTAGATCACACGGCTGATATCAATCTGACATACAGTGATATCGCCCGTGAATATCTTTTGGCTGAAGGATTGAGACCCGACAGGGTGATCAAGACAGGCAGCCCGATGTTTGAGGTGCTGACTCAATACATGCCAAAGATTAATGCTTCAACAATTCTGGAGACTCTTAACCTTGAGAAGGATAAGTTTTTTGTTGTCTCTGCACACAGAGAGGAGAATATATCTTCAGAAAAGAATTTCTTTAACCTGGTTGAGATACTGAATAAGATTGCCGATAAATATGACTTCCCGGTGATTGTTTCTACTCATCCGCGCACAAGAAATATGATTGAGAAGAAGGGTGTCACGTTTCACAAGAATGTGCAGCTGATGAAACCAATGGCGCTGAGCGACTACAACAAGCTGCAGATGAATGCTTATGCCGTATTGTCAGACAGCGGCACAATCTCCGAAGAGTCGTCAATACTCAATTTCCGCGCGCTGAATATCCGCGAAGCTCACGAGCGTCCTGAAGCTATGGAAGAAGCATCTGTAATGATGGTTGGGCTGAATCCTGAGAGAGTGATGCAGGGGCTTGTGCAGCTTCAGTATCAGAATACCGGTACTCGTGACCGTTTGCCAATTGGACAGCCAAATAATGTGTTTTTCAGGCCTGTGGCCGATTACAGCATGCCAAACGTTAGCGAAAAGGTGGTCAGGATTATTATATCCTACACCGATTATATAAAAAGAGTAGTCTGGGGGGAATAGAATTACTCCGGACTTCGACTGTTATTCTTAAAATGATTTTGATAAGGTTGAGAAGTACTCTGTTTCTCAACTTTATTTGTGTAAAAATTCAACCCGAGTCTATTTCTCAATTTCGCTCAAAAGGTCCTCAAGGTCAAGCGCTATGGTGTACATATCTATTCCACCATCAGGGGTTGATGGCCACTGCTCTCTCGGTTTATCCCAATAGAGTTCGAGGCCATTTCCATCAGGGTCGTTCAAGTAAATTGCTTCTGATACACCGTGATCGCTGGCACCCGCTATAGGATATTTAGCATCCAGGAGTCGCTTAAAGATTACTGCCAGATCTTTTCTCTCGGGGAAAACTATGGCAACATGATACAACCCGGTAGAATTTACGGGTGCGGGCGAACCGCCCTTGCTATGCCATGTGTTAAGACCAATATGATGGTGATATCCGCCGGCTGATAAAAAAGCTGCTTGACTGCCATATCTCATAGTTACTTCAAATCCAAGCACTCCGCTGTAAAACTCTATCGCCTTCTCGAGGTCTGAAACTTTCAAGTGCACATGCCCAATATGTG
>DHCC01000064.1:3522-6729 GCA_002398875.1 Bacteroidales bacterium UBA4912 | reverse complement strand
CCAAATTGACTATTATTGTAATACTTCAATTTATTTATTAATTTTGGCTGTTTCTGTATAGCGATAACAACAAAAAATGTTATTTTTACAGGATAATGTTCAATTTAAATCGAAAATCATTGAAAACTTTAAGCATTCTATTTTTGCTTGCATTAGTATCCACGGGACTGCTTTTTGCACAAGAGAATCAGCCAGAGGTACTGCCTGACACGGTTGGCATAAATATTAAGAACAAGGACTATGTTTATGTAGCCAAAAAAGCAAAGGGAGATATCACTCTTGACGGTGTACTGGATGAAGAGGATTGGCAGAACGCTAATATTGCAAAGGACTTCAACCTGGTACTGCCTGTTGATACAGGATTGGCTACTCAGCAATCGGTTGCTATGGTAGTTTATGATGATAAAGCACTATATATAGCAACAATATTTTACGACACTACCCCCGGAAAAAGAGTGGCGGAATCATACAGAAGAGATTATACTTTTAGCAATAATGATAATCTGCTCACTGTATTTGATACATTCAGAGACCAGACCAACGGCTACACTTTCGGAACCTCGCCATCTGGTGCAATATGGGATGGTATCAGGGCAGGGAATGATAATAACCCAAGCTGGGACAGCAAGATAGAGGTGGAGGTTATGAACTATCCCGACAAATGGGTAGCGGAAATAAAGATTCCTTTTAAATCATTGCGCTATCCGGAAGGTAGCAGAGTGTGGTATGCAAATTTTGGGAGACTGGATCTTAAAACAAATGAGAAATCCGCCTGGGCTCCTGTTCCGCGTCAATTTCCTCACTCATCTACAGCATATACGGGTGTACTTATTTTTGAAGAGCCGCTGCCCAAGCCTCGAGTAAATTTATCACTTATACCTTATGTTCTTGGAGGATATCACCGCGACTTTGAAGCAGGCGAGAAGGCAGGATACCGCAAAAGCTTTGGTATGGATGCAAAGATTGGCTTTTCTACTTCCACTAATCTGGACCTTACTTACAACCCTGATTTCGCTCAGGTTGAGGTGGATCAGCAACAGATGAATGTTGACCGCTTCGAGCTTTTCTTCCCCGAGAAGCGTCAGTTTTTTCTTGAAAATCAAGATCTGTTTTCAGAATACGGT
Source organism: Bacteroidales bacterium UBA4912 (assembly GCA_002398875.1). GTDB lineage: Bacteria > Bacteroidota > Bacteroidia > Bacteroidales > Dysgonomonadaceae > Proteiniphilum. Next base: position 5,605 of record DHCC01000064.1, on the reverse strand, counting down.
GAGTATGATGTTACACCTTTCTTCTCCCGAAGGATTGGTCTGGATGCCCCCGTACTTGGAGGCGCAAGGTTTACAGGCAAGATAGGAAACGATTTCCGGCTGGGGTTCATGAATATGATAACCGACCAGACGAGTCTTATGCCCATACGCAACTATTCTGTACTGTCGGTGCAGCAAAAGCTGTTTTCACGGTCCAACCTCAGCTTCATGTTTGTAAACAAGGAGTACTCCGGCAGCGATCAGTACAACAGAGTGGCTGCGCTGGATTATAACATGGCAAGCAATGATGACGTGTGGTCGGGTAAGTTTTTCTACCACCGCTCTTTCCGCCCGGGAAATCCTGATAAGCAATTCGCACAGGGTGTCTCGCTCGACTACAACAAACGTAATATCAATCTGGAGTTCAGGCAAACTGCTGTAGGCGAGAACTACCTTGCCGAAACAGGCTACGTGAGGAGGAGCAACTATGTGATGTTTAATCCTGAAGCAAAATACTCATTTATACCAAATAAGCTGGTAGTATCTCACGGTCCGTATGCCGAGTTGGAGAGCTTCTATTCGATGGATATGGAGAAACTTGATCATAATTTCGATATCGGCTACTATGTTGAATTTAAAGATAATTCCAATATAAGTACCGGTTTTATCGATACTTACGTGAAACTGATGCATGATTTTGATCCTACACATGTAATTGGTGTTTATCTGCCTGCCGGAAGTGAGTATAATTACAAGCGGTGGTATGCACGGCTGCAGGCAAGTCCGCGCCGGTCTCTCAACGGCTACCTGGTATATAGTAATGGTGGTTTCTACAGTGGCACAGGTGAAATGGTTGAAGCAAACGTTACATACAGATATCAACCTTATATAAATCTTACGCTCAATACAGTTTTCAGCAATCTTAGACTGCCGGCACCGTTTGGTTATCGGCAGTTCTGGCTGATCGGTCCGAAGATTGATATCACCTTTTCTCCAAAAGTATATCTTACCACGTTTGTGCAGTACAACGAGCAGCTCAACAATACTAACGTCAACATCAGGTTTCAGTGGCGCTACAAACCTGTCTCAGATCTTTTTATAGTATATACGGACAATTACTTTGCCAACACGCGTGAAGTGCGCAATAGGGCGCTGGTGCTTAAGCTTACTTATTGGTTGAATTAGACTGTTCTATATCCCAAATTTTACTGTTTGTTGAATTATTTCCAGATAATATTCAACAAAACAGCAATTTAAATGTTATATATTTATTAAAAAAATATTGGTTGATAATCAGCATAATTAACGTTTTAGAAATCAATTTTAAAAGAGTTACTTGATATGTCAATATCAAGTTCTTTCCTCCCTGATTAAAGTTAGCGTTTCCTCCTTTGATTTCCACGATAACTTTATATTAGGGAGGTTTTTTATAAAAGGACTGTAAAAAAGTAATGCCAATAGTATGTTCAGACTAAAGAACCTGAAATATAAAGATATCCTCGATATAGGTGATCTTCATATTGAGGAGCACAAAGTCACCTGCATAGTAGGCAAAAGCGGAGGCGGTAAAACCACTCTTTTGAAGTTGCTGAATAATCTGATCTCTGCGGAGGAGGGCACAATCCTGTATAAAGACAAAAATATTGAAGGGTATAACCCGCTTGAGCTTAGGAGAGAGGTGGTTATGCTGCCACAAACACCGGTAATGTTTTCCGGCAATATCAGGGATAACTTTGAAAAAACTTTGCGATTTATCGAGAAAAGTATGGCTGATGATGAGACCTACAAAGGTTTGCTGGAGAGGGTTGGACTTATGCATCCTCTCGACTCGGAAACCAAGAACCTGTCGGGTGGCGAGAAGCAGCGCATAGCACTGGCGAGGGTGCTGCTGCTTAAACCGGAAATATTGCTCCTTGACGAACCTTCTTCTGCTCTTGATGACGAGACTGAGGACTTTATAATAAGTATGGTGGTGAGTTACTCAAGAGAAACAGGCGGCACACTGATCATGGTAACTCACTCGCGAAGTGTTGCCGAGAAGTATGCTGATACTATAATAACACTTTACGACGGAAAGATTCAGGCTGTTAGTGATAATCATGAA
>DHCC01000064.1:0-3296 GCA_002398875.1 Bacteroidales bacterium UBA4912 | reverse complement strand
ACCAATCATGAATCTGATCACCATTTTGGGTTCCCAAATAAGTCGTATGATCACCATCTCGGGATTACCAATGAAGAGACGTTAAACAAAGAATTAGTATAATATGGAAGAGATGCAAGATGTAACATTAATCGGACTTACCGCTGCTTTTGTTTTTCTGCTGATTCTGCTTGCAATCATGAGAAAGGAGAGGCTGGGACATCAGTGGGAGATAATTCTTTCATCTGTAAGGATGACAATACAGCTGATTCTGGTGGGATATATCCTTACATATATTTTTGATAATCCCAATATATGGTTCAGCATTATTGCGCTTCTTCTGATGCTAAGTTTCGCTGTTGTAAATACTTTCCAGAGGGTGGGGGATGTACCCGCCGACATGAAAAAGATTGTTGGTCTGGCAATGTTTATAGGCACAGGCATCACTATTATATACTTTATTATCCTTGTTTTTAAGGTCGAACCATGGTACCAACCTCAATACTTTATCCCGATTGCGGGGATGATGATAGGCAACTCGATGACAGGTATAACGCTTGGAATTGATGGATTGCTAACAGGCATGAAAGACAACCGATCGGTGATTGAGAACGCTCTTATGCTTGGCGGCAAGCCATCACTGATTATGAGAGAGATCACCGGCAGAGCGTTCTACCAGGCACTGCTTCCCACTATCAACTCGATGATGGGGATGGGTATAGTTTTCCTGCCCGGCATGATGACAGGTCAGATCCTTGCAGGAGCGCCGCCACTTGCTGCCATAAAATACCAGATTGCTATCATGCTGGGAATTATGGGCAGCGTGACACTCACAGTTTATATAGTGATCAAGTGGGGCTCACGCACCTTTTTTAATCAGAGGGGGCAGTTGAAATGATTTGGAATAAAAATAATCCCCTGAAATCACTAATGTGATTCGGGGGATAATTTTTCAAACATATAACCCAAATATATATTATTTATCTGAACCTTTATTTTCAATCGCAAACGCCATCTATTGAGCAGCTCTGTCCTTTCGTAAACTCAATCTTGATCTCAGGATTAGCTTTTCTCCACTCACCAAACGACTTCTCCAGGGTCTGCAGAAATGCTTGTGGCGCCTGAGCACCCGATACAGCATACTTCCTGTCGAACACAAAAAACGGCACACCGGTCACGCCCAGTGAGTGCGCCTCCTGAATATCTTTCTTCACCAGTTCAGTGTATTTGTCGTCACTCAAAGAGTTACGGATCTCGGTTTCGTTAAGTCCGGCCTCCTTGCCCAACTCCACCAGCGTCTCATCATCAGCAATATTCTTACCTTCAGTAAAGAATGCCCTGAACAAAAGCTCTTCAATCTCATCACCCAAACCGCGTGTTTTAGCAAGCTGAGTCAGTTGATGCGCTTTCATCGAATTCACTATTACAGATTTGTCGAAATGATACTCCAAACCCACATTTGCAGCCATCTGTGTAACATTTGCCAGCATACCTTCAACCTGCTTTCTGCCCATCCCCTTGCTTGCCATGAGGTGATCGGTGTAACTGCCGTTCTGCACCTCCGGAAGCGAAGGGTCCAGCTGATAACTCTTCCAAATCACTTCCAGCTTATTCTTATCACTGAACTGCTCCAGAGCCGTCTCAAAATTTCTCTTGCCGATGTAACAAAACGGGCACATCACATCGCTCCATATTTCAATCTTCATTATAATCTGATTTTATTCTTAATATACTCTAACCTCTAACTGATCTTATTCTACATTTTTGACTTAGGTGTACTATAACTCTAAAATAAATGTCTTCTGATTTTATTACAAGTCTATTATAACCTCAAAAACAATCAGTACGATGCAAATTTAACATATTGGGAGTATTAAAACTACATTTTCCGGTAAATATGGTTTGCATGAAGCATGCCCGTGGATTTGAAAAACCGTTGTACAACAGCCATTAAGACAGTGTTATAGAGTATGCCACTATGATATATATTATATCAATATCATCTTTGTGTAATATTAACTTATACATGTAAAATATTAATCTATCTTTGTTTAAGAGGATGCGATATAAACCAATTAATTTTAATAGTATGCAATTTCAGAAGATCACTTTGATTGCTGCAATAGTCCTGATAACCAATTATTCTTGCAAAAATAATACCCACTATAGAGATCATGATACGTATTTTAAATGGCCGGAAGAGTCATCAGGGACTCGCTGGGTGTAGATGCTGTTTCTTTTTCCTATCCATGCGGACAAACCTTTGTTGGCAGAGGAGCAAATACCAAGAGCTATGTTCCTGTTGTTGCCTCTCTTTTTGAAACGGGTCGCGGCTGGCTGGATGAAGCTCCCAATGATCCTGAGTTTTGCGATATGGCTCAACTCATGGGAATGGAGCTGGACGGGAAGTCATTCAGTGAAATTAAAGCGCTCATTGATTCAGCTAAAAGAACCGGAAAATGGCTGATTCTTGTAGGGCATGAGATGAACGACAAAGGTGAACAAACCTCGCTCCTGACCACTCTTGAAGCCATTTGTAAGTATGCCATGGACCCTGCTAATGAGATATGGATAGATAATGTCCAAAACATCGCCTCCTATATAAAGCAAAATCGCAGTGAAACGGCTTCTACTGAAGCAGCCACTCCTGCAACTACCGCTTATTAGTTTTATAAAGGTTTTAGTCGGACTGCAGTTTATTAGAATATATGTTTTTTAAGATTTAGGGTGGATAAAATATTTTTACCCGAATAGATAGTTACGGTTATATCATATTCTTCTCCTTTATTCAATCCAATCTTGCCCGGTAGGTACAACTCCGCTTTTTCATAAGGTGCCAGACCCGGAATTTTGGCAGATGCTACATTTATAGTTTTCCCCGCTTTTGTATAAGCCAATCTTACAGAAGCTTCCGAAGAAGCAACCTGACCGAAGTTTTGCACTTCTACTGTATAAGAAACTTTATAACCCTTTTCTGTTAAAACAGGGGCACGTGCCGAAAGTATAGGTTCCAGATAATCAACATACGGCAAGCGGGCATATCCGTATAACATCTTGCCATTCTTATACCGACCAATCAGTTTAGGGGCAAACTCTTCCTCGGTTATTCCATTTCCCCTGGCATCAAATGTGACTATCAGGTCTTTGCCTTCATTATCAGTCTTTAACACACGGCAGCCACGTCCGAAATTAACCTCTTCAGATGCACCAAAGCGAAGTGATTCCACATCAATGTCGGTTTGTGGATTAAAACCCTCTTCCGCATGAATTTTTAACCTGATAACCTTTGTTTTAGAGGTGATAGGAGTATCGTCGGG
>DHCC01000035.1:25028-29985 GCA_002398875.1 Bacteroidales bacterium UBA4912 | reverse complement strand
GCGGTATGGACGGGACTCGAACCCGCGACCCCCTGCGTGACAGGCAGGTATTCTAACCAACTGAACTACCACACCATTTTTGCTATTATTTTCTTTTCTGTTTGCCCGAAGTCTCTACTCCATCGTTGTCAGCTTTCAATAGCGAGTGCAAAGATACAGATATTTTCAGAACTACAAAACATTTCAGATTATTTTTTTAATTAAGTTCTGGCTCGAACCTGATTTTTACTAATTTCTTAAATTAACCCTTACTTTTCCTTACCTCGCTCTGAATTAAAAGGAGTTTATAAGAGCAAGGTAAGGACTAATTAAGAACTAAGTATGGGTAAAGTTCGAGCAAAGTAGTGATTATTTCAGCCAATGATCAAACCATCTGAAGAATTCCCTCTGAAACAAAATGCCATTCTGAGGCTTTGCTATCCAGTGGTTTTCATCAGGAAAGATAAGCATTCGTGAGGGGATATCGCGCAACTGTGCAGCATTAAACGCCATCATTCCTTGTGAAGCAAGTATGCGGTAATCAAGCTCTCCGTGAGAAATCATTATAGGGGTATCCCATTTTTCCACAAAACGATGGGGTGAGTTTGCATAAGTATTTTGTGCGATTGCGTTTGACTTGTCCCAGTAAGGACCACCCATATCCCAGTTGGCAAAAAACATTTCCTCTGTTTCCAGGTACTGGGCTTCGAGATTGAAGATCCCTGCATGCGAGAAGAATGCTTTAAAACGCCCGTTGTGATTACCAGCAAGCCAGAAAACCGAGAAGCCTCCGTAGCTGGCTCCTGTAGCGCCTAACCTGTTCTCATCAACATACGGTTCTGCTGCAACTGCATCAATTGCTGAAAAATAGTCTCTCATATTCTGACCACCATAATCTCCGCTGATCTGTTCGAGCCATTCACTGCCGAATCCGGGTACACCGCGACGATTTGGTGCTACAACAATATATCCGTTTGCTGCCATCATTTGCAGATTCCAACGATACGACCAGAACTGATCAAGAGTGCTTTGCGGTCCTCCCTGGCAATACAAAAGTGCGGGGTATTTCTTTGCAGGATCAAAATTGGGGGGATAAACAACCCAGGTGAGCATCTGTTTTCCGTCGGTTGTTTCTATCCAACGCTCTTCAACTTCACCCATCTGAAGCTGATCAAGAATATGTTTGTTTTCCTGTGATATATTTGTTGCTTCACCTATGTTTATATTTACATTGTAAACCTCCGTTGGCTGCGACATTGATTGTCTGGATGCTATCAGTCCCTCTGCTCCCAGTGATATAGAAAGATAGTTTTGCTTACCTTCAGTCAGAGCTTTTATCTGTTTTGTAGCAAGACTTACTGAATATATTTGTGATGTGCCTTTAACTGACGACACCATATATATAGTGTTATTATCTTCGCCCCAAATAAATGAATCGCAATTATCATCGAATTCCTCAGTAAGATATGTTTTCTCGCCGCTTGAAATCTCCATTACGAACAGTCGGTTTTTATCTGCTTCATAACCATCACGCTCCATACTTTGCCATGCAAGCATCGTTCCGTCAGGCGAAAACTGAGGATTGATATCGTAACCCATCATTCCTTCGGTCATATTCCTGACTTCACCGCTCTCTAAATCATAAAAATAGATGTCTGAGTTGGTGGATACAGCATAGTCTTTACCGGTTTTTTTCCTTGATGTATAAGCAATTGTTTTACTGTCGGGACTCCATGCCAACTGTTCGATACCGCCAAAAGGTGCCAGTGGCGATTCAAAAGGTTCACCCTCCATAAGATCTTTAATGTTGGACAGCTTATGACCCGAAAGATCTGCCACAAAAGGATGCGGAACACTTTCAACCCAATGATCCCAGTGCTTATACATCAAGTCGTCCACTACCCTGCCCGATGCATTCTTAAGATCTGGGTACCTGTCGGACGCTGTTTCCACACTCTTTACACTTTTGATAAATATGACCTTATTACCGTCAGGAGAAAACTTAAAACCATCAATACCGCTCTCTACATCGGAAATTTGAGTCATACCTCCTCCATCGGGATTCATGCTCCAGATTTGAGAAGTGCCTGTTTCGTTTCCCAGGAAGGCAATTTTCTTTCCTCCGTTTATCCACTGGGGGTTACTTTCAGATGTGTTTGTAATGGTCAGCTGCTTCTTTTCTGAACCATCACTTTTCATTATAAATAGCTCGGGGTTTGTTTTATTTTGAGGAATACTCACATAAGTCACCTGATAGAGAATGCTGGATTTGTCGGGTGAAACTTCAAAACTGCCTACCCTACCAAAACCATGTAACACCTCTGGTGTCATTACGCCGTTTTCTATCTTTGGATTAGCTTTACCGATAATTTCACTCTTTTCTTTCCTGCCAGTTTCACTTTCACCCGGGGTAGTATTGCATGAAAGCAAGCTCCCTCCTATTAATATTGCCATAAATAAAGATTTACCTTTCATCTTTTAATTTGAATTTGTCTGTTATATTGGTTTTTATAACAGTTGTATTAATTATCTAATTTGTAGTCAAAAACTGATTATGTATAATCAACGTATGATTTGAATCACTTAATGATTTCCCCGTCGATCATGTGGATAGTTCTATCTGTAATACTTGCCAAATGCTCGTCATGTGTGACAATCACGAAAGTCTGATTGAGCTTATCACGCAACTCAAAAAAAAGCCGATGTAGTTCTTCTTTGTTGTCGGTATCCAGACTTCCGGAAGGTTCATCAGCAAATACCACTGCTGGATTATTTATCAGTGCACGCGCAACAGCAACTCTCTGTTTTTCTCCTCCCGACAGTTCAGCCGGTTTATGTTCTACACGATCTTTAAGCCTCATCATTTCAAGAAGCTCCATTGCTCTATTTTCAGCATCCTGATGTTTGGCTTTACCAATAAGTGCGGGAATCATAACATTTTCCAGTGCAGTAAATTCAGGCAGAAGCTGATGAAACTGAAAGACAAATCCTATATTTCTGTTGCGAAAATCAGAGAGCTTCTTCTCACTCAGACTGCTCAACCCATAGCTGTCGATGTATATCTTTCCGGAATCAGCTTTTTCAAGCGTTCCCATAATCATCAGCAGTGTGGTTTTCCCTGCACCACTCGGTCCCACAATTGATACTATCTCGCCCTTTTCTACTTCAAGATTTATACCTTTAAGTACCTGAAGATCACCAAAGCTCTTGTAAATATTTTCTACCTTAATCATTAACAACAAATTTCCACGAAAATAAGCAAAAAATGCGTCTTTACGCATTATTAACTGCCTAAAAGTTGCAAAAAGCTCTTCATATAATATATATTTGTGATTTTATAGTTTTTAATTAAGTCATTTGCTGATGAGTAATTTATATCAAATGCGACAGGAATATGCTGCCGGAAGCCTCAACGAGGAAGAGATGGCTTCTGACCCTATTCAGGAGTTTGGAGAATGGATGAATGCAGCAATAAGTGCAGGACTATCAGAACCTAACGCTATGACGGTTGCCACAGCAACACCCGAAGGTAAACCTTCAGCTCGCGTTGTTCTTTTGAAAGAGTTCAACAATGAGGGATTTGTATTCTTTACAAATTATCATAGTAGAAAAGGGAAGGAGTTGAAGTCTAACCCGTTTGCAGCAGTGCTGTTCGACTGGCATGACATTGAACGTCAGGTTCGTATAGAGGGAATGGTGGAAAAACTGTCTGAAGAGGATTCTGATGAATATTTTGAATCAAGACCTGAAAGTGCTAAGATAGGTGCTTGGGCATCGCCACAAAGCAGAATTATAAAAAACCGGGAGGAGATTGAAAAGCTACAGGAGGAGATTGAAGATCAATTTGATGAATTACCTGTACACCGCCCGGGACATTGGGGCGGTTATCTGATAAGGCCTACTACAATTGAGTTCTGGCAAGGAAGACCCAACCGAATGCATGACCGTATAGTTTATTACAAAACTGAAGAGGGCTGGACAATGCACCGGCTGGCACCATAGGTTTTATCCCTCGAAACCGTTTTTGCGATGTCCGCCATCGCAGTATGGTTTTTTGTTTGAATAACCACAACGACAGAGATAGGTTGTTCCTTCGCGTGAATCTACCTCGCCGTCAGGCTTCATGATTTCAAATACACCGGTCACCTGCAGCGGACCGTTAGGAATTGCTTTTACTTTTAATAATGAATCCATAGTCTTAATTTTTAATGTTAATAATTTTATTTTTTGGTGTTGTTGCAACAAATTCTTTAAGGTAAAAAGGCTCAAAATAGGCACTTTCAACAAAATCCTTAACTGCATAAGCCTCTTCTGCAAGAGGGATCATTGCTGAAGCTAGCGGATGAACATCATCTATAAATATTGCATTAGGGTGTGTAGAAACTTTCTTGCACTTGTCTGATCCGTTTCCAAAGAAAGCAATTTTGTTTTCATCGAGCAAGTTGTCGTAAGAATCGCTCTCAATTATATCGGCCGACGTCTCACGAACCACATTTAGTGAACGGTCAAAAAAAGTAGCATAAACTTCCATTCTCCTGGCATCAATCATAGGACACAGAAGTGTGTCTTTGTTTACCTTATCAATCATCATAGATGCCATTATCCTACTGGTAGGGATTGCGATCATTGGTACTCCTAAACCGTAACTCAGACCCTTAGCTTCGGAAACTCCTATGCGAAGGCCTGTGTAGGAACCGGGACCACTACTTACTGCTACGGCATCAATTACTAAATTGTTTTTTCTGGCGTAAACCATAATCTCTTGTACAAAAACACCAAGAAGTGATGCATGAGATTGTCCTTTATAGCTTTCTCGGTTAAGCAAGATCTCGCCATCTCGCGAAAGTGTACAGGAACAAACAGGTGTTGCAGTTTCAATTGAAAGTATAATGGGCATGAGTCTTTTTTGATTCTAATTACAAATTTAATCTGTTTCACTAATTGTGGTATAAAGATACAAAAAAACGAACATAAAAAA
>DHCC01000035.1:0-24812 GCA_002398875.1 Bacteroidales bacterium UBA4912 | reverse complement strand
CCTATAAAGATTAATACCTGTTTCTGTCGCGATTTCCGTAACCACCACGATTGCCACCGCCACCAGCGGGTCTTTCGGTACGTGGGCGAGCCACTGAAACAGACAATGTACGTCCGTCGTATTCTGCATCGTTTAGTTCTTCAATGGCACGCTGACCATCATCTTCGTTAGACATTTCCACAAAGCCGTATCCTTTTGAACGGCGTGTTTCACGGTCGGTAATAATTTTCGCTGAGGACACTTCACCATATTCCTCAAAAAGTTCTTTTAAATCGGCGTCAGTAATCTGATAACTTAAGCCAGCTACAAAAATGTTCATGTAAAAATAATAAAAATTTGAATAAATAATTGTGCAGAAGTTATTAAAAAAGAGGAGTTAGGAAATAACTTACATTGGTGTGAAGTAACTAAATAACGACCTGCTGTAAAAAATACTTTTGCTCGACAAAGATAGGTATAAATTAATTGTAACAAAACATTTTGCGATAAAAATCAAAAATATTTTAATCTTAGAGTAAAAATGGTGTAATAAGCATACAATCAAATGGCTAAATAAATGTTTACATCTTAAATTTGTTGGTGAAAGATTGGACTAATTTGTTTAGTTAATGTTATATTTGTAACCTGTCTTCAGGTCGATATATATTTTTTCTTTTTAAACAATCGAGACCTGATTTTTGATTTTAATACATTAAACTAAAAAACATGGCAACAACTGAAAGTAAAACTGCAAATGAAGTAAAAAGTAAAGAAACTGAAAGTACCACCACCAAGTCTAAAACTAGAACCAAAACTAAAAAAGGAGCTTCAGGGCCAAAGAAGAACTTTATACTCGACACTAACGTGATATTACACGACTTCGACTCAATAAATAATTTTGAAGAGAATGACATATATATCCCTTTTATTGTACTTGAGGAGCTTGATAAATTCAAAAAGGGCAGTGATCAGATTAACTATAATGCAAGGGCTTTTGTGAGAGAACTCGACCTGATAACAGATGATGATTTGTTTACAGATGGTGCAGAACTAGGTGTCGGGAAGGGCAAACTTTACATCGTAAATGCATCAAAAGACAACAAGAAGATAACTGATGCTTTCCCCGAAAGATCAGCTGACAACCGCATACTTTCAGTTGTGGCTGAGATTGCCGAAAAGAATCCGGGCATGAAAACTATCCTTGTGTCCAAGGATATTAACCTTCGCATGAAAGCTCGTTCTCTTGGTTTTGTTTCTGAGGACTACATCAATGATAAGGTTACTGATGTGGATATTTTTGATAGGGGCGAGCAAACTGTTGAGGGTATAAATCCTGATCTGATTGATAAGATTTATGTACAAAACGGAGGGGTGGACCTTAATGAGTTTAATTTTGACTTTCAACTTGACCCTAATCAGTGCTTTATTCTTAAAAGTGAGAGAAATAGTGTGCTTGTACGTTACAACCCTTTCACCCAAAAGATTAAAAAGGTAGAGAAGGAGGTGAATTTTGGTATACATCCAAGAAATGCTGAACAGACTTTCGCCTTCGAAATTCTCAACGACCCTGATATTAAACTGGTTGGACTGACAGGTAAGGCAGGTACAGGAAAGACTTTGCTGGCTCTGGCTTCGGCATTGAAACAGAACAAAATATACGGGCAGATACTTTTGGCACGACCAATTGTTTCTTTATCTAATAGAGATCTGGGATATCTGCCGGGTGACGAAAAACAGAAGATTGCTCCTTACATGCAGCCACTGTTTGACAATCTTAATGTTATCAAGTCTCAGTTAGGTCAAAACAGTCCTGATCTGCGTCTCATTGATGAGCTTCAGAAAACGGGCAGGCTCGAAATTGAAGCATTGGCTTTTATCAGGGGACGAAGTCTGACAGAGACTTTCTGCATAATTGATGAGGCACAAAACCTTACGCCACATGAGGTGAAAACTATTATTACCCGCGCTGGCGAAAACACTAAGATGGTGTTCACTGGCGACCTTCAGCAAATTGACTCTCCTTATCTTGATATGCAATCAAACGGACTGGCTTACATGATTGATAAAATGCGGGGGCAGAATATTTTTGGTCATGTCAATCTGGTCAAAGGTGAGCGCAGTGAATTATCTGAATTAGCAAGTAATCTGCTTTGATAAACGGGAATTAATTAATTGCTTCATTACATTTTATTCTGTTCTTATCGACTATACTAATTCTTTGACCTGTCAGCGTCTCGATTACTAAATGATTTAAACTCGCTACGCTCAAACAGCAAATCATTTTTAACGTAATCTTCGCCGGACAGGGTCCCAAAGAATTAGTTGATGTCTCTAAGCACAGAATAAAATGCTTTCAATTAGAAATTCATTAATTCCCTGAAGGCAGTCCAAAAATACTTGTAATGTAAGTTTTTCCTTTTCGTCCAGGAATTTAATGATTATTTCGAAGACATCAGATTATTATAACGGGAACCGATCTGCGAAATTCACGTTATTTGATTTGCTGTCTGAGCGAAGCGAGTTCAAATCAAATAGTGAATAAGCAGCAAGCGGGTGATAGAATTATCGTAGTCGAGAAATAAATATTAAATTCCAGAAAAAGAAAAACGCTAAAACATCAATTTGAAAAACGTTAAGCTTTATCGACAAGAATTCTTGCCCGGCAGGCAATACCTTTGTCACGTGTGATAATTTCAAAGTGAAAGTCACCCGGTACAACCTCTTCACGGTGAACTTTACCCTTATCCTCAATTGTAAGCTCCTTCAGGAAATTTATCTCGAAACGGCGAATTTTGTGGGTTCGGTAGAAGTCTAGAGAGAAACAATCTGAAATCCACTGAACATAGTATAGGCTATTTGCATGATTGTTAACATCTATCTTACTGTATCTCACGGTAAAGCTATTAACGATTTCTCCTTCAACACCCGGCAGGTGCTCGGGATCGCCTATTGGCGTTGACTCATTAACAATAAACTCTTTCATTGAAGGAATGGAATCCAGGGGTATACTGCGGCGTGTATTCATATCCATAACCGCCCATGTAGATGCAGCATGTCCTATAACTATACCATCTGCATCAGATATACGAAAATTACGAGTAGTGAAGGCAGTACCAATTTTCTCTACCCACGTTTCTATTGCTATAGTGTCATCTTCCGAAGGTATTCGATCCATTTCGATCACCAGTCTGGACAACACCCATGTGAGATCATTTTTCTGCAAATCCATTATCCCAAATCCATTCTCATCAGCATTCTTGCCTGCAGTAATCAGGATAAAATTGGTAAGTGATTTCAGTGAAACCTTTCTCCTAAAATCTATGTCCTGAGGTTCAATATCGTATATATACTTTTTCTTTGCGCTCATATTTTAATATTTCTATTTAGACAATAGTTAACACTGTTGTCTGTCACAAAGTTAAAAATAATCCATTAAAAATGATTATCTTTGTTGTAAGTTCAACAATTACATCCAATCACCATAGTTTTATAAAATATCCTTCTTTTATGCAATCAATCAAAGAATTATACAGAATAGGGAATGGTCCCTCAAGCAGTCACACTATGGGACCAAAGAAAGCAGCGGAACTGTTCGTGGAAGACCATCCGCATGCAACCAAATTTAACGTCACACTTTACGGAAGTCTGGCTGCCACAGGCAAAGGACATCTCACAGATCAGGCTCTGCTGAATGTTCTGGAGCCGGTTGCACCTACAATTATTGAGTGGTTGCCCAAAACCTTCCTACCCTTTCATCCTAATGCACTGAAATTGGATGCTTATGACGAAAATGATAAGATAGTTGATTCGCGTACTATTTATAGTGTTGGTGGTGGCGCTTTGTCCGACGGTAATAATATAATCGGACTGACCGCAGATCAGGGCAAGGATATTTACCCCATGACCACCATGTCAGAGATTATGGACTGGTGCGAAAGGAGCGGTAAGAGCTATTGGGAGTATGTTGAGGATTGCGAAGGACAAGAGATCTGGGATTATCTTGAAGAGGTGTGGAGAGTAATGAAGGATGCCGTAAAAAGAGGACTGGATAACGAAGGGGTGCTACCCGGACCACTTAGTCTGCACCGAAAGGCTGTAAGTTATCATATTAAAGCAGAGGGGTATAAGGATTCGCTTCGCTCACGGGGACTCGTTTTCGCTTATGCTTTAGCAGTTTCAGAAGAGAATGCTTCGGGAGGCGAGATTGTAACTGCACCTACATGCGGATCATGTGGTGTGGTACCCGCTGTACTTTATCATCTGGAAGTCAGCAGAGGTTTCAGCAAAAACAGGATGCTCAGAGCTCTGGCAACGGCGGGACTGTTTGGAAATGTTGTTAAACAAAATGCTTCGATATCGGGAGCAGAGGTTGGCTGTCAGGGTGAAGTTGGCGTTGCCTGTGCAATGGCGGCAGCGGCTGCGAGTCAGCTGTTCGGTGGCAGTCCTGCTCAAATAGAGTATGCTGCAGAAATGGGACTGGAACATCACCTTGGCATGACTTGCGATCCTGTGTGCGGACTGGTTCAAATTCCTTGTATAGAGCGTAATGCTTATGCAGCCGCACGTGCTCTTGACGCTAATATCTACTCCTCTTTCACTGACGGAATCCACAGGGTTTCATTTGACCGTGTGGTAGATGTTATGAAACAAACGGGACACGACCTGCCTTCACTTTATAAAGAGACTGGTGAAGGGGGACTTGCTAAAGGACACGAGTTCTCGCATTCTTAGTTTGGACTTATTTATTTTAATCAAACATGAAAGGGACAAATAAGGAAAACGATTAGTACGGTTTAAACTAACAACCCTATAAACATATATAAAAACATACAAATAATGATCTAACGTAATTTGGCGGTTAGTTTTATAATTTTTTGCCCGAACTACCGTTATTAAGGTAGTATTACGTAATAAACCAACTGATTTAAAATGATTGACTATATCAAAGGAGAAGTGGCAGAAATATCTCCTGCTTCTGTAACTCTGGAATGTGGAGGGATAGGCTACCAGATGAATATTTCGCTTAATACTTACGGTGTGTTAAACGGAAAGTCCGAAGCAAAACTCTATGTCTATGAATCAATTCGCGATGATGCGCACGTACTTTTCGGATTTATGAACAAGCATGAACGTGAACTGTTTATGTTGCTGATAAGCGTTTCGGGTGTTGGACCCAGTACGGCACGTGTAATTCTCTCATCGCTAAGTTCTAAGGAGCTGGAGAATGTGATTGCATCTGAAAACGCGGCGGCGTTGCAATCGGTTAAAGGCATAGGAGCAAAAACATCACAGAGAATTATTGTCGACCTGAAAGACAAGATCAAGTTTACCGATGACAGCGGTAATGTTGTGCAGTCACCTAAAGATGATCTTTCGGAAACGGGTCACGCTGCAGTTTCTGCTCTTGTAATGCTTGGCTTCGTAAAAAACGCATCACAGAAGGTAGTATCAAAAATTATTAAGGAAGATTCTTCTCTTCCGGTTGAGGGAATAATAAAAGAGGCTTTAAAAAGATTATAAGAAAAGTCTGATTAAGTAATAAAAAACACTTTGAGTAAAATCAAAAGTGAACCTGAATTGATTATTAGAAACAAAAAAGTTTAGATTAAAGCAAAAAAGTTGACAAAAGATTAAACAGTTGGCGTTTACGTAATACGCGTTTTTAAATATTCAGAAACTGTTTAGTTGTTGTCTCGCTGAAAAAACTCATTCACATATTTTTATTTATTCTGCTGCCGATTATTCAGCAGGAGGCTATATTTGCATCTAATACACAATCTGGCAGTTACCATAGGATAATAAGCTATTCAGAGTCTGAAACCAAATCAGTTTCAGAAAATAGAAATGTTTATGACAATGACCCAATAATCGAAAACAATGCCACACCAAAAAGTAATTCTCTCGACAACCCGTTCGCAAATCTTCAAACTCCGCCTTATATTCAAAATAATGTAAGGTATGATTTCCTGACCAACCGCTATATACTTGAAAAAAAGATAGGATCTACACTACTATCAGAGCCACTCTCGATGACTCCGGAAGAGTATAAAGAGTATAAGAGGCAACAAATTCAAATAGATTTTTTTCGTGAGCGAAACTCACTATCATACGACAAATCAAAGTTTATACAGAGATACCAACTCCCTAAGAGAAGAAAGAAAAAAGATCCGCTGGAGTCTGTTTTCGGTCCGGGTGGAGTGCAAATCAATACTAATGGCTATATTGAGGTATCAGCAGGATTTAAGCGGAACATAACAGACAATCCTACTCTACCTCAAAGGTCCCGCAGAAGAACAATTTTTGATTTCGATCAGGATATCAACCTTAATATGAATGCAAAGGTTGGGGAAAAAATAAATTTCGACATTAATTACGACAGCGAAGCCGGTTTAGATATGGATTCCCGACAGATTAAGCTGACTTACACGGGCAGTGAGGACGACATAGTCAAGAATATTGAAGCGGGAAATGTTAGTATGACAACTTCCAACTCACTTATTGATGGTGGTGCAGCTTTGTTTGGAATAAAGGCTGATATGCAATTTGGCAATTTGTATATAAACACTATCTTCTCACAGCAACAATCGGAGTCACAAACTATTACTTCTAATGGCGGACTCTATACAACCCCATTTGAATTTAGCGCCGATGAGTATGACTCTAACCGACACTTTTTTCTTGGTCACTATTTTAGGGAAGCGTATGACCAAGCTATGAGCAAACTCCCATTCGTACAGTCACGTGTATCAATAACTCGTATGGAGGTATGGGTAACAAACAGGCGCGGCAATTATGAACAGGTTCACAATATTGTGGCTTTAGCTGATCTGGGAGAGAATGAAAATATCCATAATACTTTATGGGTTAGTCAGGGTAACAGTAACGTAACGCATAACAATGCGAATAGCTTGTATGGAGATCTGATATCAGAATATTCAGGAGTACGGAATTTAAGTGATGTGAATAATATTTTCCCTTCAACAATGATACAGGGTATTGATTACGAGAAACTTGAAAATGCAAGACTTCTAAACACCTCCGAATATAAATATCAACCTCAGCTTGGGTATATCTCTCTTACAATGCCACTTCAGGATGATGAAGTACTAGCTGTTGCTTTCGAATTTACTTACAATGGCGATGTGTATCAGGTTGGGGAATTCACAAACAATGCAATAACTGATTCACCAGGAGCTCTTTTTGTGAAACTACTTAAGCCTGTTTCACTGTCACCATACTCTCCTACATGGGATTTGATGATGAAGAATATCTACTCACTGGGATACGGTGCGTATGATATTCAGAAAGAGCGCTTCAAACTTGAAATAAGATATCAAAGCGATACAACAGGAGTCTATCTTAATTATCTTCCTGAGCAGGAAGTTGGTGATCAGCAATTGCTTAATATGATGAATCTTGACCGACTGAATGGGCGTGGCGACCCCTACCCTGACGGTATCTTCGATTTTCTTGATGGATATACTGTTGATTCAGAGAACGGATATATTATTTTTCCGGTAACAGAACCTTTCGGCTCTCACCTCAGGCAAGAAATTGGAAATAATGTGGTTGCTGACAGGTATGTTTTTCAGGAGTTGTATGACTCCACTAAAACTGTTGCACAGCAAATTCCTGAAAAGAACAAGTTTAGACTGATCGGAGAGTACCTTGGATCATCGGGAAGCGAAATCAATCTTAATGCGATGAATATTGCCAGAGGTTCTGTTCGCGCTACCGCAGCAGGGGTTCTATTAACCGAGGGAGTGGATTATTCTGTTGATTATATGATAGGAAGGGTAACTATACTCAACCGTCAATTGATAAATTCTGGTACACCTGTGAATGTTACTATTGAAAACAGACCGCTTATGCAGACTCAGCGAAAGACTCGTATGGGTATTAATCTGTTGTATGACATTTCCAAAAATCTATCGGTGGGGGGAACGCTGATGCATTATTACGAAAAACCACTTGTAGTTAAGACAGCTTTTGGTGATGAAGCATCAAAAAACACTCTGTGGGGGGCTAATCTGTCGTATCGTAAGCAGTCGTATATGTTAACCAACCTTATCGATAAACTTCCTTTTGTAGAAGCTTCTGAACCATCAGAGCTTACTGCCGACCTGGAGTACGCACAGATGTTACCGGGTCATTACAAAAACAAATACACAGGCGGATTCTCTTATTTGGATGATTTTGAGTCTTCTGCTTCAGGAATTGATATTCATTCCCCTTACTCATGGACACTGGCTTCCACGCCTTATAACAATAGTCCGAATGCACTTTTTCCTGAATCGGGACTATCTAATAACACTGAATATGGCAAAAACCGTGCTCAGATGGCTTGGTTTTATATAGATGGTATCTTTACCCGACGTAATTCCAGCCTCACGCCGGCACATATTAAAAACGACCCAGAACAACTCTCTAATCATTTAGTAAGGGAGGTTTTAGAAAGAGAAATCTTTCCAAAGAGAGAAGCATATTATGGTTTACCCACAACTATTCCTGTACTTAATATTTCATTTTATCCAAATGAAAGGGGACCATATAACCTTGACACGAAAGTAAACAGTGATGGTAAGCTACTAAATCCTTCCGCTCGATGGGGCGGGATAACGAGACGAATGGATGTACATGATTTTGAAGCTGCGAATGTTGAGTATATAGAATTTTGGCTTATGGATCCGTTTGTCAACGACTCTTTGGGTACTTCTCGAGGTGGTGATATCTATTTTAATTTGGGAGATATTTCTGAGGATATATTGAAGGATGGTAAGAAGTTTTTTGAAAACGGCTTACCGGTGGATGCTGACACAACCGCTGTTGGGCGAACCGTTTGGGGAAAATATCCTAAGAGACAGTCCACTGTTTATTCTTTCGACAATTCGTCAGGAATGGAAACAAGACAACTTCAGGATGTAGGTCTCAATGGTCTGAGTACTTCAGAGGAGAAGGTTTATCCCACTTACAACCAGTACCTTGAAGAACTTAAACCTCGACTATCAGAGTCAACAATTTCACAGATGGAGGAGGATCCCCACTCTCCTCTGAATGATCCGTCAGGTGATAATTTTCGGCACTATCGTGGCAGTGAACAGGATCGCAGACAATTAAGTATTCTTGAACGATATAAGTACTTCAACGGAACTGAAGGTAACTCTTTAGCAGCGGAAGATGACGGTTTTTCGGGAGCCTCACGCACTACGCCTGATGTTGAGGATATTAACAACGATAACACACTTAACGAGCATGAGTCTTATTATCAATATAAAGTTTCGCTAAGACCTGAAGATATGATTACAGGCAGCAACTATATTGTTGATAGCCGGGAGGTGACAGTAAGACTACGCAATGGCAGTAACAGTAAAGTCAGATGGTATCAGTTCAGGATTCCGGTACGTGACTATCAGTCAGTTGTCGGCAATATCCGCGGTTTCAACAACATACACTTCATGAGAATATTTCTTACAGATTTCGAAGAACCTATTTTTCTGAGATTTGCAACACTTGAACTGGTGAGAAGTGAATGGCGTACATACCGTCGCGATCTGATTTCAGGTGGTGATTTATCAGGTTCTGGAAACATAGATATTTCTGCAGTTAACATAGAAGAGAATGGCAGCCGCACACCAGTTAACTATGTCCTGCCACCAGGCGTAAACAGGATTATCGACCCGGGTCAACCTCAGCTAAGACAGGAGAATGAGCAGTCGTTGTCACTCAAAATCACCAATCTGGAACCTGGAGATTCAAGATCTATCTACAAAAACACAGGGTATGACATGAGGCGATATAAGCGTCTGCAGATGTTTGTTCATGCAGAACAATTAACGGAAGACCCGGGCTCTCTTGATGATGGCGATCTCTCTGTTTTCATACGAATGGGTTCTGATTACATGAACAACTATTATGAGTATGAGATTCCACTGGTTATTACTCCTGAAGGGCAGTATAGCTCTAATAGTGAAGAGGATCGAATGAAAGTGTGGCCGGCATCTAATATGTTTAATTTCCCACTAGAACTGCTTACTTCTCTAAAAACTGAACGTAATTTATCTGAGCATCAAGGTTCAGGTGCTGACAGATTCAGGCGGTTCACGCGCACTGATCCTGAAAAACCTGCCAACGCAGTTTCAATTGTTGGAAACCCTTCACTGGCAGAGGTTAAAGTAATAATGATTGGCATACGTAATCATTCAACCGGCAATAGAACTGCAGAAGTGTGGGTTAATGAACTACGACTTAGCGAGTTTGACGAGAAAGGAGGCTGGGCAGCGCAGGCTAATATAAACCTGAAACTGTCGGATATTGGCAATATCAACCTATCAGGACGAAAGGAGACCGCGGGGTTTGGGGCTCTCGATCAGAGTTTACTGCAGAGGAGAAATGATGACTACAGCGCATTTAATTTGGCAGTAAACCTCGAGCTGGGGAGATTTTTACCCAAACAGGTTAAACTTTCTGCACCACTCTACTATTCATTTTCTAATCAATTATCTGCACCTATGTATGATCCATTCAACAAGGACATACTTCTATCTGAGTCTCTTAAAATATCGGACAATCGACATTTAACTGACTCCATAAAAAATATTGCTTTGACAACATGGATAAATAAAAGTCTGAGTATTAACGATGTTAAGTTTGACATAAAAAGCAGTAAGCCTATGCCTTACGATCCGGCAAACTTCAGCTTCAGTTATGCGCATAATGTAAACAGTCAGCGGAACCCTGAAACTGATTTTGCAACTGTAAAGGACTGGCGCATTCTGACTGAATACTTCTATACTCCGCTACTCAGGTCGTGGAAACCCTTCACTGACTCAAAATATTTTGATTGGATCAATTTCAATCTTGTTCCGAGTTCACTACGGCTAACATCTTCTTTATTACGCAATTATCAGGAGATTCAACTAAGAGAGCTGATGGGTACACCAACACATACACAAAGTCATAAATATCTAACATTCAGCAGAAACTTCTTTTGGGACAGAAACTTATCTTTTGTGTGGAATATGACACGTAATTTACGCATATCATTCAAATCGGGAACCCTTGCTGAAATTGAAGAGCCTTACTTACAGGTAAACAAAAAGATAAACCGAAGTGATTACGAGATTTGGAAGGATTCTGTAGTACAAAGTATTGCTGATCTGGGCAGACCACTTAATTATGAGCAGTCGACCGATGTCACATACACCCTGCCTTTTGCAAATATTCCTTTCTTAAACTGGATAAACTCGAGTGTAGCCTACAACTCTCGTTACAGGTGGGAAAGAGGCGCTTTTATACCAGACGCAACAATAGGCAATTTTCTTCAAAATGATCTCTCACTAACAATAAACAGTGTTTTCAATTTCGCATCAATATACAGAAAATCACCTCTTAAAAATATAAACATGAATCTTGGCTTTAAAACAAGAACAGATCTGCCGGGATATAAAACTGTTATTGGCGACTTATTCGGACAGAATAGTGAAAGTGGAATTCTGCAACCAGGGCTTCCGTTTGCTTTCGGCTTTGATGGCGGCATGGATTTTGTAAAACGTTCACTATCACAAAAGCTGCTGGTTATCAATGAAGAAAACATCATACCTGCTCTATTTAATGAAACCGGCAATCTGAGAATGGAAGCAGTACTTGAACCGTTTAAAGGACTAGTGATCAATCTGAATGTTATGTATGAAGATAACCGTCGCACCGAAATGCAGTATATGGTTGAAGGAATGCCGGTTATCCATGGTGGCAGCTTCGCAATGACAACAATTGCAATCTCCTCAGCATTTGAAAACCTAACACAGTCCAACACTTATAACTCCCCTACTTTCAACAAATTCATGCAAAACAGGGAAATTATAGCAGAAAGAGTTCAAGGTTTATATAATAATCAGAATCCTACTGAAGAAATTAATTCAAAGATACAATCTGATAATCAGAATTTACCATTAGTAAAATCTAACTCCGCCGACATAATGGTACCAGCCTTCCTGGCTGCCTATACCGGAAAGAGTCCAAATAATATCAGTCTGACTGCCTTCCCCGACTTACGCTCGCTACTTCCCAACTGGAATATTACCTATAACCTGCTTAATATGATTCCTGCTCTCGAAAATCAATTTAAATCGTTCAACCTCAACCACCGATATATTTCGCAATATAGAGTAGGTTCTTATTCTTCACTTCTAAGCTGGCAGCCGATAAATGATGACGATAAAAGTAACCTTGGCTATATTCCTGATCCTATTTCAGGAACGTTAATTGCAACTTCTCCTTTCGACATTCCTTCAGTGAGTATACTCGAAAGTTTCAATCCCTTAATAGAGGCTCAAAGTGTACTCTACAACGACCTTAGCCTTAGCATCCGTCTAAATAAAACACGCTCTCTCAACCTGAATATTGCCTCCAACCGAATAGTGGAAACCAGTGATAATGATATTGCTTTAGGAATGGGATACAGAATAGCTAACCTGACTACTCGTATCGACCTGTCACACAAATCAACCAAATCACTCATACGCAAGATTGAAGATGGTTTCACACAGGCAACAAGCGGACTAAAATCAACCTCTATATATTTCACAGCCGATTATGTATTAAGCAAATCCATGACTTTGAGGGCGTATTATGAAAGAATGAGACACCGACCAATGGTCTCATCTAACTCATATTCCACAGTAAACAGTAATGCCGGAGTCAGTCTTCGTTTAAACCTGAATCAATAACAAATTCTACTTCAGCTTAATACCTGTCTGACTTCATTTAGAAGATTGGGTACTTTTTGGTAAGGATCTCCGGCTCCCAGTGTCTCTAGAGGTAAATATCCTCTGTAGCCTGCTTTTTTGATAATTTGAAATAATTTCTTCAGATCAACAGGTGTTTCCTTTCCATTTATCCATACATTTTCCTTAATTTGCCAGGTAACTGCTTTCATTATGTTTTTCTCAATCTCTGCATAAGGATCACCCTTACGATAACTGCCAATATCAAGGTTAAGTCCCAGCCAGTCAGAGTCGACCATCTCGAAGATACGGTCAACATCGTCTGCAGTTTTTATAAAATCATTATGATTCTGTAAGGCAACAATTACACCAAACTCTTTACCATAATCACAGCATTTGCGAATATCCTGTGACATCCATTTAAACACCTGATCTCTTGTAAATCCCTCATGTGAGTTGGTTCCGGCAAATATACGCAAATTAGGTGAACCCAACTTTGCTGCTACCTCAATCCATTGTTTGATATGTTCGATATCAGTTTCACGTGCTACAGGATCGGGATTGGCAAAATCATTGCGTACTCCCGTACCGCTTATATCAAGTCCTAGAAGAAATGCCTCTCGTTTGAATTCGTTGATAAATTCATTAGGAGGAGGGGTTGGATAACCAGGGAAATAGTATCCTGTAGGATCAATGGCATCAAAATTATGTTGTGCACAGAATCGAAGCATATCAAAAAGGTCTACTTCCTTGTCACTTAGCAATTTATTAAAAGAGTAAAGATTCAGACTTACTTTGAATTTGATTTGGATTGCGCTACTTTCTCCCATTCTATCTGAATTTATAAATGAGGTGAATGCAGGAATTGCCGGGGCTATGACAATAGCTTTTAAGAAGTCACGACGGGATGTGTTTGATTTCATTGCATCTTAAATTTAAATGTATTAATCAATTATTTTTTAAATCGTACTTTAAAAATCTATCTAACTAGTGTTTTCATACAAATTTATAATAAAAAAGGTGTTTTGCATACTTGCTAATGAAACTTTTTTAAAAATGAACAACTCTCCATTTTAACAAATCCTAAAATCGATGTCATAGAGGACATATTTCATTAATTATTGTTGAAACTTCTATTTTTTTACGCATTTTTTCAATTTTAAGAGGATATGTTAAACAAAAAAGTCGTTTATTTGTTAAATTATTAATTAACAAAGACGATCTTTGAAATATAATTGTAAATAAAACGGAGGTAAGTAAATAAAAGTATGAAAAAATCGACTATTTGGTTGCTTGCCGTAGTGATGTTCACAGCTTTCTTTGCTTTGCTGTTTTTGCAAGTAAGATATATGCGGACCAGCATGGATATCCGCTCTCAGCAGTTTGATGAACAGGTCAACCGAAGCCTGTATAACGTGATGAGGGACCTTGAACAGGACCAGACTCTTTACTACCTGGAGCAGGATATGATTGAATCGGAAAACAGATATTCGCAGCAGTATAACCCATCGGGCAGTTCAGAAAACATCACAAACGAGCAGTCAGTACGTGCCGGTGAAATGCCTGATACAGGCAGATCTGGATTGGATTCGAACACGCAGGAGTTATCGTTAAGACCTGAGGATGAACAGGACAGAGTATTTATAACGCCTCAGCAAAGTGCCAGCACTATCTCAAAAACACAGTATGAGATGCAGCAAATATTGTCGAAACGCTACCTGCACGAACGCTCGCTACTGGATGAGGTTATCTTCAAGATAATGAACCGAGCAAGCAGTGAGCCTATTGAAAACAGGGTAGACTTCAACCGGCTGGAGCAAAACATTCGCTTAGAACTGTCTTATAATGGTTTAAATGAACCGTTCAGTTTTCAAGTTGTGAATTTCAAAAACGAGGTTGTTTTCTCATCACCCGGATTTTCAAACAGAGATAGGAGTGCAATTTACACTCAGACACTGTTTCCGTATGATTCATCAGCTAAGCTGAATTCACTAAGGGTATATTTCCCGACAAAAAGAAATTATGTTTATAGCGAGCTTTCTTTTTTTATACCATCTCTGATATTCACGTTTATCCTGTTGATAACGTTTATTTTTACAATGGTATCGTTATTCAGACAAAAGCGTTTGTCTGAGATGAAAAATGATTTTATTAATAACATGACGCATGAGCTGAAAACTCCTGTATCAACTATTTCACTGGCATCACAGATGCTTAAGGATGACTCGATTCTGAAATCACCAGAAGTGTTTAAACATGTAACAGGTGTTATAAATGATGAGACAAAACGGCTTAGTCTCCAGGTGGAAAAAGTATTGCACATGTCACTGTTTGATCAGCAGAAGACCAAACTAAAGATGAAGGAATTAGATGCAAACGATCTGGTGGCAAGTGTTGCTAACACACATGTTTTGAAAGTGGAAAAGCTGGAAGGTACTCTGGATATTGATTTGCAGGCAGAGAAATCTACAATTTATGTAGATGAGATGCACTTCACAAATGTATTGTTCAACATTCTGGATAATGCACTTAAGTACCGCAAAAGAGATGTCCCACCGGAGTTGATGATGCGCACACGCAATGAAGGAAATAAAATCATTATATCTATTGAGGATAATGGAATAGGAATGAAAAAGGAGGATGCTAAAAAAGTATTTGAAAGATTCTATCGTGTACATACAGGAAACCGACACGATGTAAAGGGCTTCGGACTTGGTTTAGCGTATGTAAAGAAAATTGTAACAGACCTCAACGGCACTATACGTGCAGAGAGTGATCTGGGTAAAGGAACAAAATTTATAATAAGTTTACCCCTAATAACACAAAAATGATATGGAAGAGAAATTGAAAATTTTTTTATGCGAAGATGATGAAAATCTTGGCATGTTGTTGAGAGAATATCTCCAGGCAAAAGGGTTTGACACCGACTTGTTCCCTGATGGGGAAGCCGGATTCAAAGGATTCGTGAAAACAAAATACGACCTGTGCATTGTTGACGTTATGATGCCAAAAAAAGACGGTGTAACACTGGTTAAGGAAATAAGACAAATTAACTCGGAGATTCCGGTGATTTTCCTTACTGCCAAAAATATGAAGGAGGATGTGCTTGAAGGCTTCAAAGCAGGTGCCGACGACTATATCACCAAGCCATTCAGTATGGAAGAACTTGTTCTTCGAATCGAAGCTATCATACGTCGTGTGAAAGGCAAGAAGAGCAAAGAACAGCAGGTGTATAAATTTGGCACGATGACATTTGATACACAGAAGCAGATTCTTACTATTAGTGATACTCAAACCAAACTCACTACTAAAGAGTCTGAACTGTTGTCACTCCTTTGTGCTCATGCGAATGATATCCTTGAAAGGAATCACGCTCTGAAACAGATTTGGGAAGAGGATACATATTTCAATGCACGCAGTATGGATGTTTACATCACCAAACTGCGCAAGCTGTTGAAACCCGAGCCCAATATTGAAATCATAAACATCCATGGTAAGGGATACAAACTGATCGTACCTACTGAGGATGATGAGAATGCTGAGCAATAATAACTTTACACTGAAAATTTAAAAGAATGGACAGGAGGGAAAACAGTAGTTTCCCCTCCTGTTTTTTTGTGTATATGCTCTAATATTTGATGTAATAATCATTTTTGTAAATGAAGAATAATATGGGTAAATTTTATCGAATAATTATAATCTAATTTTGTTAATATTGTGATTTAATCAGTAAAAACTGTACTTTTGTAAGTATCTGTTGTTAGTAATAACAAATTTGAGAGTATAAAAATGAGTGTATAAAGATGAGAATTAAAAGAACAGTAGTTTCATTTTTTTTATTCTTAGCCGGCATAGTTTTACTGGCACACACTTTTTTACCTCATCATCATCATGATCATATTTCAATAGTTTATTTTAGCGGTAATATATCTCACGACAATTGCTGCAACACATCCAATTGTGAAATTGCTGACAATGATTGTCAGGATAGCAACAAAGACTGTACGGATGCAAATATAATGCTTAGAGCCGGAGATGACACCAGGGAAGAGCTTATTGCTGCAACAAATGATCTTATACCTCTATTGCTTTTTTTAAGTGCTGATAATACAGATGCATCAATTGAAAACACAACCCGTCACTCCATTTACAAAACATACTCCCTACCCTGTTATTTAGACTACCTCACGGACTCTCAGGGATTGAGAGCCCCTCCTGTTTGCTGAATTTCCTCTTTAATTATCAATTTTCTTATAACTGCCGAATTATTTCAGGTAGGGTATTTAAATGTCTGATAATCGGAATTATCAACTGCTAACGAATATTTTGAAAGATCATCTTTAAATACTTATTGAGCATCATAATCTTTCAGAAGAATAGACAAATTCAGTAAAGCACAAATAATGAGAACATATAATATTTTTATAATACTGCTGGTCGCTGCAGCTACTATGATCGCCTGCAACAGTAACAAAAAGGAGGATGTACATGAACTTCAACATGAAGAAAAACTACATCTAACATCCTATTCACCCGATTTTGAAGTGTACGTAATTGCTACACCTTTTGTTGCAGGAGAAGTGAGTCATGTTTTAACACACATTACCCTAATTGAAAATTTCAAACCGCTCACCAAAGCAAGCGTCATCGCCACTCTTAGCTCAGGAAATGTATCTGTTACAGAAGTTATAAGTGAGTCAAGCAAGCCGGGAATTTATGAATTCGAGATTAAACCTGCCGATGAAGGTACAGGTACACTTTCATTTGAAATAGAGACAGACAGCGGAGTTTCAATAGTGACCATTCAACCAATTGAGGTTTACGGCGATACTCATGAAGCCTATCAAGCTGCTTCTAATGCTAATGTTTCAGGTAGAAACAGTGTTACTTTTTTAAAGGAGCAGAGTTGGAAAATAAACTTTTCTACTGAAGAGGTTGAAAAGGTGTTGTTGGGACAGATAATACACTCAACCGGCCAGATCATGAATACTCCTAATGATGTGCATGTTATATCATCTGCAATGAGTGGAATTGTACAGTTATCGGGAAACAGCCTGTTTGAAGGTAGTGAAATTAAACCGGGACAACAACTGTTTAGAATTGACGGCAGTGTGATGGCAGAGAATAATCTGTCGGTGCGTTTTGCTGAAGCTGAGAGCGAGTTTAACCGCGCTAAGGCAGAGTACGAGAGAAAAGAGAAGCTGGCAGCTGAACATATTGTTTCGGAAAGCGAATTGAATCAGGCTCTTTCTGAATATAAAATAGCAGAGGCAAATTACAACAACCTTAAGAACAATTTCGCTTCAGGTAGTCAGTCAGTTACTTCACCTGTATCTGGATACCTGAAAGAGTTACTTGTGGAAAATGGGGAGTATGTAGATATCGGTGATCCCGTTTTGTCTATTTCACAAAACAGCAGATTAATAATTCAAACTAAATTACAGCCTAAATACATCGATATCCTTGATAATATCTCTTCCGTGAATTTCAGGGCGGTTAATGGTAATCATACATATTCGCCGGGAGATACAGGAGAACAAATAATTTCTTACAGTAGATCCGTTGACCAGAATAACCCCCTGATCACTTTAACCATACAACTTGAAAGTGGCACAAAACTACTTCCGGGAAGTTTCGTGGAAATATTTATGAAAACAGAGGGTACATTGCCGGTGATAACTGTACCTAATGAATCTATAGTGGAAGAAATGGGCAATTATTTTGTATATGTACAGCTGACTCCTGAATTGTTTGAAAAACGATTGATTGTGAAAGGTGCTACTGATGGAAGACGCACTGAAATAAAGGAAGGTGTCTCGATAGGAGAAAGAGTCGTTGGCAAAGGATCTGTTTTTGTGAAACTATCACAGTCAGCAGGTTCTGTTGATGTCCACTCAGGACATGTTCATTAAAACATTTTCGTTAAATCAACCAAATCAACAGAAAAGCAAAATGCTCAATAAAATTATAAAATTCTCTCTAAACAACAAGCTCTTTATCCTTCTTGCGGCAATACTGCTTATAGTTAGCGGCATCTATACCGCACAGGATATGGATATTGACGTCTTTCCCGACCTGACCGCCCCCACTGTTGTGGTTATGACTGACGCTCATGGCATGTCGGCAGAAGAGGTGGAACGATTAGTCACTTTTCATATAGAAACAGCAATGAACGGAGCTACTGATGTGCGCCGGGTGAGATCGGCATCTTCACAAGGTTCTTCTTTCGTGTGGGTGGAATTCAACTGGGGTACAGATATTTACAAAGCAAGGCAGGTGGTTAGCGAAAAACTGGTTACACTTGGCAATGCTCTACCAGAAGATGTGACCCCTGTTCTGGCACCACAATCAAGTGTTATGGGTGAGATCTTGTTTATCGGCATGCAGAGTGACAGCACTACCCAGATGGAGCTCAGAACTCTGGCTGAGTGGGTTGTAAAGCCAGCTATAATGGCAACAGGTGGAGTTTCTCAGGTCACGATAATTGGTGGGGATTACAAACAATATCAGATACTTGCAGACCCACAGCTGATGAATGTGTATGGGGTGACTATGGAAGAACTTGCTAATGTGGGTGCTTCTTTCAGCAGCAACTCAACAGGCGGTGTCATAAGGGATTTCGGAAATGAATACGCTTTAAGGGGAATTGCACGTACAAATAATATTGATGAGCTGGGTGCATCTTACATTAAGACAGTAAATGGTCAACCGGTATTGGTGTCAGATGTGGCGGAACTCACGATTGGGAGTGCTGTTAAGATGGGTCATGCTTCCATGAATGGTAAGCCTGCAGTCATAATTTCCGTTTCCAAACAGCCTAATATAAACACTCTGGAAGTCACTGAGAATATTGAACAGAATCTTGCTGAAATACAAAAGACTTTACCTACTGACGTGATCATGGATACTAAAATATTTCGTCAGGCTGATTTCATTGAAGCATCCGTGAAAAACGTCGAGAATGCTCTATTAGAAGGTGCCCTGTTTGTGGTGATCGTTATATTCCTGTTTTTGGGCAGTGGACGCACTACCATAATCTCTATTGTGGCTATACCTTTGTCCCTGTTGGGAACAGTGATTGTACTGCATCTTTTAGGGATGAATATCAACACTATGACCCTTGGTGGAATGGCTATTGCAATTGGCTCTCTGGTTGATGATGCGGTCATTGATGTTGAAAATGTATATAAGAGATTGCGGCAAAACTACCGTTTGGCTAAGGATGAACGTAAACCGGTATTATACGTTGTTTTTGATGCATCTGTAGAGATACGTGCCTCTATTTTGAACGCCACTTTGATAATTATTGTGTCGTTTATCCCGCTGTTTTTTCTAACAGGTATGGAGGGCAGAATGCTAAAACCACTTGGGATTGCTTACATAGTCTCACTCGCAATGTCGCTTTTGGTGGCGATGACAGTTACCCCTCTGATGTGCAAAATGATGCTGACAAATGACAAGTATCTGAAAAAAAACCAGAAAGACAGCTGGCTTACACGCAGTTTATCGTCAGGATACAAAAAATCTCTTTCTAAGGCTTTAAGCAGTAAAAAGAAGATTTTGTACCCTGCCATTGCGTTGTTTTTTTTGGCTGCAGGACTATTTTTCACACTGGGACAGAGCTTTCTTCCCGAATTCAATGAAGGCTCATTGGTTGTAACTGCAGTAACCAAACCGGGTATATCGCTCGATGAAAACAACAAGTTGGGAAATCTGATTGAAACTGAACTCTTGGAAATCCCTGAAATTACAAGTACTGCCAGGAGAACAGGACGCGGTGAACTTGACGAACATTCGCAGGCAATAAACAGTGCGGAAATTGAAGTTAATTTTGATCTTGCTGACAGAAGCAGGGAGAAGTTTTTGGAGGATGTGCGTCTAAGACTTGCAGATATCCATGGTATAGTTACATCTGTGGGTCAACCTCTTGGCCATAGAATAGACCATATACTTTCGGGTACTCAGGCAAATATAGCAATTAAACTTTTTGGCACTGACCTCAGCACTCTCTTTATGCTTGGAAATCGTATTCAGAACTCTATTAAGGACATTGAGGGCATTGTGGATGTGGCAGTTGAACAGCAAACCGAAACACCTCAACTTCAACTTAGAGCAAACCGTGGTATGCTTGCTCAACATGGTATAACGATTGAGGAATTTAATCGTTTTATTGAATTAGCATTCTCGGGTGAAAAGCTGTCCGATATTTATGAAGGACAAAGGAGTTTTGACCTGGTTCTCAGACTCAACGAGAACTACACTGAGAATATTGAACAGGTGAAATCTGCATTGATTGATACAGGTAACGGTGGAAAAGTGCCTTTAGAGCAGGTTGCTGAAATAGTTTCTGTTGGCGGTCCAAACAGCATCAGTCGAGAGAATGTACAGCGCAAGATTGTGGTTTCTGCTAATGTTGCACCTGGTTATGATCTGAAGGGTGCTGTTAATGAAATTAATAGTACGATTAACAGGGAAATAGTAATGCCCGAGGGGTACAGAATTGAGTATGGTGGTCAGTTTGAGAATGCCGCAAAAGCATCACGTACACTATTAATAACATCATTATTAGCTATTGGGGTGATTTTTTTGGTATTATATAGTGAGTTCAAAGATCTTATTTTGTCAGCAATTGTTCTGATTAATCTCCCTCTTGCTCTTATTGGGGGCGTGTTTGCACTGCTTTTGATATCAGGAACAGTAAGTATTCCCTCAATAATTGGATTTATAACCCTTTTTGGAATTGCAACCCGTAACGGAATTCTACTTGTTTCACGTTACGAGCATTTGAGAATGGATGGTGAACCTTTGCACAATGCCGTTTTGAAAGGATCTGCCGATCGCCTTAATCCTATACTGATGACTGCAATG
Organism: Bacteroidales bacterium UBA4912; assembly: GCA_002398875.1. GTDB lineage: Bacteria > Bacteroidota > Bacteroidia > Bacteroidales > Dysgonomonadaceae > Proteiniphilum. Next base: position 3,243 of record DHCC01000035.1, on the reverse strand, counting down.
ACATCCGCCCTTGCCCTCATTCCACTTGTATTTCAAGGAGACAAGCCCGGCAATGAAATTCAGAGTCCCATGGCAGTAGTAGTACTTGGCGGTCTAATTACTTCAACTCTGCTAAATATTTTTATTATACCGATTGTGTATGAAATAGTTCAAATGAGGCGGTTAAGAAAAATTTCAAAGTAGTAATTAAATTACTAAAAAATGACAGTACAAAGTCCAAACATCGTGCTTATAAAATTCTTGTATTCTGCTTACCTAAGTCTTATCAACCCCTTATTTAAAAGGAGATGATAAGGGCAAGGTAAGATTTAGGTAAGAACAAGACAAGGCTCAAGAGTGTCTAGTCCTGAAATAGGTTTACACTAAAAGTAAATTAAAAACAGGACGATACAGAATATTATTTTTAGTTTTGTAATACTTAAGCTATTATATGTAATTTTTTATAGCGTTAAGAAGGAGTACATGGGATAATCAAGCTGAAAATCTTCACAATAAATAATCATGAGTAACAATAATAAATCAATTGAATCAAATCGGTCAATTCACGAATTTCAATTCGAATTAATTTGTGATTATTTTACTAATATTGAACGACAAGGACCGGGCAGTAAGGAGATGACAATCAAAGCCTTGAGTTTCATAGAAAACCTTACTGACAAATCGCATATTGCTGATATCGGATGCGGTACAGGTGGACAAACAATAACGCTGGCAAGTCATACACAAGGTAATATCACTGCTGTTGATCTCTTCCCCAAATTTATTGATCTGCTTAATATCAATGCTGAAAAACAAGGTTTTAAAAACCGAATAAATACTTTAGTTGGCGATATGACCGCTTTACCTTTCAATGAAGAGCAGTTCGATCTGATTTGGTCTGAAGGGGCGATATCTCATATTGGCTTTGAAAAGGGAATGAACGAATGGAGAAAATTCATTAAACCGGGTGGTTTTATAGCCGTTACAGATGCGACATGGTTTACAACTGATCGTCCTAAAGAGATTCACGACTTCTGGATGGATGCTTATCCTGAAATTGATGTTATATCAACAAAAATCACTCAAATGGAAAAGGCAGGCTATAAAGCAATTGCTCATTTTATTCTTCCGGAAAGTTGCTGGTTAGAGGGATATTATGCTCCACAGCAAGCTGCAAGAGAATTATTCCTCAAAAAATATGGCGAACACCCCGAGGCTCGGGATTTTGTAGCAAATACTCTACACGAAGAAGATATGTACAACAAGTACAAGGAGTATTATGGCTATGTTTTTTATATAGGGAAGAAACTTTAATATTTTACTCCTGCTGTGAAACAGAAAAGACTATCTCTTTTTTGCTCCTGATTCCACGACCAATGAATATAAATTATCTCGGTATATTTAACATGTATGTAACTTATCTGTTCAAAGCTTTTTTACCTAAAAGTAGAGAAATAGCAACAAGAATGGATGCACAAAAATTGATGATTTGATCTTCTACAAAGGGATTGCCAAACATTAAATAACCATTAACGAGCCTACCGACTAAAAATACGGCAATACCTATCCAACTCAAATTCCAACCTGAACGACTTTTATGTTTAAATAATTTGGAAGGTGCAATAATAAAAAGTGCTGTAACTCATTAGAATTACGACACTTTAACGTTACTTTTTTTATTATCAAAAAAAGAACAAGGAGTCCTTAATTGCGGAGAGAGAGGGACTTTCTCCAACACCTTATCATACAATCACAGACTATCATCTCATTCTATATCAATGAATATAACCAAATAATAATTTCACGAAATATTTCCGAATATCATTGCATATCTTAAATAATGGGTGTAATTTTGGGTGTTGAAATTAATGCACCAAATTATGAATATAAAACGAAACATTATCTTTTCATTAGAAAGCCGGAAGAAGAATGGCGTTCCCATAGTTGATAATGTCCCCATCCGAATGCGTGTAATATTTGCGGGAAAGCGAATAGAATTAACTACAGGTTACCGAATTGATGTAGCCAAATGGGATAGCACGAAAGAACGTGTTAAAAACGGAACTACCAACAAACTAGGCCAATCAGCATCCGAGATAAATTCTGATTTGTTGCGTTATTATACCGAAATGCAGGAGGTGTTCAAGGAGTTTGAGGTGCAAAATACAAAGCCCACAATGGATGATGTTAAAGAAGCCTTTAATCTAAGACTTAACCCAATTAAAGAAGATGAATTGAAATCTGAAAAACCCACCGTAAGTTTCAAAGAGGCATTTAATAAATTTGTGAAAGAGTGTGGAAAACAAAATAATTGGACAAATTCCACCTACGAAAAATTCTCAGCCGTTAAAAATCACTTGAAATCTTTTAATCCGGACATTTCATTTGAGTATTTTGATGAAAATGGACTGAATAACTACGTCGATTTTCTGCGTACATCAAAAGATATGCGGAACAGTACCATCGGCAAACAGATAGGTTTTTTGAAATGGTTTCTACGTTGGAGCTTTAAAAAAGGCTACAACAGTAATTCGGCTTACGATACCTTCAAACCAAAATTAAAGAGTACGTCCAAAAAAGTAATTTTTCTTACTTGGGATGAACTGACAAAATTTAGGGAATTCCAAATACCGGAACAAAAACAATACTTGGAGCGTGTGCGTGACGTATTTTTATTTTGCTGCTTCACAGGATTGCGATATTCCGATGTTTTTAATCTTCGCCGAAGTGATATAAAGGAAAATCATATAGAAATAACTACTGTTAAAACAGCCGATAGTCTTATTATTGAACTGAATAACCACAGCAAAGCTATCCTCGAAAAATATAAAGACATCGCATTTCAAGACCAAAAGGTATTGCCCGTAATCAGCAATCAACGAATGAATACTTATTTGAAAGAATTGGCAGAGTTAGCAGAAATAAATGAACCTGTGCGCGAAACTTATTACAAAGGCAATGAACGGATAGATGTTGTTACGCCAAAATATTCTCTGTTAAGTACGCACGCTGCTCGTCGAACTTTTATTTGTAACGCCCTTTCACTCGGCATTCCAGCAAATGTAGTGATGAAATGGACGGGACACAGCGATTATAAAGCAATGAAACCGTATATTGACATTGCAGACGATATAAAAGCGAGTGCCATGAGTAAGTTTAATCAACTTTAACGCCAATTCTTATGCAAATCACCGACATACTCCCTCAATACACACAGCTTAACAGGATAATTTCCGAAGTTTCAAACAGGCATTCTATTGAATT
>DHCC01000067.1 GCA_002398875.1 Bacteroidales bacterium UBA4912 | reverse complement strand
TTTGCCCAATTGTTTCTTTTGCTGTTTTCGGAAACAAACTCGTTGAACACCTTCCAAAAAGATAATGCTGTGTCTTCTTGAACTGTGTCTTCTGTTGCTACATCTTTTTTAATGGCAAGATTAAATGCTTCTCGCAACTCAGCCGTTGTTGGCATTTCCTCTTTCACTTCAAATTCTTTGAATATCTTCTGAATTTCGGCAAAATACGCTAACAAATCCGCATTAATTTCGGATGCAGACTGTTTGAGTTTATTCGTGCATCCGTTTTTCACACGTTGTTTTTCCAAATCCCACTTTGCCACATCAATCCTATAACCGGTGGTAAATTCCACTCGTTGATTGTTGTAAACAACTCTCATTCTGATGGGTACATTCTCTACAATGGGTTTCCCGTTTTTCTTTCTACTCTCTAATGCAAAGATGATATTTCTCTTGATATTCATGCTATTCAGCCTTTAAAATCTACACCCAAATTTACACCCATTTTTTGACATAGCAAAGGATATTTAGAGATAATTTATGAAAAATATTTTCACTTAAATAGTTGGTATATAGATAATTGATGTTTTATGGTATTTTATGATAGTGACGGGATTAGTCCCGTCCATACCGCCAGGAGCTCGCTTAAACAGCGGGCTTTTTCTTTGTAGATACCATATACAGTCATTTTTCTGTATTCGAGTAATGACCTTTGCGGAAGTGTTCTAACCGTATTTTCGTACATTTTCCTCATTTTGTACGGAATAATGTATGAAAATTTTGTAGCTTTGTACGAAATAAACATTAATTATATGGAAAACATTGCATTACGATTTGTTCATAACGGGGGTAACAGGGTTAAGAACGGGTTGACATCGCTGCTTGTCGAGGTAAGGCAGACCGGAACCAACCAGGCTGTTTATATCAATACAGGGATAAAACTGCTCCCGAATCAATTTTCTGAAAAAACGGATTAACTATAAAGAACCACGATAAAGCCGGGCAGGTTGTTGTCAAGGCAAAGGAAATATTCAACAAGGTAGAGGCGTTTGCTTTTTCGGATGAATGCACTTCGCTGGATGAAGTAAAGAATTATTCCAATGTAAAAACATTCAATAAAAATGTTCTCGAATTTATGAGAAAAGAGCTGAGAGAAAGCAACCCGACTTCATCCGTTCTGGAACATCACAACATTTTATTCAATGCAATTGAAAATTACGGTAAAATAAGACTATTTTCCGATCTGACCTATAAAAATATTGACGGATTCGACAAACACCTTAGAAAAACAATCAATTCACAACCTGTTTTATACATGCGACACAACGCATTTAAACGCTATATAACTAAGGCTGTCAAACTTGGACTGTGTAATCCAATCTATACGACGAATTTAAATACAGCAAGGGGAAAGACCTGAAAGAGCCTGTTTTCCTGACCGAGGAAGAAATTAAAAAAATAATCGATTACGAACCCGGGAATGACAAATTAAGGAAAGTAAAGGATTTGTTTATCTTTCAATGTTTCACCGGGCTTGCTTTTGTCGATATGATAAACTTCAATAAGGACTGGATAAGTGATGAATACGGGTTTAAGATAATAAGGGGATTCAGAAAGAAAACCGGAGTAATGTTTGTCTCTCTTCTTCTCCCCGAAGCGGAAAAGGTTTTAAAAAAATATAAAGGACTGCCGAAGATAAGCAACCAGAAATACAACGATTATCTGGGTGTTCTTTCGTCGGGAGCAGGGATAAATAAGTCCGTAACGTCCCATGTAGCCCGGCAGACATTCCGATTAATTGCATTAGGGCAATGGCAATAGTCAAGGCTTCGGTTAGATTAAATACAATGATATAATTATAGGTGATTATGAGAAAATAAGTCTAATTTTTATACAATCATGGAGATACTCATTGTGGTTATATTGATTGTCGCATTTATAGTGATGATTGGGCGTGATTCCGGGGTATTTGGCTCGGATTTCAATCCGTACAATGATGATAATTTTAAATTAGGAGTATATAAAACAATTATAAAGGGAACCCAATATAGATGGTTGTTTCCTTGGGATATGGGAGTGTTTCATGGGAAAGCTGTTGCCCAAACAAATAATCCACATGACAAATACGCTGTTGCTATATATAATGGAATTGGCAAGCATATTGGGTTCGCGCCACGAGGATATATGACGCTTCACCAATCTATACTGGACAGGGGAGGAAGTGTTTATTGTTGCGGATTATTAAGAAGCGGAGATTATAACAAGAGTGTTATATTAGGTGATGTGTATATTGATTTCGATCCAAACTATTGGGAGATAAAAAGGAGGGAGTCTGGGATAAAAAATATTTATAAGTCTCCAAATTTGAAAAGATATTTATTTGATGTATCTGTCGATTATAGGATATTCGGTAAATTTTATGGAGAAGCGCATGTTGTGGACTATGACAATGAATCACAACACATAGTAATTACAGACGGCAAAACATCAATAGGTGTCCTCCATGCGATAGATGAAACCGTTTATAATAGTATAGAGTATTATCACAATGGCAAGACTATGGCATGGGGGTATGTGATGAATGATACAAATGACCACAACGGAAAAGTAAATATTTATGGATTTGTGTATATTCCCATAAAATGCAGTCAAAATAAAATAGATAAAGCATTGTCAGCTTTTAAACAAACAGATTGAGTTATGAAGAAAATCATCTTATTGCTATCGATACTTGTGTCGTGTCAGAAAAGCGATACAAACAGCGGTCTTTCCGGCTCGGAGTGGGTTGGAAGCGGTCAATCGTGGGGAAGTAGCGAATACTATGTGGACGGTAAACTTGTAAGAAATGAATACTCGACCAAATACGACTATACGCTTAAATTCACAACGGACAACAAGGGCGGGTTGAATATCGTATCGGTAGAAACGGTTAACGGGGTATCGGAGGCTCCAGTTACAAGAAACTACGACTTCACCTACACATACGATTCCGACTTTATGAGAGGCGTTATTGTTTATGACGGAACGTGTGGCGGCGGATTGCAACAACTACAATCCACATTCGAGATACGAAGCGGATTTTTATACGATGATTCCGACTTGACGGGAGAGGTCGAATATAGGAAGAAGTGACAGCTGTTCAATTGGTAAAACGACAGGAA
>DHCC01000095.1:37918-48107 GCA_002398875.1 Bacteroidales bacterium UBA4912 | reverse complement strand
ATCCTCATATCATCTCTTACGCAACTCCTTATCAACCCCAATTTTTTTAAGATATAGTGCACCCCATGTATTACCTTTTTATATCAAATCTGTAGTTTTTTTTGTAAGTTTGTGCTTATAATATTTTATTTAAATAATATCACAACTCTATGAAAATGAAAAAGATCTTACTAACAATAGTAGTAGTTACGTTTTGCTTAACCGGCAGAGCGCAGCAGGTTGAACGTGCCATTTCAATTATTCCGGAGCCTGTTGCAATGATCAAGAAAGGCGGGCACTATGTATTGCCGGATGAGGTGGTTGTTTCAGTTCCTTCGGGCGAGCAGACTGCTTATGTGAATAGTCTGCTAAAGGGTAAGTTGTCACTTGCACCGGGTAAGAAGGTGAGGATGACCGTGAATGACGCCAATGCAGATATAGTGCTGGAATTGAATAACAGTCGTAACAGTGAAATCGGTGATGAAGGTTATGAACTGAAAGTAACTGATGATAGGATAGTTATGAGGGCTAATAATGCAGGTGGACTGCTCTATGGAGTTCAAACACTATTTCAACTGTTTCCTCCTCAAATAGAGAGTGATAAACTTGAAGAGAATGTTTCGTGGCAGGTGCCGCAGGTTGAGATAGTTGATTATCCCAGAGTTGGCTGGAGAGGATTGATGCTTGATGTTTCACGCCATTTTTTCACCGTTGATGAGGTAAAGCAGTATATCGACAATATGGTAAAATATAAGTATAATATTTTCCACTGGCATCTTACAGACGATGAGGGATGGCGTATAGAGATAAAAAGTTTGCCTAGGCTCACTGAGGTTGGTGCGTGGCGTACAGAGCAAATTGGGTGGTTTGGTGGTTTCGCTCAACCTGATCCGGATGCTCCCAAGAACTACGGAGGATTCTATACTCAGGAAGAGATTAAGGAGATAGTTAAATATGCAATGGACAGAAATATTCAGGTATTGCCTGAGATAGATGTCCCAGGACACAGTTCCGCAATTCTTGCAGCTTATCCCGAACTTGCCTGTTTCCCAGAGAGTGGAGATCATTTTGTGAGAACGGGTGCTCCTTTCTTCGACTGGAATACGGGTGGTCGCCCCGCTGCTATATATGAGAATACACTTAATCCTGCTGATGAAAAAGTGTATGAATTCCTTGATAAGGTTATTACGGAAGTAGCTGAACTTTTCCCGTTTGAATATATTCATACTGGTGGGGATGAGGCTCCTTACACCTTCTGGGAAAAGAGCGGTGATGTGAAAGCACTTATGGAAAGAGAGGGATTGGAAAATATGGCAGAAGTGCAGTCATATTTCGGTCATAGAGTAGAGGATATTATCAAATCAAAGGGTAAGAAAATGATGGGCTGGGACGAGATCCTCGAGGGAGGAATATCACCGACTACAGCTCTAATGAGCTGGCGCGGCGTTCAGTATGGTATCGATGCCTCAAACTCGGGACATTATGTGGTGATGAGTCCCACCAACTATGTTTATATCGATTTTATGCAGGCTGATATTGCTACCGAACCTCGTGTTTATTCATCATTACGGCTAAATCAGACATATAAGTTTGATCCTATACCTGAAGGTGCAAATCCTGACTATATTCTGGGCGGACAGGCCAACCTGTGGACGGAGCAGATATATAATATCCGTCAGGCTGAGTATATGACATGGCCCCGTGGGTTTGCAGCGGCAGAGTCATTATGGTCACCACGTGAAAATAAAGATTGGGACAGGTTTGTGTCCAAGACAGAAGATCACTTTAAACGATTAGATTACTCTAAGACAAAATATTCACCTGCTATCTATGATCCGATTGTCAGCGTTAAAAAAGAGGGAGATGATTATTATGTAACTCTCACACCTGAAATAAAGGGACTGGATATTTATACCAGTTTTGATGCATCAACACCTGATAATTTCTATCCTAAATACACAGAAGCAGTGAAGATTCCAAGGGATGCTGATATCATGAGAATTGTAACTTACCGTGATAATACGCCGATTGGTCGTTTAATGTCTATTAAAGTGGATGATTTAAGAAAAAGAGTTAGGTAGAAAATTGCATAATAATTAGTAAACCACTATCTTTGCGCCGCTTTTTTGAAAGCTCCCGTGTGATGGGAAATAAAGAAAGCACTTTATTTTGAGTAACACAAACAAAATTAAAAAATGAAAACATTTGAATTAAAAGGCGAGATCAGAAAGGATTTCGGAAAGAAAGCTGCCAGATCTTATCGTAGCGAAGGTTTAATCCCTTGCGTAGTTTACGGTGGTCATGGAGCAGAGAACGTGGATTTTGTAATTAAACAGGGAGATGTACGCAACCTGATTTACACTCCTGAGGTGTTTCTTGTGAATCTGGATCTTGGTGAGAAGAAAATGCAGGCAATACTGAAAGAGGTACAGTTTCATCCTGTTAAAGAGCAGATTTTGCATATAGACTTCTTGCATGTATTTGAAGATAAACCTGTGGTTATTGAAATCCCTGTTCGTCTGAAAGGTCTTGCAGCGGGAGTAAAAGCCGGTGGTAAGCTATCACTTGATTTAAGAAAGCTTAAAGTGAAAGGTCTAGCAGCCAACCTACCTGAGGAACTTGTTATTAATGTAGAGAAGCTTGTACTTGGAAAATCTATCCAGGTAGGTGACTTGAAGTTTGAAGGCCTTGAGCTGCTGAATGCAAAGAATGCAGTTGTTTGCCGCGTTCAGTTGACACGTGCTGCCAGAGGTGATGCTGCAGCTGCAGCTGCTGCAACCGAAATAGAGGATGAGGAGTCAGAAGAATCAGAATCTTCAGAAGAATAAATCTTCGTATGATTTACTGTTCAATGCTCTAACTTGTAATGGTAAAATAAAAGAATGAAGTATTTGATAGCGGGATTAGGCAATATTGGACCTGATTATGAGTTTACCCGCCACAATATAGGTTTTATGGTATTGGACGCTTTAGCAAAGGCGTCCAATGCTGTTTTTGAGGACAAGCGTTATGGCTTTGTTGCAGAGATGCGACTGAAAAACAGGCAACTTATTTTATTAAAACCATCAACATTCATGAATCTTAGTGGCAATGCTATTAGGTATTGGCTTCAAAAAGAGAAGATTGAAAATAAAAACTTGCTGGTGGTAGTTGATGATCTTGCATTGCCTTTCGGGATGCTGCGTCTAAAGTCTAAGGGAAGTGATGCAGGACATAACGGACTGAAGCATATACAGGATCTGATAGGGCAGAAGTATCCCAGACTACGGTTTGGTATTGGTGATGATTTCTCAAGGGGGTCGCAGATAAATTATGTACTGGACGAGTTTTCTGATGAGGAGAAGTTGCAGTTGCCCGAGCGCATTGATACTGCATGTGACATTATCCGCAGTTTCTGTCTCGCAGGTATTGATATTACGATGAATCAGTACAACAATAAGTAGCGGATTAGTTTGTTTATGATTAAATGGAAGAGGTAAGAGTTGATAAGTGGTTATGGGCAGTGCGTATTTTTAAAACGCGCACAATAGCATCTGAAGCTTGCAAGAAGGGTAGGGTTATGATGGATAATGTCTCCATAAAGCCATCCCGCACAATTCGCAAAGGTGATGTTATACAAGTTAGAAAGCCGCCTGTCACGTTTTCATTTAAGGTGCTTGAGCTGACAGATAAACGTATGGGTGCCAAATTGGTGCCTGACTTTATGGAGAATATAACTCCGCCCGACCAGTATGAGATACTTGAATTAAATAAAATAAGCGGTTTTGTTGACCGTCAGCGCGGTACCGGCCGCCCAACAAAGAAAGAGCGTCGTGATCTTGAGCAGTTTACAGGTTCAATCAATCTTGATGAATTCGATTGGGATGATTGATGTTTCTTATTTTCTTGTCAGACTTGTTGTAAACAGGTACAACTGACAGGCTGTTTGGAGTAAGACAATATTCTGCATCACCAATAGCATTGTTATCTATAAGACGCTGATAATGATCGCTTACCTTAATATAATCCATTAAATCAATTTTTGCTTGTTTCCACAGATCAAGAGCCATTTTTATAGAATCTGAATCAAACTCCGCCTTTGTGAGTTCCATTACTTTTTCGGCAAAAGCACCGCCAAAAAGTGTGTCTTCGATATTAATGCGGTTATTCCAACCTGCACAAAGCACAACAACCCTTTCAGCTGTTTCAATGCATCTCTCGGCTATTGCGTCAATGTTTATGAATGTTCCAATCAAAAGCTCCTTGCTCTCACTGGCCGCCTCTATTGCCCTGGTTCCGTTGGTTGTGGTAAAAACAACATCCCTTCCATTCACCTTCTCTGGAGAATAATCGAAAGGAGAATTGCCGAAATCAGCAAAATCACATTTTCGTGTTCTGCGTTCCGCACCTACAAGGAATCCCTTAGATTTATATTCTTTGGCTTCGTCAGTATTTGAGACCGGAATTATTGCACTTGCACCATTATTCAGCATAGTACACATCGTAGCAGATGCTCTGAATACATCTACAACAATAACAGTGTCGCGGTCTGTTTTATAATAAGGATATAGGGCTGGAGAGGGACAAAGATCTAGTTTCATGTTTTTTCATGCAAATATAACATCTATTAGTCCAAATTCTTATCTTTGTGTCGCAATAAAAAATCGTTTATGGTTCTTTATTATTTAAAGACAGCCGAGTTTTGTAGATGAAAATTACTGATTACAAAATAATACTTGCTTCCAATTCGCCAAGGCGAAAAGAGCTCCTCGCCGGTATTGATGTAGATTATGAGCTCAAAATGTTGCCGGATATTGATGAGTCATTTCCCGAAACAATGCAAGTGGATGAGGTAGCAGAATATTTAGCAAAAAAGAAAGCTACTGCATATCTTCCCGAACTGAATGATGATGAATTACTGATTACAGCAGACACCATCGTTTTACTGGACGATATGGTAATAGGCAAACCGGCAGATGAGGATGATGCAATAAGGATGTTAAAACTCCTCTCTGGAAGAACTCACAGAGTGATAACAGGTGTTTGCATGACTTCAAAGAAGAGGGAGGTCAGCTTTTCAGATACTGCCTACGTCACCTTTGGTAGTCTGAGTGATGAGGAGATAAGATATTATGTATCAAAATATAAACCTTACGACAAGGCTGGCTCTTACGGGGTACAGGAGTGGATTGGTTATGTGGCGGTTGAGAGGATAGAAGGCTCATATTTCAACGTGATGGGCTTCCCGATATTCAAGGTTTACAAGGAGTTGAAACAGTTTTAATTATCAAGTTATTCATATTTTATTTTTATAATTATGCTCACAGTAGAGAAAATAGGAGGTACGTCGATGTCCCAGTTTCAGGACGTAATGCAAAATATAATCATAGGAAACCGCAAAGGTGATGATCTTTACAACAGAATATTTGTTGTTTCTGCCTATAACAACGTTACTAACTGGCTGCTGGAACATAAAAAGACAGGTGAACATGGTATTTACAATAAATTCCTGAATGGTGAGGATTACAGTGCTGCACTCGACTCATTCTGCCAGCGTTTGCTGCTTATAAACGATGGTTTTGCAGATTATGGTCTCGACCTTAAGGAAGCGCGTGATTTCATCAGGTTTCGTGTAGATCAGGCTAAGACATTACTTTATAGTCTGGGAAAGGTTTTGGCTTCAGGTTATGTAAACCGTACAGATATTCATCTTGCCGCACGAGAAATACTTGCCTCCATTGGAGAGGCCCATTCAGGTTGGAACTCTGTTAATATCCTCAATAATAATGGAGTAAATGCGCGTTTTATTGATCTGAGCGGTTTTAATGATAATGAGCCTTTAACAATTGATGAGCGTATTCATAAAGAGTTTAAAGATATAGATTTCAGCAAGGTTCTCTGTATTGTTACCGGTTATACAAAAGGAACAGAGGGTATTATGCGTGCTTTTGATCGTGGTTATAGTGAAGTTACCTTCAGCAAGATAGCCGTTGAGGTTAAAGCAGATGAGGCTGTGATACATAAGGAGTATCACTTGTCGAGTGCTGACCCTAAGATCGTAGGAGTTGAAAACAGCATTCCCGTTGGACACACAAATTATATAATTGCTGATCAGTTGGCGGATATAGGTATGGAAGCCATACACCCAAAAGCTGCTAAGCCGCTTGAGTTGGCAGGTATCGACATTCGTATTAAAAACACCTTTGAACCTGAGCATCCAGGTACAATAATCTCACGGGATTATATTTCTCCAGAGCCCAGGGTAGAGATAGTATCAGGATCCAGAAAAATGATAGCAATTGAAGTTCACGACCCAATGATGGTTGGAGAGGTTGGTTTTGATGGCAGAATAATGAGTTACTTCGTTAAATATGACGTTAGTTATATCCTCAAATCTACTAATGCAAACTCTATAACCATGGTTGTTTGGGATAATGAGAAAAGCAAAAACCTGATAAATATACTAAAAGATGTCTTTTATCAGGTTACTGCTAAACCTATGGCTATTGTTTGTGTGATGGGGACAAATATTGCCTTGCCGGGATTTCTGTACAGGGCTGCTCAGGCATTATACGAGAAGGGTATTAATATTGAGAGTTTTGCCCAATCGCTTATGCAGGTGAATATGCAGTTTGTGATTACGCGCGAACATTATGAAGAAGCTGTGATAGCTCTTAATGAGGCGCTTTGCAAGAGAGTCAACTGATCTTTATCTCTTTACTCAACGTCTTCGTCATAAGTTTGATATAAGAAATCGTTGTAGGGAAAACGGGTAACATGAATATCTTTTACCTTCTCGTAGATAAGCTCTTTAAGGTCATCGATATTCTCTTTCTCTTTAGCAGAGATGAATATGCAATCTTCTTTAAGTTTGCTGATCCATGATTGTTTTAGCTCATCAAGAGTATAATTCTCCCGCTTTTTAGGGGTGAGATCATCCTCATCCTTAACAGTATGAGTGAAAGCATCAATCTTATTGAAGACTAAAACTGTAGGCTTTGCGGTATCATCTATTTCATAAAGAGTTTTCTCCACAACCTCTATCTGTTCCTCAAAAGCAGGATGTGAAATATCTACTATATGAAGTAGGATATCAGCTTCGCGAACCTCATCAAGGGTTGATTTAAACGACTCAACCAGATGAGTGGGCAGTTTACGGATAAACCCAACTGTATCAGTCAGCAGAAACGGTAAGTTCTTGACTGTTACCTTGCGTACTGTTGTGTCGAGTGTGGCAAACAGTTTATCTTCTGCAAACACTTCACTTTTGCTTAATAAAGTCATTAATGTTGATTTACCAACATTGGTGTAGCCTACAAGAGCAACGCGTACAAGTTTGCCCCTGTTTTTACGCTGAACAGTTTTCTGCTTATCAATATCTTTTAGTTGTTGTTTTAGTCGTGATATCTTATCGAGGATAATCCTGCGGTCGGTTTCCAGCTGCGTTTCACCCGGTCCGCGCATAATTGTGCCACCTCCTCCTCTTTGTCTCTCAAGGTGAGTCCATAAGCGAGTAAGACGGGGCAGTAGGTACTCATACTGAGCAAGTTCTACCTGTACCTTTGCATGAGATGTCTGAGCTCTCATTGCAAAAATGTCGAGGATAAGACTTGTCCTGTCCATAATACGCAGGTTAAGCTCTTTCTCGATATTTCGGAGTTGCCGTGCTGACAGCTCATCGTCAAAAATAACAACCCCAATTTCGTTGTCCTCATCCTTAACATACTCCTCAATTTCCTGAAGCTTACCCTTGCCCACAAATGTAGCAGTATTAGGCATATCCATTCTCTGCAAATACCTTTTTACAGGAGTAAGTCCTGCAGTCTCAGCAAGAAAAGCCAGTTCGTCAAGGTATTCGTTTACCTTTTCTTCACTCTGCTCTTGGGTGATCAGACCGACAAGTACAGCGTTTTCATTTTTTATATCTTGATTAATAAAGTCTTTCATATAATTTAATTTTAAAACCAGAACCCGAAACCTGCAGTAACCAGAACCTGTGAATAATTACGTATAAACTGATATTTAAGTTCAAAGTTTGCCCTCACTCTGTAGCTTATATCATGCTGGAAGCCCATCCCTAGATTAGCACCCAGGCGATGGTGGTTATTTTGTGGCTCCTCACCGGTTGTCACAGATGTTTCTTCAAACATCCATTTTGAGTAGTTTAAGCCGCCGATGGGATAAAGCGAAGCAGTAAGAGAAACAGGCAAAATGTAGTGTGCATCAGCATCAACTGTCCACATCCCTTCACCTTTTATCTCAGGGAAATAGGTGAATGAGGGGGCAAAACGCAAATTGTTTGTACGGTAATAATGAATATGTCCTCCAATTCCAGGACCATTAATCTCAGTGCCATATCCTGCATGAGCACCAATACCAAAAGTGCCTTCAAACTGCGCAAACAAATCAGGTATAGAAATCAGTAGAAAAAATGTAAGTATTTGAATGGTTCTTTTCATCAAGTTCTGTATTATATTATCATCCCGCTACCCAAGCATAAACTGTTTCCCTGATCATAAACTACTCCAAACTGTCCGGCAGCAATACCCTGCACAGGCTCAGCAGAATGAATAGTGTACATATCTCCCTTTTTAGAGATCACTCCTTTTGTAAATCCAGGTGTGTGCCTGATCTTAAAGCTTATCTCTTTTTCATCTTCAAAATCGCCCCATATATCTTTGGTAATAAACTCGAATCCCTGCAGGTTTATAACTTCACCAAATTGATGCTTTGTGTCATATCCCTTTGAAACATAAATGATGTTGCGATTAATATCTTTTTTAATCACAAACCATGGACCGCCGCTTAGTCCTAGCCCTTTACGCTGACCAATAGTATGAAACCAGTAGCCTTGGTGCTTACCTAATATGTTGCCTGTTTCCAGTTCAACAATAAGTCCCTCTTTCCTGCCCATATAGCGTTCAATAAACTCATTGTAGTTCACCTTTCCCAGAAAACATATACCCTGACTGTCCTTTCTTTTTGCTGAAGGCAGATTTTCTCTAGTGGCAATTTTGCGTACTTCGGATTTCAATAAACTGCCTATTGGAAACATAAGTTTTGAAACCTGTACATAGCTTATCTGACCAAGGAAATATGTTTGATCTTTTACTTTATCCTTTGCTGTGGATAACCATGTCAATCCATCGAGTTCTGTTGTAGTTGCATAATGCCCGGTAGCAATCTTATCGAAGTCATGACCCCACTTCTGTTCAAACACTCCAAATTTAATCAGCTTATTGCACATCATGTCAGGATTGGGAGTCAATCCACGTTTAACAGAATCAATAGTATAGCGTACAACCGTGTCCCAGTACTCTTCATGCAGAGAGACAACTTCAAAGCGGCAGCCATATTTTTTAGCAATATATGTTACAATCTCAATATCTTCTTCAGAGGGACAATCAATATATCCATCTTTATCCTCCATCCCGATTTTAATGTAATAGATAGTAGGATCGTAACCCATCTCTTTTAGCTGATGCACTACAACCGAACTGTCCACTCCTCCTGATACTAATGCTGCGATCTCCATTTTTTTGTTCTTAGCTTGATTTCGAAGTACAAAGATAATCATTTGTAGTGAATCTTTTTATTTTTAATTATATCTAAAAAAGGTGTAAGAAAAAAATAAATGTTATCTTTACATCTTCGGAATGGCATACATACAAGAATACCATTACTGAGATACTAAAGTAGCCGTAATCGCCCATGATTTCGAGCCGCTCCAATTCCCCGTTGTGAATTCGGGATACAAGAGAAAAGAAAAATGATATATATAAATGACTTACAGATGGAATTATTCAACCCTATCAAACGACCAAAAAAATAAAAAAGATGATCTAGCGAAAGAATTAAATATACATCCCGTATTAGCTGAACTGCTTATCAATAAAGGAATTGAAGCAAAAGAAGAGGCAATGAAGTATTTGTATCCGAGTCTGGATGACCTGCACGACCCTTTTCTGCTTCCCGATATGGATAAGGCAATTAAGCGAATCGAGAAAGCTCTCGGCAACAAAGAGAGGATTCTTATTTACGGTGATTACGATGTAGACGGCACAACAGCCGTAGCATTAGTTTACAAGTTCTTTCGGGGAATAACCAGTAACATAGATTATTATATTCCTGACAGGTACGATGAAGGGTATGGCATTTCGTTTCAAGGAATCGATTATGCCGTGAACACGGGTGTAAAGCTCATAATCTCACTTGACTGCGGTATAAAAGC
>DHCC01000095.1:4914-37687 GCA_002398875.1 Bacteroidales bacterium UBA4912 | reverse complement strand
GATGACACTCTCCCCAATGCAGTTGCAGTAGTTGATGCAAAACGGTCTGATTCAATATATCCGTACGACGAGCTGTCGGGATGCGGTGTAGGGTTCAAGATCGTACAAGCCTTCTCTCAGAGAAACGGCTATCCTTTTTCTGAAATAGAGCCACTTCTGGATCTGGTTGCAGTTAGTATCGCATCTGATATTGTGCCGCTTACGGGTGAAAACCGTATAATGACTCATTACGGATTAAAGCAACTTAACTCCAACCCAAGTTTCGGACTCAGAGGTATAATAGAGATTTGCGGTCTGCATCGTAAACATATCACCGTTAATGATATTGTATTCAAGATAGGTCCACGTATTAATGCTTCAGGCAGGATGATGAACGGCAAAGAGGCTGTTGATCTTATGCTTGCTAATGACATGACCTCAGCACGGGAAAAGAGTCTGAATATTGACCAGTACAACCTAGACCGCCGTGAGCTGGATAAAAAGATAACTGAAGAGGCAATAGAATATATCGATAATAATCTTGATGTTGAGAATCAAACATGCATTGTGTTATACAACGAAACCTGGCACAAAGGTATTGTTGGGATTGTAGCATCACGACTTAGTGAAAAATATTATCGTCCGGCAGTTGTTCTCACCAAATCAAGCAATATGATATCAGGATCCGCACGATCAGTGCCCGGATTTGATGTATATAAAGCTATTGAATCCTGTCGTGATATTTTAGAGAACTTCGGAGGACATACTTATGCAGCCGGCCTTACACTTCGTGAGGAGAATCTGCAAGAGTTCAGGGAACGTTTTAATAAACTCTCATTCGATGGTCTCGAACCAAAAATGATGTCACCGCAGATTACTGTAGATGCGGAAATATCACTTTCACAAATCACACCTGAGTTTACTGAAGGATTAAAGCTTTTCAACCCTTTCGGACCAGAAAATGACAACCCTGTTTTCCTCACAAGAAATGTGTTTGATTCAGGGAGTAGCAGGCTTGTGGGCAAAGGACAGCGTCACATAAAGCTTGATGTAGTTGATGAATCTACAAGCGTGCCCATGCCCGGTATTGCTTTTGCTCAACACGACTTTTATAAGCGTATCAAAGAAGGGAAACCAGTTGATATCTGCTACACAATAGAGGAGAATACACATGGTAGCAGGTCTTATACACAGTTGATGGTTAAAGATATAAGGGAGTAGATCATACAGGAGTGTTTGAATATGGAATCGAAATTGTTTCACAATATATTAAATGAGTATTGGGGATACACTTCTTTTCGTCCTCTACAGGAGGAAATTATTCAATCTGTATGGGAAAAGAGGGACACACTTGGGCTAATGCCGACAGGCGGGGGTAAATCTCTCACTTTTCAGGTTCCCGTGATGGCAATGGAGGGTATTTGCCTTGTCGTGACACCACTTATTGCTCTGATGAAGGATCAGGTCGACAACCTCCGCGAAAGGGGCATAAAAGCAGCTGCAGTCTATTCAGGAATGTCACGTGATGAAATAATCACAACTCTCGAAAATTGTATATTTGGCGGATATAAATTTCTTTATGTCTCACCCGAACGTCTCTCATCCGATATATTCATAACCAAGCTTCAGGCTATGGATGTCTGCCTTCTCGTTGTTGATGAATCTCACTGTATCTCTCAGTGGGGATACGACTTCAGACCATCTTACCTTAAAATTGCAGATATCAGGGATATTCTGACTGATGTTCCTGTATTGGCATTGACTGCTACTGCAACAACAGATGTGGTTGATGATATCCAGGAAAGACTTCGTTTTAAAGAGAAGAATGTATTCCGGACAAGTTTTCTCAGGGAAAACCTTTCTTATGTTGTCAGACCGGCAGATAATAAAGTAGGCGAACTAATTCATATACTCAAATCTGTACCCGGCTCCGGTATTGTTTATGTCAGAAGCAGAAAGCAAACCAAGGAGATTGCCATGGCTCTGAAGAAGGCGGGAGTTTCTGCAGATTATTTTCATGCAGGACTTTCGTACGAAGATAAGGTGTTCAGGCAAAATGCATGGAAAGAGGATGATTGCCGCATAATTGTATCCACTAACGCATTTGGCATGGGTATAGATAAGCCTGACGTGCGAACTGTAGTTCATATGGACCTCCCCAACTCACCCGAGGAGTATTTCCAGGAGGCAGGCCGTGCAGGTCGCGATGGTAAAAAATCATACTCAGTAATATTATATACAAAGTCAGACAGTGCCAAGCTAAAGAAAAGAATCGCTGACACCTTTCCTAAGAAAGAGCTTATTGTACGTGTGTATGAGGCGCTGGGCAACTATTTTCAGGTAGCTGTAGGATCAGGTTACGGTAGAGTGTTCGATTTCGATCTGATAGAATTCTGCAGACGATTCAAGTTGCCTTCCCTGCAAACACATCATGCACTTAAAATCCTGGAACTTGCAGGTTATTTAGAATATACCGACGAAATTGACACAAGATCAAGGTTGCGATTTCTTATCTATCGTGATGAAATGTATTCATTAAGAATGGATCCGTTAATAGACGAACTGTTGCACACAATAATGCGAACCTACACAGGGGTTTTCTCCGATGATATTTATATTGACGAATCAATGCTTGCCGGCAGGATAGGGAAGACCCGTCAGGAAGTTTATGATATTCTCATCAACCTGTCCAAACTACGTTATATATATTATGTCCCTGCAAAAAAAACGCCCTTTATAATCTATACCACCTCACGAGAGGGAACAGAGTATGTGGTAATACCACAGTCAGTTTACGAAGAACGCAAAAAGCGTTTCAGTAAAAGGATACATTCTATAATCGACTACGCCGCAAACAGTGATGTCTGTCGAAGTCGTATGCTGTTGGTATATTTTGGAGAAACCGATTCAAAAGACTGCGGTTGCTGCGATGTCTGTCTCAGGAAGAATGAGTCAGGGCTTAGCAACTGGGAGTATCGACTGATCGGAGAAAAGCTGGAAGAGGCCTTTAATTCACAAACTACTTATCGTTTAAATGAACTTGTTGATTCTATCTCAGAGTCAGCTTCTTCGGCAGTATCTTCTTCAGAAACAATATCCTTTAGTAAGCAAGACGAAAACAATGAGAAAATAATTAAAGTAATCCGTTTTAAGATCGATTCGGGGGAATTGATGTTGGAGGATGACAGGATTTCGAAAGGAAAACGTTTATGACAAATGCCCACACAATTATTCACACGCTAATAAAGAATGAGGCGTGGACTTTGCTCAAAGAGGAGCTTACTAAGTTGGATGTACCTACAATTGTTACGCTAATAGAGCGAAGCAATGAGTTGCAGTCAACAATTTTATTCCGCTTTCTTCCCAGAGGAAAAGCAAAACAGGTGTTTCAGGAGCTAGATCCTTCCAAACAAAAAAAAATCATCGATGGACTTGCTCAGCATGCAACTCTGCTGACCAACCTGATGAATGATTTAGAGCCGGACGACCGTACAGCTCTGTTTGAAGAGTTAACCGGAAAAGTGGCTCAGCAGCTGATGCAGCTTATGAGTAAGGAAAACCTTCAAATAACTACTCAGCTTCTTGGTTACCCTGAAGACAGCATTGGACGTTTGATGACTCCAAAGTATGTTGCCGTAAAGTCGCACTTTACTGTAAAAGAAACGCTCAGTCATATTCGCCGATTTGGAGTAGATGCCGAAACCTTAAGCGTGGTTTATGTTGTTGATCAAAACTGGAAACTAATTAACGACCTTCGTATTCGGGATATTTTGCTTGCAAATCCCGACGATAAAATAGAAGATCTTACTAAACATGAGTTGATCGTGTTAAGCGCATTTGATGATCAGGAGACTGCAGTTCATGTTTTCAAGGACTATAATCGTATAGCCTTGCCGGTTGTAGATAGTTCAAACACCTTGCTCGGTATTGTTACGGTAGATGATATCCTCGATGTGGCAGAAGAGGAGCAAACCGAAGATTTCCACCGATTTGTCGGTGTTAAAGACGCTATAATAAACCCTGTGCAAGCATCAGTCACTTTTATCTATAAAAAACGTATCGGATGGCTTATGGCACTGGTTTTAATGAACATATTCTCGGGTTATGCGATGTCACGTTTCGACACAGTTATAGAATCCATGGTTTCATTAGTGTTTTTTCTGCCTCTCCTTATTGATAGTGGCGGAAATGCCGGTTCGCAATCAGCCACACTAATGATAAGGTCGCTCGGAAAGGGTGATGTTCGTGGAAGAGACTGGGTACGATTATTGAGCAAAGAATTAGCTGTAGCCCTTCTGCTAGGACTTACAATGGCAGTAGGTGTTTCTGTTGTAGCATCATGGCGTGCTCCGGATATTATTCCGGTTGTATCACTCACAATGGTTCTGATTGTAGTTGTAGGGAGTGTGGTAGGCATGCTTTTGCCTTTTATTTTCACCCGTCTTAAGTTAGACCCTGCCACTGCCAGTGCACCGCTGATAACAACTATATGCGACATCTCAGGCGTGCTTATTTATTTCTCTATGGCAAAATTGTATTTCGGGATGTGATAAAAGTCGTTTTTCAGTTATAAAGGTGATACATACAATGTGAATTTGCCGTACCAAGTCCGAATCCACTACATATCTACTTCATTATCTCTTCATATCAACCTCATATTTTAATGAGGATGATTGAGATTATGTATAACTTTATGTTTTTAAATAAAGTGTTTAACTGATTACACTGCTCAATTTCTTCCCCGTCAATTTCTGTATATCGTTTAGCATCACTCGTTCGTCTGGAGCACAGAATGAAAGAGCGGTTCCGGTTTTACCGGCGCGACCGGTACGGCCTATACGGTGAACATAAGTTTCGGCTACATCGGGCAGGTCGTAATTTATCACCATCTCGAGGTCTGTAATGTCAATGCCTCTTGCAGCGATATCGGTTGCTATGATTACTCGTGTCTTGCCCGATTTGAAATTGGTAAGCGCTCGTTGGCGTGCATTCTGTGATTTGTTGCCGTGGATTGCTTCGCACCCAATTCCCTTTTTGTTTAGTACTCGTGCAATTTTATCAGCACCGTGTTTTGTGCGTGAGAAAACGAGTACTGATTTACTTTGTACTTTTTGCAGTACGTTAAACAGAAGGTTGCTTTTCTCGGGTTTTTCTACATAATAGAGGTGTTGCTCTACTGTGTCTACCGCAGATGAGGCGGGGGTTACTTCTATTCTGACGGGCTTATATAGTATCGTCTTGGATAGCTTTGTTATTGCCGCAGGCATGGTAGCAGAGAAGAAGAGTGTCTGCCTTTGTTTGGGCAGCAGGGGTAGAAGTCGTTTGATGTCGTGCACAAATCCCATGTCAAGCATTCGGTCGGCTTCGTCGAGGACAAAGTGACTGATATTACTTAGCGAAATGTGCTTTTGTGCGATTAAGTCAAGCAACCTCCCTGGGGTGGCTGTTAGGATATCTACTCCGTTTTTCAACTGATTTACTTGAGGTCGTTGATTTACGCCTCCAAATATTACTGCATGACGCAGGTTGGTATTCCGGCTGTACTCTCCGAAGCAGTCGTCGATCTGTATCGCCAGCTCTCTTGTTGGGGTAAGTATTAGCGCTTTTATCCCGTTTCTTGCACCTTTTGCACGAGGCTGATTTAACATCTGAATAATAGGAATTGCGAAAGCAGCGGTCTTGCCGGTGCCTGTCTGTGCTATGCCTAGTATGTCTCTGCCGTCTATTGCTACAGGGATTGCCTGTTCTTGTATTGGTGTTGGTGTTTGGTATCCTTTGTCGGTTAATGCCTTTAAAATAGGCTCTGAAATCTTTAGTTCTTTAAATGTCATAAATGTGATTTAATTCAAAGACAAAAGTACTACAAATGTTTGACTTTATACTATTTATTTATAAGTACCTTACAGATATATCATTTTTTTAGTCATGCCTCCGTCCACCACTATGTTTTGGCCGTTTATAAAATCATTATCAGGCTGGCATAAGAATAGGCAGGTGCGCGCAATGTCGTCGGGTTTGCCTACTCTGCCTGATGGGTGCTGGCTATGATCTTGGGGGCTGAGCAGTTCATAATCGCCGGTTTCAATCCAGCCGGGACTGATGGAGTTTACTATGATTTTGTATTTGCTCAACGAAAGTGCTAAGGCATGGGTAAGAGAGTATATTGCTCCTTTGGAAGCAGCATAAGATTCTGAGTTGGGTTCGCTCATCAAATAGCGGGTGGAAGAGATGTTTATTATTCTTCCGTAGGTGTTTAAGTTTGGGTTGGTTTCTCTAAGTTTTGCCAATGTGCGGGCAGTAATAAACAGAGGGCGTAAGTTTATATCCAGTACTTTATCAAAATCTTCTACTGTTGTATCAAGAATTGAGTTGAAATAGCTGACTCCTGCATTGTTTATTATAACGTCGATATTTCCTTTTTCTTTTATTACTTGATTAACTGATCGTTCCAATGCTTCTGCATCTGAAATATCAACTTCATGATAGCTGCATTTGTATGACGAGAGTTCATTGCATAGCTTATTGCTTTCTTCTGTATTTATATCGCAGAATGTTACGTCTGCACCATTTTTACAGAACAGTGTAACTATTGCTTTTCCCAGCCCTTTGGCTCCTCCGGTAATATAAACGACTTTATCTTCTATATGATTATCCATGATTGCAAATTTCAATTAATTCATTTCAAAGATAAAAAAAACTACCAAACTTTTATTCAGTTTGATAGTTTTTAGTGTGTGTATTGTGTGTATCATAAAGAGTGATCCCGCCAGGGTTCAAACCTGGAACCTTCTGATCCGTAGTCAGATACTCTATTCAGTTGAGCTACGGGACCCTGTTTTGAGAGTGCAAAGATACATCATTTTAATAAATCTGCAAAAAGTTGACTATATTTTTCTATTCCTACTCAAAATTTGTTCATTTATACCATGTTAAATAGGCTTCTATTTAGTGTTAATTTGATCTGTGAACTTTTAGATTGTCTGTTTTGTTATAGATATATTGAATAATTAAAAAGGAAATATAGATGAAAACAAATATATTAGGATTGCATCATATTACTGCAATATCCAACAGTGCACAGGGTAATCATGATTTTTATACAAACGTGCTTGGTCTCAGACTTGTGAAAAAGACGGTGAACTTTGATGATCCGGGCACTTACCATTTTTATTTTGGTGATGAGCAGGGGACACCGGGATCAATTATTACTTTTTTCCCGTGGGAGGGCATTGGCAAGGGTGTAAATGGTGCGGGTATGGCCACACATACTGCTTATTCGGTGCCTTCGGGGAGTTTTGATTTCTGGAAAAAGAGACTTGAAGGTTATGGTATTGAGTCGCAAGAGAGTGTGATATTTAATGAGAGGTTGTTGTCTTTTGACGATCCTGACGGTATGCAGCTGCAGCTGGTGGTTGCTGAAAAGCAGGATAACAGGGAGCCCTGGACAACTGACCAGATTGGTGCTGATGTTGCCATAAGAGGGTTTCATACGGTTACACTAACATTGAGATCAGCTGAGGCTACTGTTAAGGTTCTGACGGATATACTGGGATATTCGCAGATAAAACATGAGGGTAACAGATACAGGTTTGCCGTGGACACGGTTGACGCTGCCAATTTTATAGATATACTTGAGGATCCGGCTGCTCCAAACGGTCGCGGTGCTGCGGGCACTAATCATCACATTGCTTTCAGGGTTAAGGATGATAATATCCTAATGGAGGTTCGTAAAAAAGTGGTTGCAGCAGGTTTGAATATCACTCCTAAGATTGATCGTGACTACTTCTTCTCGCTCTATTTCAGGGAGCCTGGAGGTGTTTTGTTTGAAATAGCAACGGATAACCCGGGGTTTACTGTTGATGAGTCTCTGGACAGTCTGGGCAGCTCTCTTAGGCTTCCTAAGAAGTATGAGGGTATGCGGCAGAAAATAGAGGAAGTACTTCCCGTATTAGAATAACTGAAATCAGAAAATTATAAAAAGATGGATTTAAAGCACAGATTGGATTTGAAATTTGAAGGAGTGTCGCTTGAGCAGGCTGAAAAGGCGCTGATTATGCTTCATGGAAGGGGTAGCACTGCTGAAGATATTCTCTCGTTATCGCGGCATCTTGGACTTACAGGTTTTGCTCTTATTGCGCCACAGGCAACAAACCACACCTGGTATCCTTATTCGTTTATTGCGCCTACAGAGGAGAATGAGCCTTGGCTTGCTTCGGCTGTTGAGGTGGTGGGTAAGACGGTGGAGAAGATTATGGATGCCGGTATTGCTGCAGAGAATATTTATTTTCTGGGTTTTTCTCAAGGGGCTTGCCTTACGCTTGAGTATACTGCCCGTAATGCACGGCGGTATGGGGGTATTGTTGCCTTTACCGGCGGGTTGATTGGTGATGAGATTGATCCTTCGATCTATAAAGGTGACTTTGAGCAGACACCTGTTTTATTGAGCACAGGCGATCCGGATGCTCATGTTCCGGTTGATAGAGTTATGGCTTCTGCCGAAATTTTTAAAGGTATGAATGCTTCTGTGACAGAAAAAGTGTATCAGGGCAAGTCGCATTCTATCTCTATTAATGAGGTTGAGCATGCTAAAAAGGTAATATTTGTGAAATGAAAGTAACACGTGTATATAGTGATGAGAATGGAGAGTCGCACTTCGAGGTGATTGAAGTGCCTCTCTTTAACAGAGGTGAGATTGGTTTTCTTTCTGAAAATGTGGCTGTGAAGTCGCTTCAGTTTAGGAAGGTTTCTCCCGATTATGATTACGATTTTCATCATGCGCCTCAGAGGCAGTATATTGTGCTTCTTGACGGGGGAATTGAAATTGAGACGTCGCTCGGTGAGGTGCGTCAGTTTCAAACTGGTGAGATTCTTTTGGTTGAGGACACTAACGGTAAAGGACATCGAACCAAAAACCTTGAGAGGAGAGAGCGGACTTCGTTGTTTATCCATCTTGCGTGATGTTATTAATTTTCTCACGTTTATCAATTATTGATTATTTCTGAATTATAGGTGAATAGTTATGTCTTGCTTATGACTTGTTTACAATCTATTAAATGTGAAAATATGACAACAATATAAAAACTATTTAAACTTTATGTTGTTATATTAAAATTAAATAATTGTTCTTCAAGTCATAAACCGTTAATAATAGAAATTGAACTATGAACTTAAAACATTTATCTGTCGTGCTGTTTGTTAGTGCTCTGTTATTGTCTTGCGGAGGTAATAAATCATCTGAAGATAGTGGAGACGATTCACCCGGTATCTCTGAAGCTATTAGTGGTTTTAAAAACCTCAATAAAGTAGCTGATGCAACTGAAGATTGGGAAGAGAAGCAGAAGGAACTGGCTGCTCTGACTCCACTCACAAATGATGAGATTAAAGCGCTTCTGCCCGAAAGTCTCTCAGGAATGAAAAGGACCAAATTTACAGTTGGTGATGCTTCAATGATGGGACTGGTGTTGGGTCAGGCTACTTATTCTGATGGTCAGGATAAAAGTGTTGAGCTGTCAATTATTGATGGTGCCGGAGAAACAGGTTCAGGGATGATTGCAATTTATGTGATGGCGCTTTCTATGGAAATGGAAGAGGAGACAGAGACAGGGTTCTCTAAAACCACTACTATAGACGGTCATCGTGCAACCGTAGAAGAGGAGAGAGGCGAAGGCTGGATAAACTCAGAGATTGCATCATTGGTTTCGGACAGATACCTTGTGACACTTAATGGTACAGGTTTGAGTTATAATGAGCTTGAGGGTGTATTCAAAGCTCTTGACTTTGGGAAATTTAAGTAGAACTTAAGTTCAGGAGCTGTTTAACTTTTGAAATATCTAATATCGGTTTCGGCAGGACGAGGTTCTGTCTCTACTCTTTTCTGATCTTAGTTTAAGAAAGCAGAGGGGGTTAATATGAAAAAAACATTTTTATATAAAAGAAATTAGCTTCAAACTCTTTGTTAATTTATTGGATTATTGTAACTTTGCAGTCCGATTATTAGTTTTTTTCGATTAAGAGTTTGATTTTAAGCTTTTTATTTGCCTATTCTGTCCCTTAGCAAGACATTAAAGGAAGCATTAAGAATCAACTTCACACTAACTTACTAATTAAAATTAAAGAACAAGAATGGATACGCTTAGTTATAAAACCATTTCTGTAAACAGAGAAACGGCTCAGAAAGAGTGGGTTGAAATAGATGCCACAGGGCAGACATTAGGGCGTCTCTGCTCGAAAGTAGCAAAACTACTTAGAGGTAAGTATAAAGCAAGCTTCACTCCACATGTGGATTGCGGTGATAATGTTATTATACTGAATGCAGATAAAGTAATACTTACAGGAAATAAGTGGACAGAACGCACCTATTATCGCTATTCGGGATATCCGGGAGGACAGCGTGAGTCAACTCCGGCAGAGATGATGGCGAAAGGTCCTGACAGACTTTTCAGAAAAGTGGTAAAGGGAATGTTGCCTAAAAATAAATTAGGTGAGGCAATATTAAATAATCTGTTTGTGTATGCCGGCAACGAGCACCCACATCAGGCACAAAAACCAAAAAAAATCGATATAAACAGTCTTAAATAATAATGATGGAAGCAGTAAATGCAATAGGAAGGCGTAAAGCAGCAGTGGCCAGGGTTTTCGTGACCGAAGGTACCGGAAAAATCGTTATTAATAAACGTGATTTAGAACAATATTTTCCCTCATCTATACTTCAGTTTATTGTGAAACAACCGTTAAATACTCTTGATGTCGCAGAGAAATATGATATCAGAGTGAATCTTGATGGCGGTGGTTATAAAGGACAAGCTGAAGCTGTAAGATTAGGCATTGCTCGTGCTTTAGTAAAAATAAATCCCGAAGATAAGCCGGCATTAAGAGCCAAAGGCTTTATGACACGCGACCCACGTGTGGTTGAGCGTAAAAAACCGGGACAACCGGGTGCAAGGAAGAAATTCCAGTTCTCGAAACGTTAATTTATCGTGGATAGCTGCAGTGCCAGCTTAAACGTTTAGTATCTAAATTGTAAGGACATCATCCCGGGCTGATATTCAGGCAAGGATGGTTTACCTTATGATTCGACCTAAGAAAAAGAAAGTAAACGAATAAAAACAAACAAAACAAAATGGCAAAGTTAGAATTTGACCAATTACTTGATGCCGGAGCGCACTTCGGCCACTTAAAAAGAAAATGGAATCCTGCTATGGCTCCTTACATATTTATGGAGCGTAACGGTATTCACATTATCGATCTTTACAAAACTATAGCTAAAACTGAGGAAGCTGCTGCTGCTATGAAGCAAATGGCTAAATCAGGAAAGAAAATTCTTTTTGTAGCTACAAAAAAACAGGCTAAACCTGTTATCGAAGAAAGAGCACAGAGCGTGAACATGCCTTATGTTATTGAACGCTGGCCTGGTGGTATGCTTACTAACTTCCCAACTATCCGCAAGGCGGTGAAGAAAATGGGAAGCATAGATAAGATGATTAAAGATGGTACGTTTGACACTCTGTCAAAACGTGAAAAACTTCAGGTGACACGTCAGCGTGCTAAGCTGGAGAAGAACCTTGGTTCTATTCAGGATCTTACTCGTCTGCCATCTGCAATATTTGTTGTTGACGTAATGAAAGAACAAATTGCAGTAAGAGAAGCAGAACGATTGGGTATTCCTGTATTCGCGATTGTGGATACCAACTCAAATCCTTCTAATGTCGACTTTGTTATACCTGCAAATGATGATGCTGCAAAAGCAATTGATCTGATATTAGGTGTACTTTGCGATGCAATAAAAGAAGGTCTGGAAGAGCGTAAAATCGAGAAAGCTGATGCTGCAGCAGCAGAAGATCAGTCAGAAGATGCACCACAACGCAGAGAACGTAAAACTAAAGCTGCCAAAAAAGAAAGAGTAAAGAAAGAGGACTCTGAAGCTATGAAAGCAGCAGTTGTTAGTAAATTTGCGAAGGACGCAGAGGTTGACGAATAATAAATAATAAACATTAAATAGTATATGGCAGTAACAATGGCAGATATACAGCACCTGCGCAAAATGACAGGTGCCGGTATGATGGATTGCAAAAGTGCACTCAACGAAGCGGGGGGAGATTTCGATAAAGCTATGGAGATTATCCGTAAAAAAGGACAGGCTGTAGCAGCAAAAAGAGAAGATCGTGATGCTGCGGAAGGTTGCGTACTTGCAAAAACTGAGGGCAATTTCGCTGCAGTAGTTGCATTACAGTGCGAAACTGATTTTGTAGCGAAGAATGAAGATTATATAGCTCTAACTGAGCAGATCCTTGATGCTGCAATGATCAATAAGCCTGCTACAATTGATGAGCTGCTTGCAATTGAACTTGGAAACGGTACAGTTGCTCAGATTATAACAGATAAAATGGCAGCTACAGGTGAGAAGATGGAACTGGGATATTATGAGTATATCACTGCTCCCTATGTAACATCTTATATTCACATGGGTAATAAACTGGCTACGATAGTTGGTTTTAATAAAGCTGTATCTGATGAGCAGGTAGCAAAAGATATTGCTATGCAGGTTGCTGCTATGAATCCTGTTTCTGTTTCAGTAGAAGGTATCCCGGCAGAAATCAAAGAAAAAGAATTGGAAATAGCTCGTGAAAAAGCTCGTGAGGCAGGAAAGCCTGAGAACTTGCTGGATAGAATTGCAGAAGGTGCTTTACAGAAATTCTACAAAGAATCAACATTACTTCAGCAGGAGTATGTGAAAGATTCTAAGAAGAGCATTGAGCAATTCATGAAAGAAAGTGATAAAGAATTAGAAGTTACAGAATTTAAACGTGTATCACTAACTGTTTAATCACAACGGCAAATCTTCACGAAGAATTGATTACATATTAAAAAATCCCAGGAAATGCTCCTGGGATTTTTTAGTTTTCAACCACCCATGTTAATACATACTCGGGGTGGACTTCATAATTGAGTGAGAATATTTTTTGTTTGTTGGTTTTGTATTCAGTTGCATTAATCATACCACTTTGTTTGGGAGTGAAACGGTGAACAAAAAGGTGCTTTTTGAAATCGATGCCTTGTTCATTTATTAATTTGAACATACATTCTTTTACTGACCAGTGGAGTAGCTGATGCAATGTCTTATGTTCCGGATCGATATACTCGTTTTCGGAAATAAATTTATATGCAAGTATCTCAACCCGATCAGATATAATCTCGATATCTATACCTACCGGATGGGTTTTGTGCAATAGTATAGCTGCATGATCTCTTGTGTGTGAGATGCTTATATGATATGATCCGTCTTCGATATATGGTTTGCCGTCTTCTCTGTTTAGAATTATTTTTAATTCACCAAGTAGCTCAAGCAGCATAATCCTGGTAGAGAGCCACTCTCGGATACGTCTGTTAGAGCGAACGCTTTTTATGTAAGAGTCTGCCTCTGAGCGGATAGATGAAGGGAACAACTCCAGAAGTTCTTCTATTGTTTCATCTATTTTCCAAATACCCATCAGAGATCCGTTTGTATGATATTCTTTTCTGATAAGCATAAGTTATTTATTCAACGTCTTTTAATTTTACTTTGGGAGGGAAATATCGCACTTTGATAATTCTCTTCTTACTCATCTCCTCGGCCTGGAATGTGTATTTTTTATATGTGAAAGTCTCTTTCCTCTTAGGAAAATCACCTTTCAGCTCGAGCAGTAATCCGGCAAGCGTATCAACCTCTTCCGACATTGCCTCGAAGTCTTTTTCAGATACGTTGGCGATCTTGATAAAGTCTTCGATAGGAGTTTTACCTTCAAATATATATGATCCGTCAGCGGCCAATGTATAGAGAGGCAATTCTTCATCATACTCGTCACTAATATCTCCAACAATCTCTTCGAGAATATCTTCCATGGTAACTAAGCCTGATGTACCTCCATATTCATCAACAACAATTGCCATGTGGATTTTGTTTGTGCGGAACTCTTCGAGAAGATCATCAATGCGTTTGGCACCCGGCACAAAATATGCTGAACGGATGAGAGACTGCCACTTAAAGTTGTGGGGTTTGCCAAGGTGGGGAAGCAGGTCCTTTACATAAAGAATCCCTTTAATGTTGTCAGGGTTATCTTCGAATACCGGTATTCTGGAAAATCCT
Source organism: Bacteroidales bacterium UBA4912 (assembly GCA_002398875.1). Classification (GTDB taxonomy): domain Bacteria; phylum Bacteroidota; class Bacteroidia; order Bacteroidales; family Dysgonomonadaceae; genus Proteiniphilum. The sequence goes on along the minus strand of DHCC01000095.1, from coordinate 23,586 downwards.
GCTTCAACTATAAAGTCGATTACATCAACAAATAGTGTCTGAATATTGATGGCTACCATATCACTTCTGGAAATCTTGATATCATCAACACTTTTATCTCTAAATCGGATTATGCCTTCGAGCATCTCCATTTCCTGATCACCGGTTATCTCATCTGAAGTTATTTCGAGCGCTTTGGTCAGATCATCCATTGATATCTCGTGCTTAATATGTGATGTGGAACCATTTTTTGTTGCAGCGCTTTTTGCTAATATTGCGGATAAGGGTCCCATCAACTTATTGATTACCTTTATTAAATGTGAGTGCTTTACTGCGAATCTGATTGGATCGTGAGAAGCGTACAGCTTGGGGAGCATATCAATAAAAAGTAGTATGACACATATCACTATAATAACCTCAAGTATCAGTTTAGAACGAGCTTCTCCTGCAAAATATGGGTGTCTGTTTAACAGATAAATACTTAAAACAGTAATGATTATGTTTAGTAGGTTGTAGGTTAAAACAATAGAGTATAAAAGGTTCTCCGGTTTTTTTAGTAGTTCGTTAATCCGGGTCATTCCGGGTTTATGAGATGAATGTCTATTGTCAGAGTTGTCTCTCTTTAATGTAAAAAAGGCTGTTTCAGAACCGGATACAATAGCATTAATGAAGATAAGCAGGATTAGGAGTGCCAATAGAACATAGTCGGCAGCCACTGGTGTAAAAACCGGTATGTGTACTTGTTGAAACGATAAAGGGTCAGGGTCCAAGTTGTAATAAATTAGTGAAACAAAAAAGAGAATGTTTTATAACATTCTCTTACAAAATTACGATGTTTTTTTAGAATGGCAAATCATCTACCTCCGAATTATTATCCATTCCGTTAGTTGAATCATCTGAAGCAGAGTAATCGTGCTTACTTCCTGAGTTCTCATTTTCGCCGCTGCTGCCTTTTCTGCTTAGCAGCTCCAGATTATCGGCAATAATTTCAGTTATATATCGTTTAACTCCGTTTTGATCGTCGTACGAACGGGTTTTTATTTTACCCTCTATATATACTAATGTGCCTTTCTTTACAAATCTCTCGGCAACTTGTGCCAAGCCTCTCCAGCAAACAATATTGTGCCACTCCGTTCTTTCAGGTACCTGTGTTCCGCCTGATGTGGTATAACCTCTTTCACTTGTTGCTACAGAGAAGTTTGCTTTTGCGACGTCATTGTCGAAATACTTCATTTCCGGGTCTTTGCCTACATTTCCTACTAATATAACTTTATTCACCGACATAACTAAATAATTTTTTAGGTTTAAAACAGCAGTTAAGCTTAAGAGCAAAAATAAACATTATTTTATAATAATACAATTTAGAACACCTCATTGTTGATAAAAATCAAGTTTATTAGCATGTCGGATATTTTCAAATATTCCAAAAAAAGAAAATTTCTATATATTTATTTTTAGGGTTGAAAAAAAAGCTATATATTTGCATTCCAAAATTTTACTAATAGCGAGTTGGTGCAATTATTAATAATAAAAACAAAACTAAAATGACTAAAGCAGATATTGTAAACGAAATTGCGAAGAGAACTGGTGTTGATAAGACGTCAGTATTATCAACAGTGGAATCTTTTATGGATGTAGTTAAAGATTCATTAGCTAATGATGAAAACGTATATTTGAGAGGATTTGGCAGCTTCATCGTTAAGAAAAGAGCTCAAAAAACTGCACGTAATATTTCAAAGAATACAACAATAATTATCCCAGCACACAATATACCCGCTTTCAAGCCATCCAAAACATTTGTAGCTCAGGTAAAAGAAATCAAGGTTGATTAATTAATAAATAGGAGATTTAAAACATGCCAAGCGGAAAAAAAAGAAAAAGGCATAAAATGTCTGTACACAAGCGTAAGAAAAGACTAAGAAAGAATAGGCACAAGAAGAAAAAATAGGCCTGTAACATCTTTCAGCCATATACAGGAACAAACTTATAAGAAAACCTTTAGGGTGATAAGTTTGTTCTTTGTGTATTAAAAGGGATATGATTCAGGAGTGAATCGATTTCTGTTGTGATGACAGAATCCCGAAAGTATTTTAATAATTATAAAAAGAACAATTGTGACAAGCGAACTTGTTGTAGATGTTCAACCGAACGAGATTACGATTGCTGTTCTTGAAGACAAGAAACTAGTAGAATTGCAACAAGAAAATCAAGACGAATCTTACGCGGTTGGAAATGTCTACATGGGCAAAGTAAAAAAACTTATGCCCGCCCTAAACGCCGCATTTGTGAACGTGGGACACAAAAAGGACGCTTTTCTTCACTATTTGGATTTAGGGGTTGAATTCAACTCGATTCTGCAATTTCAGAAATTGGTTGAAGACAAGAAAAAAAATCTGCAGCTCCAGAAGATGAAGCTGCAACCCGATATTGATAAGGATGGCTTAATCTCGGATGTTCTAAAAGTAGGACAGGAAATTTTGGTACAAATTGCCAAAGAACCTATTTCTACCAAAGGACCCAGGTTGACTGCCGAAATCTCTTTCGCAGGAAGGTTTATGGTTTTAATTCCATTTATCAACCGTGTATCGGTATCACAAAAAATCAAATCAAGGGAGGAGCGCGCGCGACTTCGTCAGCTGATTCAAAGTATAAAGCCCAAGAATTATGGGGTTATTATTAGAACAAATGCTGAGGGTAAGCGGGTTGCCGACTTAGATGCAGAGCTTAAAGTTCTGGTTAAAAGATGGGAAGACAGTATCAGCAAGATACAGAAAGCTAAAGCTCCGGCTCTGGTGTATGAAGAGACAGGACGCACTGTAGCACTATTACGCGATATTTTCAATCCCTCTTTCGAACAGATACACGTTAATGACAGTAACGTGTCTAAACAAATTGCCGAATATGTAAATCTCATTGCACCCGACAGAAAAAATATCGTAAAAGAATATAAAGGTGCATTGCCAATTTTAGATAATTTCGGTGTTACAAAACAAGTAAAATCGCTCTTTGGAAAAACTGTTACTTTTAAGAATGGTGCTTATCTCATAATTGAGCACACTGAAGCATTGCATGTGATCGACGTTAATAGCGGAAATCGCAACAAATCAAAACTTGGGCAGGAAGACAGCGCTTATGAAGTAAATGTTGCTGCTGCAGAAGAGATTGCCCGTCAGCTTCGGTTACGCGACATGGGAGGCATTATTGTAATTGACTTTATCGATATGAATAAAGGTGAGCATCGCAACAAGCTGTTGTCTAAGATGCAAGAGCTGATGTCAACTGATAGAGCAAAGCATAACATTTTACCATTGAGCAAGTTCGGGATAATGCAAATAACGCGTCAGCGTGTACGTCCCGAAATGGAAGTTGCCACTAGCGAAGTATGCCCCACTTGCTTTGGCAAAGGAAAAATAAAATCTTCTTTCCTATTTACGGACACCCTGGAAGGAAAGATTGATTATTTGGTGAATAATCTAAAAGTGAAGAAATTCAGTCTGCACATACATCCTTATGTTGCAGCGTATGTTCAGCAAGGTTTCTTTTCGTTGAAGAGTAAATGGAAGAAAAAGTATAATGCAGGTGTGAAAATAATACCAAATCAGAAACTTGGTTTCCTGCAATATGAATTTTACGATAAAGACGGAAATGAAATTGATCTGAAGGAAGAAATTGAAATGAAATAGTTTTCGTGAAAACGGAACTAAAAAAACAGTAAAGAAACCGGTACTCCTCAAGGGGTAACGGTTTTTTGCTTTTATACCTTGTCCACATCGAACTGAATCAATATATATTTAAATTCAGTTTTTGAATGAAGACTTGATTCAGCTGATTTTATTGTCTCACGTGTTTTCTTAAGAGGCAGGTTATTGTCAAGTTTAAGCAGAATCTCTCTCAGGTGATAACGCTGTATGAAGCTGACCATTGGTTTAGTTGGCCCTTGTACCATCTCACCAAAAGATTGTCTGAGTTGCACAGCCATATATTCGGAAGCTGATTCAACTTGCTTTTCAATTCTGTGCTTGAGTACAATTGAGATCAGACGACTAAATGGAGGATAATTAAACAGCTTTCTTTCAGCCATTTGAGCATCAAAAAAACCTTTATAGTCGTAATTTGATATGTATTTGTAAATCTGCTGGTCGGGGTCTGCACTCTGTATAATTACTTTTCCCCGTCTTTTTTTACGACCTGCACGTCCGGCAGCTTGCATCATTAGCTGAAACCCACGTTCGTGAGAACGGAAATCGGGGTAGTTGAGCAGTGAGTCGGCAGATATTATTCCTACTATTCCTACATTCTCAAAATCGAGTCCTTTAGAAAGCATCTGTGTTCCAATAAGAATCTGAATCCTCCTATTCTGGAAATCATCAATAATTCTATCGTAATCATTTTTCCCGCGTGTAGTGTCAAGATCCATTCTGTCTATAACATAGTCAGGGAAAAGACGACTAACCTCTTCTTCAAGTTGTTCCGTGCCTTGCCCCAGCGATTTTAGCTTTTCTGAACCGCAAGAAGGACACTCATCAGGAATAGCGTAGGATGCGTTGCAGTAATGGCAAATTAGTCTGTTGCGTTTTTTATGATATGTGAGTGTGACATCGCAACGTTTGCATTTTGGAGTCCACGCACACTGTTCACATTCAATAAGTGAGGCGAATCCTCGCCTGTTTCGAAACAGGATAACCTGTTCTTCTTTTTCAAGACACTGTTTCATTTGCTCTATGAGATCAGGTGTCAAAAGAGATTTCATCTTCTTCCTTTTACGCAGCTCAAACGTATTCTCAATTTGAATCTCCGGCATTGTAATGTTTTTGTATCGCTCTTTTAGCGTTACAAGTCCATACTTTCCGTTTTTTGTGTTAAAAAAAGATTCCATTGAAGGTGTGGCTGAGCCCAGAATCGTTTTTGCCCCATACTGATGTGCAAGCATTAGAGCTGTGTCCCGAGCATGATATCGCGGAGAAGGTTCCTGTTGTTTGTAGCTCATTTCATGTTCTTCATCTACAACAACTAGTCCCAATTTCTGAAAGGGTAGAAAAAGAGACGAACGTACACCTAATATTATCTCATAAGGATTATCAGATAACATTTTTTGCCATATTTCAGCTCTTTCATTATCATTGATTTTAGAATGATAGATTCCTAGTTTATTGCCAAAGACTGCTTGCAATCGCTGTGTCAGCTGAGTAGTAAGTGCGATTTCAGGTACCAGATATAGTGTTTGCTTTCCGGACGAAAGTGCTTTATCAATAAGATGTATATAAATTTCCGTTTTGCCGCTGGATGTAACTCCGTGTAACAGACATGTTGGTTTGATATCAAAACAGTTGAATATTTCATGAAGTGCTTCTTGTTGAAACTCGTTAAGAGGAAAAGGTTTGCGTGACGGTTTAATATCTGAGTCTATCCTACTAGTTTCAATTGTAACAGATAGCAGTATGTTTTTGGTAATAAGTCCGTTTAGTACAGAAATGGAATAATTACTTAATTCAGAGATTTCTTTTCTGCTTATTTGCTCCTTTTTGCTGACTGAAAGAAGGTTTTGCAGTTCTGCTAACAAAGATTGTTGTTTTGTTGCTCTGCCGATAAGGTCTTTGATATTAACAGTATCCAGATCCGGGTTTATCTTTATAAAAGTCTCTGTTTTAGGTTTGAACTTTGATTTGAGATCATCTGACTTCATTGAGGAAGGCAGAGCTGTTTTATATACATCACCAAGAGGAGATAAATAATAAAAAGAGATCCATTCCCACAAATTCAACTGCTGCTCGTTTACAACAGGTTGTGAATCGGTTAGAGAATGAATCTCCTTTACTTTAAAATCCTTTGGCTCTTTTTCGTGAATTTTGTTTACAATAGCTGTATAAAACTTCCGATTGCCGAAGGGAACAATTACTTTTGAGCCTCTGGCAATAGTGTTTATCATTTCCGCAGGTACTGCGTATGTATATAGATCGGAAAATGGTAACGGGAGTATTACATCAGCATACATGTACCGAAATTAAAAATAAATTGTACCGGTTATAGTCCAGGATTCGTTTTTGCCATTTAAAGGATGACTCCAGTCAGGAATATCTGTTGCGTAGTTATCTGTAAGCTTAACGCTATAGTTAAGACCTACCTGAAGAAAATCAAGCAGTTCTACACCAAAGCCCAGATTAGCTCCTGCCTGAAATTCTTTAGCTTTTACATCTTCTGTTATATCAGATACTTTAAATTCGTCTCCATCAATCAGATATCCGGCCCAAGGTCCTGCTGTTGCAAATAGTCTAAGTGGCAACATACCTAATCCAAATTTAAGTTTAGCATTAACCGGTAGATTGAGATAACGGTTTGCAATCTCAGTAGAGGTTCCAGTTTCATCTCCAGGGGGTGGGGTAATTGACATTCTGTTATCGTTATAAAGCAGGGCAGCATCTATACCAAAATCGGCAACACCTAGAGGCAGAAACATTGCTTCAATTGAAGGACCTATACTGTAAGATGTCATATTCTCAACATTAAAAGTTTCGTTAGGGGTTTTAAAGTCGGGATTGTTTAGCCCTACACTTGCTCTTAATCCGAATCTCACCTGCGAGAAAGTCGGAGCACTAAGCAATAATATAAACACCATTGCTAGTCCGGTTCTGATAATACTTTTTGTTTTCATATTAATCTGTTTTGGTTTTTATTGTTCTCAACTCAAACTCTAAAAAGCCACACAAAGTTATACCTGTGACTTTGATTAAACAAAGAAGATTAGAAATAGGTTGTTAAATATGTGTAAATAGTTAAAAAGAGAAAAGCGCTCCATCTCTTTATAAAAGTGATGAAACGCTTTAACATTAGGTCTTAAGTGCTATATTATTACACTCAAATACTCTATGCTATATTCTAATCTTTGAATTTAGCTTTCAAAAATTCACGGTTTAATCTGGCGATGTTGGAGATAGAAATGTTTTTAGGACACTCTACTTCGCAGGCTCCGGTGTTAGTACAGTTACCGAAACCCAGTTCGTCCATTTTGGCAACCATAGACTTGGCACGTTTTGCTGCTTCAACTTTACCCTGGGGCAGTAGTGCTAGCTGACTAACTTTAGCAGATACAAAAAGCATTGCAGAGCCATTCTTACATGCCGCAACACATGCACCACAACCAATACATGCAGCAGCATCCATTGCCATCTCAGCCTGATCATGAGGAATCAGTATGGCATTTGCATCCGGAGTACCACCAGTGTTTACTGAAGTGTATCCCCCTGCCTGTATTATCTTGTCGAAAGCAGTTCTGTCAACCATGAGGTCCTTAATCACCGGGAATGCAGTAGAACGCCATGGCTCAATTGTAATAGTATCTCCCTCATCAAATGTGCGCATGTGAAGCTGACAAGTAGTTATATCTTCATCGGGACCATGAGGGTGTCCGTTTATGTACAGACTGCACATACCGCAAATACCTTCACGGCAGTCATGATCGAATACAATTGGTTCCTTATCTTCATTAATAAGTTTTTCGTTTAGTATATCCAGCATTTCAAGAAATGAACTGCCCTGTGAGATATTTTCCAATGGGTATACTTCAAAATGGCCTTTGTCTTTCGGTCCGTTCTGACGCCAAACTTTTACTTTTATATTGATATCTTTATCCATGATGATTTTTTTTATGATTTATAGTTTCTCTGCTGACGAACAACAAATTCGTAATCCAGTGGTTCCTTATACATAACAGGATCTTTGTCCTCTCCTTTATATTCCCAGCAAGAAACATAAGAGAACTCATCATCGTGTCTTAAAGCTTCACCCTCTGGTGTTTGGTGTTCAGTACGGAAGTGGCCTCCGCAAGATTCCTCTCTGTCAAGTGCATCGTGAGCAATCAGTTCACCCATTTCAATGAAGTCGGCAAGTCTGAGCGCTTTTTCCAGTTCCATATTTAGAGTATTTTTCTCACCCGGGATACGTACATTAGTCCAGAAGTCTTTCTTGATCTCCTTAATTTCCTCAATAGCTTTTTTCAAGCCGGTCTCATTTCTGTTCATTCCAACATACTCCCACATTATGTGACCAAGTTTTTTATGGATGCTGTCAACAGAATGCTTTCCTTTGATACTCATCAGACGATCAATTTTTTCATTAATCTCTTTCTCAGTTTTTTCAAATTCAGGAGAATCTGTTTTGATATGAGGAACAGAAATCTGATCAGACAGATAATTCTGAATTGTGTAAGGAAGAACGAAATAACCATCAGCAAGACCCTGCATAAGAGCAGAAGCACCAAGTCTGTTTGCACCGTGATCAGAGAAGTTAGCTTCTCCAATAGCAAATAAACCTGGAATAGTAGACATCAGTTCGTAATCAACCCAAATACCACCCATTGTGTAGTGAATTGCAGGATAAATCATCATAGGAGTCTCATAAGGATTATCGTCAACAATTTTTTCATACATCTGGAATAGGTTTCCATAACGAGCCTCAACCACATCCTTGCCAAGCCTTTCAATTGCATCAGCAAAATCAAGATAAACAGCCAGACCTGTTGTACCGACACCATAGCCGGCATCACAACGCTCTTTAGCGGCTCTAGAAGCCACGTCACGAGGTACAAGGTTCCCGAATGCAGGATAACGGCGTTCCAGGTAGTAATCGCGGTCTTCCTCTTTTATTTCCGTAGGCTTAAGCTTACCATTTCTGATTGCCTCAGCATCTTCTTTCTTTTTAGGTACCCAGATTCGACCGTCATTTCTAAGCGATTCCGACATGAGTGTCAGTTTCGATTGAAACTCACCATGCACAGGTATACAAGTCGGGTGTATCTGAGTCATACATGGGTTAGCGAAATATGCACCTTTTTTATAACATTGCCATGCTGCAGATCCATTTGATGTCATTGCATTTGTTGAAAGGAAGAAAGCATTACCATAACCTCCTGTTGCTATAACAACTGCATGAGCACCAAAGCGCTCAAGTTTACCGGTAATAAGGTTACGTGCAATAATTCCACGTGCACGGCCATCAATAATTACCAGGTCTACCATCTCGTAACGGGTATAAAGCTTCACCTGTTTTTTATGTACTGCACGGCTCAGAGCAGAATATGCTCCAAGAAGCAGCTGCTGTCCGGTTTGTCCTCTTGCGTAGAAAGTTCTTGATACCTGAGCACCTCCAAATGAGCGGTTAGCAAGCAGACCGCCATATTCCCTTGCAAAAGGTACACCTTGTGCAACACATTGGTCTATGATTTCATTTGAAACTTCAGCAAGACGATATACATTTGCCTCGCGTGCACGGTAGTCCCCACCTTTTAAGGTGTCATAGAAAAGACGATATACTGAGTCTCCATCGTTTGGATAATTCTTCGCAGCATTTATACCTCCCTGAGCTGCAATTGAGTGAGCTCGTCTGGGTGAATCCTGAATACAGAAATTGAGTACGTTGAAGCCCTGTTCTCCAAGTGTAGCAGCAGCAGAAGCTCCACCAAGACCAGTACCGACAACAATTACGTCCAAGCGTCTCTTATTAGCAGGGTTGACCAGTTTCTGGTTATTTTTGTAGTTTGTCCATTTCTCGGCTAGTGGCCCTTTAGGTATTTTTGAATCTATCTTATTCATAATGTTTGATTTTCTTAAGTTAAGCTAATAAGTTGGAATATCCGAGGTGCACGAGCACTGCTACAGCTATATATCCAATGCAGATAAGTGCTGCTAGGACATTACCAATCATTTTAATACGTTTCATCCAGATGTCATTATTCCATCCTACAGTATGGAGAGCACTCCAGAAACCGTGTGTAAGGTGAAACCAAAGAGCTATAAAAGCAACAACGTATAGAATTACGACCCAGATATTTGAAAAAACCTCTTCCACCAGCTGAGCACTGTCGTGACGTGCTCCTTCGATCATAAATAATTCTTTGAACTGCATCTGATACCACATCTGATAAAGGTGCAGGACTAGGAAAAGAGCGATTACAAGACCCAGAACAAACATGTTTTTTGATGACCATGCTACCGGAGTTTTGCTGGATGACTCATATCTTATGTTTCCGCGTGCTTTCCTGTTTTGTAGTGTCAGGATGATGGAGTAAATGATATGAACCCCGAAACCGAAAAAGATGACAACTGTTCCTACAATTGCCCACCAGTTAGCTCCCAGCACTTCATTCGCCAGGAAATTATAGGTTTCGTAGTTGAAAATAAGTACCAGGTTCATACAAACATGGAACAATAAGAACAGAATCACGAACAATCCGGAAATGCTTTGCACAAACTTCCGCCCGATTGATGATTTGATTAACCAACTCATAAAGTTCTAATTTAATGATTAATTTTAATATAATTTACTTTGAATTTTTAAACAACTACTATCCAATTATTTCCACAAGTTAGTCGTAAAATGAATCGAATAATTTTAAGGTCTCGGGGTAACCCTTAACTTTAAAGTGCAAAAATAGCACATTTACCTGTCAAAAAAGAATGATTTAAAGAAATATTTCTTTAATAGATTCTTTTAACTTCTCATTACTCAAAGATAGGTCATACATATCATTACACAAAACTCTTTTTATAAATAATTTATTACCTTTGCCACTTTAACAGAAAAGAAATTACTTTTATGGATATTGTTTTAAGTGGAATACGCTCAACGGGTAAGTTACATCTGGGCAATTATTTTGGTGCACTGCTCAACTTCACAAAGATGCAGAATGAAAGCAAATGTTATTTTTTTATTGCAGACATACATTCACTTACTACACACCCTGATCCTAAGCTACTTCATCAAAACGTGAAAAACGTGCTTGTTGATTATCTTGCAGCCGGTATTGATCCTGAAAAATCTGTTATATATGTACAAAGTGATTTGCGTGAAACCATAGAGTTGTATCTCTATCTTAACATGCACGCATATATGGGAGAATTGGCAAAGACTGCTTCCTTTAAGGAAAAAGCACGAAAGCAACCGGAGAATGTTAATGCCGGTTTACTTACTTATCCAACGCTCATGGCTGCGGACATACTTATTCATAATGCTGATAAAGTACCTGTTGGCAAAGACCAGGAGCAGCATCTCGAAATGACCCGCAAATTTGCAAGGCGTTTCAATAACTTCTATGGTGTGGAATACTTTAAAGAACCTGTTGCTTACAATTTTGGAAAAGAGCTTGTAAAAATACCGGGACTTGATGGCAGTGGAAAGATGGGTAAATCGGAAGGAAATGCTATATATCTAAGCGATTCTCCTAAAGAGATAGAGAAAAAGGTGAAAAAAGCACTTACTGATTCAGGACCGTCCTCACCAAACTCAGCAAAACCTGACTATATTGAAAATCTGTTTACAATTTTAAAGGTTGTTTCTACTCCAGAAGTAGTTAATCACTACGAAGAGCAATGGAATAAATGTGAAATAAGATATGGTGACCTTAAGAAACAGTTGGCAGAAGATATAATTAAAGTCACTACTCCAATAAGAGAAAGAATACTCGAGATATACAACAATGATGATTATTTGCGTAAAGTCACTTCTGAAGGAGTCGAAAAGGCTAGAGAAAGTGCCTCAAAAACCATAGCTGATGTAAGAGAAATAGTAGGTTTCAAAAAGTTTTAATTCAAAATTATTGTCAATAAATTACACAAGTAAATGAATTAACCGAAATTATGCTAACATTCAGATCATTAGAGTTAGAAGACAAAGACATAATCAATTCGTACCTTATTAATCAAAATTATAGAGCATCAGATCTTTGCTTTACAAATCTTTATGCTTGGGGTAAAAAGTTTGATACACAATTTGCCACAGACAACGACTGGCTTTTTATCAGGTTTAAAGATAACAGTGGAAGAGTATCTTATCTTAAACCTATCGGTGTAGGTGATATTAAAAAAGGTATAGAGATCATCATAGAAGATCATAAGCAGTTTGATTCTGTTTTTCAGATCCGGGGTATCACACAAGAAATGATTGATGAGATTGAGAAGGCCATGCCGGAAACATTTAACTACAAGCTTAACAGAAGCGTATCTGATTATATATATACCTCAGAGAAATTAATTGACTTAAAAGGTAAGAAGCTTCAAAGCAAGCGTAACCACATCAACAGGTTTAAGCGTGAGAATAAGTGGCAGTACAAAACTCTTACCGGGAATCCTGAACTTGTGAAAGAGTGCAAGGGTATGCTTGACAAATGGATGGAGATCAACACTGCAGACAGAGATCCCTCACTTGCTTATGACGATTTCGCTACTACAATCATGCTGGAAAATTTTGAGTTTCTGAATCTTAAAGGGGGGCTTATTTGTGTAAATAATGAAATAGCTGCTTTCTCCATTGGAGAGATTCTTACAAAAGACACTGTAGTTGTGCATGTAGAAAAAGCGTTTACATCAATACATGGTGCATATACAATCATGAATCAGCAGTTTGTGCTAAATGAAGCTGCTGATTTTAAGTATATTAACCGTGAAGAGGATATGGGAGTTGAGAACTTACGAAAGGCTAAACTCTCTTATCAGCCTGATATTCTGCTGGAAAAGTACAACGCAAGATTTAAATAATCAGCAGGATTATGTAAAGGTGCAGGTAATCAAAGTATCACAGTGAAATTTAAACAAGTATAATTTGATTAATTAAATGATTCAGTTTGCGGGAGATACAACAGAACAGCAAGTTTGGGACATGTGGAAAACTGTCTTTGGCGATTCTGATGATTACATGCAATTATATTTCAAGTATAAATACCGCAACGAAAACACTCTTATATATATTGAAGACGACAAAGCCGTTTCGTCTCTTCAGATGCTCTCCTATAAGTTTACTTTCTGTGGAGAAGTAATACCTGTTCAATATCTGTCGGGTGTTTGTACCCTCCCGGAATACAGAGGAAAAGGTTATGCACGTGAGCTTTTGTTGAAAAGTTTTGAAGTTGCAATAGAAAGGGGCATACCTCTGGTTATTCTGGTGCCTCAGGAGGATTGGCTGTTGAGCTTTTACACTAAATTCGGGTTTGCGTTAGCATTTGATAGCGGAACAGAGCAGCTGCCACCTTTGAAAAAGATTATTGATGATAATCAGGTTGATCTTTACAATGCTTATAAAGAATTCGACTCACTTTTCAGGAACAAGGATATGGCAGTTCAAAAATCATTTCAAGATTTCCAGGCTATTGCTGAAGAGGCTGCTCTTTTTAATTATCCACCCAAAAAAAATCTCAGGGGGATGGCTCGTATAATCAACTCAGAACTTTTGTTAGATTTATTTGCCGCAATGTATTGCGATAAAGCGTTTACTGTATCGTTAAAAGATGAAATACTTAAAAACAACGATAGCCGTTTTACAGTAAATCAAAGTATTATTTCAAAAGACTCCTCAATAATTATCCAACCTCTTTTAGAATTTGATATAAGAGATTTTACTCAAGCAATTATGGGATATCATACTTCAGAAAAAGCAGCTCCCGTAAATACACTTTTTCCTGAAAAAACGCCGGTCATGAACTATATGCTGGAATAAATCCAGAGCTATTATATTTCAAAGAACAGCTCTTTCATATTTTATTAAAAGAAGATTGAATTTATAACCATTTTTTCTTCCTGAAAATTAGCAGAATAAGAAGTGAAGAGAGCACCATCAGAATCAAGGCACCCGGATAGCCCCATTTTTTGTCTAGTTCAGGCATAAAATCGAAGTTCATACCGTAAATGCTTGCTATAAGTGTTGGAGGCATAAAAATAACAGATACTATCGTAAATATTTTGATAATCTTATTCTGTTCAATATTAACATAACCCAAGAATGCGTCCTGCAGATAATCAAGACGGTCGAAACTGAACTTTATGTGTTCAATGAGTGAGTTTATGTCCTTTATAATGATTGTGAGCTTAGGTTGTAGTTCCGAAGATATAAATTCGCTTCTTAACATACTTGACACAACTCGTTGCTTATCAATTATATTTTCGCGAAGTAGCATGGTCTTTTCCTGAAGGTTCTTGATTTCAGAAAGTAGCTCCTCATCAGCCTCCCTTAATGAAATAGAATTACTCAATTGTGTGACTTTCTGAGTCATATTCTCAATCATGTCAGCATCAAAGTCGACTCGTGTTTCAAGTAGTGCTACAAGTACGTGAGCTCCGGTAGGGTAGTTTTTTGGATTGGCAGATATTTTTTTTACTGTTTCGTGAAAAGATATCAGCTCCTCACTACGAACAGTGACAAGTATATTATTTTTCAGAATAAACGATACAGGATCAGTTTCGAAATTAGATAATAGAAAGTTGGAGTTAACCACTAGTGTGTCAGTGGTTTCTATGTATCGTGAAGACATCTCGATCTCGATCATTTCCTCCTCTTCCTGAATATATATCTTAAGAAAATCTTCAAGTTCGTTTTCAACTTCCTCGTCAACATCCATAAGGTCTATCCACAAAAAATTTTGTATGGGGTTTGATTTCAGGAAATCCAGGCTGCGGCTTAATCTCACGATACCGTCTTTATGATAGAATAATTTTATATCCGCCATGATCTATTATTTTAAATCGTGTTCTCAAAAATGAATTTATCCCTCTACCTGTTAGGCCTTGCTTACCAAAGGTTCCAAAAGATTGGTTAGTTGCTCAAACTGCTCAATTGACAACTGTTCAGGTCTTTTAGTCATAATTGGATCATCGGGTAGTGAGCTGTCTTCTGTTAGTAGTGATTTAATGGAATTACGTATCATTTTTCTGCGCTGGTTAAAACTAGCCTTCACTACTTTTTTAAATAATTTCTCGTTGCAGTTGAGTTGCTTTCGGTTGTTTCGAGTAAGTCTCACAACTGCCGATTTGACCTTGGGCGGAGGGATAAACGCTTGTTCGTTCACTGTGAACAGATACTCAATATCGTACCAAACCTGAAGTAGTACACTAAGTATCCCGTATGTTTTATTCCCCGGTGAAGCGATCATGCGTTCCGCAACCTCCTTTTGAATCATACCTGAAACACATGGAATGTTCTCCTTGTAATCAAGTACTTTAAAAAAAATTTGCGATGAAATATTATAAGGGTAATTACCAATAATGCAAAAATTGCCATTATAAATTTTGCTTAGATCCAATTTCAGGAAATCATGTTGAACTATCCTTCCCTTTAGTTGAGGAAAATGTTCTTTTAAGTAAGCAATAGATTCGTAATCAATTTCAACAACTGTAAGGTCTTTTTCTTTTTCAATAAGGTGTTTTGTAAGCATACCAGTGCCTGCACCAACTTCCAGAACCGGTAGTGTTGGATACCCATCCAGAGTTGATGCTATTCGATTTGCAATCTCATTATCTTTGAGAAAATGCTGTCCGAAGCTTTTTTTTGCTTTTACCTGAAACATTGAATTATGCCGATTATTCCTTATCTTTGCCGCCGCAAAGGTAATATTTTATTACTTAAAACAGGGCAAACCTGTTCTAAAAAAACAAGATACGCTCTATTACACTTGTTCTGCCGAAATATGAAGTCAGAATCAGCAAAAAATATACTTAAGACTTTATTATCGCTGATGCTTGGATTAGTAATAATCTGGGCAATGTACCGTAATTCCGATCTTGGAGAATTATGGAATATAGTTGAGTCAGCCAATTTCGGAATAATAGCAGTATCATTAATATTCGGTCTTATTGGTAATATTTTAAGAGGATTAAGGTGGGAGTTGTTTGTAAATTCGCTCGGCTACAATCCTCCAAGAGCAAGTTTAATATATTCTACTCTGGGGAATTATGCCGTAAATTTTGTTCTACCCCGTGCAGGTGATTTCTGGCGATGCGGAGTAGTCAGCAAATACGATAAAATACCATTTTCTAAAACTTTCGAAACATTCCTTGTCGATAAGATCACTGACATTATTGCAGGACTGGCAATAATATTTATCAGCATCTTCTTATACATAGATTTTTTTATATCATTTTTAGATAAGAACCCAAAGTTTGGAGAAAACATAGTAGGGCTCTTTTCTTCAGTATGGACTTATGTTATTTTGGCTTTAATAACCCTTATTGTGATCTTGTTTCTTACAGTATTCAAGAAAGAACCGATAATGATCAAGGTCAGGAGTATTTTAAGAATTTTGAAGCGCGACTTAAAGCTTATATCCCTGATGCAAGAGAAGAAGCGTATAATTATTTACACAATACTTCTATGGTTGTGTTTTTATTTGTACTTTTACATTTGCTTTTTTGCATTCGATTTCACAAAAGACCTTGGTCCGCTTGCTGGTCTGATTGTTTTTGCAATGACAAATATTGGAATTTCGGTTCCCGTTCAAGGCGGAATAGGTCCATGGCATTTTATGGTATCCACTTCTCTTGTGATACTGGGTGTCGCAGAAAGTCAGGCACTTGCATTTGCTGCAACAGTATTTGCCATCCAGTCAGTATGGCAAATATTATATGGACTTTTTGGTGTTCTGGCTATGTCATTTGTGAAACGTGATAACAAATCAGGAAAAGTCCCAATTACTGAATCAAAATAAACTAAATATAAATAAGTTATGTCTGCAACAGAAATATTAAGCTTGAATCCTAACAGAGTATGGAAACATTTTTATGAACTTACCAGGATACCACGTCCTACAGGTCAGATGAAGGCAGTTACGCAATTTGTTAAGGATTTCGGTGAAGAACTAAATCTTGAAATTGAGCAGGATAAGGTAGGTAATGTGTTAATCAAAAAACCTGCATCAAAAGGATATGAAGGTGCTAAAACGGTAATATTGCAGTCACACCTCGATATGGTGCCACAAAAAAACTCCGATGTAGATCATGATTTTGCAAAAGACCCTATACAAGCTTATGTAGACGGTGATCAGGTAAAGGCACGTTCAACCACACTTGGTGCTGATAATGGCATTGGTTGTGCTATGATGATGGCTGTTCTGGAAGATAAAATGTTAAAACACCCTGCATTAGAGGCTCTGTTTACAGTTGATGAGGAGGTTGGAATGGATGGAGCTAACGGACTAGAAAAAGGGTTTCTGAGCGGCTCTGTAATGATTAATCTGGATACAGAAGCAGATGGTGAATTATGTATAGGTTGTGCCGGTGGACGTGATGTAAATGTATCATTCAGGTTTAAACCGGATACTGATATAGATAAAGAAGATATTGCATATAAAATCAGCCTCAAAGGATTAAAAGGCGGACATTCAGGAGTACAGATTCATTTAGGACATGCTAATGCTAATAAGTTAATGAATCGTTTCCTGAAAGAGGTAGTCAGAGAATATGAAGCACGCCTTGCAAGTATTGATGGAGGTTCGTTAAGGAATGCAATACCTCGTGAATCTTTTGTAGTATTAACAATACCTAATCATCTTGAAGATGATCTCTTGGATTTGGTTGACGAATATGAGGAGCTCTTCAGAGAGGATTTTGCTGGTATAGAAAACGGTATTTCCTTGAAAGCAGAGAAAACCGACTTACCCGAATCTCTGCTGCCGGTTGAAATTCAGGATGACCTTATCAATGCAGTTGAAGCTTCTCCAAATGGTGTTATAAGTTATCTTGCAGACTTCCCCGGAGTGGTGGAAAGCTCGTTGAATCTTGCTTTAGTTAAATCATCAACAGATGGAATTGAGGTGAAGTTGTTGGTCAGAAGCTCTTCAGAAAGCCGTAAAGACTGGATCTGTTCATCTCTCGAAAGTCTTTTCCAGCTGGCAGGAGCAAAAGTAGAATTTGGAGGAGATTATCCGGGATGGCAGCCCAATGCTAATTCGGAGCTGTTGAGGCTAATGGAGAGAATTTATATTGAGGAGTATGATGAGAAACCGGAAATAATTGTTATCCATGCAGGACTGGAATGCGGAATCATACAATCTAACGTTGAACAGAAACTAGACATTGTATCTTTCGGCCCTTCTATCACAGGTGCGCATTCCCCTGATGAATCTGTTGATATTAAATCGGTAGGAAAATCGTACGAATATTTGCTTGAAATATTGGAGAACTTGAAATAATAATGATGGACAATACACTTATCGTTTTTGCTTCAGATCACGGTACAGTGGAGAAATGTGCACGGGAACTATTTAGATTAATTGATGGTAAAGTAGATATTTGCGATCTTAACAAACGTGATATTATTCCAGATCTTTCTACTTATGATTCAATTGTCATAGGGGGGTCTATCCATTCAGGGAAAATTCAGACAGTAATATCAGACTTTTGTGATAGCAATCTTGAAATGTTAATCAGTAAAAAAATTGGTTTGTTCATCAATTGTATCTACACAGGTGAGAAAGCACAGAAGCAGCTTGATGATGCCTACCCCCGGGCACTTAATGAAAAAGCAGTTGTGCGCGATTATTTTGGCGGAGAGATTAATGAGCTAAAGCTTAATTACTGGGAAAGAATTATCGCCAAGCAAATGATAGAACAGGAGAGCCTTGTTGTACAGTTGTCAAGTGATAAAATTGATCTATTTGCACAAAAAATAACAAACTCCTGATAACATGACTAAAAGATATATTTTGTTTCCCGCTCTGCTTATCATTTATATCATTGTAATGGCAGTAATTGCTTTTCCTAATTATCGGGAATCAGGTAATTGGGCGGAATATATGATTATTCTCGGGGGCAGCTTTCTATTAGCTGTTTTGCTTTATTTTATACTTAAAAGAAAGCAAAGAATAAGGGATAAATTTTCAGGAAAGGAGTGATTAATGAAGTGTTTTGTTTCTTTCCTTTTCCTTCTTATTTCGTTGCTTTC
>DHCC01000095.1:0-4669 GCA_002398875.1 Bacteroidales bacterium UBA4912 | reverse complement strand
CCATCACAATTCCTGACCGAAAAGGCAATTGAGCGAAAAAGAGTTCAAAATGTAGAGATCGATGAAACAGATTTCCCAATTTCAAACGATTATTTTGCACTTGTAGAAATGGCCGGAGGTGAGATTGTATCTCACAGTAAATGGTTTAATACTTTTGTTGTAGAGGTTGCCGACAGCACTATGATAGATGATATCAAATCACTTAGTTTTGTAGACTCTGTAAAGTATGTCTGGAAAGGGACCAACAATGGTTATAGAGAGAGTCTTAGGCCACGACTTCAGCAATTAAATCAAATAGAGGCAAATTCTCAACCGGAATTAAATTATGAAGATACGATTTACGGTTATACTCATCCGCAATTCAAACTACATAATGCCGATCAGATGTTAAATGCAGGTTACAGGGGTAAAGGAATTGAGATAGGTGTAATTGATGCAGGATTCACCAATTTTGATGTAATTCCCGCCTTTGAATCAGTCGACCTGCTTGGTTATTCTAGTTTTGTACCCGAAGGTGATATGTTCGCCTCAAGCGATCATGGCACAAAAGTATTGTCAACCATGGCAGTTAGTCAGCCCGGTCAAATGATTGGTTCTGCTCCTGAAGCTTCATACTGGCTGTTACGTTCTGAGGATGTTGTCTCTGAGTTTCCTGTGGAGGAGGATTATTGGGTTAGGGCAGTGGAGTTTGCAGATAGTCTGGGTTTAGATGTAATCAATACATCGCTTGGTTATAATGATTTTGACGATATTAATCTTAGTTACACACATGATGATCTAACCGGTGGAGTATCAATAATGTCACTTGCTGCTGATATGGCCTACGATAAAGGGATGATTATAGTTGTGAGTGCAGGTAATGAGGGCAACAAACCGTGGCAGAAATCAACACCACCCGGTGATGCTAAGAATGTTATTGCAGTAGGTGCAGTTGGCACAGACAATATTATAGCCCCCTTCAGTTCACACGGAGAAATGGCCGACGGGCGTATAAAGCCAGATCTGGTTTCAGTAGGAAAGGGTACAATCACCATTGGTCAGTTTGGGGTAATTGGAAGAACAAACGGAACCTCTTTATCCTCACCGTTCCTGGCTGGACTAATAGCCTCGTTATGGTCAATAAATCCCGATTTGCACCGTGAAGAACTTATCGATATAATCTTTAAATCATCTGACAGGAATCTGTCACCCGACCCGGTTTACGGAAAAGGAATAACTGATTTCAGCAAGGCTATGAATGAAGTGCTGAAAACAGTTGAATGAATTTTAGCCGATAGATAACTAAAAACACACTTTATTTGTCACAAAGTTTATGCAAGATCGTCTAATTATTAAAGACCGATTAATAACTCCTTTATTTTTTATTGTATGAACAAAAGATTTTTAATTATTTGCACTTGCAGTTTGCTTGCATTAACTCTTTACTCACAAACATCAGTTAATGAGCTTTATCAATCCTTCGCTAAAGAATCTAATGTCGACAAGGTCAATCTAAACGAGTTCGCAATGTTTCTGATGAGACCGTTCTCAGATACTGATACAGAAAGTAAAATAACCAGTATCAGTGTACTGTCTTTAGAAGAGTGCTCACCTGACGTGAAAAATCGATTCAATAAATCAGCCCTTGATTTTAATGATGATGAATATGAACTTTTTGTGAGTGCCAATGATGAAAATGAAAAAGTGCGTATCTTTTTGAAGTTTCAGAAAGAAATCATACGTGAGATGGTAATATTAACCATGGGTGATAACCCTGCGCTAATACAACTTAAAGGAAAGATACTACCCTCAGAGATTGAAAGTATGAGTAATGGACGGAAATGAGTTTAAAAGCCGGTTTTTACCTTTTACAAAGTTGATATATAAGATATCTTTTGCAATTACCAGAGATAAAGAAGATGCTGAGGATGTTGTACAGGAAGTATTTGAGAAATTGTGGAAGAGTCGCGATTCGTTAACATCAGTACTTAATGTTGAGTCATATATAGTTACAATTGCAAGAAACAAGGCTTTAGACAGGTACAGAAGCAAAGCAAAACGAAATATACTACCTCTTGCTGATGTGAACGAAGTTTATCAAGATGAAGTTATTGACAGTAATATAGAGCAGAGAGAGACCCTGGTAACTGTAGAGAAGCTAATATGTACACTTCCTGATTCGCAGCAGATGGTCATAAGATTACGGCACTTCGGCGATCTTTCAATATTTCAGATAGCAGAAACAATGCAGCTTACTCAAGAGAATGTGCGTCAGCTATTATCAAGAGGAAGAAGAACGATAAAAGAAAAACTAGAGAAGATTTATGAAAACTGAAGATATAGACATACTTATTGCCAGATTCTACCGGGGTGAGACTGATGAGGATGAAGAAAAGCTCCTTGTCCAATATTTTAACAGCGAGAATTCTAATGTAAGCTGTAAAACAGATAGTACAGTTTTACTTTCTCTTACTGCAGAAGAAGCAGAAGTGTCTTCAGACTTAGAGAATAAGATGTCATTACTGATCGACTCTTGGGAAGAGAGTGATAAAAACAAGACAAAGCATATAGCAACAATAGAATTCAGAAAACGTATTCTCAGTATTGCAGCAACAATATTACTTGTAGTAAGCATAGGTTTTTGGTATCAATATCACAGTTCCGGCAGCTCAGCCCGAGTAAATTATTTTGAAGACCCTCAAGAGTCTCAAGAGCTCGTAGTTGAGGCATTAAGGCTTTTCTCAAACAACTTCTCTAAAGGCACCCAAACAATCGAGAAAGCAGATAATCGGGTAGATAATACATTCAGAATACTGGAAAAGGTTTTAAATGAAAACAGTGTTCAGGAATAGTCAAGTCAACAATTAAACAACAAACTCTAATAAAAACAACAGCAATGAAAAAAATAATATTCACAATCGTATTCATTTTCGCAGTAACCATTATTTCAGCGCAAAAAAATCCATTTGAGAAATTCACAGATATGAATGGGGTTACATCAGTATATATTTCAAAGAATATGATGTCTCTTCTTTCTAAAGACTCCAATCAATATGGAGGTGTAGATGTGTCAAACTTTATTGGTAAGCTGAATTCAATACTAATACTTACCTCTGAAAACAAAAAAGTTTCGCAGGAGATGCTTTCATTAGCAAACAGCCGGATAAAAGAGAATAACTATGAATTACTTATGCGGGTTAAATCAGATGATGGAGAGCTTGTGAACTTTTTCATGAAAGGCAAGCCCGATAATATTCAGGAGTTGATAATGATAGTTGACGGAAATGATGAAGAAAGCGTAATTATGCAATTTCTTGGAAACTTCAAACTGCAGGATGTGCAGGAAATGACCAGGAATTTTGATAAAAACTAATTGGCAGTAGTTGACAGACATTCGTCTATTCAGTTTAATTGTATTATTTTTGTTTACAATTAGACAAGCTTATGCCTGAAAATTCTCTATCACTAACAGAACTCAATTTAAGGGTACGGGATGCAATCAGAGATTATCTTCCCGATACTTACTGGGTACGTGCCGAAACAAGTGATGTGCGCCGCAACCGTAACGGTCACTGTTATCTGGAGTTTCTGGAAAAGGATTCAGTTGATCAGTCAATAGTTGCCAAAGCCCGCGGTGTTATATGGTCTAATGTCTATGAAATGTTATCTGCCTACTTTCTGAACGAAACGGGTCAGCAGTTCACATCCGGACTTAATGTACTGGTATGCGTCTCAGTTACATTTCACGAACTGTATGGCTACTCATTAACAGTTGTAGATATCGACCCCACTTTCACTCTTGGCGAGATTGCCCGTAACAGACAGATTGTTCTTAACAGACTTGAAGAAGAGGGCGTTTTAACCCTGAACAAGGAGTTAAAACTACCTGAACTAACCAACAGGATAGCTGTAATTTCTTCGCCTACGGCTGCAGGTTTTGAAGATTTTCGTGATCAGCTTGATAACAATCTTAACGGTTTTGTTTTTTATACAAAGTTATTTCCCGCGATTATGCAGGGTGATCGCAGCGAATCATCAATTATCGCTGCTCTTGAGCAGATTTATACATACAAAAATCATTTTGATGTTGTTGCAATAATAAGGGGTGGTGGTGCTTCGGCCGATCTCAATTGCTTCGACTCCTATCTTTTAGCAAATAATGTTGCCCAATTTCCTCTTCCTGTTGTTAGCGGTATAGGACATGAAAGGGATGTTACTGTTCTGGATATTGTTTCACATACCAGGGCAAAAACACCTACAGCAGTAGCTGAGTTTTTTATTGCTCATATAACTAAAACAGCAGCAGAGCTTTTCAATCTTCAGGAAAGAACTGTAAATACCAGCGAAAAAATTATATTGAAAGAGCAGACAGATCTTCATTCACTTTCCAAAGAGATGATTCATCTTTCTTCGTTGAGGATACACAAAGAAAATGCAGCAGTTAATGCATCGACATCAACTTTAAAGCATCAAATAAAACAATTGTTACAGATTCAACGCCACTTTTTGGATAGTAGAGAGCAGTATATCAATATGATATCACCCATAAATATACTAAAGCGCGGTTATACTCTTGTACTTAAAAACGACAGGATTATAACTTCAATAGATGATATAGAGCCGGGAGATGATATTCAGACTCGTTTCAGGGATGGTAGTATAACTTCAATTGTAACTAGGAAAGAACCTT
>DHCC01000082.1:15821-16138 GCA_002398875.1 Bacteroidales bacterium UBA4912 | reverse complement strand
TTTCAGTAATGGTTCTGAGTTGCTTCTGAATAATATTTCGGAAGTCTTATGCAGTAATCCTACCACTTCAAAATCGTCTAATGTAGCGTTAGAAGGACTTACATTGAACTTAGCATAAGTGATTCCTTTGTAATATTTAAGCAGCCTGTCATCACGAAGATCCGGATCCCAGTTTTCTACTTCAGCATCAGGTTTGTACCATTCACCTAAATCGGTAACAGGTAATTGAGGAGTTCCATCAGGAGAAGTGAAATCAGGAATAAATGTGAGTGAAGTAACTCTCTTATCCAGACTCTGGAATACGGCATTAATTCTTA
>DHCC01000082.1:14967-15443 GCA_002398875.1 Bacteroidales bacterium UBA4912 | reverse complement strand
TCTGCCAATCCTTCTTCGAGATCTGTACGTAGCAACGCAATCGCATCTGCATTAGCACCAATCTTCACTAACTGTGCAGCTAATTCATCGGTGATTTTATTGAGAGCGCCTGATTTGCCGTCAGCAATTTCGAGCAAAGTTTCGATAGTGGTGATGCGTGGATCAAGTTCACTTTTAAGAGCTGCAATCTTTTCAATCAGATCTTGTACATCTTCATTGTGTTTTGCCAATAAATCAGTATAGCTTTTTTCTAATGCTACAACTCTTAAATCAAGAGCGTCAAGTTGACCTTGCAGAGCAACTAATTTACCGGCAATCTCAAGTTCAAGAGCTTCCATTTCAGCTTTGGTTGCAGAATTTTTCTCAAGTTCAACTACTCTTAATGTTAAGGTGTCAAGTTGAGTTGCATTGCTTACCTTGAAATTATTGAAAGCTTCTAAAGTGATAACAGCCTCCATAATTTCTGTTTTGCTATC
>DHCC01000082.1:7837-14820 GCA_002398875.1 Bacteroidales bacterium UBA4912 | reverse complement strand
TATCAGCAATCTTTTTTTCAAGAGCTGCTATTTCAGCATCACCGGCAGCTGATGCCTTGAGTGTAGCAAGTTCTGCTTTCAGCTTATCAAGCTCCGTTTTTTCTGCTGCCAAACCATCGGCAACAGTTTTTACCTTCGAGTCCACAGAAGAGTTCATCTCAGTCTTGATTGCTGCAAGCTGACTCGTTAGATCGCTCTTAACACCGCTTAACCCGGTGTCGATACGAGTGATGTCATCATCATAGTCTTTACAAGATGTCATTGTAACCAATGCACCAATAACTGCAAAGACAAAAAATTTAAAAAATAACTTTTTTTTCATACACTAAAAAATTTAAAAAATAATAAATTAAGATATCTCACTAGGTGTTTCTATATTAGAAAATTGTTTTTCTTTTTTTCTGAGAGAAGAGTTCTGCCAATGTGGGTTTGACCTCTTCTATTTTTTGAGATTCACTGATTGTGAAAAAATGATTTTCTTCACTGATTTTCATTTCATTTTTATCAATACCTGAAAGAGTTACAAAAGAGGGAATATATCTGATCTCAACAGATCCTATCTCTATCATTTCATCTGTATTTGAAAAATTCATACACACCTTGAGAAGAGTGCTTTTTCTGACAATTACACTGCATCCGGTGTGGATTATACATGTAGATGGTGGTGAGCCTTCAATCTTTTTGTTGTGTACTACAACTGCTGAAATGGGTTCTCTCTGCTCTATGAGTCTGATTAGCGATATTCGGCTGTTTAAACCGATTCTGTGGTGAGCTATCCTGATATCGGTAATAAGACTGCCTTTATTAAGGGGAAGCATCATATATATCCATTTGGAGTCGCCGGGTTCTGTAACAGTTACCTGCATTCCGGGATGGAATGTGAAAGGGTAACTGAGTTTTATTGTAGGGTCGCCGGTAACAAAACCAACCCCGTGCAACATAAGAGACTCTGTTTTTGAGAGTAGCTTTTTTGATATATGTATGTTTTGTTGTGACATTGTAATGGATATATTGAATGTGTTATTCGGATAACTCGAATTCTATACTCTGCAGAGTTTTTTTGAACTCGGGTGAGGGGGTGAAGACTACACGAATGTTTGAAATGTTGTCGCTGTAGAAATCTTCGGGTTTGCTAACTCCTTTGCTTGACAGTGATAGCCTGAGAGTGCCCAGGTTGTTGAGGTTTACACTGTAACCTTCGGTTAGATATCTGGGTATTTCATCTACCAGATTTTCAATTACGTTTAACACGGCACCTCTGGTCATAGAGGATTTTGAAGCAATGCCTTTGCTTAACTGATAGTTGTTGATGGTGCCTGATTTTATGGGGCTGGCATACCATTTCCGTTTACTGTCAGGTTCAAGCGGATTGGCTTTTTGTATTAGTCTATACTTCATATTTCTTTTATTATTATTTGTGTTTTGTGCTCTAAAAGATTGAATACTACCACTGTTTGCCAGGTTGTTACATTATTGTTACGTTCGGAGCTATTCTTTTGACCGTTTATAGCTAACTCGCTGACTGTTTGTTGTTTTTCTGTGTTTTACCATTAAAACCATTTCCGTACGTTTGTAAATTTTCAGGTGTCCTTTTGACAACTCGATTAATTGCTTGCAAACTTACGGTTAGAAATAACTTACGGTTAGGACTTATTTTATTAAATATAGGACAGTATGCGCTTTAACATTTGACTACATTAGCATTATTTGCGCAAAAAGACAGGTAAAAGATTGAAGATAAAACAGATATGTGTGCTAATCGTCGTTAAAATATATTTATAAACGTTTTGTGCATCTAAGAAAACGTTTATATATATGAAATAAAGTAAATATTACACTTAATTGTCGGTGTTTGTTGGGAGGAGTTTTTTGAACTGGGACGGGGTGAGACCTGTATGTTTTTTGAATACACGAGAGAAGTAGTTAACGTCGTATATGCCGCATTCGGTTGCAACTTCACCTATTGTTTTGTTCTGTGTGGTGAGTAGTTTTTTTGCGTGTGAGAGTTTAATCTGAATGATATAGGTTGAAGAGGGGTAGCCTGTTATAGCATTTAGTTTTTTGTTTAGTTGGGATACACTTAAAGCCAGCTCCTCGGCCAGCATTGATGGTGTGAAGTCGGGGTTTTTTATTTCACGGTATATTATATCGGTGGCGTGACGCACAAATTCTACATTTACATTTTCATCCTTTATATCGATGACCTTATTGTCATCTTTGAAGATTGCTCTGTGGTATTTTTCTTTTAGCAATTTGCGGGATGCGATTATGTTGTCAACACGTATTTTAAGCTCCTCAGGTTGAAATGGTTTTTTAAGATAAGCTTCAGCACCGCACTTGAATCCTTCAATAACATCTTCCTCCCTGTTTTTCGCAGAAATCAGGATTATGGGAATATGATTGAGAAGAGGTGAAGACTTTATCTCTTTGCATAGCTCTGTACCGCTTTTCTTTGGCATGATGATATCGGATATCACAATGTCGGGAAGTTGTTCGGTGGCTAATTCAAGTGCATTTTCGCCATTACTGCTGTATAAAATATTGTAAGTATCTTCAGGAAAAATCGATTTGACGTACATTGCAATATCTTTGTTGTCTTCTACTAGTAAAATGAGTGAACGCGGGTCGTTTTCGTTAATTTCTGTGCAAAACATTTTTGAGGTATCAGCCTTTTTTATGGGTGCTGTAATATTTTTGCTGTTTTTTTCTTTTATCCAGCGTGGGTAGATCTCCTTTTCGCTGATCTGAAGAGGCAGCTCTACGGTGAACGTAGTTCCCTTTCCTTGTTCGCTTTCTACATCGATTGTGCCGCCAATAACTTCTACCAGCTGCTTAGTGAGTGTGAGTCCAATACCGTTACCTGTCATTTTTCCGTTACTCCCGTTTTGATAAAACAGTTCAAAGATATGTGGCAAATCTTCTTCGCTGATCCCTTTGCCGTGGTCAACAACTTTTATGAGAATCTTCTTATTGTCTTTTTTGCTTAGTTCTATTATAACATAGATGCGTGTTCCATCGTCGCTATACTTTATAGCATTACCTATTAGATTGTGCATTATCTTGTTTAGATAATCAGGTACGAAATCGGTTTCAATCACGCTCTCTTCACTAAAAAAGAATATTTCTATATCATTTTGTTTGGCATAAATTCGTAATGTTTCTGAAATCATGTTGATGAACGCTACAATATTGCCTGTTTTCCATTCTAATGTTTTTGGACCGCTCCTTAAATTGGAAATATCAAGCAGCTGGTTTACGAGCTCTGAGAGATAATTGCTTTGTCGCTCTATCGCATTAAGGAATGTTTCTGCAACGTTGTTATTTATGAGATCTTTCTGATCGCGCAACTGTTTGCTTAATCCGAGTATTATGGTTAAAGGAGTTCTAAATTCGTGTGTTATCTTAGTGAAGATATTGCTTCTTATTTGTTCTACTCTCTTTAAAGTTCTGTTGTTTCGTGAACGCTCAAGAAAAGCATAGAGTAGTATGGATGCTGATATCGCCAACAGGAGAATGATGACGATATAACTTGTTCTTTCTATGTCCATGTAATAAGTATAAAGAGGTTAGAAATTTTGAATTACGTCGTTTTTATATTTTTGCGAAAATTAAGTAATATTTCTACAAATAACAAATTTAAGCATAGAAAAATAGCATAAAAAAGACTCTGACCGTTTGGGAAGTGCTATAATTAAGCATAATTAACATGGTTGTGCTAATATTTATAATTCTATGTAGCTGTGACTTAGATGAAATATTTTACAAAAATTCAGCATGTAGGGATTAGCACAAGCTTGTTTATACAAAATTAGTAAAAAAAATACAAAATATGGACATTCTGTTAGGTCGGAGTGACTTTTTTATTTTAACTAATAAGTAAGTATTTTTCAAGGTTATCTGTTTCTCCTGAAAAAAAGTGTAATTTTGCAGATAGTATTAACTAATGAATATGAAAGTGTGAAAACAGTAATTAAAAGGGTGGTATTATTTACCCTGCTTATAGGTGGTATTTTTGCGTCATGTAATCGTGGAGAATCTTTTATTGTTGAGGGTAAAATTGATTCAGCAGTGGGCGACACTCTTTACCTGGAGCACAGGGGTCTTGCAGGCATACAGCTGATTGATTCTGCTGTACTGAAAGAAAACGGATTATTTAAATTCAGACAAGGAGCTCCCGTGAATCCTGAATTTTATCAGCTAAGGATTGGAGATAATTCGGTGGTTTTTGCTGTAGATTCAACTGAAACTCTTATTGTAAATGCGGATGCAAATAATTTTTATGGCTCTTTTGCTGTTGCAGAATCTTATACTAATGATCAGCTTAAGAAGGTGGATGAGTTGAGATTGATGGCGGTGCAAAGAATAACTTCGTTAGAAGAGCAGCATGCTGCAAAAGTTATTGACGATATTGCTTTCTTGAATCAGCTGGATAGTGTTTTGATAGATTACAAGAAGGAGATTTCTAACGTTATTTTGGGTAATCCGTCAAGTGCTGCCGCATATTATGCAGTATTTCAGAAAATAAACGATTATCTTATATTTGATCCTTACAATAAACAGGATTATGCTATGTTTGGGGCTGTTGCAACTTCATGGAATAAGTATTATCCTGAAACAGAAAGGACTGTTCACCTGTATAATTTTACCTTGAATGCATTGCAGGCTCGTCGCAGAGAGGAGCAACAGGCTCTACTGTTTGAGAGCGTCGCCGTTCAGACTGATGCAGGGTTGCCGGATATTTCTTTGTCGGGAATAAATGGGGAAGAGATAGCTCTCTCATCTTTGAAAGGTAAAGTGGTTTTGTTGGACTTTGTAGTGTATAGCGCTGATTTCTCGCCAAAGCATAATATTGATCTAAATAACTTGTACAGCAGATACAGTTCACGGGACTTTGAGATTTATCAGGTGTCGCTTGATTCTGATGAGCATTTCTGGAAAATATCGGCTGATAACCTGCCATGGGTGACTGTGCATGATCCCAGATCAGTAAGCTCTCCTGTTCTGTCTACTTATAATGTACGTGAGATACCTACTGCATTTTTAATAGACCGTGAAGGGGATTTAGTTGCAAGAATAGAAGATTATTCACAACTGTCTGAGCAACTGAACAAAGTGTTATAAAACATATTGATGTTTTTTGGTTTATAAAAAAATGTCCCTATCTTTGTAAGAGATAATCATGAAAAAATTGAGGATTTCCGGCCCTATAAATTAGGTCGGAATTCTTCTTTATATATTTGAAATTTAAAATGTTAATATAAAAAAATATGGCTATTACTTACATGACTGATGAGGGGCTACGGAACTTAAAAGAAGAGTTGTTGCACATGGAGTCTGTGCAGAGGCCCGAGATTTCCCGTCAGATCGCTGAAGCAAGAGATAAAGGTGATCTTTCGGAGAATGCAGAGTATGATGCTGCGAAAGAGGCACAGGGGATGCTGGAGGCAAAAATAGCTCAACTGAAAGGTCTTATTGCCAGTGCACGATTGATTGATGAGAGTGCAATTGGTACGGATGAAGTGAAGATAATGAACAAGGTCACTATTAAAAACACCAAGACTAAGAAAGAGATGACTTATACTCTAGTGTCGGAAAGTGAAGCTGATCTCAGAAGTGGCAGAATTGCGGTAAACTCACCTATTGCTCAGGGTTTGCTGGGTAAGAAAGTTGGTGACGTGACTGATATAAAAGTACCTTCGGGGACTTTAACTTTTGAAGTTTTGGATATTTCAATTTAATCGATAGAGAAGAATGGCAACTATTTTCAGCAGAATTATAAAAGGTGAAATTCCTTCATATAAAATCGCAGAGGACGAAAAGTTTTATGCTTTTCTTGATATTAGCCCGAGGGTTAAAGGGCATACATTGGTGGTTCCTAAACTGGAGGTTGACTATATTTTTGATATAGAAGATGATCTGTTAGCTGATATGATTGTCTTTTCTAAGAAAGTGGCTAAGGCAATTAAAGCTGCGGTGCCATGTAAACGTATCGGTGTTATGGTGCTTGGACTGGAAGTGCCGCATGCTCACATTCATCTTTTACCATTACAAAGTGAGAATGATATGAATCTTTCTAATCCTAAACTGACATTGACAGATGAGGAGTTTGCTGAAATTGCTGAAAAAATCAGTGAGGCTTTTGATTAAATAACCGCTTAAGGTTTTACAAAAGTGGTGATTCTATAAAAGGATCATCACTTTTTTTATATTTTGCGAATCCTGACTCCTCTGACAAAATGGCGTTCGCTCTTTTCCAGAATAAGATGTGCCCGGAAACGGGTGGGCAGAATATTTTGTTCAAGGTTAGGGAGATTAATTTCATCCCATACCTGATTTGCGAACTCCATTAATTTGTCTTCAGGGTATGAGGCATATTGATGAAAGTAGGATTCGGGGTCGCGGAAAGCAGTCTGCTGCAGTTTCTTGAATCGTTCCAGATACCATTGACGAAGATTTTTTTCGCTTGCATCTACATAAATTGAAAAATCAAAGAAGTCCGATACAAAAACGCGACGACGAACTTTTTTAGATGTTGATACCTGGAGTACATTTATACCTTCCACAATAAGAATATCAGGTCTTTCGATGGTAAGCACCTTGTCTTTTATAACATCATAATAAAGATGTGAATAAACAGGTGCTTCTAAAACTTCTCGTCCTGATTTTACTCCGGAAAGAAAAGCTAATAGCTTTTTAGCATCATAGCTCTCAGGGAATCCCTTTTTATTCAGAATGCCACGTCGCTCAAGTTCTTCGTTTGGATATAGAAATCCGTCCGTTGTGATCAACTCTACCTTTGGACTGCCGGGGGTCATAGAAAGCAATTTTTGTAAAACCCTGGCTGTAGTACTTTTGCCGGCTGCAACGCTGCCGGCTATGCCTATTATATATGGAATTTGTTTGCTTTTGTTTTCGAAAAACTGATCCAGCTCGTTGTGCAGATTCTTGTAATGTGTGATGTGGATCTGCAGAAGACTTATCAT
>DHCC01000082.1:0-7518 GCA_002398875.1 Bacteroidales bacterium UBA4912 | reverse complement strand
GAGTCTGTTATTTTATCTTTATACAAAAGTAAGATTTTTTTGCGTAATACAATTCTATATGTTTATGTGTTATTATATGATTAAAATGAATGTCATACTCATATACAAAAAACCGGCGAGCTTTGAGCGGCATGCCGGTTTTTAATACTATGTTATGGAATAATTTATTTGATAATCACGTTATTTGATCATCTCAAAACTGCGTTTTATAAAATTGCTCAAAGCTTCACCTTTGAGCATTCCACCGGAGAGTAAGGCGAGATCTACCATCTGCTTTAATTTCCCGTCCTCAGTTGTATCTTTTATCATTTGTTCCTTATCTTTTTCTTTGCTTGAATCAATCAGACCTTTAATAGAGGGGTGCTGTGTGTTTAGCACAACTTGATAAGTGTCGGGCATTTCACCGTAGAATGCCATCTGCTGCTGCATAGCTGCCATCTCTTTCATTCTGCGGGAAAATTCATTCTGAATAACCTGCACAGGTTTGGAGTTTTCACCTAAAGCCTTGAATTCAACTCCGAATTCAGTTTTTTCAATTACAGGAAGTTGGGCTTTTACGGTATCTGTAAGCAACTCTTTCTGTTCATCTGTCAGTTCTACCTCTTTAATATCCTCTTTTTGGATAATATGTTCAATTGTATCGCTGTCAACTCTTACGAAGCGGGTTTTGCCAATTTTTTGCTCAAGCAGTCCCATCCAGTGAACATCCAGTTGTCCGTCCATCAGTAGGACATCATAACCTTTTTCCTTTGCAGCTTCGATATGTGAGTATTGTTCTTGTTTATCACTGGAGTATAAAATTATTACATCATCATTCTTATCGGTTTGACTACCTGAAACCAGTGTTTTATATTCATCGAAAGTGTAATATTTACCTTCAATGTTTTTAAGGAGTGAGAACTTAGCTGCCCTGTCATAGAATTTTTCTTCAGTGAGCATTCCGTATTCAATGAATAGTTTAAGACTATCCCATTTTTCTTCAAATTGAGTACGTTCTTTCTTAAAGAGTTCTTCAAGCTTGTCGGCTACTTTTTTTGTGATATGACTTGAGATTTTCTTTACATTATTGTCGCCCTGCAGGTATGACCTGGATACGTTTAACGGGATATCAGGCGAGTCGATAACACCATGCAGAAGCGTAAGAAACTCAGGAACTATCCCTTCTACTGAATCGGTAACATATACCTGATTACTGTATAATTGAATCTTGTTTCGCTGAAGATCCAGATTACTCTTTATCTTTGGGAAATAGAGTATTCCGGTAAGATTGAAAGGGTAGTCAACATTAAGATGTATCCAGAACATGGGTTCATCATTAAATGACATAGGATAAAGATCATGATAGAACTTAGTGTAATCTTCATCTTTTAAACCCGAAGGCATCTGACGCCACAGGGGGTTGGTGTCATTGATGATGTTATCTTCCTCGAGATCAATTTGTTTGCCGTCTTTCCACTCTTGCTTTTTACCGAAAGCAATAGGTACAGGAAGGAACTTACAGTATTTTTTAAGTAGTGATTCTATTCTCTCTTTTTCGAGATACTCTTTATATTCGTCATCGATATAAAGAATTATATCTGTGCCTCTCTCATTTTTTTCAGCTTTTTCCATTGTAAACTCAGGAGTGCCGTCGCATGACCATTTTACAGCCGATTCTTCTTTATATGATTTTGAAACTATCTCCACTTTTTTGGATACCATGAAAGATGAGTAGAAGCCTAGTCCGAAATGACCTATTATTGCATTTGAATCATCTTTATATTTATCCAGAAACTCATTAGCTGATGATAGCGCTATCTGATTGATATACTTATCAACCTCTTCAGATGTCATCCCTATACCACGATCAGAGATAGTGAGAGTTTTCTTTTTCTTATCCAGAGTGACACGAACTGTTGTATCGCCCAGATCTCCTTTAAACTCTCCTCTATCCGATAGAGTCTTGATTTTTTGCGTTGCATCAACTGCATTTGATACTATTTCGCGCAGGAAAATCTCCTGGTCGCTGTAAAGAAATTTTTTTATAATGGGGAAAATATTATCTGTTGTAACCCCAATTTTTCCTTTTTGCACCATACTTATTTTAATTTTAATGACTAAAATTATATTTGCAAATAGTATGCCATTTGTAAGCATTTATAAGCTCTGAGATATTTATAATGATTATAAAAAAACGACTTTGTTGAAATATTGCAGCCCAAAGTAATTCAGCTCTTGATTGTATAAATATTTTTTATTGGGTATAAATACCCCGATTATCTACCTTTTTCATTAATTAAACATCAGATAATCAGGGTTATTTCGGGTGCAATCAATTTGTTAACACTAATTAATCGTTTTTATTGGAAAAAATATTGCTCATTTCATATTTAATAATATATATTTGTTAGACACAATCATTTTAAAGTCAAAGCTTATGAGAACAAAAGTTGCTTTCGAAAAACAGTTATTAAGTTTGCAGGACAATATGTTTAACTTCGCCCTGACACTTACAGCTGACAGAGAAGAAGCTAAAGATTTATTACAGGAAACTACGCTTAGAGTATTAGACAACAGAGAGAAATATTATGAAAATGTAAATTTCAAAGGTTGGGTTTTCACCATAATGCATAATATCTTTGTCAATAATTATCGCAAAATAGTAAGAAGTCAGACAATAATTGATAAAACTGAAAACTTATATCATCTGAACCTGCCGCAAGACTCAGGGTTTGATACTCCCGACGGTGCCTATACTATTAAGGAGATCAATAAGGCAATAAGCAGTTTTACAGACGAATATAAGGTTCCATTCTCAATGCATGTTTCCGGATATAAATATGAAGAGATTGCCAACCATCTGGGGTTGCCGATTGGAACAGTAAAAAGCAGAATTTTCTTTGCTCGTAAGAGATTAAAGGAGATGCTGAAAGATTTCAGATTTTATGCTGAATAAATAAAATAAGAATCATTAAAAAAACCTCTTTGTTAATAAAGAGGTTTTTTTGTTTCCAAATTATTACCTTTGTCCCCGGTTTTAAAATAGGTTATTAAATATTTAAGTTAGATGGAGATTGTTTGGTTATTAGTTTCATTAGTTATTCTTTATTTTGGTGCTGAGGGTTTGGTTTCAGGTGCATCATCACTTGCAAAAAGGATGGGTATCAGTCCTTTAATTATAGGATTAACAATAGTTTCGATTGGTACAAGTATGCCCGAACTAGTGGTGAGCGTTAAAGCGGCATTAGTTGGTCAGAGTGCATTGTCAATAGGTAACGTTTTGGGATCTAATATGTTTAATATTGGTATTATATTGGGACTCTCGGCAATTATATATCCACTTTCAGTAAAAAGGCAGTTGTTGAAGTTAGATGTCCCATTCATGGTTTTAGTGTCAGTGTTTTTTCTTCTGCTTTTTCTTGATTCAAAGATATCCCGCGTTGAAGCAGGTTTGTTGATATTGCTATTCATTTCTTATATTTCTTATCTCATTATCACTTCTACAAAAGATCGTAAAAATCAGCCAGATAAGAAAAGTCAGAATACAGATGAAATAAAAATGAGCAAACACTGGTCGATTGATCTGATATTTATTGTGGTTGGCCTGTTGGCATTGGTTTATGGTTCTGACTTGCTTGTTGTGAACTCAATAATAATTGCTGAGCGTCTGGGAATGTCTGAAGCTATGATTGGTTTGACTATAGTGGCAGCAGGTACAAGTATGCCAGAGCTTGCAACCTCTGTGGTGGCAGCCATAAAAAAACGTTCCGATATTGCTATCGGAAACGTTGTTGGGTCAAACATCTTTAATATACTACTGATTTTAGGTGTTGCAGGATTGATACATCCTATTTCAACACCTGAGATAAATTATATGGACTCTCTGTTTGTAGTAGCGCTGGGTCTAGTGCTGTGGCTGTTTATGAAACTTGGCACCAGAATCAGACGCTGGCAGGGAACAACATTTATCTTTATATATGTTTTATACTTTATTATAAAACTGTCAATTTGATTCCTTTGGTATTGTAAATACTTTGGGATTGCTTACTTTTTCGTCAAGCAGTGCCAATTCAATAACTTCTTTTACATCGCTGACATAGTGGAATGTTAACCCTTTCAGATAATCTTCCTTAATCTCTTCGATGTCTTTTTTATTCTCGTTACAAAGAATAATATCAGATATCCCAGCACGCTTGGCAGCAAGTATTTTTTCTCTGATTCCGCCTACGGGTAATACTTTCCCGCGAAGTGTTATCTCTCCTGTCATTGCCAGATTGGGACGCACTTTGCGTTGTGTATATAATGATGACAGTGATGTAACCATTGTAATTCCTGCTGATGGTCCATCTTTAGGTATAGCACCTTCAGGAACATGGATATGTGTGTTGTAATGCTCAAAGATCTCCGGGTTAATATCCAGCTCTTCTGCATGTGAATGTATATATTCCATGGCCAGCATGGCTGACTCTTTCATGACATCACCAAGATTGCCGGTAAGTGTTAGTTTTGAACCTTTACCACGGCTCAAAGAGCTCTCCACGAAAAGAATTTCACCACCAACGGCTGTCCAGGCGAGACCTGTGACCACTCCTGCATAATCATTACCCTGATACTTGTCTCTGTTAAATTCCTCTATACCTAGATATTCATGAAGATCGCCCACCTTTAAAGATTTTGGATACTGTTCATCTGTTGCAATCTTTCGTGCAACTTTGCGCATAATTTTTGCAA
The DNA here is from genome assembly GCA_002398875.1 of Bacteroidales bacterium UBA4912. Classification (GTDB taxonomy): domain Bacteria; phylum Bacteroidota; class Bacteroidia; order Bacteroidales; family Dysgonomonadaceae; genus Proteiniphilum. The sequence goes on along the minus strand of DHCC01000082.1, from coordinate 2,808 downwards.
TCTTTTTATTTAACTCACGAACTCCTGATTCACGGGTGTAGTTTTCAACTATCTTCTGAAGCGTTGGTTTAGGAATGATAAATGACCCTTTTTCAATACCATGATTTGCCAATTCCTTGCGAACTAAATGACGATAAGCTATCTCGATCTTTTCCTCTGTTATATACCCGCCTACATTAATCAGTTCCATACGGTCTAACAGTGGCTGAGGAATTGTATTAAGATTATTGGCAGTGGCTACGAAGAGGACCTTTGACAGATCATAATCTATTGATAAATAATTATCGTGGAATGCATAGTTTTGTTCCGGATCAAGAACCTCGAGCAAAGCAGATGATGGATCACCTCTGAAGTCGTTTCCTATCTTATCCACCTCATCCAGAACAAATACAGGATTGGAAGAGCCTGCCTTTTGAATGTTTTGAATTATTCGTCCCGGTATGGCGCCTATATATGTCCGGCGATGGCCTCGTATTTCTGCCTCATCGTGCAAACCGCCCAGTGAAACGCGGATGTATTTACGATTGAGCGCTTCTGCGATTGATTTCCCCAAGGAGGTTTTGCCTACTCCTGGAGGTCCGTAAAGACATATAATTGGAGATTTGAGATCCCCCTTCAACTTAAGCACTGCCAGATGTTCAATTATACGCTCTTTGACTTTATCCATTCCGAAATGGTCTCTGTCGAGGATTTTCTGAGCATTTTTTAGGTTGAAATTGTCTTTGGTATATTCATTCCAAGGTAGTTCGAGTATTGTCTGGATATATCCATACTGAACTGAATAGTCGGGCGACTGCGGATTAAGACGTTCAAGTTTTTGAATTTCTTTCTCGAATGTTTCTGCCACTTCGGCACTCCATTTTTTACTCTTACCCTTTTTTCTGAATTCGTTTATCTCTATTTGCTGAGTACTGCCACCCAGCTCTTCCTGTATTGTTTTTATTTGCTGTTGAAGGAAAAACTCTTTCTGCTGCTGACTCAGATCTTCGCGGGTCTTCATCTGGATATTCATCTTCATCTCCAGCATCTGGGATTCTCTGTTGAGTATCATCAGGAGCCGATAAGCCAAGTCTTTCTCGTTGTCAATATTTAATAAATCCTGCTTTTCGCGACTTTCAATCGGTAAATTTGTTCCGCAATAACTGACAAGCATGTTAGAAAATCCTTCGCTTTTTATTGTTTGCATCAGCTCTTTTGGTGGCTCGCCCAGCATTTGCAGCATTTGAAGCATCGATTCACGAATTGAATCGAGGATTGCCTTGAACTCTTTGTCACCCTTTGTTGCTTCAACCGTTTCTCTCAGCTTATACGTAGCTTTCATAAATGGCTCAGTCTGTGTTATCTCAAGCCACTCAAAGCGTTTCTTTGCTTGTACTATAATGCTGAAGTTGTTGTCTGCAAGTTCAATTACACGTATCACTTCTGCAATTACACCCAATTGATAAAGATCCTCTTTTTCGGGATCTTCGATGCTTGTGTCTTTCTGACATACCAGACCTACATAGCGTTGTCTCTTGCCAAGTGATTTTACTAACTCCAGAGATTTTTTTCTGCCAACGGATATAGGCAGAGTACTACCGGGGAAAATAATGGTATTTCTTAACGGCAATATGGGAAGCTTGTCTTTCAGGAGCTTGTTATCTATTTCTGTGTTACCGTCAATAAAATCACCTGTAATAAATGAGATAATATTATCCCCAAGATCTTTTTCGCTAAATTTATTTGTTTTGAATGGATTCATATTTATATAGTATCTTCTACTTTTTTTAAATAATATCGTCGTCTTTAAGAACGAAAAAATGACTACTTTTGTTTATGATAATAAATACGGTCAAAATCCGTGCCAAACAGTATAGAAATGAAAACAAAATTATTTTTATTGATTTTTCTGCAAACTTTAAGTTTGAGTATAATTAAAGCTGCAGATACAGTTTTTGTAAAACAGACAGAAACGCCTGTGCTTATTGACAGAATTGATAACGTACTATTTTATCTTAGAATAGATGCCGATGAATCTAATATGCTTAACGAAATAAAACTCAGGTTCTCGGATCAGGTTAAGCTTGAAGAGATTGAAGCTGTTAAGTTGTATTATAGCGGCACTGAAGCTCCACAGAGAATGAATCAGTTTCATTTTGCCCCTGTTTCGCAATATGTTTCAAGCCACGCACAGGGAAAGACACTAGCCGCCAATCCATCTTATTCAATAAAAGTAGTGGAAGTTACTTCTCCGGGTAAAGAAATTATATTGTCGCCCAATTATAATCTGTTTCCCGGTATAAATTATTTCTGGGTAAGCCTTCAGATGAAACCAAACACTTCACTATTATCTAAAATAAATGTGGAGATGACCTCAGTTTCGATGGATGGAAAAAGTGCACCAATTGAATTTAAATCTAAAGGTGCCCCTCATAGAATGGGTATTGGTGTGAGACATGCAGGTGATGATGGCTCTGCGGCATATAGAATTCCGGGTATTGTTACTTCTAATGAGGGAACACTGCTTGCTGTGTATGATGTGAGGTATAACAGTAGTGTTGATTTGCAGGAGTATGTTGATGTTGGACTTAGCAGGAGTGTAGATAAAGGTCAGACATGGGAAAAGATGAGGCTCCCTCTCAGTTTTGGCGAGTATGAAGGAATGCCAAAAGCACAGAATGGTGTAGGGGATCCATCTATTTTAGTTGATGAGAAAACTGGTGCAATATGGATAGTGGCAGCTTGGACACATGGTATGGGTAATGGACGTGCATGGACAAACTCGATGGATGGAAATGGAATTGAAACCACTGCACAGCTGGTGCTAAC
>DHCC01000017.1:12583-16539 GCA_002398875.1 Bacteroidales bacterium UBA4912 | reverse complement strand
GCACTAACATTTATTGCCTGGGGTAATGTCGACAATAATTTAGATTTCTCACAAATTTCCTCTGTAAAGAAACTGGTTGACTTATATGTAAGACTTAATGTAAAGGATGGATATGCACAACCCTCCTCAGACTTTTTCCGTGGCAACCTTATTGTACCCGTAGAATATGGCGGCACTGGAATGGGTAAGTCACATGTTGTAGAAATAAAGCGTATGACAAGTGGTGTAACCATAACATCGATAAATCTTAAGGAGTGGAATGGCAGCAAAGAAGGTAATTATACTTATGTAGTGCGATCATCAATGAATACTTATGACCCTGACGGAAAGCTTGTAGGCGAACCAGTAAACTACTCTCCAAGAGCGGCATTCCAACAGAATGGTTATTTTTCAGCACCAATATTTTACACTTTCCCTACTGAAAAGTTCATAGTGGACATATATTACAATGGAGAATTAATTTATACCTGTGATGAGGATGCCGATGGCAACCCATTTGTTCCACAAGTAGGAAGGACACTGAATATTATTATTATTTTCTCTTCTGAGCTTAACATTATAGCCGAGGTAACTCCCTGGAATGTGGTATATCAGTATGTTGAATACAAATAAATTGGAAATTATGAGAAGCAAAAAATATTCATACTACTTGCAGGTTATTTTAGCACTATCACTGTTCATGACATCTTTCACGTCATGTCAATTTGAAGAGTTAGCGGAAGATTGCGAAGAGAAAGGATTAATTATATTGAACTTAGGTGTCAATGGAATGAGTACACGTGCAGCAGGCGATCAGCTTTTTGCGGGTGATGAAGCTATTACAAAGGTTCGTATTTTTGTTTTTGTTGGTGATGCATTAGAAGTCAACAGGTTATATTCTATTGGTGAATCCCAGTTTAATAATCCTTTTGTCCTGGAAGTTGCAACTGGTTTGAAAGATATTTATGTAGTGGCAAACGAGAGCGGCAGCTTATCCACAGCACTATCTACAGTTTATTCAAAGAGCCAGCTTACAGATTTAATGGCAAATACAATTTCTAGCCCACTTAATCTGCCTATACTAATGACTGGAATTCAAAATGATGTAGAAGTAGTTGAACTACCTGATCCAGAACATAACACTACTACCGTTATCTTAACAAGAGCTGCAGCTAAAATAAGTTTGCAATTTAATAAAGCGGTGGGATTAACTGATGATATAAGAATTACCAAGGTTTCATTAATAAATAACGCTTATAAATCAACCCTTTTCCCTTCAGATACGGAGCCTACTACTCCGCCTTTTGAAGAAGAAACTTACTGGAATTTGGTTATGCCATTTGCAACTCCATTTGAGGTGACGACAACTACACTAGAGGTTCCTGGTCTGAAAAATATCTACTTATACGAAAATTTGGGTAATAGTGCTGATGAAAAAGACGTTGCAACCCAACTCGAAATTGAAGCACTTTACAACAATATAGAAACAAAATATCGTGTCTATATAAATGAAGTAATAGAAAGCGGAACTGGAAATGCGGGTGATGCCAATTCATCGGAAGTAGAATTAGGTGAAAACGTCACAGCCCACTATTTCAACCTTAGAAGAAATCATCATTACCAGCTAATAGGTACAATTTCAGGATTGGGTGAATATACTTCAATCTCTGTGAAAGTGAAAATACTACCTTGGACAGTTCACGAATATCCAGTAATATTAGAATAAACAAGTTTAATACAGATATAAAATGAAAAAAAACATTATAATTCCGTTACTCTTATCTCTGTTCATTTTTGTAGGCTGTGTAGAGGACTTGCCAACTACATCGGTGGTTGAAATAAAACCTAGTAGTACTTACATTAGTTTAAGGTCATCACAAATTACGTTACCCGACGATGGGACGGAGGTAGAATCTATTACCCTCAATTCGTTACGAATACTTGTATTCGATAAAACAAGTGGTCAAATAGTAACAAATAAAAAGTTTGATATTGAAACTGTAACTGCAGTAGGACAAACCGATGGTAGTTGGGTAGCCGATTTTTCCGACTTTGTAGCACCAACAAATCCCGGACAGAGTGTTGTATACGCTGTATTAAATGAAGATGTTACACAAGTATCGGGTCAGTCATTAACAACTGTACTCGATGGAGTAACTACTCTTACCGGTATGCAGACACTGGTAAATACACCTCTTACATACATACCTCTGCGAGTAGTATATGACACTAATAATAAGCCCATAGAACCACCTTTTGTAATGGTGTCCTTTGGCGAGGTGAATATTTTGCCAAGTCAACTAAATCATGCTGATTTACGAGGATTAGGAGGAGACTCAAAAGGTTTTACAATGAACAGAACTATGGCAAAGGTAACAATAAGCAGAGTGACGAGTGAACCTTATACTGGTTATGCTGGCACCACTGATAAAGTAAAAACCAGTTATATACATATTTTGGAAATGGGATTAGTTAATGTCCCTAAAATTTATACATGGTCACCCACAACTTTTGTACCAGTTAAAGAGCAGTATCAACCTATTACTTTTAATTTACTCCCTACTGGTGATAAGTTTTATAGTCGAGATTGGACAGGAGGAAGCATATCAGCAAAAACTGATGTTATAAACGTAGTATGGAGACAATATGGTAAGGCTGATAAAAGACTTTATAAAGTTCAAAATAATAATGGAAATAATTCATATTCAACTACATTCAATCCAAATATTACTTTTAATGATACACTTGTTACGTCGAATCAAGGAGGATTTCTTAGTTATATAATATTGTTCTTTGGAACTGATGATGCAGGTAGAGAATATGAGGGAGATTTAATTATACCACCAGCAAATTTAGATATTGAAGTAACAGGTGCATATTGGACTTTAGATCAGCAAAATATTTCTTATTATATTCCTGAAAATATTTTGGGAAACAAAAATGATACTATCAATTCGACGAAATTGCATGTTAAAGCTGCCATTACTACTGTTGATTTTGGCTCAGAAGTATTTTTTGAAGAAGATGATGTAACTTGGGAAACGGAAATAATAAAAGTAGATGGAAAAGATGTAGTTGTAAAAAAGTATTATTATCCGGGTGTGGAAATATATAATAATTTGGCAAAAGAATCAGCTCGTTTTATTTCTAAGAAACATGTAATATATAACGATGTAACAAAAGAAGTGTTTTTTGATGAATCAAAAATTAATGTATCAGATGGCGCTCCATATTATCATTTTTGGGATGGTTCTATGTTCTGGAGAGAAGCTAGAGGAACTGTTTCAGTTTCCGAAGCAGGCCTTGAATTCTCAGATCCTTCCAAAAGTGATAATATAAAAGACTTCTATATTCCAATCCAAAATACAACTAAAAATACTGACGGAACAGAGACTCCTAATGGTGATTACAATATCTATCGAAACAACGAATACAAATTCTCAGTACATGTATTAGAACAATGGCCATTATCTGCACCTTCAGGTGCCCCTTCTCAATCATCAACAAGAAGTGCATGGGAAGATCCTAACCAAAGTATGGTACTAAGAATCGTTCCGGAATAGAAGTCCAATTAAAAAGATATCGATCAAACAGAGATAGAACAGTTTAATTATAGAATTAAGAAAACTTATTTATGAAAGAAGCGACTAAGGCATCATCGATTTTTGCAAATATTTCATCTTGTACACTTAGTTTTGTGGATGGAAAAAAGGTGAACATTTCGGGTGGCGGAAAGAAAAGCCTTATCGTGAGTGTGCTGCTAAACGAATCAGACTTTACTCCTTTAAATGAGTCAGTAATGAAACACTTTAAGGATGCGGAGACAGTACCGGAGCTTGCTAAAATGTGTGGCTACTCATGTACAAAAACCTTTTCAAGGCATTTTATAAAGCATTTTGGTGAAACTCCAAAGCAGTGGATCTTGAATATGAAGCAGGAGGAGATGATATTACTGCTTAAGGAGACATCTTATTCTT
>DHCC01000017.1:0-12334 GCA_002398875.1 Bacteroidales bacterium UBA4912 | reverse complement strand
TTAACGCCTAAAGAGATTAGAGGTTCTGTTTGAAGTTCAAAAAAGTCATATAAGAGAGAATGCGGCATTGAAGCCGGGAAAGTGGATCTGTATGATTCACTTTTTTTTGTACATATACAACACATAAATAGGCTGTATTTGGGACCATTTAAAGTCTTATTAAATTCTAATCAAATCCTAACCAACTCCTAATTTATATAAGGGATATTAGGAGTTGGTTAGGAGTTTGTACGGAGTTGTTTAGAATTTAGTATGGATATTTCATCGTTAAATAAATTTTCATACAGTACTTTTTGGCACAAAAAAAATGGACCGAGAGGGTCCACTTTTTTGTTTTAGAAATTATCCTGAGGATATTTAATGTATGCTCAAGACTAATCTTATTTTAATTACAATTATTGTACTAATGACATAAATTCTTGGTTTGTGCGGTATTTTGCAAATTCCAGATCATTGAGTGCCTGTGTTGCAATACTTCTGTCGCGACCAATTGCAGTGCGCAGGTTAGAAGCTACTTCGTTGAAGTTATTTGTTCTGGAAGCAATAACAGCTAAAAGATAGGCAGTTGTAGCATCGGGATTTTCAACAGCTTCCAATGTATGTTTTGCTTTATTGTAGTCAGATACAAGAAGTTGCGCAAGAGCTGCATTATTTGTATTGCTGTTACTATAAGCACCAACTGCCTGATTGTAGTTACCCTGCAGTAGATTCAGAAGTCCCATTGCTTCATCAAGTCCTGCTGCACCTGCTGATCTTCCAAGAAGTTCATTTGCTGTATCCAAATCGTTCTTCAATATTGCAAGAAGTGCCTTGTTCATGTTTACTTCAGGAGCATTTGGATTCACCTGTGCTGCACGGTTGAATGCCTGCTCTGCTTTTGCATAGTCACCCTGTTTGAAGTACATTGTTCCAATGTTGTTCCATCCTCTGTAGTCGTTTGTGAAGTTGGCAGTTACGTACTGATAAACATCTTCTTTAACGCTCTCATCGTTTGTAAGTGTTGAAGCATAAAGCAGTTCATCAACTGACAATTCTTTAGGATTGTTTTTCCAAGCAGTCATGATTTCTTCATCAGACTTACCAATAATCTCTATATTTGCAATGATACGTGAACGGCGTAGTTGAGGCAGGATTGTTTCTGCAAGATCTTCGAAAACATAAGAGATATTCTTGATTTCTCTTTCACGGGTTTCAGAATCCGGATACATCTCAAGTACACGAAGGATAAGTTCTTTGTCTTGTAGATTTGATCCGTCAACCAACTGGCGGAATCCTTCCCAGTCCTGTGCAGTATAATGAGCAAATACTTCAGTATTAATGTTGCGGCGTGCTAATTCACTTTCAATATAGTTAGAAGTGTTCTTCTCACGTTGTGCGGCAAGCGGCTCGTTGATTTTTACTCCACCGTCAGGTGAAGCATAAGCAGAAACTTCAACGTTAACGTTCTGTTTTGGATCATTAAAAGCTTCTTCAACGCGCTTTTTCCATGCAGCCATGTCGCTCTTATTTAGCTCACTCTGACGAAGATTTGCCTGCTGAATAACAAACATGATATTTGTTTCCTGAGCATCCTGTATAATGCGCTGGAATCCGTCAGGTGCTACGGAAGGAGTTGTTGTTGCTACACTGGCAAGAGCTGAAGTAGCAATTACACCGTCTGCCACCTTTAGGTCAGGCAAATCGGAACGTTTGTTTTTAATCCTTCCGTCAAATCTCAGATAAAGTTCAGATGAACGCATTGCTTCTTCAAAAGGAAAGGTTGAATTCATTGTAAAGTTGCCACCTCTGGCATTACTGATTGTAACTCTATTGCCTGAGATATTGTCTCCCTGAAAACTGTAAGGTGTACCGGCAAGTTCTTGGTTATCGCCATATTTAAGAATGGGAGTGATAGTCACTATTGCATTCTTGTTGAACCATTTTTCGGGGAAAGTTCCACTAATGGTTACAGGAACCTGATTTCCTACTGTTTCGAGAGGAGTAGGGGTTACATTAAAATTGTTTTGCGTGAGCGGCTTTAGCTTGCTGCTGCACGAAGTAGCGAATATAGCTACCCCAATCACCATTAATAGTGACAATAAACGAGAGATTTTTTTCATGTTGTGTAAATTATAATTAGTTGAATAAATTAATTCGCTATAACATAGGTTGTTCCATTGATTTTTATACCAATACAAATTTACCCTATTTTTGTCTGATTTACAAAAACGTTTTCCGGAATTTCACAATTTTCAATATATTTATAAAAGCTTTTTGGAAACTATTTATTAACTCCGGTTTTTATGTATATACGTATTGGTTTTCTTGAGGTTAACCCACGTTGAATCCCAGACTTATCAATAACTCTTTTACAGATGGAGACGCATTAACAACTTTATATGCATGATATTCCCTTCTTAGTGGATAATTAGACCTGAACCAGTAAAATTTATCGGGTGATGTTTTTAATAATTCAGTTTCTTTCATAGGATTATAACTATGCCATACAGCATGCGACAGCTGATCTTCTGAGGGTACTCCGGCAAGATCGATAGTTTGATTTTCAGGGAGTGGGAGAGACTGGAAAATAGGATTTGTATCAATCTTAAAGTATTCTTTCAGATTCTCTATGCTCATTTTTGTGGCAGTCCACTTACCGTCTGCAGAATATCCGGCAATATGTGGGGTGGCAATATCTGCCATTTCCAATAATTCGCGATCAATATCGGGCTCTTTTTCCCAGCAATCAAGTATAACGCCACTGATCTGACCGTTTTTGAGTGCTTTTTTGAGTGATTGATTACTTGTTACTCCACCACGTGCTGCATTTATTATAAATGGTTTACGGGCAACTGAACTAAAGAATGTATCATCGCCCAAATGGTAGGTTTTATGTGCCCCTGCTTTTGTTAACGGTGTGTGAAAGGTGATTATATCTGCCTCATGCTGAATGGTGCTGATATCAACAAAATCAGTATTGCTTTCAATACCTTCAGCCTCTTCCCTGGGTGGATCATTCAGAAGGACATTCATACCCAATTTACGGCATGCGATTTCAACCTTACTACCTACATTACCAACACCCACTATCCCAATTGTTTTATCTTTCAGCTTGAAGCTATACTTTTCAGCCAGAAAGAGCAGAGATGCTGTTATGTATTGCTCCACAGAAGAGGCATTGCAGCCAGGCGCTGTACGCCATGCAACGCCATGAGAGTCGCAATATTCAGTGTCTATATGATCAAAGCCAATTGTTGCAGAACATATAAGCTTCACATTGCTTCCCGGGAGATTATCTTCGCCAAACCGGGTAACTGTCCTCACTATCAGGGCGTCTTTATCTTTGATAGATTCACTCGTAAACTGGTTACCGGGTAGGTATTCCACTTCTCCAAATTGTTCTGCTACACCTTTTAGAAATGGTATATGTGCATCTGCTAATATTTTCATTTACTCAAATGTTTATGCATTGATTTTGCAGCTTTTCTGCCGTCACCCATAGCAAGAATAACTGTAGCACCGCCACGAACAATATCTCCTCCGGCAAAAATGTAATCATCGGCTGTTTGCATTGTATCATTATTAACTACAATTGTACCCCAGGATGTGACTTCCAAGCCTGTGAAAGTTTGTGGAATTAGCGGGTTAGGGGATACTCCAACGCTTACAATCACTTCATCTACTTCCATCCATTCAGTAGCTCCTTCTATGGCTACAGGGCGACGGCGTCCTGATTGGTCCGGTTCGCCAAGCTCCATTCGCTGCAGAAGCATCTTCTGTACGCGACCACGGTCATCTCCTTCGTAGCGTAATGGATTATGTAATGTATAAAATTCTATACCTTCTTCTTTGGCATGTTTTATCTCTTCGATACGTGCAGGCATTTCAGCTTCAGAGCGGCGATAGACAATCACAGTCCTTTCTGCACCAAGTCGGCGGGCTGTACGTACGGCATCCATTGCAGTATTTCCTCCTCCAATAACCGCAACCTTTTTACCCATATAAACAGGGGTATCGCTTTCAGGATCGCCTGCTCCCATAAGATTTACTCTTGTGAGGTATTCATTGCAAGACATAATACCGATAAGATTCTCACCCGGGATGTTCATGAAGTTGGGCAGACCGGCACCACTACCCACAAATATACCTTTGAAACCCGCCTCTTTGAGATCTTCCTGAGATATAGTTTTCCCTACTATACAGTTTGTTTCAAATTTTACACCCATTTTTCTGAGACCGTCAATTTCAACATCAACTATCTCGTTGGGCAATCTGAATTCAGGAATTCCGTAACGAAGTACACCGCCAAGTTCGTGGAGTGCTTCAAAAACCGTAACATCATATCCAAGTTTCACCATATCACCTGCAAAGGCAAGTCCGGCCGGTCCAGAGCCTATTACAGCTACTTTTTTACCATTGGAGGGTGCTGTTTCCGGAATTGATATATTTCCACTAACACGCTCGTAATCTGCTGCAAATCGCTCTAAATGACCTATTGCTATAGGTTCCTTTTTTAGTTTTTGAGTATAAAAGCAGCTGTTTTCGCATTGACGCTCTTGAGGACAAACTCTTCCGCAAACGGCAGGTAAAGCACTTGTTTCCTTGAGTGTTTTGGCTGCTTCAAGATATTCGCCACGCTCGATATTCTTGATGAATTTAGGAATATTTATTTCTACAGGGCAACCTGAAATACATGTGGGGTCAACACAGTCAAGACAACGGTGAGACTCATTTACAGCCATTTCTTCAGTTAATCCCAGATTCACCTCGTCATAATTCCTGCTTCTGACAGCAGGATCAACTTCAGGCATTTTTACTCTTGGTATTGCGGTGCGGTCTTTGTTTTTCATCGCTTTACGCAATTCTTCACGCCATAGGGCAGACCGCTCAGCTTTTAAATATTCACTCATATATTTATCTAATGATTATTGTATTAATTATAGGCTTTGAGCCTCATGAGCATCTCGTCGAAGTCAACCTTGTGTGCATCAAACTCGGGTCCGTCGATGCAGACAAACTTTGTTTTGCCATCAACAGTAACCCTGCAGGCACCGCACATACCGGTTCCGTCAACCATTATTGTATTTAGAGAGGCAACAGTAGGGACATCATATTTTTCTGTGAGTTTTGCAACAAACTTCATCATGATAGCAGGACCAATTGTTACACATAGATCAACTTTCTCTCGTTGAATGACTTTCTCTACTCCGTCGGTAACCAAACCTTTCTCACCATAAGTTCCATCGTCAGTCATTATGATTACTTCATCAGAATTCTCACGAACCTGTTCTTCCAGAATAATGAGATCTTTGGTGCGGGCTGCAAGAACGGATATAACTCTGTTTCCCGCATTCTTCATTGCTTCAATAATTGGAAGCATGGGAGCAACACCAACACCGCCACCGGCACATACTACAGTACCAAAATTATCAATGTGTGTGGCTTTACCTAAAGGTCCTACCATATCAGTTATATATTCTCCTGCCTCGAGGCTGCAAAGCTTTTCGGAAGATTTGCCAACACGTTGAACTACCAATGTGATTATTCCTTTTTTTGTGTCGGCAGAAGCGATAGTGTAGGGGACTCTTTCTCCTTTTTTACCAACTCTGACTATCACAAAATGTCCAGCCTTCCTGCTTCTTGCTATCAGCGGTGCCTCTACCTCAAAACGCACTACTCTTTCTGAAAGGTATTCTTTAGCTACAATTTTATTCATTATTCTAAAATAGTTATTATCATTTCTTATTTATGACTTCCCAAAAGCTCTCAGGCAGATAAATGTTTGTGACATTTTTTGCTTCAGAGAATAATGGAGCAATCTCTGAGTCGTGAAATCCTGCAATGCCGCAACCTACCCGGGTTACTAAAAAAGTAAGCTCAGGATTGTTTTTTGCAAATCCTATGAACTCATCCACATAAGGATGAATTTCGTCAACTCCGCCATGCATGGTGGGTATTCCATACGAACTGCCCTGTAATCCTACTCCCTGACCCCATATTGCACCAAATTTTTCAAAAGCAATAAGTGCTGCACCACCACCGTGACTTCCTTCCAGATTACTTCCAAAGACAAATATTTCGTTTTCTTCAAGATCGGAAATAAAGGAGGGAGTTACTCTTTTATTCATATTTTCATATTTGGTTTATACATATCTTCTGCAGTCAGTCCACATTCTTCTTTCATGCGGATACAATACTCCAGTTTCCCAAAATCACCGTCAGCATTGTTTGTTCCGAAAGTGAATTTCAGTCCGGCATCCTTAGCCTTCAATATGAAAGCTTTGTTGGGTATTTCATATCTGTTATTGATTTCAAGAACCTTTTTTGTTTCGACCATTGCTTTTATTACTTTATCCATACGCTCTTCTGTCCAGAATTCATCATAGCGATCGCTCATCACTTCAGGCAGAAAATTAGGATTCACGTAAACATCCATTGGCTCCTGCATAACATCTACAATCTTTTGAACTATAAGATCCATGTACTGCTGTTCATTTTCGATAAACACTTCTTCCGGCATCCAAAGACGCGTACGACGACCTTTTGTATCGGTAAATGTCATAGCATCAGTGAAAACATAATCAAACATACTTCTCACTTCGGCAGAGAATGTTTGTGGCCATTCACGTCCTTCACCTTGCATGGCCTGAATAAATGGCTGCCCTTCCATCTCTTCGAGATATTCGATAACTTCATCATCATTTGTAATTGGAAAACCTATACCACAATTGGGCGCAAGTGCATAATTTATGCCATAATAGCGTGCTTGTATACCGGCTTCTTCAGCAGTCAGTCCTTTAAGATGTACATGGTAATCCAGCACCGGGAAGTTATCCTGATGTAGTTTTATAATATGATCTGTGGTCTCATCAATAGCCAGTGTTTGTTGTAGAGCTACATCGACAGTAGAGTTTAATGGAGTAACGTTAATCGATTCTATTTCAATTGTGCCTTCGGTGCTTTTTATAGCAAATTTACCGCTTGAAAGCAGTTTAGATGCATGTTCTTCAGTTCGGTAGGTTGAAGCAGGTTCGATATACTCAACTACAGGATTTCCGTTAACTAAAACGTTTATGACCTTTCCTTCCACGCGGATATCCATATCGAACCATTCGTCAGTCTTTACAGTTGATTTGGTAAGGTTTCTGACAGATAGCAAGCTTCCTGTTTTAGTCCACCACTGCGAACTTTCCAGATCATTATTAAGAGTAACTCTGTAACCATCTTCAGCATTATCTGTATGGAAAGCGATGTAACCTTTTCCATTACCATTAGTGCGTGCTTTTACATTAAGCTCAAAATTCTTGTAATCACCTTTTTTAAGAACTAGTGATGATCCTTCATTAAGTGTTATTACATTGTTTTGTACAACTACATCACCTGTTGTTTCCCACTGTTCACTATTTCCTCCGTTAAACAGGGATTTTGGTGAATTATCTCCTGTACAAGAGATCATTATCAAATTAATGATGCATAAAATATAAACTGTCTTTTTCATACTATAAATATAAAATTAAAATGTAAATAATAGCTCTACAGTAATTTTATCAGAATCCATCTGATCATTTTTGTCGAATATCGACATGGTATTATTAATAAAGTACCTCTCATAATCTAACCTGATTATTGATGAAAACTTTTCTTCATCAAATCCCAGACCTAAACCTACTGTTAGTCTGTTTGTATCAAATCCTTTTTCATCAAGTCGTTCGTCAATAGCATCCCATCTTACTGCAGGCAAAAAATAATCGAAGAATTTACTTTTTATAGGTACACGATAAGCACTTTGAATATAATAAGACAGCATATCATTATATAATTCAGTCTTGCTGTCTCTTTTCATTATTTCGGTCTCTACTTTAAAATTGTTTATTTCATATCTGAGATCAGCTCCATAAATCAAAAAATGTGTGGAGTCGTTATTGGGATAATCATACAACTTCGCAGAGAATCTCAAACCATCCATACTTCCTAATATAACACGGCCACCAGTTGACATATTCTTTTTCCATACAGGATCATTTATAGCATTTCCATTGTATAAACCAAACTCCAGATTAACCGGAACCAATCCCATATTGAACTTATACTTTACATTTACTCCCAAATCGCGAGTACTTATATAATATTTTCCAAGAAATGCACGATTAGCAAACATCATTTCGGAAGGACTTACAATGTAATTATTAAACAGTGGTATACTTGTCTGTCCCATTGTAAAAGATAGCCCCTCAAGAGGAGTAAAACTACCGCTTAAATCAAGTACTTTAAATTTTCCTTCATCACTAAGCTCCACTTGAGCCCTGTATGACGAAAAATCATTAATATTACCCTTGATGCCAATACGCGAGTTTCTTATAGTAAATCGTGACACGTCTGAGTCAATAGCGTATTCGTATTTGTTCTTTAATGTTCCATCTATTTTGAAGTTAGGATATGCAACTAAGTCTGTGTCTTGTGCAGAAATAGTAGCAGTAAATAGAATTCCTAAAACAGTTAATAATAATAATTTTGTTCTCATAAAGTTTGTAATACAATTAAATGAGATAGTGTTTGTTAAGCATTAAATGAGTGATTCGTGCTCAAGTCTTTGTTTTTTGACATCCAATCCCCAGTTATATCCACCTAAAGTGCCGTCTGACCGAATTACACGGTGGCAGGGTATCAGAAAAGCAACAGGATTTTGTCCGATTGCATTTGCAACTGCACGTACTGCTTTTGGTTTGCCTATTTTTTCTGCAATATGTTTATAGCTGCAAGTCTGACCTGGAGATATGTTTAACAGTTCGTTCCACACCTTTAATTGAAATTCTGTGCCTTTGATATGAAAAGTAATATTATTGACAATTGATGGATCATTTATTTGAAAAATAGCTGTTTCATGATGTTTGATTGCCTTTTTAACCGGTATGCTATATTTGTATCTTTTTTTCAACTCTTCAAGCATCTCTTTTTCATCTCCAATTCCGATATAACAAATTCCTTTATCTGTGGCACAAATAACAAATTGCCCGTATATATATTTGTAAATATAATAATTGATAATCAGATTGTTCTCTTCTAAAGGGGACATGGGGATTATCTTAGAACTGTTTATCATATTCTGATTAGTGTTTATTGCTGACATAATAATAAAAATAATAAGTTATGTAAAATGGTTATTTTGCTTTTTCTGCTATAAATTGCTCAAAACCTTCTGAATATTTGACTGCAAAGGAACTGTCAGAATCATTTTCGTAAATAAAATAATAATGCAGTCCTGGAATTTCTTTTGCAATTTCTATAGATTTTTCCATTCCCATTGACACAAAAGCTGTTGCATAAGCATCGGCAGTCATACAGTCATCAGCAATTACAGTTGCACTTAAAATGTCTGTGTTAGATGGGTAGCCTGTGTGTGGATCAATAGTGTGGGCATATTTTTTTCCGTCTTTAACATAAAAGTTGCGGTAGTTTCCTGAAGTAGCAAGCGACTTATTGCAAAGTGAAAGTACAGTCTGAAGGTCATGTTGAACAATCAGCATATCTTCATTGGGTTTATCTACACCTATTATCCAGCAGACACCTTTTTCATTTACTCCTCTGGCAGTTATTTCTCCGCCAATTTCGATCATATAATTTTCAATTTCGTGCTGTTCCAAAAGATCTGCTATCACATCGCAGGAGTATCCTTTTGCTATTGCTGATGTGTTTATTTGCACACGTGGGTCAGTTTTTACTATTTCACCGTTATCAATTGTTATCTTCTCATAGCCAACAAATTCGTGCAGACTGTCAATTATTTCAGGAGTTACATTATCCATGTTTTGGAATCCGAAACCCCAAGCATTAATAAGAGGAGAAGTAGTAATGTCAAAATAACCCCCTGTTTTTGCGGATATCTCCATTGATTTTTTGAAAACATTCATAAAAAATGAATCCAGCTCAACCAGTTCATTATTATTGACTTTGGTGATTATAGAATTTTCTTTGAACGGATTTAGTGAATGATCAAATTTATCAAGCTCTGCTTCAATCTCATTCTTTAAAGATTTGGTATGTTGATACTTAATGCTGTATCCTGTGGTAAATATTTCTCCTTGGTCATGATAGTACACTTGTTTTTCATTTTTATTACTATCTGATCTACAAGATGTAAAGAAAGAAATAGAGAAAAGAAACAGTAACAAATAAAGACTGCTTTTAGAATATTTCATACTATTAAAACTATTTATTTTCAAATGTATCGTATGGAACTCGCTTTAATCATCTTCTGGCATTTTGATGATTTATATGCTCGTTTCATATCAACAAAATTAAAAAAGTAAACTGACTAGTCAAACTCCTGTTCGATCCAATAATGATTTCTTTCCGGGGAGTTTCTTGATATTAGTTCACCGAGAAACCCGGCAAGAAAGAGTAGTGTTCCCAAAATCATCATTGTTAGAGAAATATAAAAATATGGTGATTCTGTAACCAGACGAAAAGGGTTGCCATGATGCATGTCGTATAACTTGGTGGACCCTACAACAATTATTGCAACGAAACCTATAAGAAACATGACACTTCCCCAAAGTCCGAAGAAGTGCATGGGTTTTTTACCAAATCTGTTCAGGAACCAAAGAGTTATAAGATCCAGATATCCATTTAAGAACCTACTGGTTCCAAATTTACTTTTACCATACTTGCGTGGTTGATGGCGGACCTCTTTCTCACCAATTTTTGTGTATCCTGCGTATTTAGCTAGTACAGGAATATAGCGATGCATGTCGTTATAAATCTCTATACTTTTTGCCAGAGGCTTGCGATACGCTTTTAGACCACAATTGAAATCGTGAAGTTTTATTCCTGAAACCTTTCGGGCAGTTGCATTGAAAAGTTTAGAAGGTAGATTTTTGGTGAGTTTATTGTCATATCTTTTTTTCTTCCAACCCGAAACCAGATCATATCCATCTTCTTTTATCATTCTGTAGAGCTCAGGAATCTCATCAGGACTGTCCTGCAAATCGGCATCCATAGTAATTATAACATCGCCTTGTGTTTTCTGAAATGCGCAATGTAATGCCGGTGATTTACCATAATTACGCCTGAATTTTATTGCTTTCACATGGTCAGAAGAACTCCTGAGCTTTGTTATTACATTCCATGAATCGTCAGTACTCCCATCATCCACAAAAATTATTTCATAAGAAAATTTATTTTCCTGCATCACCTCTTTAATCCGGTCATGTAGTTCAGTGAGTGACTCTTCCTCATTATACAATGGTATTACTACAGATATATCCATTACTTTAAATCAAAAAATTATACTTCTTGTCCGGGTTTTACATATCTTGCCAGCGGCACGATAAACAGTGACAGTATTAAGCCTAGAAAAACATCTGCCAAGATTACATTACTAAAGACGTAGGAGAAAGAACTCGGTAGCGGCTGTTCCATCAACTGAGTTGTTAAAGCCTGATTAATCTCCAAAGACTGAGCAATCTCTATCAAGTTGCTGTATAAATTAGAGATAAATACCGGATCTATCCATTTCACGTGAATAAATACAATCACTGCTTCAATTATCGAAGCAAAAAAGAACAGTAAAATAGAAAATTGTACTCCGTGCCAAAAACCCATCTTATTTTCAAGTAGTCCTGAGTTGTAACGTACAAGGAAATAAAATAATATTATAGGTGTTCCGACACTTAGTATATTTCCCAAAATATTTAATGCAGTATAATCTTTTCCCAATATTACCAGAAGGTATTTAAATACCCAAAATATACCAAGAAAACCAGCTGCATAAGTAGCATAATTAAAAAGATGACTCTTATTTTCTCCCATTGATTATTATTTAACATACAAAAGTAATCAAAAATATAGAAACATGAAGCTCCATTTAGTTACATAAAAAATATTTGGAATAATTAAACCATTTGTCTAATTTTGTGTCTTATAAAGGCTAAGAAAAAAGAGTTCTTTAATATAATGGGGTTGACCGGTTTTGACAGCGGGTAGAAGAGGTTTGTAAGCATGCAGTGCGTTGTCGGTTTGCACTTTAATCTCAAACGGCAAAGCTATAACTGGCAATAATAACAATTACGCTCTTGCTGCGTAACCGAAGTATAGTAGGTTAACGCTTAATTCAGCCACTAGGTGGCAGAACAAGACATCACCCGGATGCTGTGGCTTCGAAGCGATCCGATATGGTGGTGCAGGTAAATCGGAGATAGGCTAGGAGAGGCTTCGGCTCCTTACCGAAATTAAGAAGATAAGGATTGAGTTTGGTGGCTTCAGTCGCGCTCACTCCCGACAAATAAAATGAAGCTAAGCATGTAGAAAGCAGATTGCTTCCTCGTTTGGACGAGGGTTCGAATCCCTCCAGCTCCAC
>DHCC01000087.1 GCA_002398875.1 Bacteroidales bacterium UBA4912 | reverse complement strand
CTTTACCGTAAAGTACACCAACTCCGGTTGGTCCGTAAACCTTATGTGATGAGAAAACCAGAAAGTCACAATCAATCTTCTGTACGTCAACTTT
Organism: Bacteroidales bacterium UBA4912; assembly: GCA_002398875.1. GTDB lineage: Bacteria > Bacteroidota > Bacteroidia > Bacteroidales > Dysgonomonadaceae > Proteiniphilum. The sequence goes on along the minus strand of DHCC01000087.1, from coordinate 73,883 downwards.
TGTGTGCTGCACACTTTGCGCGGCATCTATAAGTACAGGAATTTTATGATTGTGAGCAATTTTCACTATCTCATTCACAGGATTAACTGTTCCCAGCACATTTGATATATGAGTCAATGCAATTAGTTTTGTACGGGGAGAAATAAGCTTTTCAAATTCCTCTAAAATAAGTTCACCATCTTTATTAATAGGGGCAACCTTAACACTGAGTCCGTACATGTCTGCCTGAATCTGCCATGGCACAATATTAGAATGGTGCTCCATGGCAGTAATAAGTATTTCGTCTCCAGGTTCGCAGAATGTCCTGCAGAATGATGATGCAACCAGATTTATCGACTCAGTAGCACCGCGTGTGAAAACAATCTCATCCGGTGAATTAGCATTAATAAAACGCTGAACAGTTTTCCTTGCTGCTTCATGCTCATCGGTTGCAACCTGACTAAGATAATGAACACCCCTGTGAACATTTGAATTCACCGTGGTGTACATTTCTGTAATCTTATCCATCACACACTGAGGCTTTTGAGAAGTAGCAGCGTTGTCGAAGTATACCAGTGGCCTACCATATACTTCACGTGCAAGAATAGGAAAATCTGCTCTTATTTTATTAATATCCATCATTAAATTATTTATTTACAAACATTGCAATTGCCGCATCTCAACAATTCGCCACGGAATCTCTTGCTTATAAGAGTTACAAGCCTTTCCTGTAAAGAAGGAATGCGAACAAGATCCACTACATCACGTGTAAAGGCAACTAAAAGCAACAGTCTGGCTTCTTCTTTATCGATACCGCGTGAACGCATGTAAAATAAAGATTCTTCATCCAAATGACCTGTAGTCAGCCCGTGTGAACATTTAACATCGTCTGCATAAATCTCAAGCTGAGGCTTGGCAAACATCTGTGCTGAATCAGAATTTAAGAGATTTCTGTTTGTCTGATATGCCAAAGTCTTTTGTGCATCTTTCTCTACAAGAATTTTACCACAGAAAACACCTGTTGCCTTGTCGTTCAAAACTGTTTTAAACAGTTCATCACTCATACAATTAGGTTTTGAATGATCAAGAAAAGCATAATTATCTATATGCTGTTCTTTATCACAAATTGCCAATCCTCCGGCATGTGCTTCGGCATGCTCTCCTAAGAGCCTGAAGCGAAAATTATTCCTTGTATAACCATTATGAAGTGTTATGGAACTTGTGACAACTTTTGATTTATCTTTCTGCTCACTGAACAGGTTATTTAAACGTGTAACCTTCTCTGAGTTTTCTTCCAGCTCATAAACATCTACCTGTGCGCTTACATCTGTAAACACCTCAGTAACCTGAGTTACTACAAAATGCACATCATCAACAGCATGATCACAAACAAGTAGTTTAACATGAGCATTTTCTTCAGCAATAATCAACAGACGACGGTTTACATTCAAGTCAACTCCCCCGCGTAAAATATTAATCAGCTGTAATGGTTTTTCTACTGCAACATTCTTTGGTACATAGATAACAAAACCATCTTGCGCAAACATTGTATTGTAGGCAACTATTCCATTATCTGAGCTGTCAGCAATTTTTGCGTAATATTTTTGAAACTGATCGGGATATAGATCTGAAAACTTTTGCATACTTCCTGCAAAGACACCTTCGGGTAAACTTTCACCCTGCTCTACTTCATTATAGAATCTGTCATTTATAAGGAAATAGGTGTGAGTATTCAGATTTGGCACATCACATTTAAAAGCCTCATAAGGATTCACAGGAACAGGAATATTTCTTATGTTTAATCCAAGATCAGCATCAAATAAACGTACTATATTAGAATGTTTATACTCTTCTTGTTTTGAAGTTGGGAATCCAATCTGTTTGAATGTCTCAAAAGCAGCATCACGTTGTATGTTCATTCCTTTTGTGGAATGAGCATCAAGGTCGTTTCTGTACTCCTCAAACAGATCAATATATTGTTGTTCTATCATTTTATTTACTGGTTACGGATTAATCAGCCAATCGTAGCCTCTTTTTTCAAGTTCCAGGGCAAGATCAGGACCACCTGATTTGATAATTTTTCCATCATAAAGCACATGTACAAAGTCAGGCTTAATATACTCAAGCAGACGCTGGTAGTGGGTAATCAGGATAGTTGCATTCTCTTTTGTCTGTAGTTTATTTACACCGCCGGCAACAACTCTCAAAGCATCGATATCAAGACCGGAGTCTGTTTCATCTAAAATAGAAAGGAGAGGATTGATCATCGCCATCTGGAATATTTCATTTTTCTTCTTCTCCCCACCTGAAAAACCCTCATTTACAGAGCGGCTTACCAGTTGACTATCCATTCCCAGCAGCTCTCTTTTATCACGCATCATTTTCAGGAAGTCTGTTGCAGAAATGGGTGCCTCGCCTTTATATTTACGTTGCTCATTTATTGCAGCCCTCATGAAGTTCACCATGCTGACTCCCGGTATTTCAACAGGATACTGAAAACTTAAGAACAGACCTTCGTGGGCTCTGTCTTCTGGCTCCATTTCCAATAAGTCTTTATCTTTAAACTGAATACTGCCACGAGTTACTTCAAACTTTGGGTGACCTGCCAGTACGGAGGCAAGCGTACTTTTACCTGACCCGTTAGGTCCCATCACAGCATGAATCTCTCCTGCATTAACTTCCAGGTTAACACCTTTAAGTATTTCCTGATTTTCAACTATTGCGTGCAGGTTCTTTATCTTTAGCATATTTTTTTATTATGATATATATTAATATTTGTGGGTATTAACCCTTCTTATTATCTTCAGAAATTATTTCTTCTGCTTCTTTTATTTTTTTAAACAAGTCGGAAGCGAATACAAAATCATTTAATTTTTCGTTATCGGCACCCATAATATCCGACTTAGTGCCCTCCCACTCTTTTACACCTTCGTTAATAAAAACTACTCTGTCTCCTATATTAATCACAGAATTCATATCGTGCGACACAACAATAGTGGTCATCATGAAATCTTTTGTTAAATCTTCAATCAGTTCATCAATCAACTGTGCTGTTTTAGGATCGAGACCCGAATTAGGCTCATCGCAAAACAGATACTTGGGATTCAGAGAAATAGCTCTGGCAATTGCAGCTCTTTTCATCATTCCGCCACTTATCTCGGAAGGGTATAAATCGGCTGCTTCTGATAGTCCTACCCTCTCGAGGCAGAATTCAGCACGTTTTCTGCGTTCACGATTATTCTTCCTGGAAAACATATCAAGTGGAAACATCACATTCTCCAAAACTGTTCTTGAATCAAAAAGTGCTGATCCCTGAAACAACATTCCTATATCACGTCGCAAGCGCCTGAGTTCGCGTGTCTTCAGAGATAGGAAGTTGCGACCGTCGTATAAAATATCACCTGAAGTAGGAGTAAGTAATCCGACAATGCATTTTAGCAACACCGTCTTTCCTGAACCACTTTTGCCAATAATCATATTAACAAGGCCCTTTTCGAACCTTGCATTTATGTCATTTAGAACTTTATCTCCATCAAACTCCTTATTCAGATGTTTAACCTCTATCATCTGCTCTGTCTTTTATCCCATAACCAACTGTGTGAATACAAGGTCAGTAACAAGAATTAAAATACTGTTTATAACCACAGAGTCAGTACTTGCTTTACCAACATCCAGTGCTCCCCCTTTTACAGTGTATCCAAAATAACCCGCTACAGAAGCAATAATGAACCCGAATAACATCGATTTAAATATAGAATACCATATAAATGATTCTCTGAAAAATGCCTGAATGCCATATATGTAGGTTTCCACTGAAGGTGTTCCTAATACAAGGCAAATAATATAACCGCCAAACAGACCCATAAACATACTAAAGATAACCAGTACCGGCATAAACGCCACAAATGCAGCCACCTTAGGTAAAATAAGATAGTTGGCAGAATTAACTCCCATTATATCAAGCACATCCACCTGCCCTGTAATTCTCATTGTTCCTATCTCCGAAGCTATATTAGAACCCACTTTTCCGGAAAGGATGAGACACATTATTGTTGAGGAAAACTCCAGTAAAATAATTTCGCGGGACACTACTCCCACTGTAAAACGGGGTAACATAGGCGAATCCACATTCAGAGCTATTTGCATTACAATTACAGCTCCAATAAAAAAGGATATGATAACAACTATCCAGATAGAATTTACACCCAATAGATAAACCCCTTTTATGAACTCCTTCATAAATTCACGCATCCTGTCAGGGACAGACAGTACTCTCCTCATCAGCAATGCATATACTCCAACATTCTCAATTGAACCGATGAAACTCATGTGGTTTATTCGCTATAAAATACAAAGATAGAAAAATTTATAAATCTATCAGCAGAACATCTTTGTCGCTTTCGTATATATACATACGGTTGTTTACCAATGCCTTCCAGTGCTCACTGTAGATACCCTGGGCATCGATCATAAAGTCCTCTGAACCCTTTTTATCTAACTTCGACATGAGATAGTTGACAGTGATATTATGAATGTCAACTGCCGGCTGATAAGCCATTACTCTTTCATCAGCTTTAGAAGGTGTCGCCGAGATTATATTTATCTCCAACAAATTGTCAAGGATAATGTTCGTTAACCTTGAGGGAACCTTACATTTTTCAGATAGTTCATCGGCTGTCAGAGGTGTTTTCTCATCTGCAAAACGTTTTACAATTTCTGAGGTGATAATCAAAGTGAAAAAATCCTTATATCTTCTGCTGACTCTGCGTGTTTCCTTTTCAAAAGAGAACTTTCTTACGTTTTGAGCAGCGTATGATATTTCTGCACCAATCAGTGTAAGGAACCATGAAAACTGAATAAATAATAACATCAGAGGTATTGCAGCAAACGTACCGTATATTGCATTATAACGGGTAATCCAAAGCTGCCCGCTTAAAAACAATAACTGAAAGATCTGAAAAGCTACACCTGTGATAACTCCTGCAATAAATGCATTACCAAATTTAACCTTAGTATTAGGCAAGAACTTGTATAACACAGTAAATAACAGAACGATAACAACATAAGGCACTATATCCAGCAATCGTGGAATAAATGGATATAGTATGTAAATAATCTTCAGTGTTTGATTTTGTGGATAACTCAGAATATTCAATGCATTCACCAATATAAAAAACAGAGGCATAAGCAGCACCATAGCAGTATAATCGGTAACTTTCCTTCCTATATTCCTTCCTTTTCTAACTTGCCATATCTGATTAAAAATATTTTCTATTTCATTAAAGAGAAGGAGTATGGTATAGATTAACAGCAATATACCTACCCCGGCAAATATCCCGCCTCCCTTGGCCTCTTCAAGTGAATTATCTATCATCCCAAACAGAAGGTTTAGAAACTCTCTGGTTCTGCCTTCGGCAGATAGCTCTTCGCTGAAAGTAATGCCATATTCTATTCTCTGTTGTCCGGCAAGCTCAGGTTCAGTAGAGGATATTTCATCCGTAAAAATTGATAAAGTATCAATAGATGTTGCGGGCGCAGTATAAGTCATTTCTGTTTCCGGTGTTCCGCCCAATAATAGATTGAAGATGCTGCTTTCAACAATATTTTCTATTCCAAATCCGCGTGCTATTGCAAACAGAACGGCTAGTAGGGGAACAATTGATAGCAGAGTGCGATAGGTAAGTGATCGGGCACTTGCAGGAATATTTAACTCCTTGATATTTCTTATAGTAAGGATTATGGTTTTTGTAGCATTATACAGGATATTTTTCCTGTTTGACAATGTATCAGGGTTAGATCGCCAAATACCATAAGTCAGAAAATAAACTAGCTCCCTGACCTTGGCTTCCATCTTTTCAAATCTGCCCGGTTCATCTATTTCGTCGCGGTATTTCTTCTTGCCAAATTTAACCATCTCATATTTTAATAAAAAAAGCAGCCGGTCTATAAGCCGGGTTCTGTATCCCTTAAAGGGATGTCTGTCATTTATCTAAGCGGCCTACCCCTCGGCATCGGGCGAGCAACCCTAATTATCCGATATACATGGCCTTGCAACCCATAATGTGTACGGCATACCATGTTGCCATGATACCCGGTGAGCTCTTACCTCACCTTTTCACCCTTATCCCCTTAAATAAATAGGGGACGGTTATTTTCTGTTACACTTATCTGCCCTCACGAACAGCTTCCCGTTAGAAAGTATGGTGCTCTGTGTTGCCCGGACTTTCCTCCTCTAAAAAGAAGCGACAAACCGACCTGCTGCAAATGCAAAAGTAATAATAAGTAACGACTTAGCATTATTTCATGTTTAATAAAATCAGCTAAAAGGTATTTTGTTTGTCGATATGTTTCGGTTTATTTTGTATTTTTGAAATTTATAATGAAAAATATGAAATCAGCTACACTCTTCGGAATTGGATCCCTCGCCATCCTGGCTTCCTGTCAGACTCAGGAGAAAGAGCAACAACGTCCTAATATAATTTTTATAATGAGCGACGATCATGCCTATCAAGCAATAAGTGCTTATGGCCATGGATTAAACGAAACTCCTAATATCGATAGACTGGCTGAAGAGGGCGCAATGTTTACACGCTCAACTGTAACTAACTCAATTAGTGCCCCAAGTCGTGCTGTTTTACTAACCGGCAAACATAGTTTCGTAAACGGTAAGGTTGATAATGTACAGCCTTTCGACTGGAATCAGCCAAACTTCCCTAAGCTGCTACAGGCAAACGGTTATCAGACTGCCATGATCGGTAAAATTCACATGGATGGCATCCCTCAGGGGTTCGATTACTCAATGGTGTTACCCGGTCAGGGTGAATATTATAATCCTGACTTTCTGATTAATGGAGAAAGGATCAGAAAAGAGGGTTACTGCACTGATATAATTACAGATGAGACTATCGACTGGTTAAAAAACCGCCGTGATCCTAATAAACCGTTTGCTGTTTTATATCATCAGAAGGCACCTCACCGAAACTGGTTGCCGGCACCTGAATACCTGACACTTTATGATGATGTAACATTTGAGCCTCCTGCAAACTTTTTTGATAATTACGAAGGTCGCGGCACAGCAGCAAAAGAGCAGGAAATGCAAGTTCATGGTCACGCCAGATGGGGACATGATTTCAAATTTATTGTTTCACCTGAAGGAGACAGTACAGGTTTTTACAATCAGCTTAAGAGGTTTACTCCTGAACAGAGGGAACATTGGCTGTCAGTTTATACGCCGGAAAATGAGGAGTTTAAAGCCAACTACGCAAACATGACCGATAAGGAGATTGCTCTTTGGAAATATAATCGCTATATAAAGGATTATCTGCGCACCATTAAATCTGTTGATGATGGTGTGGGTGAACTGCTTGATTTTCTTAAAGAATCTGGTCTTGACGAAAACACAGTCGTTATTTACACATCCGATCAGGGTTTCTATCTTGGTGAACATGGCTGGTTTGATAAAAGGTTTATGTATGAGGAGTCGTTCCGAACTCCTTTATTAATAAGATATCCAAAAGAAATTGAGGCAGGTACTGTAATTGACGCCCTTGTACAAAATCTAGACTATGCACCAACTATTCTCGATTATGCCGGCGTTAAGGCTCCTGAAGAGATGCAGGGTGAGTCGTTCCGGAAACTGGTTTCAGGAGAAACTGATGAATGGCGTGATGCTGTATATTACACTTATTATGAATATCCTGCAGAACATGCGGTTAAACGCCACTATGGGGTTTCAACTAAGAGATACAAGCTTATTCATTTTTACTATGATATAGATGAATGGGAGATGTATGACCTGGAAAAGGATCCTCATGAGATGAAAAACATCTACAACAACCCTGAATATAAGGATGTTCAGGCAGAACTGCACAAAAGGCTTGAGGAACTGCGTGAATATTATGGTGATAGCGATGAACTCAATGACAGATATTTGAATGAATATCTTGAACATATAGCAGGAAACTAAACAATCATGTTCATAGTAATAGCATTTATGCTTTTAGGGGGTATTATCGGTTACTTTCTGCGTAAGAAAGAGCTTGGTTATATACCAAAAATAATAACTATCCTGATTTGGCTTCTTTTATTGCTCCTGGGAATGGAGGTTGGGAGTAACCCTGATATTGTTTCCGGAATTGCAACTATCGGCAAAGAGGCTCTAATCATTACTGTAGCTGCAGTTATGGGTAGCGCCGCCATGGCATTATTACTATGGAAACTGATAAAAAGGGGTAAGAGATAGCACTATGAAAGGAAGTATAACAATAGTTTCTTTCTTTATTCTGGGTGCTGTGCTGGGATATTTCGGCCTAATCCCTATAACTCTTGTAGAGAGTAAGGCAAGTTTCTATGTCCTATCTACACTGATGTTTTTTGTTGGCTTAAGCATAGGAAGTGACTCTAAAACGTTGAAAAGCTTCAAAAAGCTGAATCCCAAGTATTACCTGCTGCCACTTGCAACAATTATTGGCACTTTGGGAGGTTGCGCAATTATATCCATCGTTATTCCCGGCAGATCACTAACCGATATAATGGCAGTAGGCAGCGGTTTCGGTTATTACTCATTATCAAGTATTTTTATTACTGAATATAAAGGTGCAGAACTGGGTACTATAGCGCTTCTTTCAAATATTTTACGTGAACTTATTGCACTTCTGTTTGCTCCATTCCTTGTTAAATATTTCGGAAAACTTGCAACTATATCTGTCGGAGGAGCCACAACCATGGACACTACATTACCTGTTATCCTTAAATTCTCAGGAAAAGAGTTTATCGTGGTCTCTGTCTTTCATGGATTCATTCTCGACCTTAGCGTACCTTTTCTTGTTACATTTTTTTGCTCTTTCTAAGGTTGAAAAATGTACTCAATTTATTAAAAACCAGCCCAAAGAGTTGCAATACTCTTCAAATCCTGTATTAGACGGCTGGTATGCAGATCCGGAAGGGGTTGTTTATGGAGATACTTCCTGGATTTTCCCGACATATTCAGACTACTATGAAAACCAGATTTTCTTTAATGCTTTTTCTTCACCCTACCAGTTGAACTGGACTAAACACATTCATATCCCTGTTGGGTCAGCTTTTGGACCTACATGGGTCTTACATGAGCCATAAATGAGCCTTACCTCGCTCTTTTAAATCTATATTTAAAAGGAGTTAATAAAGTGAGAATAGATGGTTAATTTATAGTTTGTCCAAGTGAAGTACATACTATGTTTTTTTGAAAACATTATCAACAGAATAATGTTTTAATTCAAAACAATAGTGAAATTTGTAATCTTTGGAAACACATCAAATTAAATCATTAAATGAGAAAGTTAGTGACTCCATCTATAAGTTACTACCAAAGTATGGACAAATGGTGTAGTCGGATTGATAAAAAATGGCGATGGAAAACCTTTATAATTTTTATTATTTCCTTGATTTAGCCGGTGCATTTGCTTTTGCTTTAAGTGGTGCAACTGCAGCGAGAGAACGTGGACTTGACCTGTTCGGAATTTGCGCTACTGCATTCACAGTAGCTTGTGGCGGAGGGATTATCCGTGATCTTTGTATTGGAGCAATTCCCCCGGCGGGATTAGTAAACTGGCATTATCTGGCAACGTCATTAGCAGCATCAATAATGACTATAAGCATTTACCCGGTCGTAAGAAAAATGAACAGACCTGTAATCTTTTTTGACGCTGCTGGACTTTCGTTTTTTGCCGTTACAGGCACCCAGAAAGTATTGATTTTTGGGTACAATGAAGAAGTAGCTATTCTACTGGGTATCACTACTGCCGTTGGTGGTGGTATTATACGTGATATTTTACTGAACAGGGTTCCTGTTGTACTTGAAAAAGAGATTTATGCTTCTGCAGCTTTTACAGGAGCCCTAATAGTAGCTCTGGGTCATCATTTCAACTGGCTGACAAGTGACTGGATTTATTTGATAGGGCTGAGTGTATGCTTCTCTTTAAGAATGCTTGCTCTGCACTTCCATTGGAATTTACCTATTTTTTCAAATGAAAAAACCAACTAGTGAAAACTATCGTTAATTAAAAAAGCTGCTACAATTTAATTCAAAAGTTTTTTTGCTTCATTAAGTTTGTGATTCCAATCATCAGAAGGTTCCAGTGTATAGAAATAAGCAATTGCCTCTTCCAGTTTATTTAGTTTTTCTAAAGATTCATCACTATTTTCTTCTTTGTATTGTTTGCGCAATATTCTTATCTTTTCAGCATCCTGAATACCTTCGATGAGTCGCTCAAAACGAATTGAACTGCGTGCATCAGGATAAACCATGTAGGTATCCCCGGCAGGCCATGTTCTGAAACGTGAGTCAGTTAATGGGTTTTCTACCCATGAATTGTAAGCCCATCTGAGCATACCGTCGAAATCACCTGCGACAGTATGCCATGCAGCATAAACAGGTTCTGCAGGTGCTGAGAATGTAAACATGTTGGCAAACGGATCTGCACAGCATACATACCATGTTGTAATCAATCCTTCTGCTCGACGCAGTGTAATATCTGCTTTGTCGACCTCACTTGAAGCACCTACGCTAATATCTTTTATTCCTGGATACTCTTTATAGCTTTTGTGGTTATCGGCAAGCGAAACACCAAGTTCGGGCGCTGAGGTCTCCAAAACTTTCATTGTTGCTTGCATGTCTGCGGGTGAGCGCTCATCCATAGCTATATTTGTAATTTCAAGCCACCCTTTTTCCTTTAAATGTTTTGTGAAATCCTTCAGAAAAACGCTCCAGAACTCAGCATACTCATCAGACTGCGCCTTAAGCTCAAGAGTAACAAGTTCCCCCTTTTCCATATCATTATAGTGAACCTGGTTGTTCCATGTCAATAATGAGTAGCAGTTAATCATATTATCTGTTCCTAGATCCATCATAAACTCTACCCATTTGTCGAAAATTGTATAGTCGAAACTCCAGCTCTGATCTTTATTTTTAGTCCAGATAATCATATCGGCGTAAGCATCATAGGATTGATTGTTCCACGGATCCTTGTTTAGAGTAGCAGTTATAACTTTCTGACCTGCATCAGCAAGCATTTTCATTACAGGTCTCATTTTCTCGAAATGAGCATTACTCCACATCTCAAGGTTGTGTACTCTTGCAACAGCAGAGGGGTGCTGCCACAAATCAAGATGATAAACCCACTCCGATGGCTCAGGTAAAAGTTGATCCACAACCTCTATTTCGATCTCAAAATCCTCAACAAAATCTCTTTCTGCATAAAGGCTTAGTTTTCCTTTATAGTTTCCTGCAACCGCATCTGCGGGGATATCTATAGTCAACCATACAGGTCGTACAGTATTTGCTTCTATATTGAAGTTATCCAGATTATCAAGCATATCAGCCGAAAGTGAAGCAGCAAAATCTTCAGGTTTGCGATGACCACAACCTCCTGCAAACTCATCAGTCATAACGTATCTGACAAATCTGGCCTGTGCAGCAGTTGCGGGGATTATGGCAGACTCTGACGTGAAATCATCAAACTCTAACTCAACCTGGTTTACATCTTGTGCAGTCCAAAGAAGCAATTGAGCTGAAACTTTTTCACCCTTCCAACCTGTTACTTTTTCACTCTTCCTTACCATGATTTCAGGTGCAACAGATTTTGGTGCTCTAACATCTATTGTAATAAAAGAAGATTGTAAACCGGCAGGAACGTTAGACCAATCGGACAACGTATCATTTGTAGGATCCTGCATCTCTTCAAAGGTTACAAACTCTTTTCTCGGTCTCTTACTATCACACGAAATAAAGGTTGTGAAAGAAAAAGCAATAAATGTACAAAGCATTGTAAATGATGCTAAAGATTTAAAAGTCATAATTTGATTGATTTGTATTTGTTACTAATTAGCTTCAATGTATTACAAAAATAGTATTAATTAATTATCATTTCAAAGTAATCGTAATTAGCAGGTTTATCATTTAATGATCAATAATGAGTTATTTATCATAAAGAAATATCATATTCCAAATAATTGTTCTTAATTATTTCATTTTATCAATTATTCATCTAACTTTGCATCAAATCTAAATCAAATGTTTGAAATGCAGAGATTGTATTCAACATATTTCACTACAACAATGACTATGACCCCTTGGGGGGTTATGTAAATTTTCACGTCCGTAAGCAGGCACTGCTTTTATACCTAACCATTCGGTTATTGCGTTCAAATTCAACTATTTTATCTAAAAAAAATGCCGTTATTATAAAACGGAAAAAAGTCTTATAAAGATGAAGGTTATGAAATTCGGTGGGACATCTGTTGGAAGTCCCGAAAGTTTACAACTGGTCAAAAATATAATCATAAAAGAGGAAGAGCCGGTTATCGTTGTAGTTTCTGCTCTTAACGGCGTTACCGACAGGCTGTTGCTCGCAGCAGATTTTGCATACAATGGTAACTCCGGATACAAAACACTGCTCGATGAGATAATTCAGAGACACCGTGATATAATTGAAACTTTGAGTTTCTCTAATGATGACAGGCAGCAGCTTGTGCAAGATACAGAACAGCTGTTTGATGAGTTACAAAATATTCTGCGGGGAGTGTTTCTGATTGGTGACCTCTCTCAAAAAACATCCGACAAAATTGTCAGTTATGGTGAACGCTTGTCATCACTAATCGTGAATAAACTGATAACAGGCTCGCAATTGTATGATTCAACAAAATTCATTAAAACAAACAGGCAGTTCAAGAGTCACATCCCTGATCTGAGCCGTTCAAATGAACTTATCCGGAAAACATTTGCTGATATGCCTCCTCCAGATATTGCAATTGTTCCCGGTTTCATCTCCTCAAGTATAGATGAAAATGATATAACAAACCTTGGCAGGGGAGGTTCTGATTACACAGCTGCAATGATTGCGGCAGCTATGAATGCAACGATGCTTGAAATTTGGACGGATGTAAACGGATTCATGACTGCTGATCCTAAGATCATAAACTCTGCTTATGTAATTGATGAACTATCTTTTACTGAAGCCATTGAGCTCTCTAACTTTGGTGCAAAAGTAATTTACCCGCCCACAATTTTTCCGGTATATCATAAAAACATTCCAATTTATGTTAGGAACACTTTTCATCCGGAAGAAAAAGGGACACTTATACGCAATATTAAGCCTACCAGAAATGGAAAGATCATAAAAGGTATATCTTCAATTAATGACACTGCGCTGATTACTATTCAGGGCCTTGGCATGGTAGGAGTTATCGGTGTGAATAAAAGAATTTTTTCAACTCTGGCTGATAATGGTATAAGCGTTTTTATTGTATCTCAGGCTTCTTCAGAAAACAGTACATCAATTGGCGTAAGATCTCAGGATGCAGCTCTTTCTCAAAAGGTTCTCAACAAAGAGTTTGCTCATGAGATTGAGATGGGTAGCATAAACGAGATAATTGTAGAATATGACCTGGCTACTATAGCTATTGTGGGTCAGAATATGAAGCATGTTCCCGGTATTGCAGGTAAGTTTTTCGGAGCATTGGGAAGAAACGGTATCAGTGTAGTTGCACTTGCACAAGGTGCAGGTGAAACAAATATATCCTGCGTAATTTCGAAGTCAGATCTTAGGAAGTCGCTGAATGTTGTACATGATTCATTCTTCTTATCTCCATATCAGGAGCTTAACCTTTTTGTAATAGGCACCGGAACTGTAGGCAGCAATTTACTGGCACAAATCAAACAGCAACAGTCAACACTTAAAGAACAAAATAAACTTAGAATTAATATTGTTGGAATTGCAAACGGTCGAAAGGCTCTATTCAAACGTGAAGGTATTTCACTTGACGGATACTACGAAAACTTGATGGAAAGAGGAGTTAAGAGTTCGCCTGAATATATAAGGGATGAAATAATTAAAATGAATATTTTCAACTCAGTATTTGTTGATTGCACTGCCAGTCCGGCGATATCTAAACTCTACGGAGATCTTATGTCAAGGAATATTTCAGTTGTTACTGCCAACAAAATTGCTGCATCATCAGATTACGAAAACTATATTTATCTGAAGGAAACATCACGAAAAGCAGGTGTCAAATTTCTGTTTGAGACCAATGTAGGAGCAGGATTACCTATAATAAACACGATGAATTCTCTGACAAACTCTGGTGATAAAATAGTAAAACTTGAAGCAGTACTCTCCGGAACTCTGAATTTTATATTCAATACATTCAGTGAAGAGATACCTTTTAGTAAAGCTGTAAAAATGGCTGTAGATGCTAAGTTTGCTGAACCTGATCCTCGTATTGATTTGAGTGGACTTGATGTTACCCGAAAACTCGTTATACTTTCACGTGAAGCGGGTGCAAAAGTTAACCAGTCAGATGTAGTAAAAAAGCTTTTTATTCCTAAAAAGTATTTCGATGGCACTCTTGAAGAGTTCTGGAATACTGTTCCGGAAATAGATGAAACTTTTGAAGAACGTCGTAAAGAACTGGCTAAACACAATAAGAAACTGCGCTTTGTGGCATCTTACGACAATGGAGCATGTGAAGTCGGACTACGCGAGGTTGAAAGTGGTCACCCTTTTTATGATCTGGAAGGAAGTAACAACATCATAATGATTACCACTGAACGTTATAACGAGTACCCAATGGTTATAAAAGGCTATGGGGCAGGGGCAAGTGTTACTGCTGCCGGGGTATTCTCAGACATCATTTCTATTGCGAATATCAGGTAATTCAGAACTATATATTCTTAAATTGAAAACATGAAGTATATAATAATTCTCGGAGACGGAATGTCGGACGAACCGATAGCCGAACTTGATAATAAAACTCCTCTTCAGGCAGCAAAGACTCCATATATGGATATGCTTGCAAGTAATGGGAGAAACGGTTTACTAAACACTGTACCTGATGGTTTTTCACCCGGTAGTGAGATAGCTAATCTTTCTGTTCTGGGTTATGATATTCCTTCGGTTTATGAGGGTCGCGGGGTTCTGGAAGCTGCTAGTATGGGAGTTGATATACTACCCGGTGAAGTTGCTATGAGATGTAATCTTGTCTGTCTTGAAGGAGAATTGTTGAAAAACCATTCTGCCGGACATATTTCAACCGATGAGGCAACTGAACTAATACGCTTTCTTGAGAAAGGACTTGGTGGAGGTCAGTTTAGTTTTCATCCGGGAGTATCTTACAGACATCTATTGAAAATTAAGGGAGGCAGTAAAAATATTGTATGTACACCACCGCATGATATACCTCAGAAGCCTTTTCTCACTCATTTGATAAAGCCTGGGGACAGTGAGGCAGATGCTACTGCAGAAGCCTTAAACAAGCTGATACATGCATCTTGGGAACTGTTATCCGATCATCCTATTAATAGAAAAAGAATTGCTGAAGGGAAAGATCCTGCCAACTCAATTTGGCCATGGTCGCCGGGATATCGTCCTAAAATGGAGAAGCTTACTGATATGTTCCCAATTAAAACCGGTGCTGTTATTTCGGCAGTAGATCTAATCCGAGGGATTGGAGTTTACGCAGGCCTGGAGGTTGTTATGGTAGAAGGTGCAACAGGTTTGTATGACACAAACTACGAAGGTAAAGCAGAAGCTGCACTGAAAGCATTAAAAGAGAAGGATTTTGTTTATCTTCATATAGAAGCCAGCGACGAGGCGGGTCACGAGGGTGATGTGCCTTTGAAAGTAAGAACCATAGAATATCTTGATTCTCGAATAGTCAAGACAATATATGAAGAAATCAAGAACTGGGAGGAGCCTGTTACTATTGCTATACTTCCCGATCATCCTACACCTTGCGCAATTCGTACACACACACGTGATGCGGTTCCTTTTATTATTTGGCACAGAGATATTCAACCTGACAAAGTGCAGACTTATGATGAATTTGCAGCAAAAGAAGGAGGCTACGGTCTGTTGTATGCTGACCAGTTTATAAAAATCGTTTTTAATATTAAATTCTGAATACTGATTATAGAAAACTATGTTATACTACAGTACAAATAACAGAGCCGTCAAAGTAAGCCTGCAGGAAGCTGTAGTGAACGGCTTAGCACCTGACAGGGGGTTGTATATGCCTGAAATTATTCCTCAACTGCCTGTTGCATTTTTTGAAGATATAGCAGATAAAAACTTACCCGAAATAGCTTCAGTTGTTGCAGGTGCATTTTTTGCAGATGATATCAGTAAAGATAATTTAGATGCCATAGTTACTGATACTCTTAATTTTGACATCCCTGTTAAAGAAATTGAAGAAGGCATTTATGTGCTGGAGCTGTTTCACGGTCCTACTTTCGCATTCAAGGATGTAGGTGCGCGTTTTATGGCCCGTATGCTATCATTCTTTGTAAAAGAGCGTCAGCAGGAGGATGTGAAAGTGCTTGTTGCAACTTCAGGTGACACAGGCAGTGCTGTTGCAAATGGCTTTTTGGGAGTTGATGGTATTCAGGTGTTTGTACTCTATCCATCAGGTAAGGTAAGTGAAATGCAGGAGGCACAGTTTACTACGTTGGGACAAAATATTGTTGCTCTTGAGGTTGATGGCACTTTTGATGATTGTCAGGCATTAGTAAAGTCGGCATTTATGGATGATGAGCTTAATATGCAGTTTAACCTCACTTCCGCAAACTCAATAAATGTAGCCCGATTCCTGCCACAATCATTTTATTATTTTCATGGGTTTGCACAACTAATAAAAAAGCTTACACCCGGGAATCTTATTTTTTCTGTTCCGAGTGGCAATCTGGGTAATCTTACCGCAGGTCTTTTTGCAAAGCGTATGGGACTACCTGTAAAACGTTTTTTGGCCGCAAACAATCGTAATGATGTGTTCTTCAAATATCTGAATAGCGGAGAATATCAACCAAGGCCATCAGTTCAGACAGTTGCAAATGCGATGGATGTGGGCTCACCCAGTAATTTCGACAGAATTCTTGATTTATATGGAGGTTCATATAAAGCCATTAGTAAGGATATTACAGGTTTCAGCTACAACGATGATCAGATTACTGATGCAATAAGAAGAGTGTATATTGAGTCGGGTTATCTGCTTGATCCCCATAGCGCATGCTCTTATCTTGCACTAAAGGAGAATAAGAAATCAGGGGAAACAGGAGTTTTTCTTGCTACAGCACATCCTGCAAAATTCAAGGATACTGTTGAAAAATGCATTGATAGTGAAATAGATATACCTGCCGGACTTGCTAAATTCTCTGGAAAGCAAAAGCACTCATACCCAATAGCTAACGACTTCAATATTTTTAAAAAGGCACTAATAAACCTGACTTAAGTTTCTTTTTACTATTTTTGTTGCTAGTTAATTCAATAATTAATGGTATTTAAGTGAGACAACTCTTCCGTCCTATATTTGTTGTTTTAGTTTTAGCTATATTTTATCAGTGCTCATCTGTCAAAAAGACAAGCATTGCTAATATCACTATACCTGAAGTTCTACCTGACACCACAGTTAAAACAACTGATTCACTTGCAACTGATAACCAGGTAAAAGAAATACCTGTTGTTGATCTGACAGAAGATACTATTCAAACACTTGTTGAAACAGTAGAGTTACCTGTGGATAGTTTACAAATTACTATCCCTTCTGACCAAGATTCCATTACTTTACCGCAGGATTCAGTAGTAATTGTTGAAGACTCTTTAGTTATAGCAGATGAAAATGCACTTGCCGCACCTGTTTACTATACTGCTCAGGACTCTATGGTATTTACAAGCGATAATATGGGCTACCTTTATGGTAAGGCTGACATTAAATATGGAGAGATGGGTATTACCGGTGAGAAGATCACGATGAATCTGGACAGCAGTATCATATCTTCAACTTATGGAGTAGATTCATTAGGTGTAGAATTCGGTCTTCCTGTTTTTACTGAAGGAGGAACAGAGTATGAGATGAAAGGTGTTCGTTATAATTTCGAAACAAGAAAAGCTTTTATACATAACGTTATCACACAGCAAGGTGAGGGAAATATTGTTGCGAATGAAGCAAAGAAGAATGCTGATAACTCATTTTACATGAGGAATGCAAAATATACTACCTGCGATAAACATGAGCATCCTCACTTTTATCTGAATCTTTCAAAGGCAAAAGTAAGGCCTGAGAAAGATGTTGTGACCGGTCCGGCATGGCTTGTAGTCGCTGATGTACCATTATTCCCCGTAGTGTTGCCATTTGCATTCTTCCCATTTACATCAACATATTCGTCAGGTATTATCATGCCGAGTTATGGAGATGAAATGACAAGGGGGTTCTATCTGCAAAACGGAGGGTATTATCTGGCATTAAGTGATTATGTTGACCTTGCTGTTACAGGGGAAATTTTCACAAAAGGATCATGGGGTTTGGGGGCTCGTTCAAATTACAGAAAAAGATACAAATACTCTGGTAATGTAAATGTTTATTACCTTAATACAGTGACTGGAGAAAAGGAGCTGAAAAAGGTTGTGCCTGAAGCATACTCCGTAGCTAAGGATTTAAGAATCAACTGGACTCATTCACAGGATCCTAAAGCCAATATGTATCGTACCCTTTCAGCAAGTGTTAATTTCTCTACCAGCCGTAACAACCATCGTGACTTGAGCCGCCTCTATTCACGCGAAGCATCAAATAACACAAAAAGTTCAAGTGTAAATATCACTCAACGATTTCCTGATTCGCCATGGAGCCTCTCTGCCACAATGAATATCAACCAGGTTTCGCGTGATTCAACAATTGCTGCCACTTTGCCCAACGTCTCGATCAATATGAGCCGTATTTATCCCTTTAAAAGAAAAAATGCAGTAGGCGATGAGAGATGGTATGAAAAGATTTCAATGAGCTATTCGGGTGAATTCCGTAATTCTATAACGACAAAGGAAGTTAGGTTTTTGAAGTCAAACCTGGTACGTGACTGGACTAATGGCATGCGTCACAGCATACCTGTCAGCGCAACCTTCACTCTTTTTGACTTTATTCAGGTATCTCCATCTTTTAATTACACTGAGAGATGGTATTCCGGTGAATATAAACAAGCATGGGATCCGGTTGCAAAAAGACATGTGGATGTAGACACCATACATGGTTTTAATCGGGTATATGATTACAGTACATCTCTTAGTGCACAAACAAAACTGTACGGAATGTATACTCCATGGAAAATATTTGGTGATAAGGTTCAGGCTATTAGACATGTATTTTCGCCAAGTATAAGCTTTAGTTACCGTCCTGATTTTGGCGATCCCAGATATGGATTTTATGAGACGTACTCCTATAAAAATGAGTATGGCGAAGATGTAGAATATACATATTCTCCTTATTCCAGAATGATGTTTGGCACCGCTTCCAGTGGTAACAGTGGTAGTATTGGCTTTGATTTCAAGAATAATCTTGAGATGAAAATAAGGACAGATAATGATTCTACAGGGCTCAAGAAAGTCAGCTTGATAGATGATCTGGGTATAAACTTTAATTATAACATGATGGCGGACTCCATGAAGTGGAGTGATATCAATACGAACTTACGTCTTAAACTGTCAAAGTCTTACACCTTGAGTCTAAATATGGTTTGGGATCCATACACTTATGATGTAGACCAAAACAACAGACCGGTTAAAGTTGACAAATTAAGACTTTTGAATGGAAAAGGTTTTGGTAAACTTAGAAGTACAGGTACTTCATTTTCATACTCTCTCAACCAGGATACTTTTAAGAAATTATTCAACCGTGGTGATTCAGAGAGTGAAGAGACTGACTCAAATCAGGAAAATCAGCTGCCTGATGATGGCACAATAGGTGAAAATCCTTATGAAACTCCAGGCAGAAACGACATGTTTGACAATACCGACAGCTCTATGGGTGAGTTTGATGAAGATGGTTATCTGAAGAATGCCGTAAACTGGAACTTATCATTCAATTACTCTTTGAGATATGGTTATGGCGAATTTGATGTTGACAGGAAGGAGTATAAAGGTGCACTAACACACAACTTCGGTCTTAGTGGTTCCATTCAACCAACTAAAAACTGGAACTTCACATTTAATACCGACTATAATTTCGATTTGAATAAATTTACCAATATCAATTGTACACTCACCCGTAACCTGCACTGCTGGAGCATGTCAGCTAGTTTTATTCCTATAGGTCCATATAAATCCTACAATTTTACTATAAGAGCAAACTCTTCAATGCTTCAGGATCTGAAATATGAGCAGCGGAGTTCACCTTACGATCAGGGAATGGACTGGTATTAATCTACTTCTTTTCACCCCAAAACTTTTTCATCAGTTCACTCATCTTTTTCTCGGCAGGTGTTGATTGAGCTTCCCAAAAAACAGTGTTTTTTATCTCTTTAGGCAGGAATTCCTGTTTTACGAAATTATTCTCATAATCATGCGAGTATTTATATTCTTTTCCATAGTCCAGCTCTTTCATGAGTGTAGTTGGGGCATTACGAAGATGGAGAGGAACAGGAAGATTACCTGTCTGTTCAACTTTAGCTATTGCATTATCAATAGCCAGATAGGCAGAGTTACTTTTTGGAGATGTCGCAAGATATATAGTTGTTTCAGCCAGAACAATACGACCTTCAGGCCATCCTATTTTCTGCAGGGTATCAAAGCAAGCATTGGCAAGTAATAAAGCGTTAGGATTTGCCAGTCCGATATCCTCAGCTGCAGATATTACTAAACGCCGTGCAATAAACTTTGGATCCTCACCACCTGCAACCATCCTTGCAAGCCAGTAGATTGCAGCGTCAGGATCGCTCCCTCTGACAGATTTAATAAAGGCAGAAATGATATCATAATGCATTTCACCACCTTTATCGTAGGCTGCAGGATTCTCTTGTAAACGTTCAGTTACAACTTGATCAGTAATAACAACCTCCTCGTCCTCATTTTCAGCTGCCACAGCAAGATCCAGGATATTCAACAGTTTACGGGCATCACCACCTGAAAAACGAAACAATGCATCTGTTTCTTCAACCTTAATCTTCCTATCCTTTAGTATAAGATCCTCACTTAACGCCCTGTTTAATAAGACTTCCAGATCTTTCTTCTCCATGGATTTAAGCACATACACCTGACAGCGTGAGAGCAAAGGTCTTATAACTTCGAAAGATGGATTTTCGGTAGTAGCGCCGATTAGTGTAACAGTACCTGTTTCAACAGCATGCAAAAGTGAATCCTGCTGTGATTTGCTAAAACGGTGTATCTCATCAATGAAAAGAATAGGTGCTGCAGAATCGAAGAAACGGGTGCTCTTCGCCTTTTGTATAACCTCTCTAACATCTTTTACACCTGAGTTTATAGCACTCAATTTGTAAAAAGGAGCTTTAATCGTGTTTGCAATGATATTTGCAAGTGTTGTTTTCCCTACTCCGGGCGGTCCCCAGAAGATTATAGAAGGTATTCTCCCCGATTCAATCATACGACGCAACACAGCACCTTTACCAACCAGGTGTTCCTGACCAATAAATTCATCCAGATTTTGTGGTCTTAGTCGTTCTGCAAGGGGAGCACTCATTTAAAGCCTAATAATATAAAATTGATTACTAATTCTATCCACAAATATAACTATTTTCATTAGAGCCACTGTCATAAATTAAATGATAAGTGTAAACAGTACGACTGAATAAGAAAATAAATGGCACCTGAGAATTTATTTTAGTAACTTTGCTCCTTCAAAATCAATAAGTCAGATGGAATTTAGCCCTTTGTTATCCATTTTAGGGAATATGGATCAGCTCAATCAGGTACAGTTGAACTTCAATCAAGACAGTGTCAATATTATGAACCTGGCTATCGCTTTTATAATGTTCGGCGTTGCATTGAGCATTAGACCTCAACATTTCAGAGCTGTTATCATGCATCCGAAGCCTGTATTGGTAGGTGCAATTTCTCAGTATGCCCTTTTACCAGCACTTACTTATTTACTGGTATTAATAATCAAACCTTCTACTCCTGTAGCTTTGGGAATGATACTGGTATCATCCTGTCCGGGCGGGAATGTTTCTAATCTTATCTCGTCAATTTCAAAATCAAATATAACATTGTCGGTAAGTCTGACGACAATTACCACCATATTAAGTCTCTTTATGACTCCCCTGAACTTTGCATTCTGGGGCGGACTTTATGCAAGACACTCTCCACTGCTGGTTCCAATATCTATTGATCCTGTAGAGATGTTTCGAACAGTATTCCTTATTCTTGGAATACCCGTTATATTAGGAATGTTTGTCGGCATGAAATTCCCTAAGTTTTCAAAAAGGATGGACAAACCTATTCAGGCAGCATCAGTAATCTTCTTTGTTGGATTCATTGTTGCAGCTTTGGCAGGTAATTTTAGTATATTTTTAAATTATATCCATCTGATATTCCTACTGATACTATTACATAACGGAATAGCCTTTTTTGGAGGATATGCTCTCCCTAAAATATTTGGTGTCAATGAACTTGATTGCAGAACGGTCTCAATTGAGACAGGAATACAGAACTCGGGACTGGGGCTGGCATTAATTTTTAATCCAAGGATCTTCCCACCTGAGCTGCAATTAGGGGGAATGGCAATGGTAGCCGCCTGGTGGGGTATCTGGCATATTGTAGCCGGACTGATATTGGCCTTTTACTGGAGAAAGCGACCTGTTGAAACTGTTGTCAAAACTAATTAATCTCAATAATATTAATAATAACATAGTAAATTCAATCTGATGTTATTCTACAATATGAACTATGCTATACAACTATGACTTTCGCTATTCATTGGCTAAAATCCCTGTTAACACAACACTACGTCTGAATTTCAGGAAACTTGTGTTTATTGGAAGAAAAGAAAATGTTTCTAAAAACCAGCCTGTTATTTTTGCGCCTAACCATAGAAATGCACTACTTGATGCTTTGTTAATAGTATATGCAAGCTATCATACAAAGCAGGTGGTTTTTCTAGCAAGAGCTGATATTTTCAAACAAAAGTTTATTGCATGGATACTTCGTGGAATGCGAATCATTCCTGTATTTAGAATACGTGACGGGAAAGATAATCTGGATAAAAACAGGGATATTTTCAGAAATGCTGCACGTATATTAAAAAAAAGTAACCCTATAGCACTTTTTCCTGAAGGAAGACATAACCCCAAGCAGTCTCTCCTGCCTATTCAAAAAGCTGTCCCCCGAATCGTCCTGCCTACAGAAGCTTCAGTCGGCTTTGAGCTAAACAGTCAGATTGTACCTGTTTCAATATACTACCGCGATATTTTTGGATTCCTGTCAGATGCATACATAACATTCGGAACCCCTATAGAAGTATCAAAATATAAAGAGTTGTACGAAGAAAATCCCAGTCTAGCAGGCAATCAACTTCGCCAGGAACTTGAGAAAAGTCTGAAGTCGATGGTAGTAAATATCTGGAATGATGAATTTTATGATGAATATAAATATGCTATAGACTGGAATGGAGACCGATTAGCAAGAGAGATGTTCTCTGACAGGAAAGATGATTTCCTGCAAGCATCATTGCATATTGTTAGGACTCTCGACGATCTCTTTGAAAACAGACGAGCTGAATTTGACAAGAAGATTGCTGATTTCAGAGAAGCTGAAGTAATACTGAAAGAACATCAGCTCAATTCAAAGGACCGTATATGGAGACCAGCCACTAAAGGTAATATATTTGCTCGTTTTGCAGGACTGATACTAACTGCTCCGGTAATGCTTTTCGGTTATCTGAATGCTATTTTCCCTCTGCTTATCAATAAAAAGCTGTTAAGTTTATTTAAGGATAATCAATTTATACCATCTGTAAGATATGCATCAGGATTAATATTCGTACCCATATTTGACCTCATTCAGTCACTTATTATTGGAACAGTTACAAAAGATTGGCTACTTGCACTTATCTATTTCTTTGCGATGCCAATAACATTCTACTTTGCTTTGTACTGGCGCAAATGGTGGAAAATTGCCAAGCGCGATCTGAAGGTAAATAAATTTAGAAAACATTTCAGTAACGAATGGAAGCGTTTGGTACAACTTATCAAACTTTAAAATTAAACGCTGATATTTATAACACCTGTTCGCCTGACAATAAAATTTAAACTCTTAATTATTTCTTCTCTTTCAGATAAAAGGTGATTTTATTTGCCTTAACCAGTTCCTCGTGATTAATACGGAAGTTCCTGAAACGCTTGCCGTCAATTTCTATTTTATCAATATAGACAGCATCATCAGTAGGGCGAATTGTCTCAATCTCAATTGAATGACCATTGTAATGAAACTCATCCAGATTCAAAGTAATTCTGTCAAACACAGGTGTAGTAAATGTGTAAGAAGGATCAGTTGCATTATCAGGGTAAAAACCCATCATATTAAACACTACCCAGGTTGACATAGTACCTGTATCATCATTACCGGGAAGTCCGTCAGTTGAATTCTTAAAATGCTCAGCAAGCAGCTCCTGAGTCGTTTTTTGAGTGCGCCATTCCTCCCCCTTAACATAACTAAATAGGAACGGGTAACCAATATTAGGCTCATTTGTTGGATCATAGTGACCATCATCAAAAACCTCCTGGAGTTTATTTATAAACCTTCTTTTCCCTCCATGCATTTTTATTAAACCATCAACATCATGCGGTACCATAAATGAGTAATTCCAGGAACTACCCTCATGAAATCCGGGTACAGCCTCAAAATTCTCACCCTGCTTTGGATTAAATGGAGATAAGAACTCGCCGTTTGGAAGTATTGGTCTGAATACTCCATATTCAGGAGAATAGTATTTCTTGTAATTAAGTGATTGATTATAAAACCTCTTTGCATCAGCCTCTTTACCAAGAGCTTTCGCAAACTTCGACAATGAATTATCAGCAATATAATATTCCAATGCATGTGACACGGAGTTGTCAAATTCCTCTTTTAAAGGTATATAACCTTTACTAATATAATCATCAATATCAGGGCGGATAAAATTATCTTTCCCATCTGTAGTGGCTGATTTATACATAGCTTCGTATGCTGTTTCCACATCAAAATCGCGAAGACCTTTCATCCAACTGTCCACAATTACAGGAATTGCCGGGTCCCCCTCCATTGTAAGGGTTTCCCTGCTATACAATTCCCATTTTGGCAACCAGCCCCCTTCTTTATACATATCAACCATTGATCGCACCATATCCAGCTGCTGTTCAGGATAAAGCAGTGTCAGCAACTGATGCACGTTCCTATAAGTGTCCCATAGTGAAAAAACTGTATAGCGGTTATTGCCGGTTTTTAATATATCATCACCCTCCATTTCAGGATACTCACCATTAACATCATTAAGTATATTTGGATGAATAAGAGCATGATAAAGTCCGGTATAAAAAACCGTCTGCTGATCGTCTGTTCCACCTTCCGCTATCACTTTAGACAATGCCTCATTCCATGCATCAAGTGCATTATCTTTAACCAAATCAAAATTAAAACCTTTCTGTTCTGCTTCCAAATTCATACGTGCATTCTCGGTACTCACAAAAGAAACACCTATCTGAACTTCAACTACCTCTCCCTCCTGAAGATCATAAGAAAAATAAGCACCAATATCATCACCGGCAATATCTCTGCCATAACGAGTATATAATTTTCTTATTCCGCTTGTTGAATCCCATTGTGCCTCAACACCCATTTCGCGCTGCATCTTCCAGTAACCGGTTGATTCTGGTATTTTGTTAACCCTCATAACAAAATAAATAGGAAATACAGCTTCAGGGTTATAACAGAATGATCCTAAAAGTTTCACTCCTTCAACTTCAGTATCGCTCACCCTTCGCATCCATGCACCCGACTCATTTGTAAGACCTTCACCCAGATTCAGGAGAATATTACCCTTTCCTTCAGGGAAAGTGAATCTGGCAATACTACTTCTCAAGGTTGCCGAAACCTCAGTTTTGATATTATATTTAGTAAGTACATTTGAATAATACCCCGGTGTGGCTATCTCATTAGTGTATTCACTTCCATATTCCTCATAATTAACATTCAGCTCTCCGGTTGTTGGCATCAAAAGCAATGAGCCCATCTCGGGACAACCTACCCCGCTAAGGTTTACATGAGAATAGCCGGTAAAGAATTTATTTATCTTGCTATAAGGAGTAGACCACCACTGATTATCCTTATCGAACTTGTTCAGTTCTGACCCCATCACATTAAAAGGAGAAACCGACATCATACCATTCGGGAGAACCGGACCCGGATTAGTTGTACCATAGTTAGTTGTCCCAATAAAAGGATTCACTTTATCTGCAGGCTTGTTAACTTTTGGCATTTCAACTTTCGTCTCATTTGCAAATAAAACCATGCAAACAAGAGTCCATACAACAATAATTAATATAGATTTCCTATAATAACTCATAATCTCTCATTTATGTCACCTAATTGATAAAAAACACACCTTAATCACAAAACTAATCCCTTATTTGGAGTTAGAATTTTAGGCTTTTAGTTTCTGAATAACAGCCTCAACAGCAGCATTCAGCCCATCAGCATTCTTGCCACCTGCAGTGGCAAAGTGAGGCTGTCCGCCTCCACCTCCCTGAATCAGTTTAGCAGCTTCACGTACAATATTTCCTGCATGCATACCTCCTGCAACAAGGTCATCACTTAGCATTACAGTAAGGTTAGGTTTACCATTTGCTGCTGTAGCACCTACAAAAAGCATTTTTTCCGGAAACTGTCCTTTTATTTGAAATGCAATATCTTTAATCACATCAGGCGATCCAATTGGAAGAATTACTTTAAAAACATCAACACCGTTTATCTCGGTTTTTTTCTCAATAACCTTTAGCTTAACCTGTTCTGTTTTCTCTTTTACAAACTCCTGCAACTCTTTCTTCATCTCCTCGTTATCCGCTAGTAGACGATGAATTCCCTGCATCACGTCAGGAACATTATTAAGCATATTTTTTATTTCAAGAATAGCATCTTCCTTCGCGTACAGATAATCCTCACATACCTTTGCAGTAACCGCTTCAATACGTCTAACACCTGCTGATATAGCACCTTCGCTAACAATACGGAATGTACCAATACGTCCTGTTGAAGAAATATGAGTACCCCCACAAAGCTCAATTGAAGAGCCAAACCTGACAGTACGCACATCATCACCATACTTCTCTCCAAACAGAGCCATTGCACCTTGTGCTTTCGCCTCATCAATCGGAACATGACGATGCTCTTCGATAGGAAAGTTACTTCTTATTTTCTCCGTCACTTTCCTTTCCACTTCACGTATCTCTTCCGGGGTCATTTTCTGGAAATGTGAGAAGTCGAACCTCAATACTTCAGGTGATACATACGAACCTTTTTGCTCAACATGATTGCCCAAAACCTCCCGCAGAGCTTCATGCATTAGGTGAGTAGCAGAGTGATTACACTCAGTAGCAGTTCTCTTATCTGTATCTATCTTTGCAATGAAAGTACCCTCTAATTCCTGAGGAAGTTTTTTAGTAAGATGAACAGCAAGATTATTCTCACGCTTAGTATCAAAAACTTCAATTATTTCTCCCGATTCAGAAATCAGCCATCCATTATCGCCAACCTGACCACCCATCTCAGCATAAAACGGAGAACGAGAGAGAACAATCTGAAAGAATTCGGACTTCTTCTGTTTCACAGCACGATAGCGAAGAATCTGTGTAGTACTTTCAGTTTCATCATAACCAACGAATTCAGGATCCCCGTCTTGCACCTTTGTCCAATCACCAGTTTCCACAACAGCCGCATTACGCGCCCTGTCCTTCTGTTTCTGCATCTCAGCATTAAAACCCTCCACATCGGCAGTCATACCATGTTCACGTAAAATCAGTTCTGTAAGATCGAGCGGAAAACCGAATGTATCATAAAGCTTAAAAGCAATCTCACCACTTAATACCCCACCCTCTTTCTCAGGAAGGTTTCTCTCAAGTAGCTTAATACCAGTTTCAAGAGTGCGAAGGAAAGACTCCTCCTCTTCTTTCATCACTTTTTCTATTAGTCCCTTTTGTGCTATAAGCTCAGGATAAGCATCTCCCATTACCTCAATAAGAGTAGGAATCAGCTTGTACATAAACGATTCGTGCATATTAAGAAAAGTGTATCCATAACGTACTGCACGACGCAAGATACGACGAATCACATAGCCCGCCTTGGCATTGGATGGAAGCTGACCATCTGTAATTGAAAAAGCTATAGTTCTTACATGATCAGCGATAACACGCATGGCAATATCAACCTTATCATCAACGCCATATTTCTTATCACTAACCTCACCAATTTTCTTTATAATTGTCTGAAACAGATCTGTATCGTAATTTGACTGAGTACCTTGTACTGCCATACAGAGTCTTTCGAAACCCATACCGGTATCAATAACCTTAGCAGGCAAAGATTCCAGTGAACCATCAACCTTACGGTTATACTGCATAAATACAAGGTTCCATATCTCCACAACCTGTGGATGATCCTGATTTACCAAGGTTACACCATCAACCTTTGCTCTGTCAGCATCGGACCTGATATCTATATGAATCTCAGAACATGGGCCGCATGGACCTGTATCACCCATCTCCCAGAAGTTGTCATTTTTATTACCGTTGATAATACGATCCTTAGGCAGATACATTTCCCAATATGATGCAGCTTCATCATCACGCTCAAGATTTTCATCTACAGCTCCCTCAAAGACGGTAGCATAGAGCCTGTTCTTATCAAGTTTCAAGACCTCTGTCAGATATTCCCACGCCCATGCAATAGCCTCTTTCTTGAAATAGTCGCCAAACGACCAGTTGCCCAGCATCTCAAACATGGTGTGGTGATAAGTATCATGCCCCACCTCCTCAAGATCGTTATGCTTTCCGCTAACCCTCAAGCACTTCTGTGAGTCGGCAACACGCGGATACTTAATAGGGGCATTACCCAGAATAACATCCTTAAACTGGTTCATGCCCGCGTTGGTAAACATTAATGTTGGGTCATCTTTAATAACCATTGGTGCAGAAGGCACAATGCGGTGCTCTTTCGACTGAAAAAAATCTTTAAACGATTGTCTAATCTCTTTGGAGGTCATCATAAACTATCAATTATTACTTAATAAAGCTTTGGGATAAGAGTATATTACCCTAAAACAGAGTACAAAAATACAGCAAAAACTTCTTATCCCCAAGTGAGTAGCAGAAAATGAAAAATTTGAAATTGCACAAAGCAAAAATACAGCTAACTTTGAGGAAAAATTCATAAGAATCAAATTTAAAGATGAGTATTTGATGCCTCGTATTACCATACATAACTGCCCCATCTGCGGTAGTTCTAATACTTCAAAAGTATTTGATGCTGTCGATCATTTCTCTACTAAAGAAGATTTTCCTGTTTGTGATTGTCTTAACTGCGGTTTTCGTTTTACAAACAATTTTCCTTCAGAAGATGAGATAGGCAGATACTATGACTCACCCGACTATATCTCTCACTCAGACTCAAAAAAAGGATTGATAAACCAACTATATCATTTTTTTAGAAAGCGCATGCTGAAGAAAAAAGTAAATCTGGTTTCTAAATATGTGTTAGAGTCTGAACTTTCACCTCAAACAGATTATAAACAACCAACCCGCTTGCTCGACATAGGTTGTGGTACAGGTTACTTTCTTAATGAAACTAAAGAGAAGGGATATATAGTTTCAGGAATCGAAAAAGATAAGAAAACAAGAGAATATGCAATCTCTAATTTTGACTTAGATATAAAATGTGAAGAGGAATTATGGGAAATCGAAAATGATTATTTCGATGTTATCACACTCTGGCATGTATTAGAACATATCCAAAGCCTTAATGAGGTTGTTAGTAAGATCAATAACATTCTTTCACCTGACGGGATACTAGTACTTGCATTGCCCAATCACAGTTCTTATGATGCAAAAAAATATAAAGAATATTGGGCTGCCTATGATATCCCGCGCCATCTTTGGCATTTTACACCTGATACTTTAGAAAAACTGCTAAGCAAGCACAAGTTTAAGATCATAAAAAAGAAAACTATGCCACTGGATGCTTTTTACATCTCAATGTTGAGCGAGAAATATAAAGGGGGTAATAAATTTGCACAGTACCTAAAAGCAATTATTGTTGGAATATCAGGTTATCTGCATTCATTTTCAAGTATTAATCAATCGAGCTCTGTTATATATATTGCGAAGAAAAGTCAAAAATAAAAGCTTGTTTTTGTAATCTTTACCATATCTGTTTTTTTGTTATTGTTGATTCTTAGTTAAAGAAAATCAACATACATTCTACTGCTTATTTTTTTTAATCACTCAAAGCCTGGAGGTTACTACCAGACTACCAATAACCTATAATAACATAGAATTTGTAATGTTTTGTAAGTTTTTTATTACTAACAACATTTAAAATCTTTGTTATTCAGAAGAAGAATCCACTATCGTTGCAATTTGCTGATCGGTGATAGTTAAGGACCATTGACAAGTTGTAATGGGTTTAATAATATATAGATGTATAAAACGTGGATGCACGTAATCATTTGTGTTTGGCGTAGCCATTATTAGGGTGTTAATTTAGTTGTATTAATCATTTTAAAAATTGTTGCTGATGAAAAAAATCGTTCTGTTTTTTGCAGTTATTGCCGTGTCGGCAATTAGTATCACTTTCTCTTCCTGTTCCAATGACTTGAACCTTGATGAAGAAAAAAGTGTTAATGAATTGAGCCTTGTTGAGGAAGAAAGTGCAGTTGCAGTTATTGCCGGCACCCGAGCAATAGAAGTTCCCCCATGCATTGACCTTTCATGCTTAGATCTCTGTGGTGATGTTCAAGAGGTTCGTCTTATAGCAGGACAACACTACGAAGCAGGGAAAGTTTACGTTGTCAATACCAGTGAAAAATTGTATGTGGGTTACGTAACTACCGGAGATTGGAAAATGGAGGCAATCCATCTTTATGTGGGTGCTTGCGATATGTTACCTGTGAATAATGCAGGTAATCTTGTTCCAGGCAACTTCCCACATAAGGTTGAATTTACTGAGTTGCAATCCTTTTACTATGTAGAGATTCCACTTGTTTCACTACCCGATGGATGTTTATGCGTTTCAGCTCATGCCGAGGTGGTAAGAGTGGTTGATAACGAAATTGTACAAAGTGAAACTGCTTTTGGAGAAGGTGAAGTGGTAGGTAATAACTGGTTTATGAAATTTGATTATTGTATTGCCGTTTGCGAAGATGAACCGCCTGTTGAAGTATGTTATCAAGACGAAACAGCCTGGGCTGCAGGTACACGGTACGTAACTAAAGGCAACTGGGCAACCTATACTCCTTATGTTGCCAATACTACAGTTAATGTTTATGCAGGACAGACTTACTTGGTGGGAACCGCAACTTTTTCCGAAGTGGTCGACGGTAAAGTTACCATTACTCTTGCCGCCCTCAACGGAGCCCGGTTGCAGGATGTTGCCGAGTCTGTAAAAATTCAGGGGTACAATTCGCTACCTCCAAGCAAAAACCCGGCGCCTGGTCAGTTTACTACTTATAAAGGCACCGAAACAACCATTACAGTTGATGCATTCGCATATTACGGAATACATTTAGACGTACAGCGTGTTGTAGATTGCCCAGAATAACAGCTTAATAATCAAAAAAAGGCGGCTTGGTTCCGCCTTTTTTTTGTCAGTAATGCAAAATATTGCAACTTCTTCCCAATCTACTTTTTGAATTGAGGAAATTATTTGAAGTAAATCAAAAACATTTGTTGTTTCTTTTAGAAAACTGTATTTTTGAATGTTCACAACATATTATAAGCTCAAATAAAGTTTTACTGCTGAATTCTACAACAATGGGCAAGAGAAAAAAATCTATACAATTTAATGATAAACGACTCTACTACTCAATTCAGGAGGTGGCAGACCATTTAGCGGTGAATGTCTCTTTGCTCCGTTTCTGGGAGAAGGAGTTTGAAAACATCAACCCCAAAAAGACTGCAGGGGGAACACGCCAGTTTACCCGTGAAGATATACAGCAGGTTGAAGTTGTTTACCATCTTGTAAAAGAGAGAGGAATGACTCTTGAAGGTGCACGCCAGTCACTCAAAACAAAAAAAGATGACGAAACTAAGCGGGTTGAGGTGCTTGGACGGCTCACCGAAATCAAGAAAGAACTGTTGGAGCTTGAAGAGGAATTTGATAAACTACATGAAAAACAGAAATATAACAGAACAATCAAAACAGAAGAAAAATGAAAAAACTCTGTTTTAAAATACTTTTAATTTCATTAGCCTTAATCATTTCACCTGCAATTTCCTGTTCTCAAAACAAATCTAAAAGCAAGGATCAGAGCCGAATACAAGTAAATGCTCAATTGGAAACAGACGTTGATGTGGAAAGAAATGTAATAACCGGTGCAGAGCGAACTGAATTATATTTCCCTTTAATTGAAGGCAAAAGAGTTGCTGTGATGAGCAACCAGACGGGCATGGTTGGTAATGAGCACCTGGTGGATATGCTAATCCGTAGAGGTCATAATGTAGTGGGGATATTTTCACCTGAGCATGGTTTTCGTGGTACAGCAGATGCGGGTGAGCATGTGTCGAGTTCTGTCGATAAAAAAACCGGTACTCCTATCTGGTCACTCTACGGAAGTGGTGGCGGCAAACCTTCTGCCGATAATATGAAGGAGTTTGATGTGCTGCTTTTCGATCTGCAGGATGTGGGACTCCGTTTTTATACATACTATATTAGTATGATGGGGTTAATGGATGCTTGTGCAGAGCACAACAAAAAGATGATTGTCCTCGATAGGCCAAACCCCAACGGGATGTATGTGGACGGTCCAATTCTGGATATGAAGTATAAATCTGGTGTTGGATGGCTTCCAATTCCTGTCGTCCACGGTATGACACTTGGAGAGCTGGCCGTTATGATTAATGGCGAAAAGTGGCTTACCAATGACAGAACGTGCGATCTGGCAGTAGTTCCTTGCGACAACTACACACACCAGACACTTTATGAATTACCTGTTTCGCCCTCACCTAACCTGCCAAATATCCACTCTATTTATCTTTATCCCTCTACATGCATGTTTGAAGGAACGGTAATGAGTCTGGGTCGCGGTACTCATTTTCCTTTCGAGGTATATGGTCACCCTAACTATAAAAACTCAGATTTCACATTCACGCCGCGCAGTGTACCGGGTGCAAAGAATCCTCCTTTACTCAATAAAAAATGCTATGGCATTGATCTTCGCAGCATACCAAATGATGAAATAATAGAGAAAGGATTAGACCTTTCATACATAATTGATGCCTATAATAACCTTAATATCGGAAATAAATTCTTCACTTCTTTCTTTGAAAATCTTGTAGGAGTTGACTATATACGCCCGGACATAATGGAGGGTAAATCTGCCGAAGAGATTAAAGCCAAATGGGCTGATGATGTGGAGAATTTTAAAATACAACGGAAGCCATATCTATTGTATGAAGAATAAATATTTATCAGTTTACGCTGATTCGCATGGAAATCAGTTGTATCTCGACCAAAGATCGCTTATACATAGCTTATGTATAGATAAGCTATATATAAGTGATCTATAAGCAATATACGACCCATGTAAGACCAAAATACTGCCGAAGTATGGGTAATCACTATCTAAAGCTCTTGAATGTTTCGGATTGAACCTTATGATTTGAAATTCATTTTTTGTATTTTTGTACTTTGATGTTTACAATCAGATTATGTTCTGTTTCATATTGATTAACAGACACTTTATTTAAGTCGAACTTTTTGATTTTTTCAGATGGAAATTGCAAGCAAATATAATCCTGCAGAGGTTGAGAGTAAGTGGTATAAATACTGGATGGATAATCATCTGTTTCATTCAGAACCAGATGATCGTGAACCGTTTACAATTGTTATACCTCCTCCAAACGTTACAGGTGTGCTCCACATGGGACACATGCTCAACAACACTATTCAGGATGTTTTAGTACGTCGGGCACGTATGCAGGGCAAGAATGCTTGCTGGGTGCCTGGTACTGATCATGCCTCAATTGCCACAGAGGCTAAGGTTGTTAATAAACTGGCCTCTGAGGGAATCAAGAAAAGTGATCTTACAAGGAAGGAGTTTCTGGAACATGCCTGGGACTGGACACGTGAACACGGGGGTATTATCCTTCAGCAGCTGAAAAAGCTTGGTGCATCATGCGACTGGGACAGAACGGCTTTCACGATGGATGATATTCGCTCTGAGAGTGTACTCAAAGTGTTTTGCGATCTGTATGAAAAAGGTCTGATTTACCGTGGTGTAAGGATGGTAAACTGGGACCCAAAAGCTCTGACTGCTCTTTCTGATGAAGAAGTTATCCACAAGGAAGTGCACGGAAAACTGTACTATCTGAGATATATGATTGAGGGAGATCCTGAAGGCAGGTATGCAGTTGTTGCTACTACCCGCCCTGAAACAATAATGGGTGATACTGCTATGTGTATTCATCCTAATGATCCCAAGAATGCTCATCTTAAAGGCAAGAAAGTAATTGTTCCTTTAGTCAACAGGGCTATACCAGTAATTGAAGATGAATATGTCGATATTGAATTTGGTACAGGTTGTCTGAAAGTTACTCCAGCGCACGATGCTAATGACTACATGCTTGGTGAGAAATATAATCTCCCATCTATTGATATATTTAATCCTGACGGCACTCTTAATGAGAATGGTGACTGTTATGTCGGTATGGACAGGTTTGATGTTCGTAAACAGATCGAGAAGGACCTGGAAGAGGCAGGATTAATTGAAAAAATAGAACCTTACACAAATAAGGTTGGATTTTCTGAACGTACTGATGAAGCTATAGAACCAAAACTTTCAATGCAGTGGTTCCTGAAAATGGAAGATCTTGCTAAACCGGCAGCTGAGGCAGTTGCTGACGATACCATCCGCTTCTTCCCTGAGAAATATAAAAACACCTACCGTCACTGGATGGAGAATATTAAGGACTGGTGTATTAGTCGCCAGCTCTGGTGGGGGCATCAGATTCCCGCGTATTTCCTTCCCAAAGGGGGTTATGTTGTTGCAATGTCAAAGGAAGAGGCTCTTGAAAAAGCAAAACAGCAGGTGGATTATGAAATTACCATTGACGATCTTAAACAGGATGAGGATGTTCTTGATACATGGTTTTCATCTTGGCTGTGGCCAATTTCTGTCTTTAATGGAATAAATGAACCTGACAATAAAGAAATCAACTATTACTACCCTACTAATGATTTGGTAACAGCACCTGAGATTATTTTCTTCTGGGTGGCACGTATGATTATGGCAGGTTATGAATACCGTAAAGAACCCTGTTTCCGTAATGTCTACTTTACAGGAATTGTACGTGATAAACTGGGCAGGAAAATGTCTAAATCTCTCGGAAATTCACCTGATCCGATAGAGTTGATGGATAAGTACGGTGCTGATGGAGTAAGAATGGGGATGTTACTGACATCACCAGCAGGTAATGATCTGCCTTTTGATGAGTCGATGTGTGAGCAGGGACGTAATTTCAACAACAAAATATGGAATGCTTTCCGCTTGGTTAAAGGATGGGAGGTTGATGAAAATATTACACAACCTGAATCATCTGAAATAGCTGTTGAGTGGTTTCAGAGTAAGTTATCAGAAACTATAACCGAACTGGATGATCTTTTTTCGAAATACCGACTGTCAGAAGCACTGATGTTGTTATACAAACTATTCTGGGATGAGTTTTCTTCTTGGTACCTGGAGATCGTAAAACCGGCTTATCAGCAACCTATCGACAAGATTAGCTATGATGCAACACTCCGCTTTTTTGATGATCTGCTTCGCTTATTGCATCCTTTTATGCCGTTCATTACAGAAGAATTGTGGCAGGCTTTATATATAAGGGAAGAGGGAGATAGTCTGATGACATCACTTCAGCCAGGTTTTGGAGATGAAAACAAAGATCTACTTGCTAATTTTGAAGTTGTTAAACATATTATTTCGGGTATTCGTACAATACGCCTGGATAAAAACATCCCCAACAAGGAGGAACTTGATCTTGAAGTTGCGGGTAATCATAATGAAACTTTTAACAGCATCATATCAAAGATGTGCAACCTGTCATCTATAAAACAGGTTACAGAGAAACAACCAGGATCGGCAGGCTTCCTTTCGGGCACTACAGAATACAGTGTTCCGTTGTCTAACAACATCGATATAGAAGCTGAGCTGCAAAAGCTTGAAACAGAACTGAAGTACACGGAAGGATTCTTGAAATCTGTACAGAAGAAACTGAGTAATGAAAAGTTTGTGCAAAATGCCAAACCGGAGATTGTGGATAATGAACGTAAAAAACAGGCAGATGCAGAAAGCAAGATTACTTTACTTAAAGAGAATATTGCCGCAATTTCAAAAAAATAGAATATGTTAAGATAAGTCTATTAACCTAGTCTGAAAGAGCAAAAATTATAAAACCATGATAAAGAATATACTGGGTCATATTTCTGATAGAATATCAGATAAAATAACCTCAACCAGACCGGTAACCGGAGGGTCAATCTCTTCGGCTTACCTCCTGGAAACATCAAACAAAAGCTTATTCCTTAAAATCAACAAAGCACCGGAAGCTATTAAAATGTTCCACGCGGAACAAAAAGGCCTGGATGCAATTGAAAGGACAGGTACAATTTCGGTTCCACATGTACATTTAGTAGATTCATATGATGAAAAAGCAATAATCATGATGGACTATGTTGAAAACAGACGTCCCGATCCTTCTGATTATGCCAGACTAGGAGCAGAGCTGGCAGGATTGCACCTGATAAAGCAAAAGGACTTCGGATTTACTTCTGATAACTTTATAGGTAGTCTTCCCCAAAGCAACCAAATTCATTCAGACTGGATTGAATTCTATTGGGAAGAGAGAATCTCACCGCAACTGCAACTGGCGCTGAGAAACGGCCTACTATCAGAAAAAGAGACTCCCGGAAAACAGGACAGCATAGATATTTTCAATCGTTATTTAAATGATGTCACTCCTTCGCTTCTGCATGGTGATTTATGGGGAGGTAACTACCTGATTTCGACAAATGGAACACCCTACCTGATTGATCCGGCAGTTTACAGAGGACATTCTATGGTTGATATTGCTATGAGTAAACTCTTTGGCAGCTTCGGCACTGAATTTTACAATACCTATCACGAGATTATTCCTAAACCTGAATATTACGACGAACAAATAGATTTGTATCAGTTATACTTCCTTCTCGTTCATCTAAATATGTTCGGACGCGGATATTACTCATCAGTCTCAAACATTCTGAAAAGATATTTTTAAAATATTTTACTGAAATTAAAATATATTATACATTTACTCTGTTAATTTTAACATCGTATCATGTATGTAATTCTATTTGTAAACTTTTTAAATTCAATTAAATGAAGAAAAAATTAATTCAATTAACCGCAGTACTTTTTGCAGCATTTCTGATGACTTCCTGCTATTCTTACACAACCGTAGTTGGAGATGGAGCACAGGGAAATCAACAAATTTCTAAATGGAATCATTATCTTATTGGGGGGTTGGCACCAGTTGAAGTATCTGACCCGGCAGTGTTAGCCAATGGAGCAAAAGACTATACTGTTAAAACGGAAATGTCATTCGTTAATGGTTTAGTTTCTTTTTTAACGAGTGGAATTTATGCACCAACAACAACTACAATATATAAATAATTTATTTATATCATTAAATTGAAGCGCTTAATTAAACTGAAGATAAGGTTTAAGTCGCTCAATATCCTCCTTAGTAAATTCACTAAGCATTGAGAGCTCTTTAATACTATTAATTCTCCCCTTTCTTTCTCTTAGATTAACAATAGTCTTTACCTGCTCATAGTCAAGGTATGGATGCCTGAGCAAATCACGGAACTCCAGTTCATTTACATTCAGTTTTATATAATTACTATCCGCAACTATATATTTTTCTATTCGTGAATACATCTCATTATCTACACCATACACCTCCATGAGTTGTTCTTTATATACATATCCACCCAAAAGATTTTTGTACTTAATAATCCGAGAAGCGTAAGAACTCCCTATTCCCGGAATCTTTTTCCATTGAGTTGTATCTGTTTCGTTCAACGAGATTAACTCGCCTGCTTTTAGTTTTTCTATTCGTGGGTAATTTGTGACGTTTGACTCCTGATGTATGGAGTCGCTATTTGAAAAAGTACTATTTCGTGTTGTGTAACTAGTACACCTATTTCTTCGACTGACAATGCTTTCTTTATTTAACGTTTGACTTCCTCTGGAAGTAGTATAATCTACTGATTTTGACGATTCTCTGGACTCTGCAAATTCTTTAATTATGGAATCGTTTTGACTTAAAACAAACTCTGATGATTTTTTCTGACTTAAAAGAGCATTTAAGATAAGTGTTAATACAATAAGAATCAGCAAAAGAATTACTGCTGACCGAGTTCCTTTATTATAATAAAAAAAGTCCTTCAAGTTCACATTTATTGTGTTAAACCATAAAGTTAATAAATAAAATTTTCACCTTGTTCATATTTCTATTAAATTGTATCTTTGGATGATCTTATTAAGATTGTCAACTTAATCAATGAATTAACAGCACGACAATGGTCCTGAATTATATTTGGATTGCTTTCTTTCTTATAGCTTTTATCGTTGCATTGGTAAAACTTATTTTTTTAGGTGATGTACAGGTATTTACAGATATCATGAACTCAACCTATGATACAGCAAGAACAGGCTTTGAGATTTCTCTGGGACTAACGGGGGTACTCTCGCTATGGCTGGGAATTATGAAGATTGGTGAGAGAGGGGGTATGATTGAACTCTTTTCAAGAGCTGTAGCACCACTATTCTCGAAATTATTTCCTGATATACCTAAAAACCATCCTGCTTCAGGATCGATGCTAATGAACATTTCTGCTAATATGCTTGGTCTGGATAACGCTGCTACTCCATTTGGATTAAAAGCTATGCAGCAATTGCAAGAGATAAATCACAAGAAAGATGAGGCATCAAACCCAATGATAATGTTTCTTGTACTAAATGCATCAGGGCTCACGTTGATACCTGTTACTATTATGGTTTACCGTGCACAGATGGGTGCTGCTAATCCTGCAGATGTATTTATTCCTATAATGATTGCAACTTTTGCAGCCACTTTGGTGGGTTTGGTAGCTGTATGCATTAAACAGGGAATCAGTATATTCAACAAAGAGATACTTGGTTTTCTATTGATTATGATGGGAATAATTGCCGGGACTGTACTTATTTTTCAATCAATGCCGCAGGAACAGGTTAGCATCGTTTCCAGCCTGGTTGCCAACATAATACTTCTCACAATAATAGTTCTG
This sequence comes from Bacteroidales bacterium UBA4912, assembly GCA_002398875.1. Classification (GTDB taxonomy): domain Bacteria; phylum Bacteroidota; class Bacteroidia; order Bacteroidales; family Dysgonomonadaceae; genus Proteiniphilum. Next base: position 34,548 of record DHCC01000087.1, on the reverse strand, counting down.
TTTATTCTGAAGGCAATGCGTCGAAAAATAAACATATTTGAAGCATTTATCGACGGTGCAAAGGATGGATTTAAGACAGCCGTATCGATCATTCCCTACCTTATAGCAATATTGGTAGGCATTGGCGTATTCCGTGCTTCAGGGGCTATGGATTTCCTTATGGAGGGTATCAGGAGTCTGGTAGGATTAACCGGGATGGATACACGTTGGGTTAATGGAATTCCTACAGCTCTTATGAAACCGCTTAGCGGGAGTGGAGCAAGAGGCATGATGATTGATGCCATGCAGACTTTTGGCGCAGACTCCTTTGCAGGGAGGTTGTCAAGTGTACTCCAGGGAGCAACTGACACTACATTTTACATAGTGGCAGTATATTACGGAGCTGTAAACATTAAAAACACTCGTTATACAGTGCAGTACTCATTACTGGCAGATTTAGCGGGTGTAATTGCAGCTATTTTTGTAGCATATTTATTTTTCGGATAATAATTGGAATTATGGCTATATCATTTCAGGCAGACAACGTGAAGCTCCCCGTAATAAAGAAAAGGGAGATTTCGAAGTGGATAAAAACAGTAGCACTAAAATACGGAAAAACCACAGATGAAATATCTTACATATTCTGTGATGATGAAAAAATACTAGAGATTAATAAAGAATATCTCAAGCATGATTATTACACAGATATAATCACATTCGATTATAGTGAGGGAGAAAAAATTTCCGGAGATATATTTATCAGTATTGATACCGTGAAGTCTAATTCACAAATGTATACTACTGATTATCAGGATGAACTCTACCGTGTGATTATACATGGCGTTCTGCATTTATGTGGACTTGATGACAGTTCAGAAGCTGAACAAAAGATCATGAGAGAAGCAGAAGACAATGCCCTGAAATTGCTGAAGCACAACGATTAACAATTTACAAAAGGACATAATTAACCTATTTATTGATAACATTTGTAAACTTTAATCTAATATGTACCAGCCAATTACATTCATGTTTTATAATACTGAGAACTTCTATGACACAGAGAACGACCCGTTAACTATGGATGATGACTACACTCCGGGCGGATTCAGGGAGTGGACATATGAAAGGTACAATGATAAGGTAAAAAAGCTTTGTAAAGTTGTCAGGGATATTGTAACTCCTAACTTACCTGATATTATTGGTTTAGCAGAGATTGAAAACAAGTCAGTAATAACAGATATATTGGATAGTCTGCGAAATGATGGGATAACTGCCTATAGCTTTATTCATTATGACAGTCCTGACGAAAGAGGATCTGATGTGGCTTTAATATACAATACACGATCTTTTAATGTCATAAACTCTAAAGCAATAAAGGTGCACTTACCGGGCATTGAAGATAGAACACGTGATATTCTGTATGTTGAAGGTAAGCTAAAAAATTATGAGACAATTCACCTTTTCATAACTCACTTTCCTTCTAGAAATGAAGGTACAGAAATATCTGAGAGAAGACGCTATTTTGTTGCGAGTGAGCTAAGACATGAAGTTTACAAATTATTAAGTTCAAATCCTTCCGACAACATTTTAATTATGGGTGATTTCAATGATACACCCGATGATAACAGCATAGATGAAGTATTAGGTGCTAAAAAGAAATTCGAAAAGATTGAACCTCTCAAACTATATAATCTACTCTATCCAAGGCATAAAAAGGGAATCGGAACAACTTATCATAAGAGTTGGCTGATGTTTGACCAGTTTATTGTATCCGGCAATATGCTACTTTCAGAAAAAATTATCTGTAAACCCGAATTTGCTGATGTTTTTAACCCAACTTATCTGCTGCATTTTGACAATAATAATAATGCAAAACCTAATAGAACATATCGTGGAAATTACAAAGGAGGTTATAGTGATCATTTACCTATAATCCTGCGTATCTACCTGAAATAAAGGATAATCATCCAATCTTATTTGTAATTAACATCCCACATAAACGTAACGTTTTCTTTTTTAGTATCTTTGCGATTGAAACAGTGCGTAAGGAGTTATATGAATTTTAATTATGACATAATAGTAGTTGGTGCAGGTCACGCCGGGTGCGAAGCAGCAACAGCAGCAGCTAATCTTGGTTCAAATACATTGTTGATTACAATGGATATGAATAAAATTGCACAGATGAGCTGTAACCCTGCTGTTGGCGGAATAGCCAAAGGACAAATTGTGCGGGAGATTGATGCTTTGGGTGGTCAAATGGGGATTGTCAGCGACAAAACCTCCATACAATTCCGTATGCTTAACCGCTCTAAAGGTCCCGCAATGTGGAGCCCCAGAGTTCAAAGCGATCGTGTTAAGTTTATTGAAACATGGCGAGAGATAATTGAAAACACACCCAACCTTTCCATGTGGCAAGATATGGTTACTGAGCTGATATTTGACGGATCAACTGTTACTGGTGTTAAAACCCGTATGGGGGTGGAGTTCAAAGCGAAGTCTGTTATCTTGACTAACGGCACTTTCCTAAATGGTTTAATCCATGTAGGGAAAGTGCAAATTGGAGGTGGTCGTATTGCTGAACCTGCCTCTTACGGTATGACGGAACAATTGCGTGATTTTGGTTTCAAGACAGATCGGATGAAAACCGGAACACCCGTTAGAATTGATTCAAGATCAGTTGATTTTTCACAAATGGAAGAGCAAAAAGGAGAAGACGATTTTCATAAATTCTCCTATTTGCCTTATATTCAGAGAACTTTGGAACAACGCAGTTGCTGGATTTCATATACAAATGAAGAGGTTCACGAAGCATTGCGTGAAGGACTGGACGACTCACCGTTATATAACGGACAGATACAAAGTATTGGACCACGATATTGCCCAAGTATAGAAACAAAAATTGTCACATTTTCAGACAAAACCAGTCACCAATTATTCCTGGAACCGGAAGGTGTAAACACTCATGAATATTATCTGAACGGATTCTCCTCTTCCCTACCCTTAGAAACCCAATTGAAGGCTCTTCAACTGGTGCCTGCATTCAGAAATGTTCATATTTTCCGGCCAGGGTATGCTATAGAATATGACTTTTTTGATCCTACTCAGCTGGATGCTACTTTAGAAACAAAGCTTGTGAAGAATCTTTTCTTCGCAGGTCAAATAAACGGTACTACCGGTTATGAAGAAGCAGCAGGGCAAGGGTTAATTGCAGGTATAAATGCACATATAAACTGCCATGGGGGATCGCCTTTTACACTTAGAAGAGATGAAGCATACATAGGTGTTCTGATCGACGACCTTATCACTAAAGGTGTAGATGAACCATACAGAATGTTTACTTCGCGTGCAGAATATCGCATTCTTCTCAGACAGGATAATGCAGATGAAAGACTAACTGAGAAGGGTTATAAGCTGGGATTGGCTACTTCAGAAAGATTAAACTTCTTTCGACAGAAGACTGAGAAAGTAAATATGATAAAAGTATTTGTTGACAACTTTTCAGTAAAAGCTGCGCGAATAAATACTTTTTTGGAAAGCGTGGGAACTGCACCTCTCAAACAAGGTGTTAAGCTTGTTGACTTACTCACGCGACCTCATATAGATCTTCAATTGATGGCTCAAGAAATAAGTCCTCTGAAAGACCTGTTGAGCTCTATAACTGACCGTAAAGAAGAAGTAATTGAATCAGCAGATATCAAAATAAAATACAGCGGGTATATTAAAAGAGAACAAATTATGGCTGACAAAATTACCCGCCTGGAAGACATTTCAATAAAAGACAAATTTAATTACAACGAAATAAAATCCCTATCTACAGAAGCACGGCATAAACTAACGCGGATCAACCCGGAAACAATTGCTCAGGCAGGACGTATACCGGGCGTTTCTCCAAACGATATATCCGTACTTCTCGTTCTACTAGGAAGATAAGGGAGATAATGTTCCACGTGGAACACTAAAAAAGAAACTAATTTAATAAAACAATGAGCATAGAAACACTAACTAAAGCAGTAAGAAACATTCCGGATTTTCCGATTCCAGGAATACAGTTTAAGGATATAACTACCCTATTCCAGTCTTCTGAATATCTTAATGAATTGTCTGAAATTCTATTTGACACTTATAGAAACAAAGGAATTACAAAAGTGGTAGGAATAGAATCCAGAGGCTTTTTCATGGGACCAGCCACGGCAATTAAGCTGAAAGCAGGGTTTGTACCAATTCGTAAACCGGGTAAACTACCTTATAAAGTAATCGAAGAAACATATACTAAAGAGTATGGCACAGACGCTATACAGATTCACGAAGATGCTTTAGATGAGAATGACGTTGTTTTGCTTCATGATGATTTGCTGGCAACAGGTGGGACTATGTTTGCAGCATACAATCTTGTTAAGAAACTTGGAGTTAAAAAGATTTATATTAACTTCCTGATTGAACTGGAAGGGCTTGATGGACGTAAACATTTTCCAGATGATGTTGAATTAATTTCTATCATTAAATTTTGATCTAAATAAGTTAATCTTGTTCATTGTTGAAAATGAATGATGATATTAAAAATACGTTAGCAGTTATTCCTCAACAACCGGGTTGTTACCAGTTTTTTGATGAAAAAGGTACAGTTATATATGTAGGTAAAGCTAAAGACTTAAAAAGACGTGTATCATCTTATTTCAATAAACACCACGATCATCCTAAAACACGAATATTAGTAAGAAATATACGTAAGATAAAATATATCGTTGTAAATACAGAGGAAGATACTTTTCTTTTAGAAAACAACCTTATCAAGGAATTAAAACCTCGTTACAATGTTATGTTGAAGGATGATAAGACCTACCCTTCAATTGTTATAAAAAATGAGTTTTTCCCGCGAGTATATAAAACACGTAATGTTGTAAAAGATGGGTCTAAATATTATGGACCTTATACTTCTGTTTTATCTGTAAATGCACTTCTTGAAATAGTCAGAAAAGTTTATAAAATTAGAACTTGCAGGCTTAATCTTACTCCTGAAAACATTGCTGCAAAGAAATTTAAAGTTTGTCTTGAGTATCATATTAATCGTTGTAAAGGACCTTGTGAAGGACTACAAAGTCTTGATGACTACAACAGAAATATTGAGGAAATTAACGAAATACTAAAGGGCAATGTTTCAATAATCGAAAAAAAAGTGCTTGGCAGAATGAATGAACTATCTGAAGAAATGAGATATGAAGAAGCACATGAATTAAAAGAAAAACTGCTTTTGATTCAAAACTTCAGAGAAAAATCTCAGGTGGTAAGCAATATTAATTATAACCTTGACGTATTTTCTTTAGAAGAAGATGAAAATTCAGCATTTATAAATTATCTTCATGTTGTAAATGGAGCTATAAATCAGGCATATACTTTTGAATATAAAAAGAAACTTGATGAATGTCCTGAAGAGTTACTCGGTTTAGGTATTATTGAGATGAGACAGCGTTTTGGTAGTGATTCAAAAGAGATAATTGTACCATTTATTCCGGATTTAAAATTAACAAATGTTGATTTTACAATTCCTCAGAAAGGTGACAAAAAGAAATTACTTGCACTCTCAGAGAAAAATGTGAAACAGTATAAAATAGACAAACTCAAGAAAGCAGAGATGTTAAATCCTGAACAAAGGATTACAAGAATTTTGAGTACAGTTCAAAAAGATTTACAGTTGAGAGATATCCCATGGCATATTGAGTGTTTTGATAATTCCAATATTCAAGGTACAAGTCCGGTTGCTGCTTGCGTTGTTTTTAAAAAAGCTAAGCCATCAAAAAAAGACTATAGACATTACAACATTAAAAGTGTTTTAGGCCCCGATGATTATGCATCTATGCGCGAAATTGTAGAAAGACGCTACTCTCGCCTGCTTAACGAAGGCGAATCTTTACCTCAACTAATTGTAATTGACGGTGGTAAGGGTCAATTAAGTGCTGCTGTAAAATCGTTGCAGAAAATTGGATTATATGGAAAAATAGCAATAATAGGTATTGCTGAGCGACTAGAGGAGATTTATTTTCCTGAAGACCCTGTCCCACTCTATATTGATAAAAATTCTGAAACATTAAAACTTATACAACAATTACGAGATGAAGCTCATCGGTTTGGTTTATCTTTTCATAGAAAAAAAAGAAGCAAGGCACAAGTTACCTCAGAACTTGATTCGGTTAAAGGGATCGGAAAAGAGACTAAGAAAAAATTGCTGTTATATTTTAAAAGTATAAAAAGATTAAAAGAAACCGACAAAGAGGAAATCGTAAAAGTTATAGGAAAAAGTAAAGGTGAAATTATTTGGGATTGGATAAATAGTAAAGAAAATAAATAAGTATGCGAATCTTAATACAGCGGGTTTCTGAAGCATCCGTTCAAATAGAAGGAAAGACAAAAAGTGAGATAGATAAAGGTCTGTTGATTTTCGTAGGGATTGAAAATGAAGATAGCGAAGATGACATAGAATATTTAGCAAAAAAGAGTGTTAATTTGCGTATTTTTGATGATGAAAATGGTGTTATGAATCGATCAATATTAGATTCAGGGGGTGATATACTTGTTATTTCACAGTTTACTTTACACGCAAGTACAAAAAAAGGAAATCGTCCATCATATATAAAAGCTGCTAAACCTGATGTATCGGTTCCTTTATACGAGAACTTTTGTAATGTATTATCTCAAAAGCTTGACAAAAAAGTTAAAACAGGTGAGTTTGGAGCTGATATGAAAGTGAAACTGGTGAATGATGGTCCTGTTACTATTTTGATAGACTCTAAAAACAAAGAGTAATATTTGATTGATCGGGTATTAGGATTGATTTTGTTATAAAAAAATGTTAGTAATATTTGAATTCAAATGACTATTCAAGAAGCACAGCAACAGGTAGATTTGTGGATTAAGAAATATGGAGTACGATATTTTAATGAACTTACCAACATGGCTTTACTTACAGAAGAGGTTGGAGAATTGGCACGAATTATGGCAAGGACCTATGGGGAACAATCGTTCAAATCTTCTGATTTATCTAAGAATCTGTCTGAAGAAATTGCTGATATTCTCTGGGTATTGATATGTATTGCTAATCAAACAGGTGTTAACCTTGAGGAATCTTTTCTAAAAAGTATTGAGAAAAAAACAGAAAGGGATGCTACAAGGCATTTGAATAATAATAAATTAAAATCTTGATCTAAAGTGTTTAAAATGATAATTATTTAACTAAATAAAAAACGTATTAAATGGAAGATAATAAATACAGACAAGCTTTAAAAAAGCATCCGCTGGAATTTTCAGACGAAGAAGCAAAAAAAAGAGTTGAACAGATTATTTCAACTGAGTTTGATGAAAATAATAATCAAGATGTATATAAAAAGCTTTATAGCTGTATAGATCAAACCTCCTTAAACACAACAGATACAAAAGAAAGCATCTGGAAGTTCACAGAAATAGTAAATTCATTTGAAGGTTCAGATCCTGAAATAGGTAATGTAGCGGCAATATGTGTTTACCCAAATTTCGTACAAATTGTAAAGGAGTCTTTGACAGCAGATTTAAATATTGCTTCAGTTGCCGGAGGTTTTCCTTCTTCTCAGACCTTCATTGAAGTTAAAGTGGCTGAGGTATCTTTGGCGATTGCAGATGGTGCAGATGAGATTGATATAGTAATTAATGCCGGACTGTTTTTGGATGAATATTATGAGGAATTTTGTGAAGAAATTATGGAAATAAAAGAGGTATGCAGAGACAAGACATTAAAAGTAATTTTGGAAACCGGAGCTCTTATTACCGCAAAGAACATACATAATGCTTCAATTTTATCTATGTACTCAGGTGCTGATTTTCTTAAAACATCGACCGGTAAAGGTTATCAAGGAGCTACTCCTGAAGCTGTTTTCACTATGTGCCACGCAATAAAATCATATTATGAAGCAACCTCTAACAAGATAGGTATAAAAGTATCTGGAGGTGTATCAACAACAGAAGAAGCAGTCAAATATTATACTATTGTAAAAGATATACTTGGTGATGAGTGGTGTAATAATGATCTTTTCCGAATTGGGACAAGTAGACTCGCAGAAAACTTATTAAATGAAATAGAAAAACTTAGAAAATAATTTTAATTAATAAAATAATGAATAAATTTAATGCTCTAATATTCTGTGCAATAGCACTGTTTGCTTTAAATCTTAATGTAATTGCACAAGATTATTATGCAATATCAAACGAGAGGGAATTGCCTTACTGGCAGGATGTTAACGTTGTTAAAGTAAACAAGGAATATCCACGTACACAATTTATGACTTTTGATAATGAGAATAATGCACTTAACAAAAGATTTAATGAAAGTGATTATTATATTCCATTAAATGGTACATGGAAATTTTATTTTGTAGATAGTTACAAACAACTTCCTGAAAATATTACCGATTCAGTTGTATCTTTAACCGATTGGAAAGATATCAAAGTACCGGGTAACTGGGAGATACAAGGCTTTGGTACACCTATATATGTTAATCACCCTTATGAATTTGTTGAGAGAGATCCTAAAACCCGTTATCCGAAAATGGATGCCCCTTATCTGCCAGAAGAAACACCTGTTGGTGTATATCGTCGTGAAATCAGTATCCCTGAAAACTGGAATAACAGGGAAATCTTTTTAACTCTTGATGGTGCAAAGTCCGGGGTATATGTATATATCAATGGAAAAGAAGTTGGGTATAGTGAAGACTCAAAAACAAGTGCAGAATTTAATATTACAAAATATGTAAATGAGGGAATCAACTCACTTGTCATAAAGATATATCGCTGGAGTACAGGCTCATATCTTGAAGCGCAGGATTTTTGGAGAATAAGTGGAATAGAAAGGGATGTCTTCTTATGGTCACAACCTAAAACATCTTTGCGTGATTTCAGAGTTAAATCTACATTGGATGATAGTTATTTAAATGGTATTTTTGAGTTGGAAACAACAATTCGAAACTACTCTTCAAAAGTATCTTATGCGGAAGTAAATTACAAATTACTTGACAGTGAAAGTAATGTTGTATTAACAGGCAGTAAACCAATTGGCGTTCAAAGTGGTGGTGAAAGTTCCGTGAGTTTCTCAGCCCTGATACCAGATGTGAAAACATGGACCTCAGAACATCCTAATCTATATAAATTGCTAATTACAGTTACGCCAGAGAGTGCAGAATCAGGTGAAGTTGTCCCCTACTCTGTTGGTTTCCGCAAATTTGAAATAGTTCCTATAACAACAGGAGACAGGACAGACAGACTATTTTTAGTTAACGGTCAGCCTATAAAGCTCAAAGGAGTTAATATTCACGAAACTAATCCTGAAACAGGGCACTATGTTACAGAAGAGTTAATGATAAAGGACTTAACGCTGATGAAGCTAAATAATATTAATACAGTTCGACTTTCTCACTACCCACAGCCTCGTCGTTTCTATGAGCTGTGCAGTGAATATGGCTTATATGTTTATGATGAAGCAAACATTGAATCTCACGGATTGTATTATGGTGAAAAATCACCTTCAAGGCACCCAGAATGGGAACAGGCACATATGGATAGAACCATAAACATGTTTGAAAGGAATAAGAATCACCCTTCAGTTGCTATTTGGTCTCTTGGAAACGAAGCAGGTAATGGAATTAATTTTTTTCATACATACAAATATCTTAAAGATCAGGAACGGAACTTTATGAATCGCCCGGTTAATTATGAGAGATCTTTATGGGACTTAAACACAGATATGTATGTTCCTCAATATCCAAGTGCAGCCTGGCTGGAAGAGATTGGTGCTAAAGGGAGTGACAGGCCGGTAATACCTTCTGAATATTCACATGCAATGGGTAATTCGAACGGAAATCTCGACATTCAGTGGGAAGCAATTTACAAATATCCTAACCTGCAGGGAGGTTATATCTGGGATTGGGTTGATCAAGGTATGGATGAAACAGACGAGAATGGCAATCATTATTGGACTTACGGAGGTGATTATGGAGTTGATACACCCAGCGATGGAAATTTCAATAATAACGGATTAATCGATCCTTCAAGGGTCCCCCACCCTGCTATAGCTGAAGTTAAATATGTTCATCAGAATTTTGCTTTCGAAGCGATTGACTTGAATGCCGGAGTTTTTAAAGTAATAAATCGTCAGTACTTCACAAATACTGATAATTACGACTTCCTGTATGATATTACAGAAAATGGTAATGTAATTGCTGAAGGAGAACTTTCTGTGTCTCTACTACCACAGCAATGGATGCAATTCTCGATTCCTGTAGAAAAATTAGAGTCTAAACCGGGTGTTGAATATTTTATCAACTTCAAAGTTGTGCAAAAAGAAGAACAATCTTTAGTCCCTGCAGGTCATATAGTTGCAATTGAGCAGTTCAAATTACCATTAACAGAACCAAAACTTACTTATGCTGAGAAAAACGTTTTCCCTGCATTAAATATGTATAATACAGAAAATATTATAAACATTAGTTCACCACAGGTAGAATTTGAATTTGACAAAAAAAGTGGTGTTGTTACATCATACAGAGTGAACAACAATGAATATTTTAACGATGGTTTTGGTATCCAACCTAATTTCTGGCGTGGTCCTAATGACAATGATTACGGAAATGGTGCTCCTCACCGCCTTCAAATTTGGAAACAGTCAAGTAAAAACTTTAATGTTATTGATACTAAAGTAGCTCCTGAAGGAGATAATATTGTAGTTGATGTAACCTATTTGCTGGCAGCAGGTAATCTTTATAATGTAAAGTACACCATACACCCTTCCGGGATATTAAAAGTAGGTGTAGTTTTTCATTCAACAGATATAGAGGAAAAAAGTATTGAAGCATCAGAAGCTGCACTGACAGCAACATTCTCACCTGAAGCTTCTGCTGCAAGAAAAGCTTCGTCAACATTAGTTGTTCCGCGAATAGGTGTACGTTTTCGTTTACCTGTTACGATGAATAATGTTGAATATTTTGGTAAAGGACCGTATGAAAATTATGTAGACAGAGCATCTGGTTCAAAAATAGGTAAATATAAAACTACTGCTGATGATATGTATGTCCCCTACACACGCCCTCAGGAAAACGGACATCGTACTGATACCAGATGGCTAGCATTTACCAATGGTGAAAACGGTTTATTAGTAGTTGCTGACAGCACGATAGGCTTTAATGCCCTTCGTAACAGCGTTGAAGATTTCGACTCTGAAGAGGCTACTCACCGACCCTATCAGTGGAATAATTTCAGCAGTGAAGAGATTGCTGCAAGAAATGATGAAAATGCAAAAAACAGGATGCCCCGTCAGACACATATAAATGATATAGTGCCGCAGAATTTCGTAGAAGTTTGTATTGATATGAAACAACAAGGAGTTGCCGGTTACAACAGCTGGGGAGCAAGACCATTACCAGAGTATAGTATTCCTGCAAACAAGACTTACTCCTGGGGATTTACACTTGTTCCAATTTCTGATAATACTGATATTAACAGTATGTCAAAAATGAAGTACTAAAATAATATGGCGATAGACTTTTTTTAAGTTTTAAGAAAGTGATTAAGAGTAAATCTCTATAATTTGTTTAAAGGCGGATAAGAAAAATGTCCGCCTTTTTTTGTGTCAATCTTAATAAATATGTAACAGGAATAAGTAAACAAAAGCATAAATGTAATGTTTTATCATATAATACAAACTTAAAAATTAGACAATGAAGAAAAACTTAACGACACTGATACTCATTTTCATAAATGTAGTTGCTTATTCGCAACAAGTGGCCAAAGGGTATGTGTATGATGATGTTAACAGAAACGGTAAAAAAGATCGCAGTGAGACGGGTATCTCTTATGTAGGCGTTTCTAATGGCAGAGATGTTGTTTTAACTGATGAATACGGATATTATTCAATTACTGTAAACGAGGGAAACACAATTTTTATAATAAAACCTTCGGGGTATGAGATTCCGGTGGATAATGATTTTATCCCCCAGTTCTATTATCACTACAATCCTTTGGGATCAAATAAGGATTTTGAGTTTAAAGGCATAGAACCTACAGGTAAATTGCCTTCATCAGTTGACTTTGCACTTTACAAATACGATGAGCCTGATGATTATAGTGTAGTAGTTTTTGGAGACCCTCAGCCCTACTCTATTGAGGATCTTGATTATTTTACAAAAAAGATTGTCAGAGATGTAGAAAAAAAAGAAAATACATTATTTGGCATAAGTCTGGGTGATATTGTCGGTGATAACCTGGACCTCCAACCAATTTACAAAGAGCGTATGAGACATTTACAGCTTCCCTGGTATAATGTTATGGGAAATCATGATATGAATTATGACGCATCATCTGATATCCTGTCCGACGAGACATTTAAAAAGAATTTTGGAAGTGCGAATTATGCTTTTAATTATGGCAACGCCCATTTTATTATTCTCGACAATATTCTCTATCCTGACCCAAGAGACGGAAGAGGCTACTGGGGTGGTTATCGACTTGACCAGTTACAGTTTTTGGAAAACAATCTTAAAAACGTTCCAAAGGATAAGTTGATTATTCTTTCTCAACATATTCCAATGAAAGATAATTCCGGAAATTCTTACCGACTTGAGGACAGACAAAGAGTTTTTGATATGTTGCAGGAGTTCGGCAATGTTTTAATCATGTCAGCACACACCCATTTTCAGGAACAAATTGAGTATACTGAAATTGAAGGCTGGAAAAGAAGTAAACCCTTACACGAATTTAATGCAGGTACAACATCCGGTGATTGGTACTCGGGAAAGCTTAATAATGATGATTTGCCTGACGCAACCATGCGTGACGGTACACCACAAGGCTATGCTTTTCTTAATATAAATGGTACTAATTATAATATAGATTATCAAGTTGCAGGCAGTGGAAGTGATCATCAAATGAATATTTATGCACCTAAAACCGTGCAACATAATGGTAGAACGACTTCACAGATTGTTGTCAACTTTTTTATGGGTAGTGAGGGTGATAATGTTAAATACAGAATTGATGAAGGACAGTGGAAAGATATGCGGTATATACAGGCAGTTGATCCAAATTACAATCTAAAGCTTATTGAATGGGACCTTGCAGAGGAGTTATTACCTGGGCGCCGACCATCTAATGCAGTAAACAGTACACACCTTTGGTTTGGTCCACTAAACCTGGAACTTCCAGTAGGTGTGCATACAATTGAGGTACAAGCAACAGACAGATTTGGAAAAATTCATAGGGGTGTAAAAACTTACAATATTTTAAAATAAGCACGCTATTACTGCCGTTTTGTCGTCTTTATCGTGCATATTTAGCGTTATTACTAATGATTTGCGCCATATTGTCAGCACTAACTTCCTGTTTTCCTGTCGGCTTATCTTTTGCATATATCATAGTGTAAGTTAAATAACAATTAAAAGAAAGGGTAAATATTATGGCAATAATTAGAAGAACAAACAACTGGTTACCAAGTGTATTCAATGATTTTTTCGGTAATGAATGGATGGAGAACAATACCAAATCTGTTCCTGCAATCAACATTATTCAAAACGAGGATGGATTTACTGTTGAAGTAGCTGCTCCGGGGATGACTAAAGAAGATTGCGTTGTAAGATTGGATGAGAACAACAATCTCGTTATCTCTTTTGAGAAGAAATCTGAAAATGAAGAAAAGGATAAAAAGGGAGCCTATTTGAGACGTGAATTCTCATATTCTCAATTCCAGAGAACAATGATACTTCCCGATGATATTGATAAAGACAAAATCTCGGCTAAAGTTAATGATGGTGTATTAACTGTTGATATACCTACTCTTAAAGAGAAAAAAACATTGAAAGAAAAATTGATAGACATAAAATAATCAGTAAAACAGGTTTCAGTTTATAAAGACTGAATAGTAATTTAAGGTTATATTTGTAAGGGGTGAATCATAAGATGATTTCACCCTTTTTTAATATGTTCTGTTTTTAAGATACAAAAGAAACGATCTCATATACATCTTCATTTCATTATCAAAATTAAAGTTTGATATAATTTCCTCTGCTTCATCGAGTAATAGATACATTTTTTTATATGCCTCATCAATACCTTTATATTCTTTTGCAAAATCTAGCAGAATGTTAATGTTTCTATCGCTGTAATTTTTTGATTTTAAAATATTTATCATTTCGGCACTTTTTGATTCTGGTGCATTTTTAAGTGCATAAATAAGAGGTAAAGTAATTTTTCCTTCGCGGATATCTTTACCTGTTGGTTTGCCAACATCAAGGTTATAATAGTCAAATATATCGTCTTTTATCTGAAAACATACCCCAAGTATACCGCCGATTATGTTAAACTGTGAAATAATTTCCTTATCGGCTCCCCCTGTAATGGCCCCAATAGCCAAACTTGCTCGTATTAAAGATGCTGTTTTTTTATCTATAACGCTAAAATAAGCATCTTCATCAATTATAACTTCATCAGCTAATGATAATTGAGTAAGCTCGCCTGAAGCAAGGTTCTGACCTGATTCAGATATTATTCTAATAATTTCAAGGTTTTTGGTCTTTACACTTTCTGCTAATGCTGTTGAAAGTAAATAATCACCTACCAATACTGCCCTGGTATTATCATAAACAGCGTTCATAGAGCTTTTGCCGCGTCGTAAATCAGACCGGTCTATCACATCGTCGTGAACAAGTGTAGCTGTATGTAAAAGCTCTATTGTGACGGCACCATAGTAGGTTTCAGGAACTATTTTACCGCATACTCTGGCAGTCATGAGTACTAATGTAGGTCTAAGGCGTTTCCCGTTAGAGTTAAAAACGTGAGAGATCATCTCAGTAAGTCGTGAATCGTTATTTTTAACAGACTCACGTAAATATTTATCGAAAATAGTTAATTCTTCCTGAAGAAATTCTTTTATAATCTTACTTTGATCCATCACATCCCAAATTAGACGTACAAAAGTAAAAATAATTCTAGTCATAGCAACAAATATTCGTAACTTTACCAATCCAAACGCTATTTTAGAGAAAATTATGAACAAGAACAGACTTTTCCTACTCGACGCCTACGCACTTATATACAGAGCTTATTATGCATTTATAAAATTTCCAAGAGTAGACTCTAAAGGAAGAAATACATCTGCAATATTTGGCTTTATAAATACACTTGAAGAAGTGTTACGCAAAGAAAACCCAACTCATATTGCAATCGGATTTGATCCTGAAGGACCTACCTTTCGTCATAAAGAGTATGAGCAATATAAAGCTCAAAGAGAAGCAACACCTGAAGTGATTAAAGCTTCAGTTCCATATATTAAGGAAATAATTAAGGCATACAACATACCAATACTTGAAGTTCCGGGATATGAAGCTGATGACGTAATCGGAACAATTGCAAAAACTATGGACAGAGAGCTTTTTGACGTCTATATGATGACTTCAGACAAAGATTACGGTCAACTTACAGAACCTACAATTTTTATATACAGACCAAAATATGGTGGTAATGATTATGAAATTCTAGATGATAAGAAAGTAGTTGAAAAGTATGATATAGAACACCCTTCTCAGGTTATTGACTTACTTGGGTTAATGGGAGACAGCGCTGATAATATCCCCGGATGCCCGGGTATAGGAGAAAAAACTGCCGTTAAACTGCTTAAACAGTTTGGAACGATCGAAAACCTGCTTGAAAACACAGAACAGTTAAAAGGGGCTCAGAAGCGTAATATTGAAGAAAACAGAGAACAGATCCTGTTTTCAAAGTATCTTGCTACTATAAAGACCGATGTTCCCATTCAGATTAGCGGAGATGATCTGCTTCTTAAAGAGAAAAATGAGAATGATGTCAGAGCACTGTTTGAAGATCTGGAGTTCAGAACTCTTCTTACTCGAATTTTTAAACAAGACACTCCTAAGAGTTCCGACAGTCCTGTTCAGGGTGAGCTGTTTGGCACGACTGATTATTCTACAGCCACAACACAACCTTCAAGTACAAATCTTTCCGAAGAAACGGATAAATACGTTCCTACTGATTTAACTGATATTCATTCAACTAAGCATAACTACAAAATGATATTTTCTGAAAAGGAGATGGAATCACTTTGTAAAATACTTCTTGATCAGAAATCGGTCTGTTTTGACACTGAAACTACAGGTATGGATCCATTACAAAGTGAGTTAGTTGGTCTTTCCTTTGCATATAAAGAGGGTGAAGCATATTATGTACCAATATCAGAAAATCAGGAAACTGCACAGGAACAAGTGAATATCTTCAAGCCGTTTTTTGAAAATGAAAAGATTGAAAAAACCGGTCAAAATATAAAATATGATATTCTGGAACTCCGCAATTATGGTATTAGAGTAAAGGGTGCGCTTTTTGATACAATGGTAGCCCATTATTTACTCAATCCGGAACTACGGCATGGTATGGATTATATGGCCGAAACTTATCTAAATTATAAAACTATTCATATAGATGAATTGATTGGACCAAAAGGGAAGAATCAAAAGAATATGAGGGATATAGATCCTTCTGTTGTTTGTAATTATGCCTCTGAAGATGCAGATATAACTCTAAAACTTAAAAATATACTGGAGAAAGAAATTAAAAAAAATAATCTAAATATTCTCTTTCATGAAATCGAATGCCCGCTAATATATGTTCTTGCTGACATGGAATGGACCGGTGTAAGATTGGATCTTGAAGCACTAGACGAATTATCTAAACAGTATACAAGTGAACTTCAACAGGTTGAAAAGGAGATCATTGAAATGGCGGGAATAGATTTTAATATAAACTCACCAAAACAGACAGGCGAAATTCTTTTCGACAGACTTAAGATTATAGATAATCCCAAAAAAACAAAAACCGGACAGTACAAAACTGGTGAGGAGGAGTTAGAAAAAATAAGAACAAAACACCCGATAATTGGAAAGATACTGGAACAAAGAGGTATAAAAAAATTGCTTAGTACTTACATTGATGCATTCCCATTGCTTGTAAACCCCAAAACAGGTAAAATTCACACATCATTTAATCAGACTGTTGCAGCAACCGGTCGACTGAGCAGCACGAATCCAAATCTCCAGAATATCCCAATTCGGGATGAAAGGGGAAAAGAGTTAAGAAGAGTATTTATTCCAGACGACGGTTGTATTTTTGTTTCTTCAGACTATTCTCAAATAGAGTTACGGATCATGGCACATCTTAGTGGAGATGAAAATATGATTGAAGCATTTAACAAAGGTCAGGATATACATTCAGCAACTGCTTCAAAGATATTTAAAATTCCACTTAATGATGTAGATTCGGATATGCGCAGAAAGGCTAAAACAGCCAACTTCGGGATTATATACGGAATCACACCTTTTGGACTGTCGGAAAGACTCACTATCCCCCGTTCTGAAGCAAAAGATATCATTGATGAATACTTTGAAACTTTTTCGGGTGTTAAAAACTATATGGACAAGAGTATAGAAAAAGCCAGAGAACATGGTTATGTAGAAACTGTTTACGGACGTAAGAGATATTTGCCAGATATATATTCTCGCAATGCAACTGTTAGAGGATTTGCTGAACGAAATGCAATAAATGCACCAATTCAAGGTAGTGCAGCAGACATTATCAAAGTTGCAATGGTCAGAATTTACAATAGACTTGAAAAGGAAAATATGAAATCCAAGATGATCTTGCAGGTGCATGACGAATTAAACTTCAATGTTGTACCTGAAGAGCTCGAATATATTCGCATGATGGTTGTTGAAGAGATGGAAAATTCTTATAAGATGAGTGTGCCTCTGAAGACTGAAATTGGTGTGGGAGAAAACTGGCTTATTGCGCATTAATGTTAGATGGATTAGCTGATTATGGTTATTGGGGTTTGTTGCTTGCATCGTTTCTAGCGGCAACAATTCTGCCTTTTAGCTCTGAGGTGGTTTTCGCCGCTCTTATTGCTGCAGGACTTGATATCTGGACACTTATACTATATGCCACAATAGGAAACGCTGCCGGAGGTGCTACATGCTATTATCTGGGACGTTTAGGAAAGGTGCAGTGGCTCGAAAAATGGTTTAAAATTAAACCAGAAAGTATAGAGAAAACAATAAACAAGCTTCAGGGTAAAGGTGCCTTAATGGGTTTCTTCGGATTTCTGCCTGCAGTTGGAGATGTAATGCTGGTAGCCCTTGGTTTTATGAGAGCCAATTCACATGTAGTTATGATAAGCATGACAATTGGTAAATTTTTACGATATCTGATTATTGGTTATGGAACAGGAGAGATTATTAACCTATTTTAAATCAGAATTATAACCTCACGATAAAAAAATAAATATAATGTCAACAATATTATTTAATGAAATAGTTTTTGGTCCTGTACACAGTCGCAGGATGGGTAGTTCACTGGGAATAAACCTATTACCTTATGATGGTAAATTATGTTCATTCGACTGTATCTACTGTGAATGTGGCTTTAATAAGGATTTCAGAACAAAAACCAAGTTGCCTGACAAAGAAAATGTAAAAGCTGCTCTTAAAGAAAAGCTAACACTACTTAAAAAAGAAGGTGTAACGTTAGATGTGATAACTTTTGCAGGGAACGGTGAGCCGACCATGCATCCGGATTTTAACGAAATAATTGAAGATACTATAGAACTGCGTAATCAGTTTTATCCAGAAACTGAAATAAGTGTACTCTCTAATGGAATACATTTAAAGAATCCCGGGGTATTTGAAGCACTTAAGAAAATAGAAAAACCTGTTCTTAAACTTGATTCAGCATTCGATGATACAGTCAGGCTTATTGACCGCCCCAACTCACCATATTACAGCGTAGCTAAGCAAGTTGAATTATTTAAAAAGTTCAACGGCAACTTTATTCTTCAAACAATGTTCCTTAAAGGTGAGTTTGAAGGAAAGCATATTGACAATACAACGGAAAAAGAGATTTCAGCATGGTTAGAGCTTCTTAGATCGCTTAACCCGAGAGAAGTGATGATCTACACCATCGACCGGGAAACACCGGCAAAAGGCCTCGAAAAGGTTTTGTACGACACACTCCAAAAGATTGCATCCAGAGTGGAAGATCTCGGTATAAAGACAAATGTTGCAGGGTGAACAATTTATCTTATTATAACTTCGCTATTGTATTAGATTAATTTATTTATTACATAGATCTTACCTTATTCTGTAATAAAAGGAGTTTATAAGAGCGAGGTAAGAGGCATTTAAGAACAAAGTAAGAGGAAAGTATGGATTTTCCCCTCATAAAATCATAAATTAAACGTTAAATCTGAAATGCATAATATCGCCATCCTGAACAACATACTCTTTACCTTCAACACTCATTTTGCCTGCTTCTTTGACTGCGTTTTCTGAACCATACTTAATGTAGTCTTCAAATTTTATTACTTCAGCCCTAATAAAACCCTTTTCAAAATCAGTATGAATGACACCGGCACACTGAGGAGCTTTCCACCCGTCTTGAAATGTCCAAGCTCTTACTTCCTGTACTCCGGCAGTTATGAATGTTTTTAAATTTAATAGCCTATATGCAGATTTAATAAGTCTATTTACTCCTGATTCTTCAAGTCCTAATTCATTGAGAAACATTTGACGTTCTTCATAGTTGTCAAACTCTGCAATTTCGGACTCAATTTTAGCAGCAACAATTAATATTTCGGCATTTTCATTTTTAATGGCTTCCCTTAATTGATCAACATATTTATTGCCTTTTACTGCACTTGCTTCATCCACATTACAAATATACATGACAGGTTTGGATGAAAGTAAATAGAGATCGTGAGCAGCTTTAGCCTCATCTTTGGTATCAAAAGTGACAGTTCTGGCAGATTCTCCCCGTTCCAGTGCTGCTTTAATTTTTGAATATGCCTGAAAAGCTACTTTAGCATCCTTATCGCCTCCCGTTTTGGATTGCTTCTCAACCTTACTTATACGAGATTCAATTGTTTCAAGGTCTTTGAGCTGCAACTCTGCATCAATGATTTCTTTATCACGGACCGGATCAACATTCCCGTCTACATGAGTAACATTCTCATCATCAAAACAACGCAGTACATGCAGAATAGCGTCTGTTTCCCTTATATTAGCTAAAAATTTATTACCTAAACCTTCTCCTTTACTTGCACCTTTAACCAATCCGGCGATATCTACAATCTCTACAGTTGTAGGGAGTATTCTTTGAGGTTTAACTAATTCAGCTAGTTTATTTAATCTTTCATCAGGAACTGTTATAACCCCTACGTTAGGTTCTATAGTACAAAAGGGAAAGTTAGCTGCCTGTGCTTTAGCGTTTGACAAACAATTAAAAAGAGTAGATTTCCCTACATTAGGAAGTCCTACTATACCACATTGAAGAGCCATTTGTTGAATTTTTAATAGACATTTAACCGTATTTTTAAGTATAATAATCAGTTGATTTTATACTTATAATAGGTAATGCCCGAAATTTGCGGATGCAAAGGTACAAAAAACAATTATAAACCATACTTTGCTGAAATCTCCAACATTCTTTCTATTGGTTTTACAGCTTTTATTCTTATTTCTTCATCTACAAATATCTCTGGTTTTTCTAATTTAAGACATAAATAAAGTTTATCCAGAGTATTCATTTTCATGTAAAAACATTCATTACATGCACATGTAGAATCTTCAGGAGGAGCCGGAATAAAAAGTTTTTCAGGATTTTCTTTTTGCATCTGATGAAGAATTCCTGCTTCTGTAGCAACTATAAATTGTTTTTTATCAGAAGTATTTGCATACTTCAATATTGAAGATGTTGAGCCAACATGATCTGCAACTTCAAGTAGATATTTAGGACACTCGGGATGAGCTAAGAGTAATGCTTCGGGATACTTTTCCTTAAGTTCCAGTATTTTTACTAGAGAAAATTGCTCGTGCACATGGCATACACCTTCCCATAAAAGCATATTCCTGCCGGTGAGTTTATTTATATAGTCTCCCAGATTTTTATCGGGACCAAAAATAATCTTTTCATCTTCAGGTAGTGAATCAACTACTTGTTTTGCATTTGTAGAGGTAACTACAATATCTGTAAGAGCTTTTACTGCAGCTGTAGTATTTACATAAGATAAAACAGTATGTCCAGGATTCTCTTTAATAAATTTCTCAAATTCATCAGCAGGGCAACTGTCTGCAAGCGAACATCCGGCCATCATATCCGGAATAAATACCCGCTTTTCGGGGCTTAATATCTTAGCTGTTTCACCCATAAAATGCACTCCGCATAAAACTATAATATCAGCAGTTGTTTTAGCCGCCCATTGAGCAAGAGCAAGACTGTCACCTACAAAATCTGCAATATCCTGTATATCTGATTCCTGGTAATAATGAGCTAGAATAACAGCATTCTTCTCTTTTTTTAGTTTGACTATATTTTGAATGATTTCTTCTTTTGTCATAATCTATTTATTATTATATATAGTTTTAAAAATTAAAAAGATATATGATGGTAATGATAGGCTGTTGATACTGTAGATATCTTATTATGAAAAAATGCCAGATGATAAGTTATTAACTCAAGAATAAAAGTTATCAACAGTTATCAACAATTGTTTTATTCCTAACTTTTTAATTTTGTGATAATTATAAATGTTATCATAAACTGTTTAAAGGTTGCAAAGTTAATAATTATTTTCTTTCTTGTTACAAATAGGTGTTGAAAAGAGTATGAAACAAGAATGCTAAAAAAACCTATCTTTTCTTTGATAAGACAAATATTTTTTTAGACAAGTTCAATTTCTATTTTCAAAATTAGTTTATCAATTTTTTTGCACAATTGATTTACAACTTATCAACATTTTATTAAAAAAAATAAATAGACATCTAAAAGCTTGACATATAAATTATTAAAAAGCAAAACGAATGTTTATATATTGTTAATACCTTAGAGAAGTTTTTACTTTAGAACATTCTTTTTACTACATTTGTTTGTATTTTATGTCGATGGTGAAGAAACTATACTATATATGTCTTCTGATTTTAGTGATTGTCGTTGTAAACTCCTGTATGTCAACGGTAAAAATCACCTCTGTAGTGGAGAAAGATCCTAAGGGAGATTTTCTGCTAAAGTGGGAAGTGAGTCCTGATCAAGAGGGTGAAATAGATATTTACTCATCTCTTACGGATACATCACTCACTACATTTACTCCGGTTACTACCACAAAAATAAAAGATCAGGTAATGAGGCTCAATCCAACAGGATCAGGGCTAAGGGAATATTTTATACTTCGTACAGCCGGTGTACAATCTGGAGTTGTTGCAAATCGTGTTATCGATATGAACAACATAAAAAACTTCAGAGATATAGGCGGCTATTTTACAACTGACGACAGACAAATTAAATGGGGACAGATATACAGATCAGGAGATCTTAGCAGTGCAACACTTTATGATCAGGAAAAAATCAGAAGGCTCAATATTAAGACAATAATTGATTTTAGATCTGATAAAACTTCCGGTAAATACCCAATACTAATTCATCCTACAATCAGGAAAATATCACTTCCATTGTCGCCTATGGATGCAGATAAGTTGGATGCTCAATTGTTAAATGATGATTTTAACCGTAGCGATGCGATCAGATATGTTCAGGAGTCGTATATAGATATTGTAGAAAATCATAAAGAGCAATTTGGTGAGATGTTTGATATACTCACAAATGATGCCAACTATCCTGTTTTATTATCCGGTTCTTTAGGAAAAGATGGAATAGGGCTAGCTTCATATTTTATTTTATATGCTATTGGTGTTCCACAAGAATCTTTGGAGCAGGATTACATGCTTTCAAACCGGCTGATAGATCCATCCATAGTTCAGAAAGACGCAAAAAATCTGCCAGAACCTTTGCAGGAAGCAGTTACAGCAATGCTTTCAGTCAACAGATCATATCTTAATTATGTTATAGACCATATAAATAAAAAGTATGGTTCTGTTGATCTTTACCTTGAAAAAGAGCTTAGAGTTTCCAGCGGTAAAAGAAATCTGCTGAGGAAGTATCTGCTTTATTCTTTCTGAATATTTTTAATTAACCTTTCTACTTATTCAATTTATTTTCATACCTTTGCACCCGATTTTAAAAAAGGGTGCTTTAATAGTCTCAATATAATAATAGGTTATCTGCCGTACTAACTGTAAATATATCAAATAAATATTTATCACCCGATATTACTAATCGTAATTGAGTTTTCTCTCGTCTTTATAAATAAGTGGCTGTGTGGAGTAAAGAGAAATATCAATACTTCACAAATTAATTTATAAAAAATGAGCGAATTTAAAAAACTGGGTGTTTCACCCGAAATAGAACAGGCATTAATTGAATTAGGTTATGAACAACCTATGCCTGTGCAAGCCGAGGTTATTCCTCAGCTTCTAAACCAAACCAGAAATATTATTGCACTTGCACAGACCGGTACAGGAAAGACAGCTGCTTTTGGTATACCAATTATTCAGAAAACCAACATTCAAAACCTTACTCCACAGACGTTGATACTAAGTCCCACGAGAGAGCTTTGTTTGCAGATTGCGGGAGATCTTGCGGACTATTCAAAATATGTGGAAGATATAAAAATTCTTCCTGTTTATGGAGGGTCAAGTATTGAAAGTCAGATTCGAACACTCAAAAGAGGTGTTCACATAATTGTGGCTACACCTGGCAGACTACTGGATCTGATAAAACGTAAAACGGTATCACTATCCAACATAAACACAGTTATACTGGATGAAGCCGACGAAATGCTTAACATGGGATTCACTGAAGATCTTAACGAAATACTTTCTTATGTACCTGAAGAACGCAGTATGCTGCTGTTTTCTGCTACAATGCCCAAAGAAATTCAGAAAATTATTGGTAAGTATATGAAAGATCCGATGGAAATAACCATCGGCAGAAAAAATGAAGGTGCACAAAATGTACGACATATCTATTATGTGGTACATGCTAAAGACAGATATCTGGCATTAAAGAGAATAGTGGACTACTATCCTAATATATACGGAATAATATTTTGCAGAACCCGTAAAGACACCCAGGAGATCGCTGATAAACTTATGCAGGATGGTTATGATGCCGACTCACTTCATGGAGATCTTTCTCAGGCACAGAGAGATCTGGTTATGAGTAAATTCAGGAACCACAGTATTCAGCTGCTTGTGGCTACTGATGTTGCAGCTCGAGGTTTGGATGTTGATGATGTCTCACACATAATCAATTACGGTTTACCCGATGATATTGAGATTTATACACATCGAAGCGGTAGAACCGGCAGGGCAGGGAAGGCCGGAACCTCTATTTCAATTACTCATATTAAAGAAAAGGGGAAAATAGCACAAATAGAGAAACAGATTAATAAAGAGTTTGAAAAGCGTGAAATACCAAAAGGAGACGTTATATGCGAAAAGCAACTCTTCAATTTAGTTGATAAAATTGAGAAAGTAAAGGTAAATGAAGAAGAGATTGAACGACTCCTGCCATCAATCTTTCGCAAGCTTGAATGGCTTGGAAAAGAGGATATTATTAAGCGTATAGTATCTTTGGAATTTAATCGTCTTATTGAATATTATCAAGAAGCTGAGGAGATATATGAGCCGGAAGACTTTTCTTCAGGAAGGAAAAAGGGAGAGCGTGGAAGGCAAGCTAACAGAAATGGAAGTGTTTCACGCGAAGCGGAGAAAGGTTATTCAAGGTTATTTATTAATGTTGGGAAAATAGATGGCATTAATCCTGCTGTTCTAATGGGCTTTATAAATGAAAATGTTAAAGGAAAAGTACCAATTGGTAAAATCGACCTTATGAGGAATTTCTCATTTTTTGAAGTTCCTGAGAATGTTGCTAATAAGGTAGTAGACTCCTTTAAAGGAATGCATCTTGAAGATAGAAAACTATTAGTGCAGTTTGCCCAGGATTCTGAAAACCAGAAATCTAAGAAAAGCTATGGTAGAAAACAAGACGATAGTTACAGTTTCGGCAAAAACAGGAAAAAGAGAGGTACAAAGAAAAGATACTAGTATACCAAAGATACTAAAGAGCTAAACGGGGCAAACGCTCCGTTTTTTTTTGGTTATTTGAAATCTTAACAATAACGTAACTGTTACTTAACAGGTCTGTAACATTTATAATAGACCTTTGTGCCATAAAAAATAACTAATATTTATTTTTGTGACTCAAAGATTTGTTTTGATAAGGTTGTCTGTATTAATGCTTTTTCTTGTAATTTCATTAACAGCATTAGCCCAGACGGGTACAATAAAAGGGATAATTAAGGACGCAAAAACCAATGAACCACTTATTGGTGCATCTGTACTAGTAGAAGGAACCACAAACGGAGCTGCCGCCGACCTGGATGGTAATTATGTAATTCAGAATGTTGCTGCAGGAACACATACTCTAATTGTTTCCTATGTTTCGTATAATCAAATCACACATACCGGAGTTGTTGTAGAAAGTAATAGTGAAACAGTTCTTGATTTCGAGATGTCTTCAGATGATATTACTCTACAAGAAGTTGAGGTTGTTGCAAGGGTTAATCGTGAAAGTGAGAATATTCTTCTCATGGAACAACGTCAAGCGCTTGTTTCAACTCAGGCTGTCGGTTCACGTGAGCTTTCGCGTAAGGGTATCGGTGATGCACGGGCCGCTGTTGCTCAGATATCAGGTATTTCACGTCAGGAAGGAGTAAAGAATGTTTTTGTCAGAGGTCTTGGCGACAGATACAATGCTACTCTTCTTAACGGTTTCCCAATTCCATCTGAAGATCCAGAATATAAAAATATTGCACTTGAGTTTTTTGGAACTGATATTATACAGAATATTGGTGTCAACAAGGTCTTTAGTGGAAATAGTTATTCAGATGTTGGAGGCGCAATAATAGATATTTCGTCAAAAGAACTGTTGAATGATCAAGAGCTTGTATTAGACCTATCCGGTGGCTTAAACACAGCTGCAATGGGGAAAGATTTTTTACGTCAGGATGGTTCAGATTATTTTGGATTTGCTAACAATAACAGACCATCTGATAATCAATATGATTTTTCTAATAGCCTTGATCCAAGTCAGATATCGCTTCCAATGAATCATAGTTATGGTTTATCGGGAGGTAAATCCTTCAAATTAGGTAAAAAAAATAATCCACTTTCGTTTTATGGTGTAGCTTCTCATAGTACCGACTACTCATATACAGAGGAAATTGTTCGCAATGCTAACACAATAGGAAATATCTGGCAAGATCAAAATGGCGATAAATATTCTCAGAATACAAACCAGCTTCTTTTGGGTAATTTAATGTTCGGCATAAACAAAAAACATAATCTTCATTACAATTTTATGCTGATTCATGCAAATGACCAATCTGTTGGTAAATACAGCGGACTCAATGCTGAAAGACATCAAGATTCTGATTCAGGCATGGGTATTGTAATAAGACAGCAGACTAACGATAACCTCCTTATCGTTAATCAGCTTATGACAAATTGGCTATTGACAAATTCGCTTAAACTGGATGCAGGAATTTCTTACAATACAGTTAAAGGTCTTGAGCCTGACCGTCGTGAAAACTACTTTTCGCTTTCTGAAGGTAATACCTACAATCTTACAAGGAGTAACAGAAATAAAAGATTCTTCTCAGAGCTTAAAAACAGAGATATTAATCCGAAAGTTGCATTAACATACAGCCTTCTAGACCGTTTTGGATCTGACAACTCCAGCATTTCAATTGGTTATACAGGGCGTTTTGTCAATGACGAATTTAAAGCATTGGAATATAATTTCAGTCCTATTGGCATGCCGGCATTTTCTATGGATGGTCTTTCTCTTGACGAATTATATGAAAACAGCCTCAGAGACCGTACACTAAGCATGACTACCGGAAAAACTAACTCTTACGACGTTACTAAAAATATTCACTCAGTTTTTGGAGAAGCTTCTTATCAGCTTGCAGAAAATCTTACGGCAAACATCGGCTTAAGAATGGATAAGGTAGATTTATCTGTATCTTATGATGTTGCTCATACAACTGCCGGAGAAGTAACCATAGATACAGCTTATTTTCTTCCAAGCTTAAATCTGAAATATGATTTAAACGATAAAAACAGTTTACGATTAGGTGCAAGTAAAACATACACTTTACCTCAATCAAAAGAAATTTCTCCTTATCAGTACGTAAATATATCGTTTGCCAGCCAGGGTAATCCAAACATCAAACCATCAGACAATTATAATATTGATCTTAAATGGGATTATTATTTGAGTCCAGGTGAACTACTTACTGTAACCGGATTTTATAAATATATAGAAAGACCAATCGGACGAGTGGATCAGGCTAATTCAGCAGGTTTGCTTACTTATGACAACATCAGCGATCATGCAATTGTAGGAGGTATTGAATTTGAATTTAGAAAGAATATTTTCAACCGCTATGATTCTCAACGCGAAAGAATGAACAGACTGTCGTTAGGATTAAATGCATCGTATATTCATACTGACATGCTACTTAATATTTTAAATACTGAACCCAGGAAGAGCGGTCTTGAAGGTGCATCTCCATTTCTTACAAATGCTGATATCTCTTATCACTACACTAAAGGAGAGAAAAACATTGTTGCTTCGCTGATCTTTAATTATTTCAGTGACCGCATTCATACAGTTGGTGCAACAGGTTTTAAAGATATTATGGAAGAGGGTGTACCAACTCTAAGTTTTGCTGCTACATATAGTGTAAACAGGCGTCTATCATTTAAGTTAAATGCATCTAATCTTCTGAATTCACCTTACAGATTATCAAGGGAAAACAGTGTCTCTGACAATAAAGTAATTCTTAACGAATTTAAAAAAGGTCAAAATATTAGTCTTGGAATTAGTTACGAATTTTAAAAATACAGAATATATAAAATAATACTATTTATTCAATTAATTATCAACAAGATGAAAAAAGTTTTATTTGGTTTTTTAATGTTTGCAGCGATGATGACACCTTTAGTGTTAACATCCTGTGATGATGATGCGGAAGAAAAAGAAGTTCCCAAAGAAGAGGAAAAGGAATTAGTAGGTACAATTACAGAGGCTAGAACCCTTGATGCAACTGTTGAATATTTATTAACCGGTCCTGTTATTGTTCAAGATGGCGGCACATTAAACATCCCAGCAGGAACTGTTATAAAAGCAGAAAAGGGATTTGACAAGTATATTCTTGTACTAAGAGGTGGTAAGATTAATGTTAACGGTACAGCAGTCGCTCCGGTTACAATTACTGCTGACACAGACGATGCCAAGCAAGGTCACTGGGGAGGACTAATAATTAATGGTAAAGCACCACTTTCAGGCGGTACAGAAGGTACAACTGAGATTAATGCAGATCACAAGTATGGCGGAACAAACGTTAGTGACAACTCAGGAACAATTACTTACCTGAAGCTTGAATATACAGGAGCTCGCTCTGACGCCGATGTTGAGCATAATGGTCTAACTTTAAACGGTGTGGGTAACGGAACAAAAATCGAGAATGTTTACATTCCTTATGGTGCTGATGATGCAATAGAATTCTTCGGTGGTTCAGTTAATGTGAAGAACTTTCTTGCGGTAGATCCTGATGATGATATGTTCGATTTTACACAAGGTTACAGCGGTACACTGGAGAATGCTTACGGTATCTGGCAAACAGGTTATGTTAGCACTGAATCAGATCCCCGTGGTATAGAAGCTGATGGAAACTTAGATGGTAACAATCCGACACAAACCGGTCAGTCTAATTTCACTGTTAAAAATATGACTATCGATCTTCGTCTTGCTCCAAGCACAGCAGAGGGTAATTATATGCACGATGTTATCAAAGTACGCCGAGGAGCAAAAGCTACAATTGAAAATGCATTAGTTATCGGTCAGGGTCAGGCAAAAGATTTAATCGATATGAATGACAGTAAAGGTAATGGTGATCCAGAAACAACCATCAGCATTACAAATAAATTGACAACTGCTATTAACGGAGAAGAAGTTAATGGTACAGCTATTGTAACTAAAGCAGAAGCAAACACAGGTTGTTCAAATGATATATTCAACTGGACAGGTTATGAATTCTAATTCTGTTCACACGTACTAAATTATATTTTGAAAAAAGTGTCCAGGTTAAATATACGGGCACTTTTTTCTATATATTTGTCGAGTACGTTTAATTTTAACTGATGATCTTATGAATAAAAAATTAAGTATAATTATTTTCCAGCTTTCAGCAGTAATGATATTATTTGCTCAGGAACCTCAGAGAACTTCCCAAATATATCAAACAGATGGTATTTATTATCGTGACAGGAATCAGACAGAGCTTTTTACAGGTGATTACAGGGAATATTACGATAATAATACCCTAAAACTTGAAATGCAGATAAAAAACGGTCTGATTGAGGGACCTTACATAGTTTATTACGAAAACAGAAAGCCGCAGGAGATCAGATCATACAAAGATGGTAAACTACATGGTATCTGGCGATCTTATGATGAGTCTGGTCAGCTCATCTCTGAAGCAGAGTATCGAAATGGCAATAAACACGGGACATGGCGTATCTGGGATGAGTTGGGTACTCAAAGGTATGAAATGAATTACTACAATGGGGAGAAGACAGGGATATGGCGTATGTGGGACGAGAAAGGTGAACTAACAGGAGAAAAGAGATATTGATTTCTTTCTAATTATTGTAACAAAAGCTTAACAAAAACTTCACTAAAACGTAACAGGTATTTCACGATTATGTGCCTACCTTTGTGGCAGTTAATACTAATATTAAAGTATAAAAAGTATATGAAATCCATTTTAGTTATTGCAGCATCGTTGTTAATTTCAGTGACTGCTTTTGCAGAAACAGATAAAATCAACAACAAAAAAGGAAAGGAAACTGAAACTGTTGCCTTTATAGAAAATGTGAATGCGTTACAACTTACAGGATCTGTTGTAGATGAAAAGAACAAAGAAACACTTGCCGGAGCAACCATATTGGTAGATGGTAAGAAGTATTACTCCGACCTTGATGGCAATTTTTCTATAAATGATGTAATTCCCGGAAAATACCAAATGGTTGTAGAATTAATTTCTTACGAACCGGTTTCATTAGAAATAGATCTAAATAAGAATCAAAATTTAAACATCAGTCTTCTTCAAAAATAATTCATTTCCTAATTTTATTTGAAGTAATTCTCTCGAAATAAAATAGCCCCTTCTGATTTTCAGTGGGGCTTATTTTATTATATATAATAAGTTATTATAAATTCACCATTCTAATATTTCTACAAATTTAATGTAGCATCTTTAATAAGCTCTTTTGCACCAATCATAGTGCCCAATTGTTTAGAAGACTGCTCCCTGAAATTGCGATGTGATTTCATCAGATTGCCTGATTGCAATGTTACAATCTTAGATTCATTAACCAGGTTAAGGAAAAGAATACTGTTGCGAGTGCTTGAGAGTCCATCCTTTACCCTTTTAATCTGGCGTTTTGTCAACTTAGGATTAAGCTCAAGAATAAAATCCCGTAAGCTGGTGACCTTATTAAATTGAGTGTAATCTCCAGATTTCTCCATCTGGGTGTAGCCATTGAAAACATCCGTAAGAGTATTGTAAATGACCTTTAAATCGTCAATCTGATCTTTTGAGAATGCAGAGTGATTATTATTGATGTAATTAAATGTTGATTCAGTAATAGCTTTCAATGATTTTGTGAGTTCATAAGAATAATCAACCAGCTGAACATATTCCTGTTCAAGATCAAGCGCATTCATCTGGATACTTTCCAGAGTAGGTACAACCTCATAATCCCGCTTATCTTTAAATTTCTCATACATTTCCAGAGCTTCATTCATTGCCTTGCGGGCTGCTTTTCTATTTTCATCGCTCAGTCCTTCAATTACTTTCTTCAGGATGAAAAGAGTTTTATCTAAAACAAGGTGAACATCTTTATTGCATGATGTAATCAATTGGTCTTTGGTTGATAAAACTTGTTGCTGCTGCTCTTCTTTGGATTTTCTTTTTGTGTGTAGTTTACTTGACTTAATCAGTAGAAACACAACAAGCGCAATCATAATTACAATTGCAATTTTACCTCCCCACATCAGAAAGAATCCGACAATCATTGAGAAAGTAAAAGCAATTAAAGCGGTTAATAGCCATCCTGCAACCACTGTAAGAACACCATTTATGCGATAAACAGCACTATCTCTTCCCCATGCACGGTCGGCTAGGGATGTACCCATAGCAACCATAAAAGTCACATAAGTGGTGGAAAGAGGAAGTTTCAGTGAGGTTCCAAGGGATACAAGCATTGCAGCTACAGTAAGGTTGACAGAGGCTCTGATTAGGTCAAATGAAGCCTTATTTTCCAGCTCAACCGGTTCAAACCTTTTGTCTATAAATCTTTTTATCGGTTCAGGAGTTATTTTACTAATTGATTTACTAAAGTTAAGGCTGCCTCTGACAATTGAACGAGACAATGGGGATGATGAAAAACGCTCTATACCTTCTCCTTTACGTGCCAGATTGACTTCAGTTTCAGTTACGGTACGTGACTTTTTAGATAGTGTTAATGATAAAATCATTATTGTTCCTGCTCCAAGCAGCCACCATACATTAGCAACAACCGGTTCGGACAGTCTTCCCATGTATAAGGAGTTTACATCTCCGCCTGATGCGGCAACTCCTTGTGCAATCTGGAATGAATCGAAACCTGCCATAAATACTCCGATGAAATTTACCAGGTCGTTCCCGGCAAAAGCCATTGCAAGAGCAGCTGTACCAACCAAGACAATTACATTCAGAATTTTAACCTTGAAAACATGCTGCAATAAAGCCATAAAAAGAGTCCACCCTACAAGGGCATACAGCAGAGCTAAGCTCATGTTATTCTCCAGAAACAGCAACATTTCTTCAGTAACCAATACACTTCCTTTTAAACCTTTAAATACCGCAAAATATGTGATTGCCGTAAGTGCTATACCTCCCCACAAGGCACCCAAGTATTTAAAGGGCTTTTTGTATTTGAAAGAAAATAGTAAGCGTGACAAGTACATTATTATAGAACCTGCTACAAAAGCAATTGCTATCGATATAAAGATCCCACCAATAATTGCAAGAGCCTTACCGCTGTTAATAAATTCTCCCAAAGTGCTACCGGTATCAGTAGTCCAAATCGTAAAAAGTGCTACTGCAACTGCTGCACCTAATAATTCGAAAACAAGTGAAACTGTTGTTGATGTTGGTAGACCGAATGTATTAAAGAGATCAAGTAGAATAATATCCGTAAGCATAACAGCAAGGAACAGCATCATTATTGCCGGAAAGGTAAATTTCTCAGGATAGAATACCCCACTGCGTGCAATCTCCATCATTCCGCTTGAGAACATTGTCCCGAGAATAATTCCGAGAGCAGCAACTGCAAATATTACTCTTACAGGAGCCACTTTAGAACCGATGCTGGAATTAAGAAAATTTACAGCATCATTAGATACTCCAACAATCAGGTCCAGAACTGCCAAACCAAGGAGAACAATTACAATAATCAAATAAATTGAGTCCATTGATATAAATTTGTAGATTTTATAACAGCCACAAAGATAAAACATTTCACTTGTAGTTTAACAGTAACTTAACTTAAATGTAGTAAAAGGCAACACGAAAAGTTTGTCAATTTTGACATTGTATCAACTATTTTTTAATGGAAATATCTATCTTTACCTTATGGCAAGAAAAAAACTTTCTCAATCTCAAATCGCATCCATAATAATCTTATGGATAGTACTTGTTGTATATATTATTTTATATGCGGAATTAACGGCTTTCACGGTCGCTTCGATAATTATGTCTGGAGCAATTGTATTTATCCCTATTTACAAAAGTCTCAAGAAATAGCGGAATTTGTGTCAAAAAACACATTTATAGTTGAAATATTTTAGAAATAGAAATTATTATCTAACTTTGCATTTCAAAATGATTATTTGATTAATGTGTTTAAACAACAGGGGCAAAATAAAAGCCGTAATAAAGTAATTTAAAATGAAATCATCAGATGTAATCAACTCATTAAAAATGCGTTTCCCAAACGAGCCTGAATACCTTCAGGCGGTTGAAGAAGTAGTAGAGTCAATAGAAGATGTATATAATGAACATCCCGAGTTTGAAAAAGCAAATCTAATTGAGCGGTTAGTAATCCCCGACAAAATACATACTTTCAGAATCACATGGGCAGACGATCAGGGCAAAGTCCACACTAATATGGGTTACCGTGTACAGCATAACAACGCAATAGGTCCTTACAAGGGCGGAATACGTTTTCATTCGTCTGTTTCGCCATCCATACTTAAATTTCTTGCCTTTGAGCAGACATTTAAAAATGCACTGACAACTTTACCGATGGGTGGAGCAAAAGGAGGTTCTGATTTTTCTCCCCGTGGAAAGTCTGATGCTGAAATAATGCGTTTCTGTCAGGCATTTGTAGAAGGATTATGGCGAGTTATAGGTCCTGACACTGATGTCCCTGCCGGCGATATTGGAGTTGGCGGACGTGAAGTAGGGTATATGTTTGGTAAGTATAAGAAACTTGCAGGAGAATTTACAGGAACATTTACAGGTAAAGGTCGCGAATTTGGAGGATCACTAATTCGACCCGAAGCAACAGGTTACGGCAATGTATATTTTCTTCTGGAAATGCTCAAGACCCGTAATATAGATATTAAGGGTAAAAAATGTATTGTGTCTGGTTCAGGAAATGTGGCACAATATACATGTGAAAAACTTATACAACTAGGAGCAATACCCGTTACTCTTTCAGATTCTGATGGATATATCTATGATCCGGACGGAATTGATGAAGAGAAATTACAATTTGTCATGGATTTGAAGAATCTCTACAGGGGAAGAATTCGTGAATATGCTGAGGAATTTGGATGTAAATACGTTCCCGGAGCTCGCCCGTGGGGTGAAAAAGGTGATATTGCACTACCATCAGCAACACAAAACGAAATCGACCAGCAGGATGCAGAGATGCTTATTAAAAATGGTGTATTTGCTGTTTCTGAAGGTGCAAATATGCCTAGTACACCTGAGGCAATCGATATTTTCTTAGAAAATAAAATACTTTATGCACCCGGCAAAGCTGCCAATGCAGGAGGAGTATCAGTATCAGGGTTAGAAATGACACAAAACTCCGAGCGCCTCAGCTGGCCATCAGAGCAGGTAGATGAGAAGTTAAAATGGATTATGGGTAATATTCACGAAAACTGTGTGAAATATGGAACCGAAATCGACGGCTACATAAATTATCCAAAAGGAGCTAATATTGCAGGATTTATGAAAGTTGCCAAGGCAATGATGGCTCAAGGAATATTATAAATCACATTCATTTCAAATAATATTTTTTTTATTCTGATAAATGCAGTATTTTTGCATCCTGAATAAAAAGAATGGTCCGGTAGCTCAGCTGGATAGAGCAACAGCCTTCTAAGCTGTGGGTCGTGGGTTCGAATCCCGCTCGGATCACTCTAAAA
>DHCC01000034.1:4941-7177 GCA_002398875.1 Bacteroidales bacterium UBA4912 | reverse complement strand
CTCTTTCATCAAGTGAGTTGTGCAGGCTGGACAGCCTGTATGACAGCCATGCAATTGTGTTACTCTTTCCTGAGCCTGCAGAGTGCTGAACAAGATAGTTCTTGCCACAACCCTTATCTAAAACATCTTCAGTTATCTCCCTTACAGCATCCAATTGGTGATACCTTGGAAATATCAGTTTCTCTTTAATATAAGTACTATCACCTGTGGTGTATTCTTCCCTTTCAAGATGTGCAAAACTCTGTATAATCTCCAACCAGCTATCTTTTTGCAGGATCTCCTCCCACAAATAAGCAGTCTTATAACCATCGGGATTTAGAGGATTTCCCTTTCCATGGTTATATCCTTTATTAAACGGAAGCCAGAATGTTTTACTACCATCAAGCTTGGTTGTCATATAAACCTCATCCTGATCAACAGCAAAATGCACAAGAGTACGTTTTTTAAATGCAAACAGAAGTTCTCTGTTATCTCTTGTAGTGCCATATTGCTTTAGAGCATTGCCAACATCTTGTCCGGTAAACTGATTCTTAAGTTCAAGAGTAGCTACAGGTATCCCGTTAAGCGATAGAAGCACATCGACAGAATTGGTATTTTTAGTGCTATAATAGACCTGCCTGTAAACCTTTAAGCTATTCTGATTATATAGCTCCATAGCTTCAGGATTAAGCATTGAAGCAGGCTTATAATAAGCCATCTGAAACCTAACACCATTATCCACAAAACCGTTACGGAGAACATCAAGGCTTCCACGCAGGTCCAGTTCACGATAAAGCCTTTGTATTATTCTTTCGTCAACATTATCACCATGAATAGAAGACACCCTTTCCCATCGTTTTGATTGTGTCTCCTGAAGGAATTTCAATACCTCATATTTAAACAGTCCAAGCTCATGGCTATAATCCTGAGCATTGCCCTGAGTATAACCACCTTTTTCTGTCAGCGACTGCACCAATGCAGTTTCAAATGTGTTTTCAGTTGTGATATTCATATTTTGTGATTCTTAATCTTCAGTTACCTTTATTTTTCCTGTTACAACTTCACTTATTAAAGCTGTGCGATATTCTGTTAGTAGTTCGATTAGCTCTTCTGTGCGGGCTTTTTTGAAGTCAATCTTTGAGCACTCGGATTCTATGTGGTGGACTATGGCTAACTGTTCGTCTATTGAAGGAAATGCTATTGGTAAGTCTGAAATATATTCCCAACTTACTCTTGGCATTTTAGTTCCATAGGTTGAACTATTTGTAACTTCTATGAAAGATTTATCTAAGATTCTGTATTTTGCAAATTCAGGAGACACTTCATTTTTAGATCGAAATACATAAAAATCACCTACTGCTTGTGCTTCAGTATTTGACAACCAAACTTTCGCTAAATATGGACGTAGTTTACCAAACAAAATATCATTTTCTTTGAACCGAACTCCTATTCCTGCGAAATCGGAATTACTTTCTATAAACTTACCAGTTTTACTTTCAACATTCTCAAGACCTATCTTAGGTATATTCTCATTAACTTCAGCTTTTTCAGAGATGAGATCAAAATAATATCTAAACCTCTTCACCTCCCAATGCTCCGGAATCTCACCCAACCACTCAATACCTGAATCTTTCATTGGCACATTTGGGTCGAGACCTTTTGTAACAGCTTGATTAATGATAGCAGTTTTTTCTTCTTCATAAAGTTCTAATAATCGTTTTTTGTCTGCTATTATATCATCTATTTCAGAGGTTTTACGGTCGAGGAAGTAGGCGATGGCTGTTTGTTCTGATATTGGAGGTATAGTGATATAACCATTTTTCAGTTCTTCTCCATTTACATGAGGAATTCCCATCCCAATAGTGTTTTCTTTTAATCTTGGTTCAAAATTCTTCAAATAATACCATGAATATCTTTTCTTAATATTATCCAAATAAATTACAGCCATAGTTGAAGATAGTATTCCTCTTTTACTGAGAATAAATTCACCAGCATTAGATCCATCCCACAATAATAATATCTCATTTTCATCAACCTTTACATAACCATCAGTATCATCTACATAGAGTATTTGCCTTGGTTCTCCTCTTAAAAAATCCATAGCAAGATAAATTTCAGAAGTTGAACCTTTATCAAAGTTTATCTCTTTGGGGTTCTTGCCTTTTTGATAATCTAAGTAATACTTTATTCTACTAACCGCCCAATGCTCCGGTATCTCCCCTATCCACTCAATCCCTGAATCTTTATATGAATCGTA
>DHCC01000034.1:4416-4713 GCA_002398875.1 Bacteroidales bacterium UBA4912 | reverse complement strand
TTTTTCAGTTGTAAACTAATTCTTTACAACTGAATATTCTTCATTTCTTCCACTGCTCCTTCGCTTTCTTTCCCTTTTCTGTTAGACGGTATTTTTGATATTTACTTGTTGGTTTATCTGGCATTGTTTGTTCAATCCAACCTTCATCTAAAGCAGCATTAATATACATTCTTCTAAAATGATCTCTGTTTCTTAGATTTAGCCTTTCTTGCAGTTCTGTCCTCGTCATATCACCTGAAAGTATCAAAATCAGTTCTTTTATTTCGTTTTTGACTTGCATGGTATCTTGCATGGTAT
>DHCC01000034.1:0-4235 GCA_002398875.1 Bacteroidales bacterium UBA4912 | reverse complement strand
TCTTGCATGGTATCTTGCATGGTAGGTCTGGAAACTATCACTTTAAAGTCATGTTCCTGAACGAATTTAGGCTCTGGAAGACCATGTTCCTCAAGCCTCTTATACATTTCTTCTATACCAGTACCCAGTTGCTCTATATAGCCGGCAAGGTACATTGGATGGGCAATTAAAGGGTTGTGAGGTATTGAATTATGTAGCCGCCTGAGATGTTCGGTTGTCCATCCTAAAGGAAGTGACCCTGGATTACTTATTTCAAGCCGGTCCTTGTATAAAATGACTTCAACGCTGGCATTATGAGCAAAATTTCGATGGACACAAGCATTTACTATTCCTTCCGTAACTACTTCTATGGGTATTTCATATCTGCCGGGAGCTATTGCAGAAGTGGCTCGTGTGCCTACACTAAAGTTTAGGTGTGACATTACAAACTCTGCAGCATTATCTACTAACTCAAAAATATCTCCATGTAATATTTTATAAGAGGGTATGGGTTTGGATTTGGAGAGACCATGAAATACTGCACATTTAACCGTAGCTGTTGGGAAGAATCGTTGTGGATTTTCACCAAATAACAGAATAGCTGCATTTGTTAGTTTTTCTCCTTTTGATAGGTTTAGATGATGCAAGATCTTGGAAACAGAGCTTTTATCATCCAACGAGAATTTTCTTCGGGATTGTGCTAATCTTACAAATTCATAAACTTTGTTAGAATCAATATCTTCCATTGTTGCTCGTGGATTAAACTGAGCATCAAAAGGGCCTGACTGAATATATCTATTCTCTTCCAAATATCTAATCAGGCAATGATATGCTCCTTGTAACAATGAAGACAGTTCGGTAAAGCTATTACGAACAACTTCTTTCTCGATTTTCTTAATAAACTGGTTTACTTCTTTTTCACGGTCGGAACTATCGTCAGTGCTTAGAAACATAAAACGTGTTTTATGCAAACGAGAAGCTTCGTTGTATTCACGTTCAGTTGGAGAAACACCTTCTGAGTCTCTGTAGCCATATTTTTTTCCAATAATACCAAGGTAGATATTTGACGATTCTACTTCCTTTAAATAAACTTGATGTACACTTTTGTCTATTGCAGGTAATTCTTCAAAAAGAAAAGGTTGAAAGAACTTACCTAATAATGGATCCGCACGCAGATAATCAGCTAAAGCTTTTCGCTCTGTTGCAAATTCACTTTGTACACTGCTTATAAAAAGTTTTATTTTGCTCATTCCTCCAATACCTTATTTGCTCTACCAAATGTTCTTTCTTCCAATTCAAGGATATCTGCTTTTATCTCAGATAGAGATCTTAATGGCTTGAACTCGTAGAAGTATTTTGTGAAATTGATTTCATAACCTGTTTTGGTTTTGCTTTCGTCAATCCATGCTTCTGGCAGATGAGGTTTTACCTCTCTTTCAAAATACTCTTCTATAGTTTGAGGAATAAGTTTGCCGTAAGCATCCTTTTTCAGGAATGGTATATTTTCGTAATCTCTGAGTGATGTATCTGGTTTTGGCTTACCCTTAGTTTTGATTACTTTTCCTTTTTCATCCTTCAAAGGCCGTTCAACAGTTACTCGCCAATATCCGAAGTATTCATTTGGCAGGATTTTCACAAACTCATTCTCTTCGAAATTACCATAAAGATCAGTAATAAATCCAATGCCTTTTTCATTACCGTTTTCGGCTATCTTCTTGCGCTTATTACCAAGGCTCCTGTCCATCTTCTGCCAAAAACGGTTGAATTCAATTTTGCCTTCTTTTAATAGTTCTTCGTCCTTGGTGCCGGTTGCATTAATTAGCTGGATATACCCTTTACGTTCTTTGCTCTTTTTGTTGGTAACTATCCAAATATAGGTGCTGATACCTGTATTGTAAAACAACTGATCGGGTAGGGCAATGATAGCTTCCAGCCAGTCGTTCTCGATTATCCATCTGCGAATATTGCTTTCTCCACTTTCTGCGGCTCCTGTAAATAGTGGCGAACCATTAAACACGATTCCTATTCTGCTACCTTCTTTTTTCATCTTGGAGATCATGTGTTGCAGGAATAGTAATGCACCATCGTTTATTCTGGGTAGTCCTGCACCAAATCTGCCATCAAATCCTTTGCTGTTTGCTTCAGACTTAATTATTTTTTCAGCTTTTTTCCAGTCTACTCCAAATGGTGGGTTTGATAACATGTAATCAAACTCTTCTTCTTTCAGACCATCTACAGTAAAAGTGTTTCCAAACTTAATATTGCTTGGGTTCTGACCTTTGATAAGCATATCAGATTTACAGATAGCAAAAGACTCAGAGTTTATCTCCTGTCCGAATACTTTTAGATCAGCATCAGGGTTTAGCTCTTTCACGTACTGTTCTCCAACTGAAAGCATTCCTCCTGTACCACATGCCGGATCGTAAAGAGTTCTTACAATTCCATCCTGTGTTAAGATGTCTCTGTCCTCGATAAATAGGATATTAACCATCAATCTTATCACCTCTCTCGGTGTAAAGTGTTCTCCGGCTGTTTCATTAGATTGCTCGGAGAATCTTCTTATCAGGTCTTCAAACACGTAACCCATTTCCATTGACTCCATATCAGAAAGATCGATCTCCTGAAAGGATTTAACGACTCTGAAGAGAAGATCTGTGCTTGGATCATCCATTAGGTCTATCTGAACATCAAAGTTGAAATACTCGAGTATTTCACGCGCGCTTTCAGAAAAGCCATTTATATATGCTCTTAAATTTAAAGAAATATTATTTGGATCGGCTATCAGCTTGTCAAAATTAAAAGGACTTCTGTTATGGAAGTTGAAGCCTGCAACTTTGTTCAGTGTCTTCTCTATAATTACTTCATTAAGTGTTTGTACTTTAGGAAGATAATCTAATACTTTCTGTTTTGTAGGTTCAAGGACACAATCCAGTCGCCTGATTACGGTCATTGGAAGTATTACTTTTCCATAGTCCGACTGCTTATAGTCGCCTCTGAGGAGATCAGCCACCCGCCATATCAGATCGGCTTTTTCTTTAAAATTGTTCATTTGTTATTTATATTCTGGTAGTATCAAAAACGATACCGGTATCAATTGATGTTAAATTTTAACTTAGATGCGAAGTTAATGAAAATGTTTT
This sequence comes from Bacteroidales bacterium UBA4912, assembly GCA_002398875.1. Taxonomy (GTDB): domain Bacteria; phylum Bacteroidota; class Bacteroidia; order Bacteroidales; family Dysgonomonadaceae; genus Proteiniphilum. Next base: position 1,116 of record DHCC01000034.1, on the reverse strand, counting down.
AGAATAGATATATTTAAGATTGGTCAGATTTATGTTTAGTAACAAAAATCTAATGAATATTGAAATATATTACGGTTTGATATGATTCTCTTCTTTTCTATCATTTTGGCTTTTTTTGTCAATTTACAACTGTTTGTAATATCGTTTGCTTTATAGTGCGTCCAATAAAACATATTCTTGGGCCGATTGAGTTTATAATGTCTGTTTCTTATCTGTTTTGTTAAATGATCAATTTCTGTTGGTGCATCTTGTGGCCTTTTTAGACAATCTTTAAGCAGGTCATATCTGATTATGTTAAATAACATCGGGTCTTTTCTTTGAATACTTTAAGCCTGAATCAATCAAGAAACGATTTTTACCGTGATATTCTGCACGTGTTATTAAATCCTGAACCGGTATATCTGATATTACATTAACCCCGAACTCTAAATTTATTATTCTAAATTGTTCTGGTTTGTCAATATCAAACATTTCAATGAAGTCATTAATCACCTGAATACAGTCTTTAACGGTGAAGTCATTTGCGTTATGTATATTATCATTGAAGTAATAATGTGGCCTGAATAGTATTTCTAAACCGTTATCATTAAAACAGAACAAAATACCTTTGTAAATCCGTGTTACTTTGGAGTGAATCGTCTCGAAATCAAAATGTGATAACTTCTCTCGACTATTGTGAAAGATCAACCTGTCGTCATTATATATCTTTTCAATGAAAGCTGTATCAGTAACCAATATTTTTAAGAAATCAATCATCTTATACATTATTGAAGTTGAGCAGATCAATTGCTGGATCTATGCATCGTGATTTCATCTTTTCATTTTGTGCTTTTGAGTGTTGATTTTGTCAATCATCGAATCAGTAATATCATCGGCCGAATACAAAACTCGTTTTCCCATACGTTTAGCATTCAGAATGCCTAACTTCGTATAGGTATCTAATGTACTTAATGAAATGTGAAGTTTTTCGTCAGTCTGTTGCCTTGTAAGAAATTCATTTTTTGGCTGCACATTCTGCATGCCGGCCAACTCACTCATTGCCGTTTTAACGGTTTCGGCAATCATTGATTTTAATTCTTCGGTTGTAGTTGTTACGTAAGCACCCGATAAAGTCCC
>DHCC01000077.1 GCA_002398875.1 Bacteroidales bacterium UBA4912 | reverse complement strand
ACGGATTAATTCATTTAATGAAGTTTTTCCACCAATTTCAGTAACCATATTTTGGATTTCCTCAAGTTCATGCTTCTGTTCATCGCTAATATATATCAACTTAGCGACATTTTTCATTTTAACCATTTATATCACCCCGTATACTTGACAATATATTCGGGTTTATTTAAATATGTCGATATTAAAGGGTTAATTTAACATCGATGGCCTAAAAACAATGAATTAGCAAAAGCAAACCACATTTAAGTGCATTAAAACAGTCATTCACCCTATCTCATACGCTGCAAATACATGAAAGATACTAAACTCTTTTTATCGATTTCTAAATCGATATATGTATCAGTTGGTGATTATGAAGCTAAAGAGTTCATTTCTTATTTAATTTGATCAGATAGTACAAATCGAGATCTTCACAAAGACATCAACCTATCATCAAAATGAATTAAAGTGTAATTAAAATAAAGATTAATCCATTAACATACATAATTATCGAGCGATACATCGACTATTTAACCGACACATATAAAGGACCATTTAAGGAGAATGTTGATGTCTATGTCAAACACAATACTTGGCAAATTTTAAAATCTGAAACCTTCCAAATCTTTAGCAACCTATTTTTCGCTACATTTTGGTGTTAATTTAAAAATTAAATGTTAAAACTTAGCATAAATCAGTGCGTTGCTCTATATGGTGAGATGTATTTACTTACACCATCGATGACCTTTAAAATATGTATTTGTGGCTTTTAGTATTTGTAAATAAATAAAGACACAGATATATAAATGTGATTATAATAAAAATAACGCCCTTGATGAATAAAAAAAATAGTAGTCAAAAAAAGTTTATATGAAATAGTCCTCTAGAGTACCCTCTATTTGTCCTCTTGTTTTCTTTTCATATTCAAGAATATCTACAGTATCGGCACCGTTTTCCCTTAACTCATAAAATGTGTTTTCTCCAAGTAATACATAAGCCCATTGGGAGTATAACCTATCTTCAGGTTTCAGCTGGTTTATTTTATCTATCCAATCAATAGTGGCTCTTCTTTTTTGCTGGACATTAGGATTGTTGACATCTTTTTGAGCTTTCGTTTCAACCAAATACACTTTATTGGATGTTCGCACTAAGAAGTCAGGGTAGTAATGAGATAAAAGGCCATCTTCCCGGATGTAGGTTATGTGAGCAAAGTCATGATAGATTTCATTGATTTTGAGGAAGGAATGAACTTCTGAATCTTTATCAACAAATTCTATGAATGCTTTTTCGAATCCTCCCTTATTGGATGGATAAGCTAATTTCTCATATATTGCCTTGGAAATGTCCAGGCAGAAGTTCTCCCGCATTTTTATTTCCGCAACATCTGAAAATGGTTTTTTGATCACTTCTGCTTCTGTGACATCCACATTGTTTTGCATCTCATAGATTGCTTTACTGACATTTTTAATAATATGTGATAGGATCTTGGACTCAGATAAAAAGAGGATTCTCCAATTATCCTCAACCATAGGATTAAACTCTTGGTCAAATAGCCTATGCCGTATATAATCATCAGTAAGTTTAGCTATTTCAGCAGTATTAACCTGTAACCTAGGGAAAGATTTTTTTCTCTTACGACCCATAGGTATCAGCATGGAAGTTACACCACTTACCAGTTTTGCCAAGAACTCATTGTAACTATTGGCATTAAATATATCGGCAGTTACAGAATACTCGCCAAATCTAGTCCTAACGGTAACCTCCTCTGAATAAAAAACATCCCCTTCTTTTGGGATTAATTTTTCAAGGTCTTCTAACGCAACCGGGAATGGTTCCATGTTATCAAAAGATAGTTCGGTAGGTGCAAGGTTTTCTTCACTTTCTCGGATGATCAAAGGCCAATAAAAATCATATTTCTCATAACCTTCCCTCAATCCAACATTAATAATGTCACCTAAGATGTTCTCCCTTTCAGTTGGCGGTTTTTCAGCAGTACCCACTGTACCTTCATCAATTAACTTCTCATAAAATTCTATGAAAGCCGGATGCTCCACAATACTCAAAATATCCAGATAATTTATGGGTTCTTCCTTTTTATCTAACAATCTAATTCTATTTTCAGCTTTAACTTCTTCAAAAATAGGTTCTCTCCACATTAACCTTAAACCACGACCTATAGTTTGTTCCAAGAGTATAAATGAAGTAGTAGATCTTAAGGGTACAATAACACAGATATTATTAACATCAAAACCTTCCCTTAACATAAGAACAGACACAATGACTCTTGGACTCTTATGTTTGTCAATATTAAACAAACGCTGCTTGGTCTCATCCCATTCTTTCTGTGGTATATTCCCTTTACGGTCTGAATGTATCTCCATCACATCATCTTCAGATAAACCCTCAGATTTAATCAAGAAATCTGTTACAAAGGGAGCAACCTTAGTATCCTCACAAATAACCATCATTTTCGGATGTTTAGTAGAAACACCCCCTTCATCTGAAGTCAGATCTACAAATTCTTTCTCAAGGATATTTAACTTTTGCAATCCAGCTCTAAGCATGATTTTCTGCCCATCAGACAAAGCCACAACATCTTTACCTTCCCGCACTGCTTTAAAATCAAGCTGCATCGTTGCAACTTCTTTCCTTCTATCCAAAGCTATAGTCTTAACCAACCCATGCCTAATAGATGTTCGAAGGTCAAAATTAACAACAATATGAGGGAAGAAATGCCTAGTACGCTTTTGACCACTACCAGTTACACTATAAGGTGTTGCAGAAAAGTCTATTTGAATAAAATTTTCTTTTTTGGGCTCAGAGATCTGTAAGAGACTCTTTTGCCATTGCACTTCAAATATTTCTCCACCACGTTTCACTTCGTGTATATGGTGAGCTTCATCATTAAATACAACTAAATCTGGCAAATTAGCAAGATACTCTATTTCCCTTCCCCTAAGATACTGACTGTCTAAAGAATCTAAAGCATTACCTGCTGTTTTTCCAGGAGTAATTGGAAGAACATCTTTAATGACTGCTGCGGGATCCTCTATAGGTGATTTATCACTCGGTTTTTCTTCTTCTCCGGCCAATAAATGCCAATTAGTGATAGCAATAAGACCTTCACCAGTTACTTTAGTTCCAATTTCCTCTTTACGGGCAACATTAGACTGTATAAAACCAAAAATAATATCCTTGTATGCTGTAGGTACAAATAACTTCTCAAAAGTCTTAAAATCTGATTTATCAAAATCTCTAGTTCCATCCACTTGCTCTTTACCTAAAAACGCATCTAAAAGTCTTTCATAAACAATTAATCCCGGTGCAACAAGTAAAAAATTCTTAGAATATCGTCCAGAAGGTTCAATTTGATTTTTAGCATTTAAAAACTGCCAAATAAGCAATGCATGTAGAACCCACGTTTTTCCAGTACCAGTAGCCATTTTAACAGCATATTTAGGATGTTTGTATTTCTCTTTCTCCAGATCCAGAAGATCCATCTCACTTAGTAACTCAGGACTAGTAGATTGATACATGTCCATTACACTACTAACACCCATCACCTCATGGAGATAAATAGTGTTTAAAATAGCTTGTCTTTGACCTTCATGGAAATTGAAATTACGAGTATCACAAAACGCATCACTAAACCAGAACTTCAACAAGTCTTTTGTTATAGGAGTTACACTTTCAATAAATGACCTATCTCCCCATGCTCGGTTCACTTTATTCGTTAACTCCTTGGCGAATAGTAAAGGAACATCTCTTGTCCCTTGGTGCGTCATCCTAGACATGTTATTCCACCTCTACAACTGTTGCACTCTCAAAACCAAACACATCAACGGCCTTAACACATATCTTTCTCTTCCTATTCTCCTTAGGAATGATTAATTCTGCTTTGCGTATCACTCTAAATGGATCGTTATCATTAGCAACATTCTGGCGGTAATCCTGCCACTTACTACGGAAAACTTCACCATCATAATCAGGGTCAATGCTCCAATATTCAATAAGGCTAAGCGGATCCTCTTTAATAACGTTCTCCAATAAAGTTTTGTTTTTATCATCTAGTGGAAGAGCTTCAGGAGAAAGTAATATGTAATTATCTAACTCTACCCCTATTTTATCATTATCTGAATCGTATTTTGATTTTTGCACGGGTTTTACAGTTAGATATTGAAGTGATGAAAATCTTACTTTGCCTGACTGAATTAATTTCCTATACTTCGCTTTAGTCTTTAGCATGTCTAATAAATCAGCAGGAATTACAAGAACTTCCAGATTCTTGTCATCTAAGCTACTTATGATCTCTCCAATATTTGATACAAAGTTCCACCCCAATACGACTACTTTTTTCCATCCCCCTGCAAATGAATTTCTAAACTCTTGAGCACGTTTTAAAGTATTGTAACCTGTCATTTTAGAAGGAGAATCAACTACAACTAAAGTTCTAGATTGTTTTATATATCCTGCGTTAGCAGGAGCATTTTCATTTGGAGGGAAAGGCGTGGCACCATAAAGGTTGATAATTACATGAGCTAAATCTCTAATTGTTCTAAATTCTGACTTTTCATATTGCTCTTTTTGATAATCCCCTATTGACTGGAATAAAAAAGGTTTAGAATCTATATCTACCATACGTTTTCTAGTGATCATACAGCCTGGTTTACCTAATTCTGCCATTATCCAATTTCTACCATTTTTTTCTGCAACTGCACCCGTGGTACCACTACCTGCAAAAAAATCAGCTACTATTCCATTTGGTGGGGAAGATGCCTTTACAATCCTTTCAAGTAAAGCTTCAGGTTTTTGGGTAGCAAAATTAGTTCTTTCATGAGCGGCAGACTGAATTGTTTGGGATTCCCATACATCTTCATTCAATATCCCATTATCAACTAAAGAATTAATTTGTTGAATAATTCCATTTAATCCTGCTAAGAACTCTTTATCTTCTTCAATTTCCCAAACATCCTCTGGTATTTTGCCAACATCAAGATAATATCTATATAATTTCTTTCTACCGGTTCCCCATTTTTCAACGTATGGCCTCCCATCCTCATCTACTCCCATTCGACCACCATAACTCTTTCCACTTTTGTCTTGTTTATGAGGAGTAAAAGGGATCCTAATATCATCAGAATTAAAATAGATTTTATTTATGTTTTTCGAATAAAAAAGGATGTTATCGTGTTTTCTTGCGTAAAAACTGCTACTTTTTCCCCCAACAGAATATTTGCGGATAATTTCATTAGCAAAATTCTCTCGACCAAAGATTTCATCCATAATTATTTTTAAGTAGTGCCCTATATGCCAATCAATGTGAACATAGATCGAACCTGTTTCAGCAAGAAGTTCACGCATTAAGATTAATCGAGGAACCATCATGAGGAGATAACTTGCTGTTCCATCCTTCCAAGTGTCTGAATAGGCAAATTGTTCTATAACAGTTGGTTTTTGAACAATATTGACATCTGGAAGTTCAACTTTAGTCCTATAGTCGGCTTTTGAGTCGTAAGGTGGGTCTATGTATATTAAATCAATTTTACCTCTAAGTGAGGGAGAATTATTGTCACCAGCCAGTAAGGCTTGCATGGCTAATAAATTATCCCCATAAACTAACCTGTTAAACCATTCATTCACATTAATA
>DHCC01000092.1:42773-78126 GCA_002398875.1 Bacteroidales bacterium UBA4912 | reverse complement strand
TGTCCAATCGGGATTTTTTGTATGATGAAAAGTGATAGCAGAAAATCACTTAAGTTAGGTGGTATAGAATCTAATGTCAAAATAGTAGCTAATACAGCTGAAGAATTAATATTTTTACAGAATATAATGGATGAAACCGTTCGAAAAGGATCATCAGCAATTGTATTGAAATATATTCCAACAACTAATATGACTAGTGAAAACGTCCAACTATCTATAAACTTTAATACACAGTTTATTTTTAAATAGTTTGAATATTACTGATTGTTGATTTAATTAATAAGAAAAGGTTGCTATATGGCAGCCTTTTTTTATATAATATTAAAAAGAAAATTCTTGCAATTATTTCAGAACTATAATTTTCTCTTCACACTGAGTAATATTCTCTAATTCTTCATCGTGTACTATATAAGTGTTTTCTATACCGACAGCACCTATGCCGGGAAGCACGAATTTCGGTTCAAGTGCAATGGTCATTCCGGACAGTAGGGTGTCTTTTGATCTTGGAGTGATAACGGGAGGTTCGTTTATTTCAAGTCCTACACCGTGACCGATAAATTTGGCCTGTTGTACGGTGCCCATGAAATAGGGTTGCAGTTCGTTTGAGATAACTATCTCCTCTGCCAAAGAATAGATATCGGAACAGAGTGTGCCTGCTTTCGCTTGTTTTTTTACGGCGTTATGAATCTCAATTGATACTTCATGTGCTTTATAAGCAATGTCGGGTGCATGTTCTATGGCAAAAGTTCTGGTCATATCATCCATATAGGGTCTGTAGTTACCGGCCATGTCCACCATAACTGTCGTACCGGGCTTCAGAGGGGTGCCGTTTGCACCTAAGGGCAGCAATGGGGTTATACCTTCACCGCCTAAGGCATAATCGTAAGGTGAGGCTGCCTGTGCATTGTCGCCGGCCAAAATGCTTCCCATAAATATATCCATATTTTCTCCAAAGGAACGGAAGATACCAACTGATCCGCGGAGTCGCATCTCTCTTTCTATCTCAATCTGCAGTTGCAAATCGCTCATCCCTTTTCGGTAAAGAGCAGGAATCAGCTGATATACCTCACTGTGGATTTTTGCACATTCGCGCATCTGATTAAGTTCGTATTCAGACTTAACAGATCTGATTTTACGGATTTTATCTGATATATTTAACAGCTCAGGCATATTCAACGCTGCCTGCAGACGGTTTGCTGCATTTAAAGTAAGCTGGTCTGCTTCAATCAGGATCCTTTTTGGCAGAGGTAGTCCGGCCTCCTGTAGCAGTCCAGGAATTTGTTCAGGCTTACGAATATAAATTATTCTTTCATCATCAAGGTCTGAGGGACGCTTTACGAATAATATCGGGTCTCTGTCCGCAGTGATATAGAGATATCCGTCAAAAATAAATCCGCAGAGCCAGTATTGATTTACTGATGATGTTATTATACATGCATCAGAATCTTTTTTTCTTAATATGTTTTGAATTTTCTCAAACTTCAGGTTTGATTCTTCTTTGGTGAGTTCGTTCATATTTTATGTTGACTTTTTATTCAAATATACTACATTATATGATATTTGTATTCACCGGACCAGTTTTATGAACTTCGATTTTGTCTAAAAAATCTTAATCATATATTACATAGTGTCCGTTAATAATAAATTGCTCTATCTTTACAAAAAGATAATTGAGGTGTAGGATTGCAACAAAAGGATTATATTAACATCAGGTGAATGGAAAGATATTAATTGTAGAAGATGATCGCTCTTTCGGGACCATGTTATTGAAATGGTTCGAAAGGAATGGCATTTCGGCAACGTTGTGCAACGGTATGTTGTCTGCGCAGGAGAAACTGTCGGAGCCGGAGCTGTTTGATGTTGTATTGTCGGATCTCCGGCTGCCGGATGGTGACGGGATTATGTTGTTGTCCTGGCTAAAGGAAGAGAACAAATCGATTCCGGTTATTATCATGACCGGATACGGAGAAATTCAAACTGCAGTATCTGCCATTAAAATGGGTGCATTTGATTTTTTAGAAAAACCGATTAATCCATCTGTGTTAACACAGAAAATAAAATCAGCATTGGAATCAGTCAACACTAAAAAAATCAGTGATCTAAAAAAAACAGAGAGTTCAAAGTCAGATGCATCACCACTAAAAATGAAACCTAATGCTTCGGGTGTGAAGATTGTCGTGGGGAAAAGCGCCTTATCAAAGCAGATGTACTCCTATATTGATCTGGTTGCACCTACACAGATGTCGGTTATGATTGTAGGCGAAAGTGGTACAGGCAAAGAGCATGTTGCCAGAATGATACACGAAAGAAGCACTAGAGCCAAAGGTCCTTTTATTGCAGTCGATTGCGGCAGTCTCTCAACAGAGCTGGCCCCCAGTGAATTATTCGGTCACAAAAAAGGATCGTTTACATCTGCAATTGAGGATAAAACAGGTTTTTTCAGGGATGCAAATGGCGGCACTCTTTTCCTTGACGAAGTGGGCAATTTGCCTTATGGTGTGCAGATGCAGATGTTAAGGTCGCTTCAGGAGAAAAAGATCCGTTCTATCGGAACGTCAAACGATATTGAAGTTGATGTGAGGATACTTACCGCTACAAACGAGAACCTAGAGCTGGCCATTTCTGAAGGTAAATTCAGAGAAGATCTGTATCACCGTCTCAATGAATTTATGATACTTGTTCCATCATTACGCGAATGCATAGAGGACATTAAGCAGTATGCTGATCATTTCAGAGAAGAGGCTAATACAGAGCTTGATAAAAGTGTTAAATATATTACACAAGAAGCAATGGAAAGGCTTGAACAGTACAGCTGGCCAGGCAACCTCAGAGAGCTTCGTAATGTAATAAGGCGCTCGGTTCTATTTAGTTTGAGTGATGAGATAACCGTTGAAAACCTTCCTGTTCTCAAAGAATTAATAGAGGAGATTAGTAATAATGATGCTGATATTGCACTTTTTTATAAACCGGAGAATGAGAAGGAGAAAATAATTACCGCACTTAAAAAGACTAATGGTAATAAATCCAAAGCTGCAATTTTGCTGAATATTGACAGAAAAACTTTATATAATAAAATTCACCTTTATAATATCAAATTATAAATAGTCTCTTCTGAGATTTTCTGTAAACTCTTTAATCATCTCTACACTATCAGACAATTCATCCTTCCAGTTGGGGTAGGATGTTTCATCGTGACCCCTGAGACTATCCATTTTCCGAAGATTAACAGATAGATAATCAGCGTCAAGCTGACTTAAGAATGGATGAATCTTGTGGCAAATTTTCTGAGCTTCAAAAAAATCTCCTTTTTCTATATGTTTTTCCAGGTACTCAATTTCTTTTGATGACGTTTTAACAAACACTGTCAATAGTTCTTTTATATAATTAGTGTCATTGCCAAACATAGACATAAGCCCGGGAAACATATCTTCTAATGATTTACCGTTATTATTTTCAGAAGTATTCAATCTATCAACTCTGTTTTTTTTCAGCTCCTCATTATATGATTCATCTGACAATATCTTTAAAAGCAGGCTCATTTGAATAGGCTTTTTCACCAATCCATTAAAACCTTTCGACACGATATATTCTTTTGAATATTCATCGTTTGCAGTCATCAACCAAACCGGAATATCTGTATCACGTTTTCTTATTTCTTCTAATATTTTTGTCCCTGTGATATTAACCATCTGCATGTCTGTAAACACAATGTCAAACGTAGATACAATTCTTATAAATCCGATTATATCACGCGTGTTGCTACACAGTTTTACTTTAAACCCTTTCTGGTTAAGAAACTCTTTAATCATATTTCCTAACGTAATATCATCTTCAAATATTAAAACTTTGCTATAAATATTCTTATTGACATAAGTGTTTATTTCACTGTCTGATTCTTCGGGAATGATATCAGTAACATGTTTTAATGGTAGTTTTACGGTAACGATTGTTCCAGCACCCTTTTCAGATGAAATATTTATATCTCCCTGAAGTGATTCGGTCAGTCCTTTAGTGACGTAAAGGCCAAAACCACTGCCCTCTGTTTTTAAGGGATTATTTATCCTTGAAAAAGGTCTGAATATCTTATCAATATCCTCCTTGTCGATTCCCACACCTGTGTCTGAGATTGTAAATTGTACTCTTTTCTTAAGTAGTTTTAGATCAACATTTACACTTCCCTTCATAGTATATTTAACAGAGTTGGAAATTACATTTACCAATATCTGTTTAAGTAGAGTATAATCAGAGTAAATATAATATGGAGAAGTTAAGTTGTTATTGAAATTTAGTTGAATATCTTTATCATCAGTAAAAGGTCGGAACATATTTAATATATCTTCGATAAGCTCTATTAAATTAAATGTACTTTCTTGTATGGATGCACTCTTTTGTTCCAGGCGAGAAAATTCCAGTAAATTAGTTAGCATGCTTAGAATGTGTCTGCCGGAGTTTTGAGCAGATTTTATTTGTTTTTTTCTTACTTCCTGTTTTTCTTCCGAACCCCAAATCTCCATATATCCCAAAATAGAGCTGAGTGGGGTTTTTATATCATGAGAGACAGATAAAAGTAGTTTATGTCGACTCTCAATAAGCTCTTCTGTAAGTTTTTTTTCTTTAAAAAGTTCAACCCTTGCTCTTTTACCCTTATTTAAATCGTCAGTAATAAAGAATATAATGATAATAATTAAAACGATTGAAATTGCACCAACTGTAATTGCAAAAGTAAAGATTCTTTGAGTCAGCTTTTCACTGTTTTCTGTTCCCCTTTGCGATGTATGAATAGCCTCATTATAAAACTGAGTTATTAGCTTGGATATATTCAGAGAAATATTTTGTTCTGCCAGAACTAATTCACGAACCTGTCTTTCAATTCGCTCTATTTGAGAAGAATACGTTCTGGAAGCCTCCTCAGTTACTCCTTTTAGATCAGCATACATAAGTGTGTCAACTCTGGATTCGGATCTGGCTTCTTTCTCCGTGTGTGTTATACTAATTGTTGTGTCAGATTGGAATTTAGGAGCAAAAAGATGCGAAAGGCGACTCCAGAAATCTCTTTTTTCACGCTGAACAATTATTGTATCACTATAAGTTGTGACCTCAATGCTATCCTTTATTACAGGCTCGAAAGTCTCTATTTTCCTGTCTAGCTCCATAAGTGGACTTTGAGACCTGAACTGTTCTAACAACCTGTTCACTATTAAATGTTTCTCATTCAGTAGAGAGTCAATTTCTTCAAGTAACGCACTTTGACCATTCTCTGGAGAACTGCTTTTTATGGTTTCGATCTGTTCTGAAATATCCTGAGATATTGAATCATATTGTTGTTGGTAAACTCTTCGAGGAGAAACCAGGTATCTGTTGAGCGCATCTTGTGCATTTTGAATAGAAGTAATCAGTTGATTACTGTAAAGTAGTACCCTGTATGAATTGTCCATTTCCTCCTTTTGAGCATCGATATTCTTTTTTAGAATTGTAGAATAAACGAATAATCCGCTAAAAAAAAGAAGAACTACAAGGAGAATTAATCCAATCTTTATTGTAATCCTTTGTTCAGGTGATTTTTTTGATCCCATGCACTTCTATATTTCATGCCTCAATTAATTCTCAAATATACATGATATATTTTAATTGACATAACAACTCCTATTATCAATAAAGTGTGGATTTACACATATAAAGTGTGGACTGATTCCACACATTCCACATTTTTTCCACAAATAAGTGTTATACTAGGTAAATGTTTTCATAACACCTAATGGTCACACAATGAGGTGGATATATCGATTTGGAGAGATAGGGAATTAATTTAGCACGAAAATTGATAGTAATATAGCAGATGAAGCGTCACATTAAAAAATATAATTTATTTAGGAATCACTAATACCTTTACTGTGATGAAAAAGGTAATTATATTAGATGACTAAGAAAAAGCTACAGACAAGTAACATGAGCATAGTAGCGAAATAGAATAAGAAACAAACTACACTATCGCACCTCTTTATTTTTACCTGGTCAATTTATTCTACTTTTGATGACCAAGGAAAAACAGTTGCCCTCTTAAATGTGATATTTAGGAGGGCAATTTCTTTTTGTGTTACTTTCTTAATTATGAATTCCAAATCTCCCATGCAGCCAATGCTTGTAACTTAAGCATTTCCAGTCCGTTTTTTGTTGCTGCACCCATCTCTTTTCCTTTTCTCATAAAAAGTGTCTCCTCAGGGTTATAAACCAGATCATAAAGAATATGATCCTTTGTTAGATTATTATAGGGGATGTCAGGACAAGAGTCGACCTCCGGAAAGGTTCCTACAGGTGTTGCATTGATAATAAGTTTATGAGTAACCATTATATCAGTAGAGAGCTCGTTGTAGCTAATTGCTTTGCTTTTGTCTTTTTTACTTGAATTGCGAGAAACCGTACACCATTCAATCCCTATATCAGTAAGTACTTGCGAAACAGCTTTTGATGCACCACCTGTTCCCAGGATTAATGCTTTGTAATCAACTTCTTGTTTCAACAAAGGAGTGAGTGAGTTTTTAAAGCCTATATAGTCTGTGTTATAACCTGTGAGCTCGTAAAAATACATATCACCCGGTTTACGTAATACATTAATCACATTGACTGCACCAATTTTTTCAGCTTCAGGGGATATATTATTCAGAAAAGGTAGTACTGATTCTTTGTATGGGATCGTTACGTTTAATCCTTTCAGGTGTTGGTTAAAGAGAATTATTCGGCGAATATCCAGTATGTCTTCAATCTCAAAATTCAAATACTCAGCATCGATATTTTCTTTTCTGAATTTATCCGTAAAAAATCTAGAAGAAAAAGAGTGTTTAAGCGGAAATCCAATCAATCCGTAAGTATCCATCAGTTTCTATTTTTCTGCAATATAAATTGTTGTAATTTCTTGTGTAAGTCTTCTTAACCGAATATTCCTGAAGCCGTTTTTTTTCAGGATCAGCATCATTTTTCTTCCCTGAGGGAAAGCTCCAATTGAATTTGGAAGATACTCATAAGCTCTTTGCTCAGTGGCGAATATCCCTGAAAGTAAAGGCATAATTTTTTTAGTATAAAACTGATACAACTCTTTCATAGGAGGCTTTTCAGGTGTAGTAAGTTCAATAAACATAAATACCCCTCCCGGCTTTAATACTCGCAGCACTTCACTGAAACTTTTGTCAATATCCTCAAAGTTGCGTACTCCAAATGCTGAAATAGCAGCATCAAAATTATTGTCGGGAAAGGTCATATTTGCACAATCCAGATTCTCAAATGAGATTATATTTTCAAATCCTTTGGTTTTAACTTTTTCCTTACCAACAGCCATCATACCATCAGAAATATCAACTGCAGTTATCTTATCAGGTTGTAGTATTTTATTTGCGAGAATAGCAAAATCACCGGTACCTGTGGCGATATCCAGGATATGAGAATGAGGATATTTCTTTAAAACACTAAGCGCTTCACGTCGCCAATACTCGTCAATGCCTAATGAAAGGATTCCGTTGAGTTTATCATAAGTAGGTGCAAGTAAGTCAAACATCTGTGTCACTTGTTCCTTCTTCGGGCGCTCAGAGTCGTAAGGGTTAACTGACTCTACCTTATAATTCATTTGTTAAAAATTTTGTAATGTTATTTTCGATGCGTGTTTCCAGATCAGTGGCTTTTGCTTTAATAAATTTCTCACCTACAATTTTTTCGTATAATTCGATATATCGCTCTGAAACACTTAAGCAGTATTCATCAGTCATTTCAGGCACCTGTTGACCTTCAAGTCCTTGAAATCCATTCTCAATAAGCCATTTGCGAACAAACTCCTTAGAGAGCTGTTTTTGATCTTCACCTTTTTGGAAACGTTCTTCATATCCTTCACTGTAAAAATAACGAGAGGAGTCGGGAGTATGGATCTCATCAATAAGATAAATTTTACCATCTTTCTTACCGAACTCATATTTTGTATCCACAAGGATTAGCCCTTTTTCTGCGGCCATTTCAGTTCCTCGTTTGAATAACGCATAAGTGTATTTTTCAAGTTGTTCATACTCGTCCTTGCTGACCAATCCTTGTGCGATTATCTCCTCTTTTGAAATATTTTCATCATGTCCCTCATCAGCCTTTGTAGTAGGAGTGATAATTGGCGTCTCGAATTTCTGATTTTCACGCAGGTCTTCAGGTAATGGTAATCCACAGATTGAACGGGCACCTTTTTTGTAATCACGCCAGGCACTGCCTGTTATGTAGCCGCGTATGACCATTTCCACCTTATACGGTTCACAACGTGTGCCAACTGTTACCATAGGGTCGGGGGTAGCTATCTTCCAGTTAGGAACTATATCAGAGGTAGCATCAAGAAACTTTGATGCAATCTGGTTGAGTACTTGTCCTTTGAATGGAATTCCTTTTGGTAATACAACATCAAAGGCAGAAATGCGATCAGTTGCTATCATTACCAAAATATCATCCCCTATACTATAAACATCGCGTACTTTTCCATGATACAGATTGGACTGTTTCGGAAAATTATAATTTGTGTTTGTAAGACTGTTCATGTTGTTTTGTTATTAATGAATTTCTTATTTCTGTATATTTTCAACTGGATCTGATGATTTTGAATTTTTTGAATTTAAAGATGCAGTTTCTTTTTCATAAGCTTCAACAATTCTTTGAACAAGCTTATGTCGAACTATATCCTTTTTATTAAATTCGACTGTTGCAATTCCTTTTATATGGCGGAGAATTTGCATGGCATGAATTAAGCCGGACTGTTGAGAACGGGGTAAATCTATTTGAGTTATATCACCTGTAATAATCATTTTGCCATTAAGTCCCAGTCTGGTAAGAAACATTTTAATCTGTGGTTTTGTTGTGTTCTGTGCTTCATCCAGAATAATAACTGCATCGTTAAGAGTCCTGCCGCGCATAAAGGCCAGGGGAGCAATTTGGATAATCTTATTCTCCAGATATTCCTTAAGTTTCAAAGGTGGAATCATATCTTCAAGTGCATCATAAAGTGGTTGAAGATATGGATCTATTTTTTCTTTCATATCACCTGGCAGAAAACCCAGCTTTTCACCTGCTTCAACAGCTGGTCTGCTAAGAATGATTTTACGAACCTGTTTAGTTTTTAAAGCACGAACTGCTAAAGCTATTGCTGTATAAGTTTTTCCAGAGCCAGCAGGTCCAATTGCAAAAAGCATATCATTCGCATCAAATTCTTCTGCAAGTTTTTTTTGATTTGCCGTACGTGCCAGAATAGGTTTTCCGTTTAGCCCATGAATTATTAGATTATCAACATTAATAACTGATGGTGCTTTTCCTTTAACAATATCAATTATATCCTCTTCCTTGAGTACGTTCATTTCTACACTGAATTTCTCCAGTTTATGAATGTTTTCTTCAAAGGCTGCAAGTTCTTCTTCTTCACCAATTACTTTAATCACATTTCCACGTGCAACCATTCGTAATTTAGGGTATAATGTTTTAAGTAATTGCAAATTACTGTTATTTACGCCAAAAAATACTATTGGATCCACATTTTCTAATATGATAATACGCTCTATCATAAGTTGTTGTTTGAGAAATTAAGAGTAAACTGGTGAGGTCTATTTTCTTGTCCTTCTATATAATTGATAAAAGCCCTGTTTACTAATCTATTTCCTCCCGGAGTAGGATAGTCTCCGGAAAAGTACCAGTCACCCTTATGGTTAGGGCATGCCTTGTGTAGATCTTCTATTTTTTGGAAAACAATCTGAACCTTTGCTTTGATATCTTTTGATGTCAACATTTGTGCAATTTTGTCTGAGATCTCTTCTTCGGTAAAAGGTGCATAAATGTCCTTTACATAATTAACAATATCCTCTTTTTTCTTTCTACTCTGTTCTACAGATTTCTGATAAGTTTCGTCAATAATATGTTGCATATCACGCTCTTTCAGAAGTTCGATTGTTGCTTTAAAAGCAATAAACTCACTCATACGTGACATGTCAATACCATAACAGTCCGGATATCTTATCTGAGGTGCGGATGAGACAATTACGATTTTCTTAGGATCCAGTCTGTCAAGTATTTTTATAATACTTTGTTTGAGAGTTGTTCCGCGAACAATGCTATCATCTATAATTACCAAATTATCTACCCCACGTTTTAAAGAACCATAAGTTACATCATAAACGTGTGCTGCAAGGTCGTTTCGGGAAGTACCCTGTGCTATAAATGTACGCAGTTTGATGTCTTTTATTGCTACTTTTTCAGATCTGACACGTTTGGATAGGATACAGTCAATCTCTTCTTTACTCAGAGTCTTTCCTTTTTCCAGTATAATATTTGCTTTCTTATGATTAAAATGGTCCTCTAAACCCTGAAGCATACCATAATAAGCTACTTCTGCGGTATTAGGAATAAAAGAAAAAACAGTATTATCAAAGTCATCATCAATAGCTTCAATTATTTCTGGTACAAGAAGCTCTCCCAACTTCTTTCGTTCTCTGTATATATCATAATCAGAGCCTCGAGAGAAGTAAATACGCTCAAAAGAGCAGGGTGTGATTTTTTCTTTTTTATTAAGAATCTGATTCAAGCTTATTTTGCCGTTACGCTTTACCACAAAAGCCTCTCCCGGCTGGAGTTCATGTACATCATCCTTCTTTAAATTGAAAGCTGTTTGAATTACAGGACGCTCTGATGCAACAACAGCCACTTCATCATCATAATAATAAAATGCAGTTCTTATACCCCAGGGATCCCTTAATGCAAATGCATCGCCACAACCAATAATACCACAAAGTGCATAACCTCCGTCCCAATTTTTAGATGCTCTTTTCAGCAGAAAAGGTATATCAAGTTTTTCTTCTATCAAATGGCTTACATCCTGACCATTTTTGTTACTCTTTTCCAGGTGATCATATTGATACTGAACCTCTCTATCAAGATAATGCCCTATTGATTCAAGCATAACAAATGTGTCGGCATAATCACGCGGATGTTGTCCCTCTTCAAGTAGTTGCTGGAACATCTCGTCAACATTTGTCATATTAAAATTTCCGGCCAATGCAAGGCTTCTTGAAGCCCAGTTGTTTCTTCGTAGTAGTGGATGAACATAAGTCAGACCGCTCTTTCCTGTAGTGCTGTAACGCAGATGACCAATAAAAAGCTCCGCTGCATAAGGGACTGATTTTTTAACGAACTCTATATTATTCAGTTGATCAGTATTAAAGGCAGAAAAAGAAGAATGCACCTTTGAGAATATTTCTGAAATTGCACTGGACCCAACGGCTCTTTCTCTAAATATATATTCATTTCCGGGTGATGATTCCAGTTTAACAGCGCCAAGACCGGCACCTTCCTGACCTCTGTTATGTTGTTTTTCCATTAGCAAATAGAGCTTATCTAGTCCATATTGCCATGTACCATATTTTTTGTAATAATAATCCAGAGGTTTAAGTAAGCGTATAACCGCTATACCACATTCATGTTTGATGATATCTGTCATTACCTTATAATTGTCGTTTTTTCCTTAATGGGATACAAATTTAATCTTTATTGGAGATAATCTCTCTTTTTTCCAATGATATTATTGAGAAATAATGTCAAAACTACTTTCGGGGATACATTGTTAAGCAGGTAATTTTATTTTATCTTTGTCTGAGTAAGTTTTAGAACAACAATGAATTGGGAACAGTTATTATCAGTTAGAAGATTTGGCTTAGAGCATTATGAAAATGCGAAAGAACATGAGAGAACCGAGTATCAGCGTGACTACGACAGACTGATTTTTTCTTCGCCTTTTCGCAGGTTACAAAATAAGACTCAGGTTTTTCCTTTACCGGGAAGCGTTTTTGTGCATAACAGGCTAACACACAGTTTGGAGGTTTCGAGTGTTGGACGCTCTTTAGGAGAAAATACAGGTCGTGAATTGCGGAAAAAGTATCAAACATCACACGCTCACTTTGAAGAAATAGGCTCAATTGTTTCAGCTGCATGTTTAGCTCATGATCTTGGAAATCCTCCTTTTGGCCATTCAGGTGAAGATGCTATTTCAACTTTCTTCTTAGAAGGAAAAGGAAATTATCTGCAAGAACTTGTTGAAGCTGAACAAGGCAGATGGAGCGATTTTACCTGTTTTGAGGGTAATGCAAATGCTATCCGATTACTTATGCATAAGTTTAGAGGCAGGAGGGATGGCGGGTTTGTAATGACTTATTCTACGTTGGCCTCTATTGTAAAATATCCATATTCTTCGGAATTAAGTGGAGGCAAAAATAAGTTTGGTTTTTTTTCATCAGAAGAGAATGATTATGCACGAATAGCTGAGAGTCTTGGCATTATTAAACTCAATTCCAATCCGTTGAAATTCGCAAGATATCCGTTAGTATATTTGGTTGAGGCAGCTGATGATATTTGTTATCAAATAATGGACATAGAGGATGCTCATAAGCTTAATTTGGTTTCAACAGATAAAGCAAAAGAGTTGCTCCTCGATTTTTTTGAAGGAGATAGACGAGAAAGGCGCCTTAAAAACTTGTTTTTTGTTAGTGATCTGAATGAACAAATTGCATATTTGCGTGCAAGTGTGATAGGTTTGTTGGTGGACGAGTGTTCAAAGATATTTATTGAAAATGAAGAGCTAATCTTAAAAGGTGAATTTGAAGGTTCTTTAATAAAACAACTTCCCGGAAGAATTAAGGAAGCTTATTTCACATGCTCTGAGTTTGCTTTTGATAATATTTACAGATCCAGAGATGTACTAGATATTGAGATAGCAGGTTATCGTATCATAGGCTTTTTACTTGAGACGTTCACTAATGCTATCATAAATCCGGATCATTCATATTCAAAACTGCTTTTAGATCGAATCCCGAAACAATATGAATTTGATTCACCCTCAATCTATAATAAAATTCAATCTGTTCTTGACTATATTTCAGGAATGACCGATATTTACGCTTTGGATTTATATCACAAATTAACAGGGATTGGCTTGCCAATTGGTTGATTTATGTTGCATATTGATATTATTAGTTATTTTATGATTTTTTATTGAAAAAGTTTGGTAAGATTTAATTTCTTTTTTATATTTGTCTCGTGGTTTTTTCATAATAGTATTAGATTTAAGGTTAACATGTTTGGCAGGATGTCGCGAGACATTCTGCCAAATTACTATAATACAGCTGGTATAATCTATTCGATGCTATGTATACTAATATATTGTCTTTTTAAGTACCCTATTTTTAAAGTTGTGAAAACTTTTTTATTTTTGTAAAATAAATTATTCTTATGAGAAATGCATTTTCGAAAGTTATAGTTGTTTTTATCTCTATATTCATTATACAATGTGGTTCGGATGAAAAAGCAATAAACAAGAAACTCTCACAGATGGCAGCTGATCTTAATGTCTCTGCTCCGGTTATGCTTGATCAATATACTCGATTTGATTTTGCAGAGGTTGATGACGATAATGTATTCAGATATAATTATACTGTTTTAAATAGTTCTAATCCAGACTCCCTGATCCAGATTGTATCTGCAAATTTGAAAGAAAACATAAAAAGAGAGTTCTCAACTAATCCTCAATTACTGTTTTTTAAAGAAAACAATGTTAGATTAGAGTATGTTTATAAAGATGAAGGCAATCAAGTTGTCAGTCTGTTACATATTAATCCCGAAGATTACCAATAAAATTATTTATTATGAATCACTATTTTTTCATAGATGAGACCGGTAAACAGAGAGGTACCTTCTCTCCTGAAGAGCTCAGGCGAGAGAACATTAAGCGCGAAACACTTGTATGGACACAAGGAATGGAGCAGTGGATGCGTGCTGATGAGGTGGGTGAACTAAGTTTCATATTTGACCAAAGCAGTGTTGCAATGCCTAAAACAGTGCCTCCTGCAATTAAAGTGGAATTTGAGGATGTTAACAAAAAACCAATGCCCAAAACATGGCTGGTTGAATCTATTTTGGTAACAATACTTCCTTTCATATTTTGTGGTAGCTTTTTAAGTCTTTTAGGAATCATAGCTATAGTGTATTCAGCTCAGGTTGAATCATTTTACAACAGGGGAGACTATTCTGCAGCTTCAGATGCTTCACGTTCGGCAGGTAAATGGACAAAGATTACTTTCTGGATCTTTATTGCATGGATTTTACTTATTGTAGTAGCTTTATTTCTACTTTTTGGAATTCTTGGCTTCAGCCTAGCCGGTATGGGAGAATTAATAAATACATAAAAAAGTTGATTCAACAATTTGCATAAAAAATAATTATTTTTGAAAATATATAAAATGGAAGATCTTAATAACTTACCTCCGGTTTCTGAAGTTGATAATCAGGAACCCGTTGTACCACCTGTCCCACCATCTTTTCCCCCCTATGATAAGCGGGATCAGGATATACCCCCCTTGAAGCCTAATAACTGGCTATGGCAATCTATTGTTGCAACTATATTTTGCTGTAATATACTTGGTATTGTAGGGATTGTTTATGCAGCAAGAGTGGATGTACTTTACTACAACAATAAATTTTATGAAGCTGAGAAAAATGCAAAGAATGCAAAAACATGGACACTTATTGCATTCGCTTTGGGATTAATTTCTATAATTATGTGGATGATAATGATGTCTACAGGTAATATGCCTTCCTATCTTGAAGGTATTATAGAAAACAATGCAAGTGGCTATAATTTTTAAATTACCTTGCAGTTTAAGTGAGTAAAGGGATAAAAATAGTTTTTGGTGCTGCCATAGTTTTGATACTATTGGCAGCACTCTATCTGTTTTATTATTTGAATCCTGAAACACACTCTATTTTTCCAAAATGTCCATTTCTTGTTCTTACAAGTTATGAGTGTCCGGGATGCGGTACGCAGAGAGCAATTCATCAATTGCTGCATCTGAATATTGGCGCTGCATTGAAATATAATGCATTTATGATACTCGCAATACCGTTTATATTTTTAGGTGTCTATATGGAGTATTTCGGCGGGAAACAGCGAAATACTAAACTGTACAAAACTTTTTTTGGCAGATATTCTGCGATAGTGATATTAATCATAATATTCCTATATTGGATATTGAGAAATATTATTTAAAGTCATTAAGTTGAATATCGTCACACAGTGCAGAACTCAGGAAATTGCAATTTATTTAACGTCGAGAAGCTTATCTTTAAGAAATCGGCCGGTATGTGAATCTTTGCAGTTAGATATTTCTTCAGGTGTTCCGGTGCAAACTATGTTTCCTCCTGCCTTACCTCCCTCAGGACCAATATCTATAATATAGTCAGCGCTTTTTATAATCTCCATATTGTGTTCAATGATTATAATTGTATGCCCCCTTTCTATGAGCGAGTTAAATGCCTTAAGAAGAGTTTTTATATCATGAAAGTGTAATCCTGTGGTAGGTTCATCGAAAATAAATATTGTTGGCCGATCTTTCTCTTCTCCCAGAAAATATGCAAGTTTTACTCTTTGATTTTCACCTCCGGAAAGCGTGGAAGATGATTGTCCAAGCTTTATGTATCCTAAGCCTACGTCATGAAGAGGTTGAATTTTCTTAGTGATTTTCTTTTCAGTTGCACCTTTTTGCTTCCCAAAAAAATCAATAGCCTCACTCACAGTCATTTCCAAAACGTCGTAAATATTAACACCTTTATATTCTACTTCCAGCACTTCAGGTGAAAAACGTTTCCCATGACAGGTTTCACACTCCAGTTTAATGTCTGCCATAAACTGCATTTCAACAGTAATAGTACCTTCACCTTTGCATTCTTCACATCTGCCACCTTCAACATTAAAAGAGAAGTATGCGGGTGTAAAATCCAACTGTTTTGCAAGCGGTTGTGATGCAAATAGCTTCCTTATTTCGTCAAAAGCTTTAAGATATGTGACAGGATTTGAGCGTGATGACTTGCCTAATGGGTTCTGATCAACAAACTCAACAGCATCAATCAGTTTGAGGTCTCCACTGATTCCATTAAATTCAGCTCTCTCGAGTGCAGTACCTTTATAATGATTCTGTAGTGCATTATAAAATACATCATTAACAAGAGAAGATTTACCTGATCCACTGACACCGGTTACAACAGTCATTATATTTAGAGGAAACTTAACGTCTATATTTTTAAGATTATTTTGACGAACACCTTTAACTTCAATATAATTATTCCATTTACGCCTTACTTCAGGTATAGTTATTTGTTCTTCACCTGTAAGATACATCACTGTATAACTGTCACTATCCAGCGAAAGTTTAGACACTTCACCCTGATACATCACCTCCCCGCCTAATCTGCCTGCTTTAGGACCAATATCTATAATATAATCTGCAGCACGGATAATTTCCTCATCATGTTCTACAACTACGACTGTATTACCCAGACTCTGTAGTTCTTTCAACACGTTTATTAACAGATAAGTATCGCGTGAATGAAGTCCTATACTTGGTTCATCCAATATATATAGCGAACCGACAAGACTACTGCCCAATGAAGAAACTAAATTAATGCGCTGACTTTCACCACCTGAGAGGGTGTTTGAAAGACGGTTGAGAGTGAGATACCCTAGTCCTACGTCCAATAAAAACTGAAGTCGGTTATTAATCTCAGTAAGTAATCTTTCAGCTATTTTCTGTTCAGTTTCATCAAGTACAAGATTATTAAAAAACTCTTTCAATTCACTGACTGGTAGCAGAACAAGCTCCGTAATTGATTTACCTCCTACTTTCACAAATAGAGCTTCCGGTTTAAGACGGGCACCTTTACAGACATAGCATTCTGTTTTTCCTCGATATCGTGCCAGCATAACACGGTTTTGTATTTTGTAAAGATTTTTCTCAAGCATTCCGAAGAAGTCATTAATTCCATAAATATCAAGTTCATGGCGTCCATTCCAGAGAATGTCTTTTTCTTCTTCTGTCAGATCATAATATGCTCTGTGTATCGGGAAATCGGCTTTGTATGCATTATTTACGAAATATCGTTTCCACTCACTCATTTTATCACCTTTCCAGCATTTCACACATTCTTCTTGTATGGATAAGCTTTTATCGGGTATTACTAAATTTTCGTCTATACCTACAATTTTACCAAATCCCTCGCATTTAGGGCATGCCCCGGCGGGACTGTTGAAGTTAAACATCATTTCGGTAGGTTCTTCAAAAATGATACCGTCTGCTTCAAATCTGTTTGAGAATACAAATGATTCAATCCCATTTTCTCCCCAAAAACGCATTAAACATTCACCGTTTCCCTCAAGAAAAGCTGTTTCAACTGAATCAGACAAACGATTCACAGTTGCTTTGTCAGATGAACATGAGAGTCGGTCGATAACAAGAAGGACCTCTTCTAATGGTGGAAGATTCTTTTGCTCAAGCAACTCGTCAATTCGGTAAAACTGTTCACCTACATCCACTCGAGTGAACCCTTCTTTCATTAAAATCTCAAGCTGCTCACGTAAATCTCGTTTATTACGCAACTGGATATGGGCAAGAACCGCCATACGAGTACCATCTCTGTATTGAAGCATCTTATCTATAACATCCTGTACATAATGCCTTTTTACTTCTGTTCCGGAAACGGGTGAGATGGTTTTTCCTATTCTTGCATACAGAAGTTTCATGTATTCGTATATTTCAGTTGAAGTACCCACAGTTGATCGTGGATTACGCGAAGTGGTTTTCTGTTCTATTGCAATTGCCGGAGGAATGCCTCTAATATAATCAGCTTCAGGCTTATTCATTCTTCCAAGAAACTGACGTGCATAAGACGAGAGACTTTCAACATAGCGTCTTTGTCCCTCAGCATACAATGTGTCAAATGCAAGTGAAGATTTCCCTGAGCCGGAAAGTCCAGTGATAACCGTGAAGCTGTTTCGGGGTATGCTGACATCAATATTCTTTAGATTATTGACGCGTGCACCCTTTATTTCGATGTGATTTTGATTACTCATACACTGAAAATAATGACCTTAAATAAAATCGTAACCTACAAAGGTAATCACTTTAAGCTCTCTAAAAAACATGCTTCTGTCAAATAAATCAAATATTTTATCTAATTTTGTCTATTGACGAGGAAATAAAGCTTTCCGATTTCTATTTCGGAACCCAAAATCAATTCCAATGATAGAATTACTTTCCATATCACAAAATAAATTTACATTGCCGATAGAAAATCCGGTTTTAATATTTGCTATTCTTCTGTTTATTATTCTATTATCTCCTATATTACTTAAGCGCTTTAATGTTCCAAGTATTATTGGGTGGATTCTTGCAGGTGTAATAATTGGACCTTATGGTTTAAACTGGATTGATAACAGCAATTCAGGAGTAGAGATGTTCTCTACAATTGGGCTTTTGTATATTATGTTTATCGTAGGATTAGAGCTCGACTTCAACGAGTTTATGCTGAACAGGAATAAAAGTCTCACATTTGGTTTTTTTACATTTATTATACCTTTAATAGTTGGTTATCCTATCTGCCATTACCTACTAGGTTATGATTCCAATGCTAGTTTTCTTACAGCCAGTATGTTCTCAACACATACTTTGGTGGCGTATCCAATTGTGAGTCGTATGGGAGTAGCACGAAATCAGGCGGTTGCTATTACAGTGGGTGGAACTATACTAACTGATACCGCAGTACTTATTTTACTTGCCCTAATTTTATCGAATAGTGATGGTGGATTAGATTTTAGTTTTCTTCTCAGGCTTATACTCTCTCTCGCAATTTTCTCAGCTATCATTTTTATGATAGTGCCTCGAATTGCTAAATGGTTCTTCAAGAGGGCTGATTCAGAGAAATACTCAAATTTTATTTTTGTACTTTTCGTAGTGTTTGCTTCGGGTTTTTTAGTAGAACTGGGTGGAATTGAGCCAATTATTGGTGCGTTTGCTGCCGGACTTGCTCTGAACAGATTAATTCCACACTCATCCGCTTTAATGAACCGCATAGAGTTTTTCGGGAATGCACTCTTTATACCGATATTCTTGATTTCTGTAGGGATGTTAGTAGATATTTCAATAGTGCTGGAAGGGCCTAGAACATTAATTGTGGCACTAACACTAACTGTTGTAGCTCTACTTGGTAAATGGCTTGCAGCTTTCGCAACTCAGAAAACATTTAAATATTCAGTAGTTCAAAGAGACCTCATATTCGGACTCAGCAGCTCACATGCTGCAGCTACTCTTGCAATTATACTTGTGGGTTTTCGTGCAGGTATACTTGATGAATATATTCTTAATGGAACTATAATCCTTATTTTAATCACATGTCTAATAGCTACAATCGTTACTCAAAGAGCTGCAAAGATAATAGCCATAAATGAGGAGAATGAGCCGTTAACTCCTGCTGCAATGGGAGAGTTTGCTCAGGAAAAGATACTAGTTCCAATCGCAAATCCTTTAAATATTGGTCATCATGTTGAATTAGCAATGTTGTTGAAAGATAAAAAATCTGTCAACTCAATCTCGCTTCTTGGAGTAATGCCAAATAATGAGGAGGTTGAAAAAAACATTGTAAGTTTCAGAAAGCAACTGCAAGAATATATATCCACCGCAACAGCTGCAGAGGTAGATGTTGATATAGTTACTACAATAGATCACAATCCGGCAGATGGTATAACGAGGATAGCTAAAGAAACAATGACTGATCTGGTAATTCTTGGGTGGCCAGGAAAAGCCGGTTTATGGGATAAGCTACTAGGAGAGAAAATAGAACAAATTGTTAAGAATTTAGATAAGAATTTATTTGTGTGTCATTTAGAGCAAAACTTGATTACACACAAAAGAATTGTTGTAATTTCCCCTCCACTTGCCGAGAAAGAGGATGGTTTTGCTTTGTGGGTTAATAAGATTTATAAACTTTCAGCAGAATTATCTGTACCGATACTCCATCTTGGGCATCCACAAACTTACAAAATAATCTCTTCAAGCAGAAAGACGGGGAGCGTAGTGTTTCAACCTTTTACAGATTGGGACAATCCTATATCCTGTGGTGATCAGATTAAAGAGGATGACCTTATTGTCCTTATTTCAGCACACTAT
This sequence comes from Bacteroidales bacterium UBA4912, assembly GCA_002398875.1. Lineage (GTDB taxonomy): Bacteria > Bacteroidota > Bacteroidia > Bacteroidales > Dysgonomonadaceae > Proteiniphilum. Next base: position 58,090 of record DHCC01000092.1, on the reverse strand, counting down.
GGGTATATTTCACATTTACCGGTTTTGGAAACTTTACCTACCCGTCTTGAGAATCGTTTCCCAAATCATAACAAAATAGTTGTATATCCTAAAAGGAATATTGCAGAAGAGTTATTAGAGAATGATGATTTTGTCTTTATTCCATAAAAACACTCTTTATCTTCAAACATTTTTCAAAAGCTAATAAAAATACAGTATAATCGAATAATGAATAGAATTTCTTATTTAGTTAGTTTTATTGCAATCATAATTTTTCTTTCTTCTTGTGGCTCTTCAAAAAGCGTTATTACTCAGAAGTCTGATTCAGTGCCAAAAAGGGAATTTCGTGGAGCATGGATTCAAACTGTTTGGCAATCTCGTTATAGCCAGATGAATAGTGCAGCGATGAAGCACTATATTGCGGAAATGGTGGAGAAATTGGATGATGCAGGAATTAATGCGGTAATTTTTCAGGTTAGCCCTGAAGCTGATGCATTCTATAAGTCAGAGCTTGTACCATGGAGCAGATTTCTTACCGGTGAGCAAGGTAAAGCACCTGATGACCCAAATTTCGACCCTCTTGCCTTTATTATTGATGAGTGTCATAAACGAGGGATGGAATTACATGCATGGGTAAACCCATACAGGGTAAAGGTTAATGTTAGTAATCCTCTTGCGTATAATCATATCTACCATACTTATCCGGAACGGTTTGTACAATATGGAAACCAATTGTTTTTTGATCCGGGATTGCCGGAAAACAGGACTTTTATCTGTGAAGTGGTGCGTGATATTGTTTCACGCTATGATGTGGATGCTATTCACATGGATGACTATTTTTATCCATATCCTAATGCCGGTGAGGATTTTCCTGACAATGACAGTTTCAATAAATATGCAGCTTCTCAAGGTTTTTCACATACACAGCGGAGTGACTGGCGCCGCAATAACGTAAATTTACTTATACAACAATTAAAACTGACTATTGCTGGTACAAAACCGTGGGTGCGTTTTGGAATAAGTCCCTTTGGGATTTATCGCAACAAGCGAAATGATCCTAATGGTAGTGATACAAATGGATTGCAAAACTATGACGATCTGTATGCTGATATTAAGCTATGGGTCGAAAAGGGTTGGATTGACTATAATATGCCTCAACTTTACTGGGAAATAGGACACAACGCTGCTGATTATACTACCTTGCTGAAATGGTGGAATGAAAATAATTTCGGGAAGCATCTCTATATTGGTCAGGATTTAAAAAGGAGCATAGATAAAAGTGAGCTCAATACCAAAATTAATCAAACCAGACAAATGGCTTTCGTAAACGGCAACTGTTACTGGTACGGCTATCAGATTATGGATAATTTTGAAGGAGTAGCAGATATTTTTAAAACAGATCTCCATCGTACTAAAGCGTTAATTCCTGCTTATACTCATATGCATGCCGGTCGCCCAAAAAGGGTGAGTAAACTAGCTGATGTTTATACAGAGGATATGCATTTTCTTACGTGGGAGCACAATAGAGATCTCTCGAATCCTGAGACTGCTCAGAAATTTGTGATATATCGTTTTCGCGAAGGAGAAAAAGTTGATGTTAGTAAAGCTGAAAATATAGTAGATATAACACCTGATAATTTTATAATGCTAACCTTTGAAGGTGGGCATTATAATTACACTTATGCGATAACTGCACTAGACGCTTTTGGAAATGAGTCAAAAGAGAGAAGGATTAAAGTCAAGCTCTAAATATTTTAATTATATCTTTGTATCGTTGAAAACTGCGGGAAAGTAAATCAGTGTAAATTTAATAATTGAACGAAAATATTAGATGATAGAGAACGAACAATATCCAATGATCGCCAAAACCTTGGCTGAGCTGGAAGATGTATTGGCTGAGGAGTTGATAAGTTTAGGTGCAAATGATGTTGAAATTGGTACCAGAATGGTATCATTTACTGGTGATAAGGCTTTGATGTACAGAGCCAATCTTCACTGCCGTACGGCTCTTCGTATACTAAAACCAATATATGAGTTCAAGGCAGAAACAGCAGATGAAGTTTATGAAACCATAAAACAGGTAAACTGGGAAGAATACCTTTCTTTAAATTCAACTTTTGCTATTGATGCGGTGGTATATTCTCATATTTTTAATCATTCAAAGTTTGTTGCATACAAAGTCAAGGATGCAATTGCAGACTGGTTTACTGAGAAGTATGACAAGCGTCCGTCAGTGAGTCTGTCAAACCCGGATGTTATGTTAAATATACATGTTTCCCATAATAAATGTACTCTTTCACTTGATAGCTCCGGTGATTCGCTCCACAAAAGAGGTTATCGTGTTGCGCAGACAGAGGCTCCTTTAAACGAAGTTCTTGCTGCAGGTATGATCCTTAAGTCCGGATGGAAAGGTGAAAGTGTATTCATTGATCCCATGTGTGGATCAGGAACTATTTTGATAGAGGCTGCAATGATAGCATTAGGAATACCTCCAGGTATTCACCGGTCGAATTTTGCTTTTGAGAAATGGAAAGACTTCGATAAAGATCTTTTTAGTGATATTTACAATGATGATAGCGGAACCAGGGAATTGATGTATCCTATCATCGGTTCTGATATATCACCAAAAGCAATAGCGATAGCTGAAAAAAACATAAAGAGTGCTGGTCTCAATAAATATATTGAATTAAGCGTAAAATCTTTTCAACAGTATGAAGAGGCTCCTGCAGAAAGTGGAGTTGTAATAACTAACCCACCTTATGGCGAGCGAATAAAAGTTGATGAGCTGGATGGCTTATATTCAATGATTGGTGAACGTCTCAAACATGTTTTCACAGGTTTCAGGGCATATATACTTAGCTATCGTAAAGAGTCGTTTGATGCAATTGGATTGAAACACTCAAAGCGCTTTTTTCTTTATAATGGGCCTCTAGAATGTGAAATGCGTGAGTATGAGATTTTTTCCGGTAAACGGAATGAGTTGCCTAGAGAAAAATTAAGTCGTACAAGGTCAGACCATAGAGACAGTTACCACGATGAACGAAATTCCAGAGAGGGATACCGTCGTTCAAAACGTTCAGAAAATGCTGAAACGGAACAAAACAGTAGCAGCTTTAAACGACAAAAAAGAGAAGACAGGGCCGGTAGAGATAGCAGATCCGGCAGAGGTGAAAGGTCTTTTGACGCTGAGAAACGACCATATAAAAAACCAGAAGAGGGGGAACGTACATTTAGTAGGGAGCGAAAAGAGAGCGGACGCTCATTTGATGCACGCAGTAAAGACAGACCACGTAAGTCTTATGGAGAAAAAAGAGAGGGTTATTCAGGTAAGGAAAAAACTCGAAGGAGTAGTAATATACCTGAGGGCGACTCATACAAGTCAGAGAAATCATTCAAATCAAGAGAGCCATCAAAGCGATTTGGAGAAAAGAAAGGTCCTTTTTTGAGCAAAAATAGCAGACCATTTAAACCAAAGAAGAAAGACTAAGTATATAAATAAGTAATACTTTCTATTTATAACTGTGTCATAAATTCAGCAAGTTTTTTTATTGCAGTACGATCGGGCTTTCCGCTACCAGTTAAAGGTATCTCTTCAACTTTAATTAATTGTTGTGGTTGCTTATAACGCGGTAATGTTTTTGTTATAATTTCCTTGGATTGCATATCCTCTTTATTATCAATCAATAAGACAATGGTTTCTCCTAGTTTAGGGTGAGGTATGGATGAAATTGCATAATTACCTTTCATAAAGGGTTTAAGTTTCTCTTCCACCTCTTCTGTCTGAACCTTAATACCCCCGGTGTTAATAATATTATCAATTCTCCCGATTATTCTAAAAGAGCCATTAGCACGGATTTCAGCAATATCATTTGTTACTATTGTTTCATCAGCAATCGAAGGGGTATCTATAATAAGAGTCCCATTATCAGAGAGTTTTATACTTACCCCGGTTAGTGGTGTGTAATAATCAGAGGCATCTTCTCCGTTTATTTTTCGCAGTCCAATATGCGAAAGAGTTTCAGTCATTCCATAAGTAGAATAAACTGAGTTAGGAAATTGTCTTAATGCTTTTTCAAGCTCACTGTTAATCGCTCCTCCACCAATTATTAAATTTCTGATCTGTGATAGTTTCATTCTCTCATCTTCAGTTTGAAGTGAATTGTAAACCTGTAAAGGAACCATAGCTGCGAAATCAAACGATGATGAGGTCTCTTTCAACGGGTGCCCCTTTGGTTCCACCGGATATATATCCATGCCACTATAAATAGCTCTTACTAGCATCATTTTACCTGCTATATAATCGACAGAAAGACAAAGAAGTGCTTTGTCACTCTCTTTAAGTTCAAAGTATTTGCAGGTCATATAAGCACTCGCCAGCATCTGTTTTTTAAGAACAGTAATTTCCTTCGGTTCGCCAGTTGAGCCTGAAGTATGAAGCTTTATTGTTCTGTCATTAGAGAACCACTCTTTGAGGAAAGAGTATATCTGCTTGTGGAAATCAGAAGTTGCGAAGAAAACAGGCATATCTTCTATCGTGAAATCTTCCCTGTAAAAATTAATCCCGGAGATCTTTATCTTATTCATTTAACAATACATTTATATCAGGGAACGGTCCTTTGGGATCAAACCATAAATATTCCCCCTCTATTTTCAATGGCAGAGGGATATTGTTTGAGTACAGTGAACCGGTTCCCAATCCTTGAGGTAACCTGTTGTTGAGTGTAGAGCACCATTGAGAAACAGAGTTTAGTCCAATATTTGACTCCAAAGCAGAAGTTATCCAATAAGATATTCCCACTTCATCGGCAATTGCAATCCATTCTTCGCAACCACTTATACCTCCATGAAGTGAGGGCTTTAGTATAATAAATTGCGGAGTTATTGCATTAAGCATCCTTCGCTTCTCATCAAAATTATTAATTCCGATCAACTCCTCATCTAAAGCAATTGGAATGGAAGTATTCCTACACAGGAAAGACATCTCTTTCCACTGGCCTGCTTTGATTGGCTGCTCTATTGAATGAATACCTAAGTCGACAAGTTGATTTAGTTTCTCTAGAGCATCATCGTAACTGAAGCCTCCATTGGCATCTACTCTAAGCTCTAGCTCGTCTGTGGTGAATTGTTTGCGTATATACTTTAACAGCTCTATCTCTTTTTTGAAATCTATAGCTCCAATTTTCAGCTTCAAACATCTGAAACCTTTATCCAGTGAAGTTTCAATTCTGTCCTTCATCTCAGCAAAATCACCCATCCATATCAATCCATTTATATTTATTCCTTTTTCACCTCTGCTGAAAGGAGTGTCATAAAGCTGCCATGAACGCTGCTGATACTGACGCATAGCTGTTTCGAGTCCAAAAAGTAACGAAGGGTAATCTCTGAGAATATCAGTGTCTAAAAACTGTCTCTCTTCAGTAATTCTGCAAAAATGATTAAGTCGCTTTTCATACTCATTACTGTAATCGCAGCTTAAATCCGGTAGCGGAGCACACTCGCCTATGCCATAATGTGACGAGTCTGCGCAGTCTATTATGAAAATATACCATACCTTGTGTTCAAGGTAAACGCCGCGAGAAGTACCTGCCGGCTTTTTGAACTTTAAAGTGTATGGTACAATATCAATTTTGAACATTGTTAGTTTGCAAAGAGTAATTAACTATCGACTCAGAATGGTTTTGAGTCGACTAAGGTAAGTTTTATTGTTTCAGGGAGGTATATTGACTCTGGGTAGTTTTATCAACTCAGGGCAGTTTAGGAAACTTCCCAAAATCAGGGTCACGTTTCTCTAAAAAGGCTTGCTTACCTTCCTGTGCCTCTTCTGTAAGATAGTAAAGCATTGTTGCGTCTCCTGCAAGTTCTTGTATCCCAGCCTGACCGTCAAGTTCAGCATTCAGGCCTGCTTTTATCATGCGAAGGGCAAGCGGACTATGTTTCATCATTGTTTCAGCCCATTCAACAACTTCATCTTCAAGTTTATCAAGAGGAACTACTTTATTTACCAGCCCCATATCAAGTGCTTCTTGTGCAGAATACTGGCGACAAAGGAACCATATTTCACGGGCTTTCTTCTGACCGACTATACGTGCCAGATAAGATGATCCGAAACCAGCATCGAAACTGCCAACTCTGGGACCGGTTTGTCCAAAAATAGCATTGTCTGAAGCGATTGTGAGGTCGCAAACCACATGTAATACATGTCCCCCTCCGATAGCGTAACCGTTTACCATTGCAATCACAGGTTTAGGGATTGATCTTATCTGTTTTTGTACATCAAGTACATTTAAACGGGGAACTCCATCTTTGCCGATATATCCCCCTTTGCCTTTCACATTTTGATCTCCTCCAGAGCAGAATGCTTTGTCACCAGCGCCTGTAAGCACTATTACACTAACTTCTTCCATTTCACGGCAAATACGTAATGCGTCACTCATTTCACTTGTTGTGGTTGGAGTAAAAGCATTACGGTATCTGGGACGGTTTATAGTGATACGGGCAATACCATTATATAAGTCGAACAGAATATCTTCATATTCCTTTATTGATGTCCAGTTTCTTGTTGTCATAATTTATTATTTTCCTTTTGTTGAAAAAATGATTTTATCTCTAAACTGTTATTTTCTATAGTTGTAAAAACCTCCAGAATCACTGGTGAATCACTTTTAGGGTCAAACAGCTTTGCAATATGTTTCTTCAATTCTACAGAATTGTATGCAGATAAGTATATAAAACCTTGTTGCTCCGCCCATTCTTTTGCAGAAGTGTTGTGAGCAACTTTGATGTAATCGGGCATAGCTTCTGATTTGTTTAATCCGGGTAGTGTATCAAATATTCCACCTCCACCATTATTATTTACAACTATTCTCAGATTAGGAGATATATGGTGGTTCCAGATTGCGTTCATATCATAAAAAAAGCTGAGATCGCCTGTAAGAAACAGGGTGAGCTTCTCAGATGCTGCTGAATATCCAACAGCTGTTGAGAGTGAACCCTCAATTCCATTTGTTCCGCGGTTGCTGAAACATTTCGTTTCGACAGGGATATCAAACAGCTGTGCAAGATATACAGAGTGGCTGTTTGCCAGTTGAAGCGATATATTTTTCGGAAGAGCGTTTAATAGTAAGCCTGTTGCATACAGATCAGAATATTCAACCTTCGATTCAGAAATACTTGCACATTTATCCCTCCATGTTTTTTTAAATTCTATTGATTCATTTAATACTCCGGTTGATTGTTTGGTCCTGTTGCGTTTGTCGTCTATTGATTCAGAAATATAAGAGAGGAAGGTTCTATAGTCACTGGTTACTATCTCTGTAACATTTTGAAATGTATCGATTACTTGCCCTGATGGAGAGATATGCCAATGCTCCTTTACCCCGGCGTCACGTATAAATTGCTTTATTTTTTTTGAAACAGTATGTCCGCCAATTGTAATCAGAAGTTCGGGTGATAACTCCGACAATTCTTTATTATTTGCTGATCTGATAACAATGTCGTAGCATTTGTTTTCTCTTTTTGAGATATTTGACAGATGGTCTGAAAGTACAACTACATTATACACAGAACTTAATTCTGAAAGAATATCAGAGAGGTTATTGTTAGGTGGAAGCTGACCTACAATTATCATTCTTTTTGAAAAGTGTAGAAATCTTTCTTTGTATCTTTCTTTTTCCGATATGTTAATATTCACAGCGGGTCGGCGAATCACTCTTACTTGTGGCAGATTTTCTACGTTAAAACTAAACAAAGGTTCATTTATAGGTGTGTTAATGTGAACCGGTCCTTTTTTTCCTTTATCCAGGTTCAGAATTGCGTCATTTATTAACCTGTTGCAGTACCATAAATCGTCATTGTCTTTTACAACAGGCAGTTGAACGGAGCGATGCACTAATTGCCCAAATACACCGCTCTGTGGAACTGTTTGTCCATCCATTTGTCCAATCCACTCAGGTGTACGATCAGCACTAATTACCAGAAGAGGCAATTGTTGGTAAAACGCCTCAGCAACTGCTGGGGCTAAGTTTAGCGTAGCAGTACCTGAAGTACAGCAAACTGCTACAGGTTTTCCGGTTGCCTGAATAACGCCCAATGCGAAAAAACCAGCACTGCGCTCATCTACTACACTGTAACATTTGAAATCAGTATCTACTGCAAATGAGTGAATTAGTGGTGAATTGCGAGAGCCGGGTGATAGTACGATTTGAGTAATACCATGTGCTTTTAACAAAGCAACAAGTTCTAATACACTTTTCTTGTCTGAATACATCTATATGCTTAATAAACAATACTGGTCATGGTTTTAAGTTTTTGTTCTGTCTCCTTCCACTCATCTCTGTAGTTTGAAGATGTAACTAAACCACTACCGGAAAACAAAGTAAGTAAATTTTTCCCTATTTCCATACATCTTAGATTCACATATATGTTTGTGTCAGAACTCATGTCAAGCATTCCGAGAAATCCTGTGTAGTAGCGTCTGTCGCGTCCCTCATGCTCGTTTATAAAACTGAATGCTTCATTTTTTGGTAATCCTGAAACAGCAGGAGTAGGATGTAGTGATTTTAAGATTCTCCCTAAATTTGTACTGTCAGGCAGAGTAAAATTCAACTCTGTCTTAAGATGAGCAAGATTCCCAGCCTTCGTGGTATAGGGACCGTTTATTTCCGGCTTAATATTAAATGATGAGAGTTGATTAAGAATATAGGATGTTACGAGATGTTGTTCACGCAAGTTCTTATCATCCCATGCCATTTTACCCTTTTTGTGATTTTGTGTACCTGCCAGTGCAACTGTATGCCACAAATTTCCCCTGCCTGCCAGTAGCATTTCAGGTGTGCTGCCAAGCCAAGTTCCACTTTTTGGAGTATGAAAAAGGTAAACATAAGAATGTTTGTACTTTTCTATTGCCCTGTAAAAACACTCTCCTGCCGAAAAATCTTTGTTTTTGAGAATATTCTTGCTCCTTGAAAGTACAAGTTTTTGTAATGTACCTTCGTTTATTGGCTTATAAAACTTTTCAAATAGTTTAGAATAATCTTTTTTATCAATATTCCTGATTCTTTCTTTCTTAATCTTTTCAGTCCTGTCTTGTTTTAAAGGTAATTCTATTTCATCCAAATTAGTGATGTCGGGTCTGATTATCAGTAGTGGCGTGTTTTCTGTTATCCTGAAAGGTGCAATGACAAAACCATTATTTTCATCCAACTCTTCTATATCAGTTATTTGTATTGGATATCCCCTGCTTTGCATAACAAACTTAGTAGAGGAATCATCAGGTAGCCTGAAAATAGCAAAACTGGCATTATTTTCAATTAATAAATCCAATTTCCTGGAACTGTCTTTCAATGTCATTCTTGCTTAAGTATTGTGTTTAAAACTCTTATAGATGATACAAGCCTACCCTCTGAAGTGGCAATATCAATATTCCATATATGAGTAGTTCCGCCTAAATGTATTATTGTCCCTGTTGCATGAACAGTATCTCCTTCTTTTGCAGCTGAAATATGATTACAGCTTACCTGTGTGCCAACAGGTATTTCTCCGGGATTGCATAAAAATAGTGAGCCTTCTCCTGCGACAGATTCTGCAAGAGCAATAGATGCACCTCCATGTAGAATACCAAAAGGTTGACATACACTCTTATATACCTGCATGATAGCTTCAACTTTTCCATGGGAAACATTTGTATACTCAATCCCTAATGTTTCCATTAAATTATTTGATCCGCTCATACCGTTTTCTAATTTTATTTTCAGCAAAAATAGTTATACAATAAGTAAAACGGAACAAAATGCCAAAAGTTCTATCTGTGGAAAATAATTATCATGGCTGCTTTTTATTTAACATTTTCCCAATTTCTTTCTCGGTTAATATTTTTACATTGGTAAAAAGAAATTTTGTGTCGAGAAAATTCCCATACTGATTGCATTCTGTTACAGCAGCATTCAGGCTGGATTTCACGTCCTTGTCAAATGAGAAAAGTAACAGTATGGTAAAGTAATTATCTTTAATCTCAAATTTCTCGATCTCAACCTCTGCCTTTTTTATTTGAAATGTGAACTCACGCTCAACAATTTCTTTTTCTAAATCAGTAAAATTTTGTCTGTTGTTAGTGGTAAACAGTGAAAAAAAACGTAGTTTTTTATCATATCCTCCTAAACCTGAAGATATATAAATTTGCTGATGGCCTGATAAGTCTGAGCTTAATATAATGCGACTGCTCACCAAAGCCATAGAAGACCAGTGTGTCAACTCAGGCTCCAAAGGGCTACTGTGATAAGTCTCTATAGATCTGTAAGCACTAACATCCGGTATAGATGCAAGTAATGTTAAACTTTCTTTCTTCCGAGCTACAGATTCAACAGGTGAAAAAAGTATCGATACTTCTTCATCCCTGTCAAATGGCTTGTTTTCTCTCCTCAGCTTGTCAAAGTAACGGAAGTATTCCATTTGTTCCTCAATAGGCACAAGATCCTCTAAGATATGAAACGAGTCAATTCCCTGCTCGTCTAATGTTTGCCGTAATTTTGCCAGGAGATCATCATGTCCACTCATACATACAAAGATATATTTTTTTTTGTAGTCAACGAATTGTAATCTCTTAATTTCTCATTTCTTTTGTCTTACAATGGCTTAAAGTTTATCAATTTGACAGTTAATTCCTAAGAATTTTATAAATTCGCAGATTAATCATATATAGTGTCCACAAATGAAAATTAATATAGTAAACAGATCGAGGCACTCTCTACCCGACTACGCGACAGTTTCTTCAGCTGGTATGGATTTAAGAGCTAACCTGGATAAACCTATTGTCTTAAAACCACTTGAAAGATCTCTTATACCAACCGGAATATACATTCAACTACCAAATGGGTATGAAGCTCAGATACGTCCCAGGAGCGGACTTGCTGTAAAGCATGGCATTAGTATTGTAAATGCTCCCGGCACCATTGACGCAGACTACAGAGGAGAAATAAAAGTAATATTGGTAAATCTCTCAAATGAGGATTTCACAATTCAGGATGGTGAACGAATATGCCAGATGGTGATAGCTCAACATGCACGTGTAGAGTGGGTTGAGGTAGAGGAGCTTGATGAGACAGAGCGTGGTGAAGGAGGGTTTGGACATACAGGAAAAAAATAATTACTCATGAAATGGATTATTATTCTATTAATATATAGTTTCTCTACAGCATCATTCACAGTTAAGTCTTTTGCACAGAAAAGTACCGATATACAGGTTTTCAGTGACGCCGAAAAAAGAAAATTCGACTATTATTTTTACGAGGCACTGAATTCTAAAGTACTCGGTAAATATGATGAGGCAATAGACTATTTTCTTCATTGTCATTCTATTGACTCAACAAACGCCAATGTATTAGTCGAGTTAGGTACTTTTTATAATGCTCTGCAAGAAAAGGATAAAGCGCTTGATTTTTATAGAAAAGCGGTTAATTACGACAAGACTAATTACTACTATAATATGATGCTTGCCGGATTAAGTAAGGAGCTGGAACTCAACCAGGAAGTTGTTGATATTTATGAAGGATTGCTTGAATTGAACCCAGGCAAGCCGGAACTTCTTTTCGAAATAGCAAATGCTTATGCTGACAATGGAGAACTTGAAAAAGCTATAAATCAACTGGATGAACTTGAAAAAAGTATGGGCGTTTCAGAAGCATTGGCAATAAACAAATTTAGACTATATTCAATGCTGGATAATAAGGAAAAAGCCTATGAAGAGATTCAGCAGATAATAGATAAAAATCCTGGCGATATTAGGTATCTAATTTTAATGGGAGACTTGTATGCAGACGACAATCAATTAGATAAGGCAAAGGGATACTATGATCAGGCAAAATTAATTGATCCTGATTATCCTGCTTTGATATTGTCTTTTGTAAATTATTATGAAAAGACTGGCAGTAGTGATGCTGCACAAACTGAGATACAAAAAGCAATCACAAGTTCATCAATGGAGGTTGATACAAAGATTCAGCTACTTACGAGATACTTGTCTGTTCTTCAGCAAAATAAGAAAGATATCAAAGAGGCAAACCCACTGTTTCAGTCTCTATTTGAACAACATCCCAACAATACTCAACTAAATCTTATTTATGGCAATGTATTATATTTGCAAGGTGATAAAAAAGGTGCAATTGATCAGTTTCAAATATTTATAAATGGCAATCCTGATAATCCTGCAGGATATGAGCAGATTTTAAGGGTAGCATTACCTGAAGAGGATTTTGATAAAGTTAAAGAGGTGACAACAGAAGCTTTAAAACATCTTCCGGGAGAACCACAGTTTTATTTTTATCTTGGTGCAGTCAATTTTCAGCAAGGGAATTATAAAGAAGCTTTGAAAGTTTTTGAAGTTGGTTTAGATAGTGCCAATTTTAACAATCCTATACTGGAATCTGATTTTTATGGTCAGATTGGTGATATCAACTATCATCTTGAAAATAAGGAGGTAGCTTTTGATAGTTATGAAAAAGCCCTAAAATTAAATCCGCAAAATCTTCCTGTGTTAAACAATTACAGTTATTATCTGTCTCTTGAAAAGAGGAATCTTGATAAGGCAGAACAGATGAGTGGGATTACTGTTAAACTGGAACCTCTTAATCCAACATACCTAGATACTTATGGTTGGATTCTATATGAACAGGGATCATATATAATGGCTAAAATATATATTGAAAAAGCTATTGAGTATGGCGAGGAGCCCTCTGCAGAAGTTTATGAACACTACGGCGACGTTTTATTTATGACAGGTGAACAGGAAAAAGCAGTGGAGCAATGGAAAAAAGCGAGAGAACTGGGTGGAGATTCAAGAGCATTGAAAAGGAAAATCAGGAGAGGTAAATTATAAAATTCTTTTTTAATTTATAAACAATGAAACCAGTGAATTATAAAAATATTCTTTTTATCTGTTTTATATTAGGCCTGGCTATAACAGCATGTAAACCTAAACAGAAAATAGTTTATTCTACAAAGCCTGTTGAGGATAAGGAGTATAATCAACTGTTCAGTGATATAAACAATAGTACTTTTGATTATAATACTTTTTCATCCAGATTGAATATGGACGTAACAAGTGGAACTCGTTCAGTAAGCTCTAAGGCAAATATTAGAATGGTTAAGGACAGTGCTATTCAAATTTCTGTACAACCATTATTTGGAGTAGAGGTATTACGGTTCTATATTGATCCTGATTCAGTTGTAATTGTTGACAGAATGAATAAGCGATACGTTCAGGAATCGCTGTACTCTTTAAAAGAGTATTATCCGGTAGGTTTTGATTTTTATACAATGCAGTCAATCCTAACTAATGCTCCGTTTGTTTCAGGTAAAAATAGTGTTGAAGATTCAGACTACCGTAAGTTCAACTACACTCAAACATCAGATTTAAATTATTACTTATCTTCCAAAGATCCTGAATCTGAAATAGAATACTCATTCACTGTAAATGGGAATGACAGGATCACCTTCACTCACCTTATGCAATATGAAAAACAGCAGTCACTTCAGTGGACTTATGATAATTTTGCTGTTTTGGGGAGTAGTTCTTTTCCACACAAAATGAAAGCTACAGTTTCTTCAAAGTCCAGAAAAGTTGATGCTGAGTTCCTTTTTTCAGATATTGTAACAAATGTGCCCGTTCAAATAACTTCTCAAATACCTGATAGTTACAGGAAGACGACAATAGCCGAAATTCTAAAAATTATCGCTTCTGAATAATGAAAAAGCTAATTCTAATATCATTCCTTTCTTCAGTTACATTTTTACTGTTTTCTCAGACAGTAGAGATCGAAGATCTTCAAAGGCAACAACAGGCAATTCAGGAGGACATTAGGAATACCAATAAATTGTATCTGGATGTTAAGAAGCAGACTACCACAATTTTAGAGCGTATAAATTTGATAAATAAGCAGATCTCTTCAAGAAAAGAACTAATTAGTGTACAGCGCCGTGAAATTGAGGCATTGCGTAAGGAAGAGGAACGGCTTGAAACAGAGATTGAGCGGTTAAACAAAGAGTTAAATCAGAAAAAAGATAATTATGCTGATGCTATTAAAGGCATGTTTAACCAAAAACTCAAGCAGAATAAATTGTTATTTATACTTTCAGGAAAGACCTTCGGTGAATCCTTAAGAAGAATGCAATATTTAAGGGAATACTCAAAATGGCAGAGATCTCAAGCTGATGAGATAAAAAAGCAAAATGCCGAAATTGTACTTAAGAAAGATGCTTTGATATTAGCTAAAGCAGAAAAAGAAAAAGCATTGGCTTCTTTACAGGATGAGCAGAAAAAACTGCAGGGTGAAGAGAAAATCCGTCAGACGGAAATTTCACAAACAAGAGGGCAGGAACAAAAATTACGACAGTCACTGCAACAAAAACAGCGTCAGGCAGATCAACTGAACTCGCAAATCGAAAAACTTATTGCTGAAGAGGTGTCACGACAGGAGCGTGAAGAGGAAGCCAGGCGGCTAGCTGAAGCTAAAAAGCAATCAAAAGAGCCTTCGTCCGACACCAAAATTCCTGAGAGCAAAGAGACACCTGCCAAAGCAGAGTCAGCTGATACTAAAAAAGGAGCATCACCAGTAATAGATCCTGGAGCAAGCAAAATGTCTACAGAAACTTTTAATCTTTCAAAGAATTTTGCCGCTAACAAAGGAAAGTTACCTATGCCGGTTACTGGGGCATCTTCAATAGTTGGTAATTTCGGAACTAAACGTCATAGCGAATGGAATGTTACAACCAATAGTAATGGAATCGATATTCAGGCTGAGAAGGGTGCCGATATAAGATCTGTATTTGATGGTGAGGTTTCAAAAGTATTCTCTTTTCCGGGATCAAATACCTGTGTAATTGTACGTCATGGCGATTACTATACATTTTATGCAAATATATATGATTTGTTTGTAAAACAGGGAGATAAGGTTAAAGCAGGACAGTCACTTGGTAGAATATTTACGGATCCTGACACAGGTATTTCCACAATGCATTTTCAATTGTGGCAAAAAACTAGTAAAATAAATCCTGCTCCTTGGCTCAACAGGGGTTAACAAGTATAATCTTTAAGTATATAATATGTCACTAAAAACACGTCTGATTGTAATGAACTTCCTCCAGTTTGCAGTCTGGGGAGCGTATCTTACTTCTATGTCCCGCTATCTTGGTCCTGCAGGAATGGGTTCTCATATAGGAATATTTTATTCTGTTCAGGGAATAGTATCAATTTTTATGCCTGCACTTATTGGAATTATTGCTGACAGATGGGTACCTGCTCAAAAACTATTGGGCGCTTGTCATATTCTGGCAGCAATATTTATGAT
>DHCC01000092.1:0-42430 GCA_002398875.1 Bacteroidales bacterium UBA4912 | reverse complement strand
CGTGTTTTTGGGACTATTGGATTTATTTGCAGTATGTGGTTTGTAGATATTTTAGGATATCAGACTACTGCAATGCAATTCGTCGTTAGTGCTATATTAGGAGTAGTTTTAGGTTTATATTCATTCACATTGCCTAACTGTCCTGTGAGCACTGATACGAATGACAAAACACTGGCTCAGCGACTTGGTTTGGATGCTTTCAAACTGTTTAAACAGAGAAAGATGGCTCTGTTCTTTATTTTCTCAATGTTACTTGGTGTATCTCTGCAGATCACTAATGGATTTGCGAATCCTTTTATAGCCAGTTTTGAGGCTGACCCTCAGTATTCCAATACATTTGGTGTTCAGCACTCTAATATTCTTATCTCATTGTCTCAAATTTCAGAAGCGCTTTGTATATTGCTGATACCTTATTTTTTAAGTAAATACGGTATAAAGAAAGTTATCTTGATAGCTATGTTTGCATGGGTGCTTCGGTTTGGGCTATTTGGATTGGGCAATCCTGGTAACGGCTTATGGTTGTTGATTCTTTCAATGTTGGTTTATGGTGTTGCATTTGATTTCTTCAATGTTTCAGGCTCACTATTTGTCGACAAAGAGACACCTCATCATATCAGGTCAAGCGCGCAAGGCATGTTTATGCTGATGACCAATGGTATTGGTGCCACAATCGGTACTTTAGGTGCACAGTGGGTTGTAAATCAGTTTACATCATGGCAGGATGTTGTTGTTAACGGGCAGACTAAATCTCTTATGGTAGGTGATTGGGAGAGTGTTTGGTTTATATTTGCAGGATATGCATTACTAGTAGCAATTTTATTTGGAATCCTTTTTAAATACAAACATAAACCAGAGTTTAAGGCTGATTAATTTATAGATTTATAACCACTAACTCTGATTGTAGAAGCTTCTTTAATAGGTATAAAAAAACCGGGATGTGATTGTTCACCCCGGTTTATTTAATTTATTCAGATACCTTAAATCTATTCAGTTGTATTAGGTATCATAATTATTGTCTTTAAATTTCCCTGATTAAGGAATTCGCCAACAAAATTTTGAATGTCAGCTCTTGTAATATTATTAAGGGTATTAAGATATTCGGTATGCATATCCTCGCCATAAAAATATTTATTGTCAAGTATATTCAACCAGTATCCGTTTTCTTTTAAGTTCTCGTTGTAGCTCTTGTTCATATACTCTTTAACCTTTGAGAAATCTGATTCACGAGGTCCGTTTGCAGCAATATTATCCAGTTCGTCAAGAACTATCTTATTCAGATGTTTTAATCTCTCTGTATCCGGGTCAGTGTCAAACATAATTTGAAGAATAGATTGTCCTTCAGGATATCTGGAAATTGCTCCTCCTGAATAAACTCCATAAGTACCGCCTTCTTCTTCTCTCACCTTTTCTGTGTAAACGATATCCAGGATCTGACCAAACATGTTCATCTGGATCTGATTTTTTATGTCTCTTTTTATGTTGCCTGTAATCGTATTAAAAACCGAAGCTTTGGGGTTGAGCATGTCGCGACGGAAAATATTTTCCATTTTACCCTCTACGAAATTCATGGGTACTTTAACAAAATCGGCTTTCTCTGATTTAGCAGGCAGAGAACCAAGATAACGCTCAATAACAGGTCTTACCTCATCCTCGTTAATATTGCCAACAAGCGTAAACACAAAACTGCCCGGATTGCTGAACAATTGTTTGTACATTCCTAAGATGCGATCATAATCCAGTTTCTTAAGATCTTCAGCTTTTATTCTTTGAGTAAGTGGATTGTTGCCATATATAGCGAAGTTTATGGAGTCACTGAAAGCAACCATCGGTTCTGCTTCCTGATTTCTAAGCTGAGTTTCCATGCGTTGAACGTATGATTGGAAAGCATCTACATCTTTACGTGGATTAGTAAAATAGAGATACACTAACTGCATCATGACCTCAAAATCTTTAATAGAGGATGATCCATTAAAATCCTGAGTGGTCAAATCAACTGATGGACGCACAGAAGCCGTTTTACCCGCAAGAACCTTAGGAAGGTCAGTTGTACTGAAGTTTCCAACACCTCCAAGTGTTGCAATAGAACTCATCATAGTGCTGTTTATGGGATCATCAACTGCGAAGTGTGAATATCCGCCTGCACTGGTACCGGTTAACAGTATCTCATCATTCTTGAAATCAGTATTCTTAAGTATTACTTTCATTCCATTTTCGAGAGTCCATACAGTAGCATTCATATCCTCATCTCTCTCAGAAGAAACAATTTTTCCCGGTTCAGGTATAACTGATACAAGAGGTTCATCAATAACTTCGCCTACGTAAGCTTCGATAGTTTCAGCCTTAACCGTGGTAAAAACATTTTGCAGCTCCTCTTTAGTAGGATAAACCAGTCCCTCTTTCTCCGGACCGGTAATAGCAATTACAATATTATCATCACCAATCAGCTGTTGTATTGTTTGATTGATTGCTTCAACAGGTATGTTTGGTGCTACAGCTTGTAAAAACTGATATTCAAACTCAATACCCGGAATAGGTTCACTGTCAATGAAAGCTCTTACATATTCTTCTGAATAGCTTGCATTTCTCTGCTTATCCCTGTTGTTATACGCATCTTCGTAGCTTTTAAGAATATTGGTTCTTGCAATATCATACTCTGCAGCAGTGAACCCGTGCTGTTTAGCTCTTTCTGACTCACGTATCATAGCAGCCAAGGCATCATCAATTTTATCTTCAGAGCTGCCGGCTACAACTGTCCATGCATCTTTTGTTTTTGCAACAAAATAGTCTCCGTCATAAGCATAAGCTGAAGTAAATGGAGCATCCGGCTTTTGTAATATTTCATTAAAGCGCTGATTCATCATAGAAGCAGCAGCATTTAAGATATATTGTGTCAGATAACCTGCTTGTGTGTTTTTAAGTTCATCAGGCATCGGATCATGCTTATAAAACATCATAATACTTGTGCTGCGAGCTTCAGTATCTGTTGCAAGTGCAAATATCGGTTCTTTATTATCAGGAACAGGATAATATACTCTCTCTGCTACCTCTTCATCCAGAGTAATAGGGGAGAATAACTCCACTATCTTCTTCTCCATCTCATCTAAATCAACATCACCTACAACAATAATTCCCTGCAGGTCGGGCCTATACCATTTATGGTAATAAGCCCTGATTTCTTCAGGTTTAAAGTTGTTGATTACATCAATACTACCAATAGGCATTCTTTTTGCATATTTGCTTTCAGGATACATTGCAGGTAGCAACTGATCCCAGATACGTTGTTGTGCACCGCCTCGAGTACGCCACTCTTCACGGATCACACCACGCTCACTTTCGAGCTCTTCCTCTTCAAGTGAGATGGCATTAGACCAATCGTGTAACACTAATAGTGCCGAGTCCATAAGATTTACATTTGTAGTTGGTATATCTGTCATGTAATACACCGTCTCATCAAATGAAGTATATGCATTAATGTTAACCCCAAATCTTATTCCGTTATCTTGAAGATAATTCAGCATAGATTTTCCCGGAAAGTTCTCAGTTCCGTTAAAAGCCATGTGTTCCAGAAAGTGAGCCAGTCCGGCTTGATTATCTTCCTCCTGCATTGATCCCACCTTTTGAGCAATATAAAAGTCTGCTCTGTTTTCAGGCTGACCATTATTACGGATATAATAGGTTAATCCGTTTTCCAATTTGCCTGTCCTAACATTTGGATCTATCGGCAAAGCGGAATTTTGTTGTGCTAAAGCGACAAATGAAGTCACTAAAAGCAACATTGTTAAAATTTTCTTCATATTATTTTTTAATCTGTCTTTGTTAATTAATGATATTTATCTAAATTCTATCCAATACTGTTTTTATCAAGTCTTCCATTGAACCCTTGTATTCAGTATTGGAGCTCAAAGCAACCCGGTTAGCAATTATTGTGCATACTGTCATTGCCTTGTGACCCATTAATTTAGAAAGACCTGCGATCGCTGAGCTCTCCATTTCATAGTTTGTAATTGAATACTCGTTAAAACGGAATGATTCTATCCTGGAATTTAATTCCGGATCAGCTAAAGGTAGTCTTACATACCTGCCCTGAGGACCATAAAAACCTGTTGCTGAGATCGTAACTCCGCGAATCATATCATGGCCTATTCTGTCAACCAGCTCTTCATCAGCACTTACTACGTATGGTACACAATGAAATGGCGACCATTTTACGTGTTTCTGAAACGCTTCTTCAAAATCCTCTTCACGAATATTTTTAGAGTCGGCATAGTAGTGAATAAGACCATCAAAACCAATTGATTTTTCCGAAACAACATAAGAGCCTGTCGGACAATGTGGTTGCATGCCACCCGAAGTGCCAACGCGTACCATAGTCAGTTGCTTGAATTCTTCTTTTACAGTACGTGTCTTAAAGTCGATATTTGCAAGTGCATCCAACTCAGTGACCACAATATCAATATTATCAGTGCCTATCCCATGCGAAAGTGCAGTAATACGTTTACCTTTATAAGTGCCGGTAACAGTATGGAACTCCCGACTTTGCACATCGCATTCAATAGTGTCGAAAAATGAGGCTGTCATTGTTACACGATCAGGATCACCCATCATTACAATCTTGTCGGAAAGCTGATCAGGAGTTATATGCAAATGAAAAGCACTTCCGTCAGAATTTATCAATAATTCCGAATCAGGTATAATTCTCATATATAGTTTTTTTATTTTTTATTTCCGGTGCCACCTTGAGGTTTTGCTATAGAATCCCTCATATCAGTATCTGCCTGAATGTTTTCCATTCTGTAATAATCCATAATGCCAAGGTTGCCATTTCGGAAGGCTTCTGCCATTGCAATCGGTACTTCTGCTTCTGCTTCGATAACTTTAGCACGTGCTTCCTGTGCTTTTGCTTTCATCTCCTGTTCAAGAGCAATAGCCATTGCACGACGTTCTTCGGCGCGTGCCTGTGCAATATTTTTGTCTGCCTGAGCCTGATCCATTTGTAATACTGCACCAATGTTTTTACCTATATCAATATCAGCAATATCAATAGAGAGTATTTCGAAAGCTGTTCCGGCATCGAGACCTTTTTTCAGTACCAGTTTAGATATTGAATCAGGATTTTCTAATACAGACTTATGAGAAACGGCTGATCCGATAGAAGACACAATCCCTTCTCCAACACGTGCAAGAATAGTTTCTTCACCGGCACCACCAACAAGTTGTTTGATGTTTGCACGAACTGTTACGCGCGCTTTAGCTATAAGCTGGATACCATCTATAGCAACTGCAGAAACAGGAGGTGTGTCAATAACTTTAGGGTTAACAGACATTCTAACAGCTTCAAGTACATCACGTCCTGCAAGGTCAATAGCTGTTGCCATCTGAAATGTAAGATCGATATTAGCCTTAGAGGCTGATACCAATGCATGTACAACTTTTTCAACATGACCGCCTGCAAGGTAGTGAGCTTCAAGGTTGTCACGCGTGACACTCTTCAAACCGGCTTTGTGAGCCTCAATCATAGCATAAACAATTGTGTGAGGAGGTACACGACGCAAACGCATTAAGAACAACTGTACCAGTGAAATGCGAACACCTGCAGATAGTGCGTTTATCCATAGGAAAAAAGGCACATAATGGAAAAATATCAACAGAAAGATGATAATTACTGCGATAGTAATGATTAATGGGATCGAAAATACCATAATGATATAATTTTAATGTGAATATTATTGTTTTCTTTTTACCAGAACATTGTATGTTTCTACTTTAACAACTTCAATTTCTGTATCTTCTTCGATAAATTCACCGTCGAAAGATTTGCCTTCTGCCTCAACATCGTTAATAAGAACCTTGCCGATAGGGTTTAATCTTGAAGTTGCTGTGCCGGTGTCACCGACAGAAATTTTAAGTAGATAACTATTGTCAACATTATTTTCAATGTTGGTTTCCAGCGATATACGGCGCAATGACTTGGATTTTAACAGCCAGGCAAACGATCCTCCAAGGGCAATTGCTGAAGCGGCAAGCGTTATATTTCCAGCAGTACTCCCTATAAACATATAAGAGTAAACAATACCTCCGATTATAAAAATCAAACCAGCTATTCCCGCTATACTTATTCCCGGGAGAAGAAATATTTCAATTAACATGAAAAGTATTCCTAGTATTATTACAGAAATTACAACAACGATGTGAAGTGTCATATCCGGTTTATTTAGTTATAGTTATTACGTATTTCATCGTTTCTGGCCTGAATTTTAAGTCGCTCGATCTCTTTATAAAGTTCTTCAGACTGCTTTTCCAGATTCAATATTGAGCTAGTGAGATTATCTCCGGCAGAACTGTTGTTTGAGAACTGACTACGTTTGACATCCAATTCTGCATTTATTTCATTAAGCTGTTTCTCTAAACCAATAGCTTGTGAGAATATCGAGCGTGCCCTACTGCTTTTAAAATCCTTTAATGTGTGATAAGTGACTTTGTCATTTATCAAAAACTCAAAGTCAACATCTTTTTTCTCTTGTGAAACAGAAACCTCTTTTGCCAGTGATATCACAGAGCTGTAATCGTAGCCATCTTTCCAGCTGTCAGCAATAGATGATATAGCAGCCCTTCCGGCCAAATATGTAATGTCATCGCTTTCAACAAGTGTAACCCGTTCATTTGGTATGAAAGTGTATACACAAACAGAATCTGAATGTTGAAAGCGGTCTGATGCAAACCAGCCCAATCCTTTTTCTTCATCCATTACCATAAGATAATCGTTGAAAGGAGAGTTAAATGGCATGTTAAGCTGATTTGGCATGAGGTATGAATCTGATGCAAGGTTGTAACGTGTCACATAAATATCATAGCCACCATAGGATTGATGACCTGTGGAAGCAAAATAGATTGTAAGTCCATCGTTCATCACAAAGGGATAAGCCTGATCTCCCGGGTCATTAACATTTTCCGGCAGCTGCTTTTCATTACCAAACGAATCCAACAGTTTCTCCATAGTGAAA
Source organism: Bacteroidales bacterium UBA4912 (assembly GCA_002398875.1). Taxonomy (GTDB): domain Bacteria; phylum Bacteroidota; class Bacteroidia; order Bacteroidales; family Dysgonomonadaceae; genus Proteiniphilum. The sequence continues at coordinate 35,429 of DHCC01000092.1, read as the reverse complement.
AGATTGGAGTTCGCTCCTTTTTCTCTTCTTGAATAGTAAATCTTATCCTGCCGCTCATTCATATATAGCGTTTTATCTCTGCTTTGCTGCTCATTTAAAAAATCGCTTATCGGCATAAGTGATCCTGAAGAGCTACTAAGGTTATAAGCAGTAAGAAACTCCGTTTTGAGAACCACCATACTGTCGATTATCTGAATGTCTTCAGTACGACTCACAAATCTTTTAAGCTTGTCTGCATATTCGCGTGCAGTTGCAAGTTTTTCCAATGCTTCATCTTTTCTTCGATTCGCACGCTGATACTTTTCAAATTCTTTCTCAGCATCTTCAAAACGATAAAGATTGGCATACAATTCTCCAAGAACAATATACGCCTCAGGTATTTTTCTTTCTGATGCATATTGAAGGTATTGTAGAGCTTCAGTGAGACGACCGGTTTTGTATAAGCTCACTCCCAGCCATTGATTTAGTGAAGCATTCTTAGGGTCTTCCTGATATTCCATCCTGAACACAGGAAGAGCATCAGCAAAACGTCCTTCCAAATACCAGTTTTTGGCATCGTCAAGTGTTTGCGATTGCAATGACTGGTGCAAAATTCCCAATAAAATGGCGAGACCTATATATTTTAATTTCATTCGATTGAAACTATTTATTTTCAGATGTATCACATGGAACCAAAAATCGTTCCATGATATTCATTACTTGATTTCAAAGATAAGAAAAAACTCTAAGCAATTATAAATTTTGTCTTTATTATGAGATGAATATAAATCTATTCTTCATTTTCAACCCAGCTCAATAAGTCACCCGGTTGACACTTTAACTCACAGCATATAGCCTCCAAAGTACTAAAACGTATCGCTTTAGCTTTCCCTGGTTTCAAAATGGAAAGATTAGCAGGTGTTATTCCTACTTTTTCTGAGAGCTCGTTTAGGGAGATCTTGTTCTTTGCCATTTCAACATCCAGGTTCACGATTATTGCCATATAATATTTCACTTTCCTTTAAATAGTTAAATCCTGCTCTTCTTTCATCTCAACAGACCGTTTCAATACCGAAGCAATCAGTAAAGTAATCAATCCCATAAATACCCATTCAGCATTTGAAAAATATACTGACAACGAATAATTTGGTATTTCAATCAGTGACTTTTCAAAATAGAAATATGTAATATCAATAAAACAAATGAGAGGATGAAAATGACTATATTATATTTTAACTGCGAACGATATTCGTAAATATCATTAGTATTTTGCAGGCAGGGATTTATCGTTTTTCAGGACGATACATACCTAATTCTTGTTTTGTTCTTACCTGACTCTTACCTGACTCTTACCTGGCTCTTATAAGCTCCTTTTATAACAGTCTGAAATAAGGCTAAAATTGGACTCAAATAAAAATTATTCAAAAGTGATGTATTAGCATTCCATGCCTGTTGGGATATTCAAAAAGAGATTATTTTCTATATGAAATAAATCAGATTCATACTTTTAGTATCTTTGTGCTTTGAAACTTCCAAATTAACGTTATGCACGAAAAAATAATTATCCTGGATTTCGGATCACAGACTACGCAGCTTATTGGCAGACGAGTGAGAGACTTAAGTACATATTGCGAAATTGTACCATATAATAAATTTCCTTTTGGTGATGAAACCGTAAAGGGTGTTATTCTTTCGGGAAGTCCGTTTTCCGTTAATGACAGTGATGCTTTTAAGATCGATCTTACTGATATAAGAGGTAAATATCCGGTATTGGGCATCTGCTACGGAGCACAGCTAATGGTACACGCTTCAGGAGGTGAGGTCTCACAGCCTGATAGTCGAGAATACGGTCGTACACACTTGAATGTATTGGACAACAGCGACCCGATTTTTGGTAACCTGCCACAAAACAGCGAAGTTTGGATGTCACACGGTGATACAATTGTTAGTACGCCAGAAAACTTCAGACTTACAGCATCCACTGAAGATGTTAAATGGGCTGCATACAGGATAGAGGGCGAAGAAACATGGGGTGTACAGTTTCACCCTGAAGTGTTTCATACTGAACAGGGAGTAGCTATCCTTGGTAAATTCCTTGATGTTTGCGGTATGAAAAGAGACTGGACTCCTGCCTCTTTTATTGAGGTGACAGTTAAGGAGCTGAAAGAGGAGTTGGGTGACGATAAAGTGATTCTTGCTCTTTCAGGAGGTGTTGATTCATCAGTTACAGCCGTTTTACTTAATAGGGCTATTGGTGAAAATTTAACCTGTGTGTTTGTGGATCACGGTCTGTTACGTAAAAATGAATTTGAAACTGTTTTAGATGATTATGAGCATCTTGGCTTGAATGTTATAGGTGTTGATGCTAAACAGCATTTCTACAAAGAACTTAAAGGTGTAACAGATCCTGAAAGTAAACGTAAGATTATTGGCAAAGGCTTTATTGATGTCTTTGAGAAAGAGGCTAAAAAGCTGAAAGATATCAAATGGCTGGCACAGGGAACTATTTATCCGGATATAATTGAATCACTTTCAATAACAGGCGTAACAATAAAAAGCCATCATAATGTTGGTGGTCTCCCCGAAAAAATGAACCTGAAGCTCTGCGAGCCGCTCAAATTGCTTTTCAAGGATGAGGTTCGTAAGATTGGCCTGGAGTTAGGTATGAGACCGGGTCTGATTCATCGTCATCCTTTCCCGGGTCCTGGATTAGGTATCAGGATTCTAGGAGCTATAACACCTGAGAAGGTACGTATTGCTCAGGAAGCTGACGATATATTTATATCAGGACTTCGTGAAGCGGGACTGTACGATAAAGTATGGCAGGCAGGAGCAATTTTACTTCCCGTGCAATCGGTAGGCGTGATGGGAGATGAGCGTACTTACGAGAATACAATTGCATTGAGATCTGTTACTTCAACTGATGCTATGACAGCCGACTGGTCACGTTTGCCTTATGATTTTCTGGCAAAAATATCCAATGAAATAATTAATAAAGTTCAGGGTGTAAACAGAGTTGTTTATGATATCTCTTCAAAACCGCCTGCAACAATAGAGTGGGAGTGAAATTATAAATTTACCGGTGTTTTCAGCTCAGGATATGCAATCCTGGAGTGATAAACGGTCATCAATTTTTCTACAAAAACATTCTTTACAGTTTGAATATCCCTGAATGTGATTGGAGCAAGCTTGAAATATCCCTCTTCCACCTGAGTATCGATGATTTTGTCAACCTGCTCACGCAGTGCTTTTTCTGTATACTCAGGCAGGCTGCGTGATGAGGCTTCTACAGCATCAGCCATCATCATAATTGCTGTTTCCTTTGTAAATGGATTTGGACCCGGATAGCGGAAAGTGGCTTCGTTTGCCTCTTTGCCCGGGTTTGCATTTTTCCAGGAAATGTAAAAGTACTTTGGCATGCTGGTGCCGTGATGGGTTTCAATGAAATCAATAATCTGTTGAGGTATCTTGTGTTTCTGGGCAATCTTAACGCCATCTTTCACATGATTTATTATAATACGTGCACTTTCTTCAAAAGGTAGTCCGGCATGTGGGTTCATTCCCGGAGTCTGGTTTTCTGTGAAAAATGCAGGATTCACCATTTTCCCAACATCATGATATAATGCCCCTGTTCTTATTAATGAGGCGTTAGCTCCCAGTTTTGCTGCTGCAGCCATACCAAGATTGGACACTTGCAAAGAATGCTGAAATGTACCCGGAGCTTTTTCTGAGAGCTCTTTAAGCAGGGGCTTGTTGATATTTGAGAGCTCTACAAGAGTTACACCTGAGATAAATCCGAATGATTTTTCTACGAGGTATACCAGTGAATAGGAGAACATTATAAATATGAAGTTGATTAGGAAATAAATCAACATTACCCAGTCAACATCAGTTACGCTTCCCTCCTGATACATTACCAGTCCCAGATAAACCACAGAATAGGTGAAAAGTATGAAGAATGAGCTCCTTATTAGTTGAGAGCGTTCAGATAGTTCCTTCAACATGAATATTGATACCATTGTGGCGGATATTTCCAAAACTACAAACTCGAAAGAGAACGGGACCATGAGTGCACTCAGAATTATGGTAACAAGACTGGCAAAAAGGGCAGTTCTGGAGTCTATAAATGTGCGTATCAGAATTGTTAATATTGTATAGGGAATGATATATATACTGAAAAGATCAAAATTAACTGTTAAAGCTGTAAGTGAAACGAATATTACTATCAGCAATAACATGAAAATTACATGCTTGCGATTTCTGTATTCTGTAGGTCTGAAGAATAAAAGATACATGTAAAATGAGAGAAACATGAAAAACACAAGCACAAACTGACCCACAGTTTTCCATGTGCCTTTTGATGCACCGCCACTACGTTCTTCATATACCTGTTTTAATGAAGACAGAATATTATATGTGCGTGAATCAACTATTTCTCCCTGATCAATTATTCTTTGACCTTGCTGAACCATTCCTCTGCTTATGTCAACCTGTTGTATAAACTCTTCCCTGGCTTTATCGGAAGTTTCTGTATCGTAAATAATATTCTCCTGAATATATTCATTAATATTTGCCGATTTCAGAACGTTATCATAAATGCCTTCAGGGGTGTCGTTCAAAACACTTTCATAAGCAGAACGTATAGTGAAGAATGTATTAACCTTCCTTGATTCAGCTACGTTGCCTTTTTTAAGTCTTAAAGCCTCTGTTCTGGATGCTGATATCCTGTCGTAATCCTCAGAACGCATGATACCTTTATCATAGATCTCGTTTAACCTTTTGCGAATATAAATCTTATATTCCGGAGAAAGCTCTGAAAGTCTGGAATTCAAATTAACATCTGCATCAAAATTAGCAAGTGCATTGATCTTTATCTCATCATTGATCTCGAAATAAGGTTCGTAGTATTGTAAAATACTATCCTGTTCATTTTTCAGGAGATCGGCAGGTTTATAGATTGGAAAATCAAATGGTGCAGTAAGTAGTCCGTATTGCCAGGGTCTGCCTTCAGTGAAAGAGTAGTTGAAGCTTCCTTGTCTTGGAAATATATATGTAACAAAGAGTATGGCAATGACAAAAACCAATGGTACAAATACTTTGGTTTTTATTCGGATTTTCTTTTTAGAAGTCTTGTTGAATGTAGAGTTCATATTCACTATGTTAACCTCTTGGTTTGTTAATAGAACAACTTAATTAAGTAATTGTTTTATCACATATTAAATACAAATATATAACAAATTAACGCAAGAACAACACTTTAAATAAGCTTCTGACAATCTTTAAGTGAATTAGTTTTTACACTAGGAGATAAATTTAAAATATTAATTTTGCATTATAATGATAATGAAAAACGAATTGGAGAAAAATAAAATTGATTTAGTGTACCTATGGGTGGATGGAAGTGACCCAAAATGGTTAGAAAAAAAACTGAAGTTTACGGGAGTATTTGATGATTCGACTGAAGTTAATAACATAGGAAGATATATAAGCAACGATGAATTAAAATACTCATTAAGATCAATTGAAAAAAATATTCCTTGGATAAATAAGATTTATATCGTGACGGATGATCAGCGACCTCATTGGCTCAATATTAATCATCCATTAATACAAATTGTTGACCATAAAGAGATAATTCCCGAAGAGGCGTTACCCTGTTTTAATTCTGCCGTGATAGAGTATTTTGTATATAAAATCCCCGGTCTTCAAGAACATTTTCTTTTGGCTAATGACGATCAGTTTTTTAATAAGAAACTTACTCCTGAGTATTTTTTTAATCAGGATGGACTACCTATTGTAAGGTTAAAGAAAAAAATAACTGGAAAATGGCATTATAAAATAAAAGGTTTGTTTAGGAAGCATTTGGGGCAGTACATTTCAACAGTAATTGAAGGTGCAAAGATCGTCGAAAAACTTTACGGAGTTTATTATTCTGCTATTCCACACCATAATACAGATGCATATTTAAAATCAGATTACAAATATGCCATCGAAAATGTATTTGATAAACAAGTTAGTAAATCACTATCCAGCCATATTAGACAATATGGCGATTTACAAAGGTGTGCCATTTCATATTATACTTTAGCTGTAGGTAAAGCAGAGGTGAAATATGTGGGAAGAAAGGAGTCCAGCCGTATCAATGTGCAAAGAAAAAACTATTATGCATATTTGAAAAAATATAATCCTGACCAGTTTATTTTAAATGACGGTCAGCATGCTAATGAAGATGACAGAAAAAGGATTAAGCCATTTCTTGAAAGTATCTACCCGGATAAATCCTCGTTTGAACTTTAATGCGTTATTTAAACTAAAGTAAATTTATCTCCTGCATTCACTAAAGCCGATTTAAGTTGTAAATTTAAATTGTATAGAAATGTTAGTGCAACAAATTTCCTCTGTGACATGTAAAAACCTATATTTCAAAGTTTGATTTTTCAGGTAGAATTGTATCGAATGCTTTCTCCAAATCTTCCATTACCTTATCATAATTTCTAATATGAGCATTGTCGTTGAGACAGATTAGCTTATAACTTTGGTCGTAAATAGCTTTTATAGCCTTTTTAGATCTCAACACCAAAGGAAACATTTTTGTATCTTGGTAAGTATTGTAGGGCTCAAAGTTGGAGCGGCATATCTGCCAGGTTCGAAATAGTTCAGGTGTATAGTCCTGTGTACTACGGAAACGGTTCTCTGAAGCCTTAGTCAGCTTGTCGCCCGCATAATCCCACACCTCATTGAAAGTGGATTTCAGGTATGGCTGTGCATTGTGAGGGGTCATTAATGTGATAAACTTACCGTAGGGCTTTAATAATCGTGTCAGTCTGGCTCTTTTACCGTATGATGGATGAAACCATTTGTCATGATCACGAGCCATAACCTCTCGCTTATCAAAACGTTCATTAATGATTTTAATGTTGTTTTTTAGGGTTTTAGACCATAGTCCTATTCCTGAATTGTGGCGAAAAGCTGCAATGTCGTTGGGTAGTCCGTTAGTAAAGAATCTTTCCTTACTTAAATTATTAATAATGAAAAAGTCATCATTGAAATAGACAAAATGTTCTGTCAGATCAGGGATTTTATGCATATAAATCTCGATAAGACAAGAGTTAAATACAGGCAAGAATTTTTCCGGGATATAGTCAGAATGGTTTACAAGCGAAAGTTTGGGATGATCGACATTAAGCCACTCCGGCTTTTGGCCACTGGTAACAAAATGTATTTTTCTGACCCAGGGTGCAAATTTTTCTATGCCTCTAAACCAGTATTTTAAAAATCCATGATCGCGAAAACGAGCTTCAGAAAACTCATTCGTAGTGTTATCAATTCCTTTTTTGCTGTATTTAGAAAAATCTGCCTTCCATTTAGGATCGTTCATGTCAACCCAAGTGACTACAAAATCAATTTCCATTTTATTAATCTTTTTCTATTAAACCAATCACTTATATGACAGATAAGGTTGTGATTGCGCGCTTAAGTCTATTTTGAGTTTCTTCCTTGCCAATAATTTCAGTAATGTCGAAAATATGCGGTCCTTTACCTTCGCCAACTATCGCCAAGCGATACGCATTCATAATATTACCTGTATGCAATTCGTTGGCTTTTATCCATTCCATTACAATCTTCTCTTGGTTATGAGCGCTGAAGTCATCCATTTGCATGTTTAATTCAACAAGTTGCTGCATGTATTGAGGAGTGTCTTCTTTCCAGCGTTTGCGGACAGTTTTTTCGTCGTAACTCTCAGGTGCCACAAAGAAATAAGAAGTTTGATCCCATAATTCACTGACAAAATGAATTCTCTCTTTTACCAATGAAACCACTTTCGATACCTTATCAGTGGTTGAGTTGATACCTTTTTCTATAAGTGTTGGCTCATAAAGTTCAGCCAGCACTGTATCAGGCATTTTCATCAAGTATTGGTGATTGTACCATTTGGCTTTTTCAATATCAAATTTCGCCCCACTTTTGCTGCATCTCTCGAAAGAAAATGCTTCAATAAGTTCTTCCAAAGAAAATATTTCCTGTTCAGTTCCGGGGTTCCATCCTAAGAATGCAAGAAAATTTACAATTGCTTCAGGTAGATAACCTCTTTCGCGATATCCTGACGATATTTCATCTGTTTGTGGATCTTTCCATTCTAATGGGAACACAGGGAATCCAAGTCTGTCACCATCCCTTTTGCTAAGCTTCCCTTTACCGTCAGGCTTCAGAAGCAGTGGCAGATGGGCGAATGCAGGCATTGTATCATGCCAGTCCAGACTTCTATAAAGCCACACATGCAATGGTGCTGATGGAAGCCACTCTTCTCCTCTGATAACGTGTGTGATCTCCATTAGATGGTCATCTACCACATTTGCCAGATGGTATGTTGGAAGTTCATCTGCTGATTTGTAAATAACCTTATCATCAAGTATAGATGAGTTAATGACAACTTCACCTCTTAACATATCATTTACAGTGATATCTTGTCCAGGTTCAATTTTTATTCTTACAACATACTGAGTCCCTGCTTTAATTAGAGTTTCTGTTTCTGATTCAGATAGTGTAAGTGAGTTTCTCATAAAATCTCTTGTAGACGCATCGTATTGAAAATTAGATATTTCTGATCTTTTTGAATCCAGTTCCTCAGGTGTATCAAAAGCAATATAAGCTGCACCCTTATCAAGTAATTGTTTTACATATTTTTTATATGTTTCTTTACGTTCTGACTGCCTGTAAGGACCAAATTCTCCTCCTTTAGAGGGACTTTCATCAAAAGAAAGTCCGAGCCAGTCAAATGTTTCCTGTATATATTCTTCTGCTCCGGGCACAAACCTTGCTGAGTCGGTATCTTCAATTCGCAGGATAAAATCACCTCCTTGTTGTTTAGTATATAGATAGTTGTACAATGCAGTGCGTACACCGCCAATATGCAACGGACCAGTAGGGCTGGGTGCAAATCTTACTCTTACTTTTTGATTCATAATAGTGGATGTCTTTGATAATGTGCAAAGGTATGTAAATTTGATAAGTTTTCAATACCAAATTACATCACAAGAAGAACACAGATTCATTACCCATATTGAAAAGCAGATCAAGGATGCTCAGGTTGTTTTGAAACCCATGTTTGTCAGAAAAGACCTGGTAATACGATTCAGTTTTAAAATCAGATTTACGTTTCGGATGAATAGTCTCACGAAGATCAATGGTTTTTTCTGCCGGCTCTGTGATGTATGATTTAGTGTAAGAAATTTCTTTGTCAATTCCTGTCAATCTGCATATCAGTTCGCGTAATTGTTCATTCAAGTCGTGTAGAAATATTATTTTCTTCTCATAAAATGGTCTGAAGTCATCTTCATAAAACTGGAAAAAAGGAGTTGAATTGTAAGCTGAAATAATGGCATTCCAATGAAGGTGACGCCAATTACCATGCTCTGAAATGCGAATATCCTTCATTAAGCATTTTACACTATCAGGCTTCTCAATGGGTACACTCAGTGTTAGAGGCCCATTTGCGCCGCAAATAATGCATCTGTTTCTGTAGGATTGCTTTTGGTAGTTGTCATTAATCTCTATTACTGCCTTATCACACTTTTTGAGTGCAGAGTAATACTCTATCGGAGCAAGATAGAGAGATGAAAACAGAGTTACGGTAGTCTCCGGGAGTATCATGCGGGAACCTTAGCACTGCGGAACAATCTTTTCCAGCGAACTCTTCCCTTAAACCAATCTTTGTCTTTTTCCAGAGATAACCAAATCAGTTGAGGCTGACCAACTATATGATCTTCGGGTACAAAACCCCATGAGCGGGAGTCTGCCGAATTGTGGCGATTGTCACCCATCATAAAATAATAGTCGAATTTGAAAGTGTATGAATCAGCCTCTTCTCCATTTATGTAAACTTTTCCGTCAAGAAAAGCAAATTCATTACCTTCATAATTTTTTATACATCTTTCATAAGTTGCAACTTTGTAGTCCACATCACCGTCGAATGTTATGGTTGTCCCTTTAGCGGGAATCCATAAAGGTCCGTAATTGTCACGAGTCCATTGAGTATTGTAGTCAAGTGGGAAATAATAACTTGTTCCGGGTAATTCTCTCTCCCTGATTACATCCCATACAAAAGGTTTTGACCTCATAGTTTCGACCATTTCGTTTGTCAGAGGTATACTGAAATAAATTCTGCCGTTATTACCGTCACGAGCTCTCAGACTAAACATCGACATGCTTAAACTGTCAACACCTGTCAGGTCCTGTGAACGAATAACCATTTGTCCGTAACCGTTTTGTGTATAGTAGTCGGCTATGTTAATTCCCAAATCACTAAAAACTTCTGCTGCTATTTGCGTCCCGTCTGTGTGAATCATATAGTTATGTTGCGATAAGCGGGGATTTGGGATATAATTTCCATCTATAAATACAGAGTCGTTATTTAGCTCAATAGTCTCTCCTGGAAGTCCTATGCATCGTTTGACATAATTCTCTCTTCTGTCAACCGGGCGGTAAACAATGTCACCATAGGTACTTTTATCAGCACGTACACCCTCACTACCATTGGGATGCATTTTTGAAAGCAGGTAGAAATCTACACCTTGCTGATTCAACGCAACTGTGTCTCCTACAGGGAAATTAAATACTACTATATCATTTCTTTCAACTTTACCGAATCCTTTCAGTCGATTGTATTTCCATTGAGGCTTTTCAAAATATGATTTGCCACCGGTAACGGGCATTGTATGTTGTGCCAGTGGAAAAGATAGTGGTGTAATTGGTGCGCGAGGACCATAACTGAGCTTACTTACTGCGAGAAAGTCACCTACAAGAAGAGATTTCTCAAGAGAAGATGTGGGGATCTGATAATTCTGAAAGAAAAATGTATTTATAAAATATACAGCTATCAATGCAAAAATAATTGCATCAACCCATTCCATTGTTTTACGAAATGCACTGTTTTTAGATCTCTTCCAAAATCCCCAAGGTATATATTTAGTAATATATATATCCAGGAAAAGCAGTATAAAAAGTAATACCCAAGGAGATTGTGACCAAAATGAAAATAAAATGGTAAGTATTGTCCATACGACAAACCATAACCATTGTCTGCGCGAGGCTTGTCCGAAACGTTCTTTAAGAGTCATAGTCTTTTAATATTTATCTTAATCATTACAGGTTTCCGAGCATGTCTTTCATTCCAAGAAACCCCTTCTTACCATTTGTAAATTCCGCAGCAAGTACTGCACCCAGTGCAAATCCCTTGCGACTCTTTGCGTCATGTGTAATTTTGATGCTGTCAGCTTCAGATTCATATATAACTGAGTGAATCCCGGGAACTTCACCTTCCCTGAAAGATGTGATTTTTAATATATTCTCTGATGAGACAGAGGAGTCCTTTGCATTATTATTAGATTTTGCATTTTTTGCCTGCTCTGAGTATTCTTCTAATACCCAGCCGTTTTTTCTTTCAATATTAGAAACAATATCTTCTGCAAGTGTAATAGCTGTACCGCTTGGAGCATCAAGCTTATGAATATGATGAGTTTCTTCCATTCTTACATCATAATCCGGAAAACGGTTCATTAACTTTGACAGGTAGTTGTTAAGAGCAAAAAATAAATTTACACCCAAACTAAAGTTTGAAGCGTAAAAGAATGTTTTACCATTATTGTTACATTCATTTTTAATCACATCTATATGTTCAAGCCAGCCTGTAGTGCCTGAAACTACTGGTACGTCTGCCTCAAAAGCTTTTTTATAATTGAAGAGGGCACTTTTGGGTGATGTAAATTCAATTGCTACATCTGCACTTTTAAATGAATCAGAGCTAAACTTTTCTTCTTCATTTATATCGATTGTACAAACAATATCATGTCCTCTTTCACGGGCAATTTTTTCAATTTCATGCCCCATTTTTCCGTAACCTATAAGAGCTATTTTCATTTATCCTAATTACTTATGAACAGCAAAAATACAAAAAATGGTTGACTTACACTATTTATGAGAAAAATAGAATTGATTCATAGCCAGCCTTGATCTCTGTACCATTTTACAGTTTTCTCAATACCCTGTTTCAATCTGTGTTTAGGCTCAAAGTCAATATCCTTTTTAAGTGGAGTTATGTCGCATGCCCAATTGCGTTGCTTCATGATTCGGTATTTGTCACTATTAAAGGTAGATGCTTTTCCGAGAATTGCAGCAATCTTTTCGCTGATCCATGCAGCAGGTTTCACAATAAACAGAGGTAGTTTTATTCTGACAACATGTTTTTTATCAAGAACATCCTGTACGATTTGGTTAAACTCCGAATCTGTGTAACAATCTCCATCGGCAACTATATATTCTTTCCTGACTATTCCCTTTTCAATGAGTTTGAAGATTACGTCGACCAAATCCTCACTGTAAATGAATGTGAGTATCTGTTTCTTAAAGCCCGCACCAACATTAAGTCCTCCTTTTACAGCTTTCATCAATATGTAGTAATCCTTATCACGGGGTCCGTAAACGCCTGTAGGTCTAATAATAATGTAGGGGAAGTCTTCAAGTCTTTTAAGATAGTTTTCGGCTTTCAGCTTACTTTTTCCATACGCTGTGGTGGGATTGGGTGTGTGATCTGATTTTATTGGAGTATAACCTTTCTCGTCACCTGTACCTAGCGCACTTAAAGAACTCATTAATACGAAAGCTTCAGGTATGGCATCAATCTCAATAAGTGTCTCAGCCAAATTACGTGTCTGTTCGAAATTAACATTGTCGAAATCTGCTTTATGAAGCGCTTTAGTTAAGCCTGCAATATGAATTACATAATCGAACTTTCCATAGTTCTCAGATAGTTTTCTTAATTGATCCTTTAGGCTGTCTTTATTGGAATAATCAAGATTTACAAGCTTTATTCTGTTGTCTGATAAATACTTACGGCTACTGCTCTTCCTTACGCCAGCCCAAGTGTCGTAGCCCAGTTCCAGAGCTTTGTCAACTGCTGTGCTTCCGATAAAACCGCTGGCTCCGGTTATAAGTACCTTTTTTTTATTCATCTGTTTCTTCTTAACTATTGCAAAAATAACAATTAGTTAATGATTTAAAAGTAGAGAATCAGTGAATTTTTTATTACTTTGCGTAACTAAAACAGTATTTAAATTGTTTTAGTATCAATTGGAATCTAAATCAAAAAAAATTATGAGTAAAAAAGCAGTCACGCAGGAACCTTTATCAAAGCCCAGAAAAAAAGATTTAACCGTATTAGTTACTAATTTCCTGACTGAAAATAATGACAAACAATTTAATTATAAGCAAATTGCAGCAGCATTAAATATACGCGGAGAGGATGGTCGAAGAGTATTGATAAAAGTGCTTGACAAATTACGAGATGATGAGGTGTTACTTGAATCGTCAAGAGGAAGGTATAGAATAAATAACAGAGGGCTGATTCTGGAAGGTCGTTTTGAAAGAAGAAGCAACGGTAAGAATTTCTTTGTACCGGATGATGATGGAAATACTGTCTACATACCTGAACGTAATAGTAAGCATGCCATGAATGGTGATCGCGTAAAGGTGCAACTACTTGCGAAAAGGAAACGTGCTGATAGTGAAGGGGTAGTTATTGAGATACTTGAACATACACAAAGTCGTTTCGTTGGTGTCCTGGAGGTTCAGAAGCATTTCGCATTTTTGGTGATGGATAATAAGTATCTATCGAACGATATCTTTATTCCTAAAGAGGATCTTAAAGGAGCTAAGAATGGCGAGAAAGTGGTTGTTGAAATTGTGGAATGGCCTGAAAAAGCTAATAATCCGGTAGGAAAGGTTATAGATATTCTTGGTGAGCCTGGACAGAACGACACAGAGATGCATGCTATACTTGCTCAATATGATCTTCCTTATAAATATCCTGAAAAAGTTGAGAAGTTTGCTGAGTTAATTTCAGATAAGATAGATGAGAGAGAGATAACAAAGAGAGAAGACTTTAGGGATGTTTTCACAATAACTATCGACCCTAAAGATGCTAAAGATTTTGATGATGCGATTTCAATACGTCAATTATCACCCAACCAATGGGAAGTGGGTGTGCATATCGCCGATGTTACTCATTATGTGAAACCCGGTGATCTTATTGATGAGGAAGCAGAGAAAAGAGCTACATCAATATATCTGGTTGACCGAACTATACCTATGTTGCCGGAGAGATTGAGTAACGGGTTATGCTCTCTCAGACCTAATGAAGAGAAGTTATGTTTTTCTGTGATTTTCAATATGAATGAGAATGCAGAAGTAAAAAAATCACGTATCGTTCGCACTGTAATTAAATCGGATAGCAGACTTACTTATGAAGAGGCACAGGCAGTTATTGAAACAGGTAAGGGGGCATTTTCTTCTGAAATACTTAAATTAAACGACTTGGCAAAACAGCTGCGAGAAAGACGCTTTGCAGAAGGAGCAATTAATTTTGAAAGATATGAGGTAGAATTTAATCTAGATGAGAAAGGTAAACCGCTTGGTGTGTTTTTTAAGGAGTCAAAAGAGGCTAATCATCTAATTGAGGAGTTGATGCTATTGGCAAACAGAACCGTAGCAGAAGCTATTGGTAAGGTGCCTAGAGATAAAAAAGCAAGAGCATTCGTTTATAGAATACACGATGTTCCGGATCCAGAAAAACTGGATATATTTAATTCATTTATTCTTCGTTTCGGACATAAGATTAAGACATCGGGATCTAAGGCTGAAGTAGCAAGAAGTTTGAATTCGGTACTTGATAAAGTTCAGGGTCGTCCTGAAGAGAACCTGATTGAAACTATCGCTATACGTACAATGTCGAAAGCAATTTATTCTACAAAAAATGTAGGACATTACGGCCTGGCATTTGATTACTACACTCATTTTACTTCTCCTATACGCAGATATCCGGATATGATGGTGCACCGTTTACTGGAAAGGTATCTTGATGGTGCGAAAAGTGTAGACCAAAATTCACTTGAGGCTGAAAGCAAACATTGTTCTGATATGGAGCAGATTGCAGCTAATGCTGAGCGTGATTCTATCAAATACAAGCAGGTGGAATTTATGTCAGACAAGCTTGGAAAGGTCTATGATGGTGTGATTTCAGGAATTACTGAGTGGGGGATTTATGTTGAGATTAATGAAAATAAATGCGAGGGGATGATTCCTATCAGAGAACTGGATGATGATTTTTATGAACTGGATGAGAAGAATTACAGACTGGTTGGACGACGCACAAAAAGAGAATACCGACTTGGGCAACCGGTCACCATACAGGTAGCTAAAGCTAATTTAGAACGCAGACAGCTGGACTTTATTTTTGCTAACTGATCAGCTTTCTAAATACTGATGTTTTGCTAAAAGCGTGTTGAAAAAAAACAGGACCCATGAACTCTCTCTTTTCCCATACAGCAGGATTGTTGAGATTGGGAAAAGGTGAAAGATAGTATTTACGGTCACTATTATCAACTATCAGGTATCCACCTCTTTTAATGTGTGGAATAGCTCTTTTGATGCATGAGTTGCGTGCACGACCATCCACCACAACTATATCAAAACACTCTGTTTCAAACTGATCAATAGAATTCACATACTTCTCGAATGATAGTCCAGATGATTTTTTATCTTTTGAAATAAAATCATCAGGATTTTCAGGATTTAGTTTATTGAAGTTGTCAATCGGTACACCCTCAATTCCTTTAACTGAAACATTTTTTAAATTGAGATCCTCAAGTTTTTCTCTGAGTGATTTAATCCAAAATGTGTCATGTTCAACAGAGACAACATCTTTACAACGGGAAGCAAAAAATAGGGTAGATCCACCTGATCCCCATTCAAATACTCTGATTCCGCTATTGCAAATTTTATCCAGAAATTCGATAGCATCATAAGTCATCCATGGCAATCCCAAACTTAAAGTACTTTCACATGATTTTTTATCTCTGTGCCATCTGTTGAAGTATTTAATATGAGAAAGGGTTTTATTTTCTATGGCAAACTCTACTGCAAAACGTATGAAAAGTAATGAGTCTTTCATTTCTTTTTCTTTTTTAAATTAAAAAACCAGTTTTCAACTTCACTTGACATTTCCAGTTTTAGGAATTTACAGGAAAGTATATATAATCCTACTATCAAAACAGCATTAGTGAGAATATATAGAATAGTATTGTGGATACTAAGTGTAATAAAGTATGATATAATTGTGCAAATCATAGCTATTGCCAAGTAAGGCAGCACATCCTTTAAAAAGGATACAGCATTATAGCCTATCAGCTTACCGGACAAAACAACTAATATCAGTAGTGTAACAGCTGTGTAAATCACCCAGCTTCCAGCGAGTGCCATCAATCCTTCAGGAAGTAGTAAAACTATCAGTATAATCAACAAAATTGATTTGAATATCTCAACTCCAAGGAAATAGGCTGATTTCTCTTTAGCTATGAATAATTCATTAAAAATAAATATAAAAGGAGAGAGCATGCCCGCAAATGTAAGTATCCTGAAATAAGGAACTGCTTCAAGCCATTTTTCTTTAAAGAAGAGGAAAAAAAGAGATTCTGCCGTTATTATCATGATAAACCCCACCGGAAAAGAGATAAACGATATCGATTTGATCAGTTTACTCAATATTCTTTTCATCCTGTCACTGTCTCTGTTTACCTCTGATAAAATCAGCATTGCCACCGAACGAAATGTATTTGACATAGTAACAAACGGTATATCCTGATACCTTTTTGCCTGATTAAAATAGGCCACCTGATTCATAGGGTAGAACATTGCTATTAAGCTGGGATAAATATTGTTTGCAACTGTTGATATTGTATTAGACACAAGCAGTTTACTGCTAAATGAGAAAAAGGAAGACAATCTCTTTTTACTGAATATTCCATTAGGACGCCACCCGGAATAAATCCAAAGAAGAATTGTTCTGATAAGTGCAAATAATATCGACTGAAATACTAACGCCCATACACCTAAGTCGTAAATTGCCATTAATACAGCAACAATATCGGCTATCAAAAGTGCAAATATATTGATTTTTGATAAGCCCTTGAAATCTGCCTTTTTAGTAAGTATCGTATAATGGATAAGTCCAAAAGCATTAAAAACAAGTGAAAAAAAGAGTACTCGTGCAACAGGTACTATTTCAGGTGTGTGGAAAATATCGCCCAGAAGAGGAGCAGAAAAATACAATAACAGATACAAAACTATGCTTAGTGATATATTAAAAATAAACACCGTAGAGTAATCTGTATCTGTAAGATTATGTCTGTTTAGTAGAGCTCTGCCGAAACCGCTATCGATAAGGATTGTGGAGAATGCTATAAAAATTGCGAGCGAACCAAAGATCCCGTATTCTCTTGCACTGATAATATTCATAAGGATCAGCATACTTGCAAAATTAAGCAGCTGCTGCCCAAACTTATCAATAAAACTCCAGAAAAGGGACAGAATAGTTTTACTCTTTAATGAAGATTCCGTCATGGGGAGGCTCATGTTGTCGATTATTCAGGCAAAAATAGACATTTTTTCTGAGATACTTTACATTGTCAGATCCAATAGTATTAAGTGTTACTTTTTTTGTACTTTTGAAATAGTATCATAAAGTAAATGACATTTTCAGAAGAAATAAAAAATGAGGCGTTAAGACTTGGATTTGATGAATGTGGTATTAGCCGCGCAGAGGATTCAGGTGAAGAAGATCGCTATATGCGATGGATAGAAGACAACCATCATGCTAGTATGGGATATATGGAGAGAAATATCGATAAGAGACTGGATCCGCGTATACTTGTCGATGGTGCTAAATCTATAATCTCAGTAGCATTGAATTACTACCCTCACAGGAAACAACCTTTCCATGCACCTCAGTTTGCCTATTATGCTTATGGTAAGGATTACCATGATGTAGTAAAGGGTAAATTAAAGCAATTATTATCATTCATACGTCAACATTATCCAGAGGTAAGCGGAAGGTATTTCTCAGATTCTGCTCCTGTGTTGGAAAGATTTTGGGCAGCACAGGCCGGCATTGGTTTTATTGGCAAAAACACTCTGCTAATCATTCCCGGAAAAGGATCTTTTTTCTTTTTAGGAGAATTGATAATAGATCTTGAGCTTGATTATGATTCACCCATATCGGAAAATTGCGGAAGCTGTACACGCTGTCTTGATGCTTGTCCTACAAATGCCATTGAAGAACCGTTTCTGATAAATTCAAACAAGTGCATTTCATATCAGACAATAGAAAATCGTGGTGAAATCTCTCCTGAAATCTCTCCAAAGTTAAAAAACTATGTTTTCGGTTGCGATATATGTCAAAAAGTTTGCCCGTGGAACAGATTATCCACACCACATGGTACTCCTGAATTTATGCCATCAGAAGATTTTTTGTCTATCGATTTAATCAAACTGACTGAAATGGATGAAGAGGAGTACCAAAAGTTGTTTCGAGGCTCTGCAGTAAAAAGAACAAAGTTTGCAGGACTAAAGCGAAATGTTAATGCGATTTCCAAAAACCGTAATAAATAACTATTTTTGTATATAAATATACAATGGAAGAAAATTTCGATATTCGTAACAGTGAAAGTTTTCAGAACACAGATAGTGACTTTGAATTAACCCTGCGTCCACTTACTTTTGGTGGATTTAAGGGACAGAATAAGATTGTGGAAAATCTGAAGATTTTTGTTAGCGCAGCACGAATGCGTGGAGAATCTCTCGATCATGTATTGCTCCACGGACCTCCCGGTCTCGGAAAAACAACGCTTGCCAATATTATAGCAAGCGAGCTTGGTGTAGGATTTAAAGTTACTTCAGGTCCTGTTCTTGATAAACCCGGAGATCTTGCAGGAATACTAACCTCTTTGGAAGAGAATGATGTGTTATTTATTGATGAAATACACCGCTTGTCACCCATTGTTGAGGAATATCTGTATAGTGCAATGGAGGATTACCGTATTGATATACTTATAGATAAAGGACCAAGTGCACGTTCAATACAGATAGATCTTAATCCATTCACACTGGTCGGAGCTACTACCAGAAGCGGATTGCTTACAAGCCCCCTGAGAGCTCGTTTTGGAATTAATATGCATCTTGAGTATTATGATGCAGAAACACTTACAGGTATTGTACTCAGATCAGCAGATATACTTAAAATCAGCTGCAAAATAAATGCAGCTGAGGAAATAGCATCAAGGAGTCGTGGTACACCCCGTATTGCTAATGCTTTATTAAGACGAGTTCGTGATTTCGCTCAGGTAAAAGGCAATGGCTCAATCGATAAATCAATATCTACTTATGCACTTGAGGCTTTAAATATCGATAAGTATGGATTGGATGAAATAGATAATAAAATTCTACTTACGATTATTGATAAGTTTAAAGGAGGACCTGTTGGTATCACCACCATTGCAACTGCTATTGGTGATGACCCGGGAACAATTGAGGAGGTTTATGAACCCTTTCTTATTAAAGAGGGTTTTATAAAACGCACACCTCGCGGAAGAGAAGTAACTGAACTTGCATACCGACATCTGGGACGCAAAAGAATCAGTAATGAACAAGGGATGTTGTTTTGATAAAAAAAACTATCATTGGAACAATGTTGTCAAAAATTATCCCTTCAGAAAATAACCTTGATTCCTTCGGAAATATTTCTGTCAATTTTATTCTTTATAGCTAACTAAGTAAAAATGTAACTTACTGAAGGTCGCTGAATATTAGTTCCAATTGTAAACTACCCTCCCTTTTATCTAAAACTGTCGCTGTAGGCCACATTAGATTTTGGATTTTGGTAAGCATCTGCTGAGAAGAGTAACCTTGTTGAACTGTTGAATAAGTTGCTTCAACCGGTATGAGATAATAAACCAGATCATAAGGTTCACCGTCATTGGCCTGGTTATAGTAATTTATCAAAGATGAAATATTGTTGAATTTATAGGAATAAGTTGATGCATCAAACTTCTCAGAGAGGAAGCTCGTAACATTATCTCTCAGCTTCCTGTTTTCAAAAAAGCCATTCAATGAATCTTTATTAATAAGAAGAAGATAATCAGGTGGACTTAATTTCACCATTTCATTATCTGATGCATCCGGTAGGGCATATACAGTGAAATTTACAAGGTTTAAAGCCTTCGACTGTAAATTTTCATGTATCTCAGATATCGGGAATTTTAGTTCAGTATTAACACCTGCAGGACTTTTTATATACGTATATGTGGGATTGTCTTTAAGAAGCTCAATATTGTTGCTCTCAATATGGTTAATTTGTCTTACTTCAGGTGTGTTATTCAACTTGAATACTCCCGTGCGAATAGTATCCTGTCCAGTTGAAGACCCTTTTACATCATTGTACTTGTAATAAATAAATAAAGAAGTCATATCCGCACTCAGAATAGTGCTGTTCCCAAAACTGGTAGTGAAATATAGTCCAGGGAAAAATTCTCTGAACGTGTCGGTGTCTGACAATTTACCATTCCCCGGCTTCTTATATTCTGTGAGAAAACTCTCTCCAATAGAATTGGGGATTTCAACATTAATGTAATATTCTTTGTAGTTTACTGTTGAGTAATCCTCTGCTGTGAAAGATCTGTTTCTATATGTTGAATTTCTTCCCGTGAAAATCTGTTCACCCAGAGGTGCAGACATATCTGCGAACTTTTTCGGATCCACATTTGTATAATCAGCGAATCCCTTTAAAGATTTCGCAACTTCGTAAACTGATAATCTCATAGGAGCAATTGAGTCTCCTACAATTGATGTATAAGCTACCTCTACTCTCACTGAGTCAATAATTGCTCCTTCCTTGAAGTCCATGCCTTTTGGAAGATAAAATTCAGCAATATACTCTGATTTTATTGAACCGAAAACCGGATCAGCGTATTCACCAAGTACAGGATAGTTTGTTTCACCAAACATAGAATCCACTTGCACAGTGCGTGCCTGTAGCTGTAAAGTGTCAATACCTACTGCCAATCTGTCTTTTCCCGGCTGAATGGTGAAGCCTACCTGATCTAGTGTGTCATTACACGAGACAGAGAGTATTGTGACAAAGGTTATAATAAGTAGCTTATATATAGTCTTGAGCTTCATTCGTTTCAAATAATATTATTTCAACGCCGCAAATATCCAAAAAAAATATGTGAATTGAAAACAGAATATTGCTTTCTTTCTAATTTTAAATATAATTGTGTATAGATGAAGCTAAAAATGAGGTTTATTTAAGAGTTTTGTTCTCATTCAGCTATTTTATTGTAGAATGATTCAATCTCATCCACACTTTTTTCAAAATCAGGCTGATAAGGGAGATAGTCTATCTTTTCATCTTTTATATATTGCAAAACTTTGGGGTCTACATCCTGGCTACCCAAGATTACGCCATCGGAAAAATCAACAGCTAATTTCATCAGATTCTGATAATCCATTATACCTCTGCTTTTTACCTTATCTATTTCTGGCTCACCAATTCCGTCAAAACGAAGCTTCTCAGCTATATTTTTATTGAATGGCTTTTTGAAAGTTTCATCATAGAGAGAGTATATAACTTTTGTATCTTTGAAACAGGGGTCATCTTTATATCCTTTTTTGACATAGAGTGGGGCAAGTGCACTAAACCAGCCGTGACAGTGAATGACATCCGGAACCCAGCGCAACTTCTTTATCGTTTCCATTACTCCACGCACAAAGAAGATACTGCGTTCTTCATTATCATCATATTCTTCTCCGTTCTTGTCAACCAGAGTTTCCCTGTTTTGGAAATAATCCTCGTTGTCAATAAAATAAACCTGCATACGTGCTGATTGTATTGACGCCACTTTGATAATCAGAGAGTTATCTGAGTCGTCAATTATAAGGTTCATTCCGGACAGTCTAATAACTTCGTGAAGTTGGTTTCTTCTTTCATTGATACTTCCATACTTAGGCATAAAAGCACGAATCTCCATACCTTTTTCCTGAATGGCTTGAGGTAGATATCGCGAAGTATTTGAAATTGGAGTTTCATCTACATAAGGGTAGATTTCCTGCGTAATGTATAAAATTTTTTTCTGAGACATGAAGTTAATTATCTTAATTTGAGTACAAAGATAATAAAAAAAATCCACATAATTACAAAATATAAAAGCTTAAATCTCGTAAAAGACAGGTAATGAGCGAGATAAGAGTTTTGTTGGTGATATTTTCGAGTGAAATATTGCAAATATTTTCAATATATGACAATTATTTTGTTGCTTTGCACTGTAAAATGCGGTCGATGAAAATAATAGATACTATTTCCGAAATAAAAAGTCAACTGCAAGGTTATCGTAAAAAGGGAAAAACGATAGGCTTAGTCCCTACAATGGGTGCCCTTCATGACGGTCATGCTGCTCTTGTAAAAAAATGTGTTGCTGAGAATGATATCAGCATAGTGAGTATATTTGTGAATCCCACGCAGTTTAATAATAAGGAAGATCTCAGGCTTTATCCACGTACACCTGAAAAGGATTATAAATTACTCCAAAAACTTGGAGTCGATTATATATTTTCCCCTTCAGTGCATGAGATGTATCCGGAGGAAGACAAGCGTATATTTGATTTTGGTCAGCTCGACAAGGTGATGGAGGGAGAGTTCAGACCGGGGCATTTCAATGGTGTCGCACAGATAGTGAGTAAACTGTTTAAGATAATAGAGCCTGACAATGCTTATTTCGGAGAAAAGGATTTCCAGCAACTGGCCATTGTAAAAGAGATGGTCAGGCAACTCTTAATGCCAGTGAAAATAATAGGAATCCCTATTGTAAGAGAAAATAGCGGACTTGCTATGAGCAGTCGTAATCAGCGACTGTCTGAAGAACAAAAGATAAACGCCTCAGAGATATACAAAATATTACTCGAAAGTCTTTCTTTAAAAAGTGAGCTAAATCCCAAAAAACTCACAGATCATATAATGGAAAAAATAAACAGAGTTCCCGGTTTACAAGTAGAGTACTTTCAGATAGTTGATGGGGATAATCTTCAAACTATTGATTCCTGGAACGATTCCGATTATATCGTAGGGTGTATTGCTGTATTCTGCGGAGATGTAAGATTAATTGACAATATCAGATACAAATAAAAATATGTGGGTTGAAATATTAAAATCAAAGATACACAGGGCAACTGTAACGGACGCCAACCTTAATTACGAAGGCAGCATTACTATTGATGAGGATCTAATTGATGCTGCCAATATGTTTATACATGAAAAAGTAGCAATCGTAAATAATAATAATGGCGAGCGTTTCGAAACATATATCATTCGCGGAGAAAGAGGATCCGGAACAATATGTCTAAATGGTGCAGCTGCCCGTAAAGTTCAAAAAGATGATATTATAATTATCATGAGCTATGCTTGTATACCTTTGGAAGAGGCGAAAACTTTCGAGCCAACAGTTATAAACCTTGATGGTAAGACCAATAAAATAAAGAAATAAATTCACTGTTTCATAAACCGTCAGTAATTTAGTTAACTGGCGGTTTTTAATAAACAAACGTGTATACCAACAAACATATTTTTAAAATAAGCGCTCCTATCTTTTTGAGTTTATTAGCTCAGAATATCATACAGGTTATAGATACAGCATTCCTGGGAAGAGTAGGAGAGATTGAGCTGGGAGCTTCTGCATTAGCAGGTGTTATTTATATCGCGATTTATACTCTAGGTTTCGGTTTTAGTATGGGTAGCCAGATTCTGATCGGACGACGAAACGGAGAGAAAAATTACACTGAAATCGGCGATATTGTAATACAAGGCGCTCTTTTTCTGCTCATACCTGCAATTTTATTGATTCCCGTTTTGAGATATGGTGCCGTTAACTGGGTTCCCCTGATGTTTGAATCTGCAGATGTAGCGGGTGCAGTC
This sequence comes from Bacteroidales bacterium UBA4912, assembly GCA_002398875.1. GTDB lineage: Bacteria > Bacteroidota > Bacteroidia > Bacteroidales > Dysgonomonadaceae > Proteiniphilum. The sequence continues at coordinate 11,599 of DHCC01000092.1, read as the reverse complement.
ACAGAATATCTTGAATGGCGTGTATTTGGACTTATGTTTGCATTCACAAATCTTATGTTCCGTGCATTTTATATTGGCATTGCACGTACAAAAGTCCTTACAATAAATGCTATTGTGATGGGTGTTGTAAACGTCATATTTGATTACGGTCTTATTTTTGGAAACCTGGGAATGCCTGAGATGGGAATTGGTGGTGCTGCAATTGCTTCAGTTATTGCTGAATTCTCATCTACACTTTTCTTTCTTTTATATACCAAAAAAACAGTTGATCTTGTTAAGTATGGATTCAACAAGATCAGGTTCCAATGGAGTGTAATTAAAAAAACACTTGATATCTCCATCTTTATGATGGCTCAATATCTTTTTTCAATATCTACCTGGTTGCTTTTCTTTTTATGGATCGAAAATTACATGGGTGAGAGGCCACTAGCCGTTACCAACATAGTACGCAGCTTCTATACAATTTTCACTATACCGTCACATGCAATAGGTTCAAGCACCAGTACACTTGTCAGCAATACCATTGGTGCCGGAAGAATACACGAAGTTCCAAACCTTATAAAAAGACTTTCAATGATTAGTCTGGTTGTTATGCTCATTGTGATTTCTGTCCTTGTTGCATTCCCGAAATTGATGATAAAAATTTACACTGACAATCCTTCTCTTATTTCGGATACGGTAGCACCTTTGTATGTTATGATATCATCACTCCCCATCTACAGTTTGGGTTCTGTGTTGTTTAGTGCCGTTTCGGGGACAGGTAATACACGCACCGCCCTGTTTTTTGAAATTATTACTCTTGTCTTTTACGTCTCCTATATGTGGTTTATAATTGTTTATTTGCAGGCATCTGTTGCAGCTGCATGGACAACAGAGCATGTATATTGGTTCCTGTTAATGACACTCTCATTTATTTATCTGAGAAGTGGAAAATGGAGGGAGAGAAAGATATAAAACCCCGACTTCACGGGGACATTTTCCTTAGCCTCCTCATAAAAATATGTGGTGGATATGAAGAGAGTATGAAGAGAGTATGAAGTGGATCCGACCAAAGTACGGCAAATATACAGCCAATGTTATACTAATGAGTTGACTTTTTATATTGGACAGACCGTTAAATAAGTTATATTTTTCGTAAACCTGTGTGATTATATTTAATGTTTGTATTTTTACAGATAATTTTTTCATTATTGGGTATGGTTTTATCATTCCCGGTGTATATAACGAACTGTAGAATAAATCAAGACTGAAATATGAGACTCATCCTTTTGCTGTTAACTTTTTGCACAGTTGCTGCTACACAGGCACAGGATTATCTATGGAAGTTTGATTTTGATTATTTTTTTGACAACCGGGAGTATAAGGAGTCTTCTTTTACCGGTCCGCAGACCTTAAACGGTATTTGGATAACGCCTGCAGGTGGTATCTCATGGGACTCAACTCATACAATTATGGCAGGTGTGGATCTGTTAAAAATACCAGGAATGAAGCATGCGGTTGATAAGGTTGATTTAACACTTTACTATCAATATCAGACACCCAAAACAATATTTAGGGCAGGTTCTTTTCCCCGAAGGGATGCACTGAATAACTACTCTGATTTTTTCTTTAATGATTCTGTTAATTATTTTATGCCATTGATGCAGGGCTTGTTTTGGCAAATAGGCAGAGAGAGGAACTTTTTTAATGCATGGATGGATTGGACGGGATATGCAACTCCTGAAAACAGGGAGAGCTTCTTCCTGGGATTTTCGGGGAAAGTGGCTAAAGGTAGTTTATTTGCTGATTTTCAGTCTTATCTTTATCATTATGCAGGAACAAAACCGGGGAATTCTCTGTATGGGGTAAGTGAACAGATGCAGGGAGTTGCATCTTTGGGAATAGAATTTGATTCACGTAAAAACTTTAAGGGATTGCTGTCTGCAGGCGTATTTGCCGGGATAGAACGGGATAGAAAGGCTGATGAAGATCATAAGCCGATTGGCTTTATTTCAAGAGCTAACATTGAATATTCGGGTATTGGTACAGAAAACACACTTTATGCAGGTGACCCCAGGATGAGATTTTATAACCGTTATGGTGGTGATCTGTATTGGGGGACACCGTTTCTTCAGGGTTCCGCATATCTGCAGAGCAAATTCTATGTTCGTTTACTGGAGTCGGACAGGGTGAAAGTGCGACTGAACGGTAATCTGCATTTTACAGAGGGTAATGTGCTGTTTCAGCAAACTTTAACTGTGTCGGCATCTATTGATAATTTCACAAACAATAGTCGCAAAGGAACTGTTTATCCTTGGATGAGAGTATTTCAGTAAGATATGTTAATTCAATAAATTGTATGGAAAAGGTTAAAGAGAAAATTGAATCAATACGTAAACAGCTAAACGATCATAATTACAGTTATTACGTATTATCGCAGCCTGTAATTTCTGATTTTGAATTTGACCGTCTCATGAAAGAGTTGATCGATCTGGAGACTGAATATCCTGAATTTAAAGATCCCAACTCACCCTCCGTAAGAGTAGGGAGTGATATAAATAACAATTTCATCCAAGTGAAGCATCAGTATCCTATGCTGTCGCTTCAGAATACATACTCGGAAGGAGAGGTGACAGATTTTTTTAATCGTGTTAATAAAGGATTGAATGAGGAATTTGAGATTGTTTGTGAACTTAAGTTTGATGGTACATCTATATCGTTAATTTACGAGAATGGCAGACTTGTTAGGGCTGTAACACGTGGTGACGGTCGCATGGGTGATGATGTTACTGAGAATGTAAGAACAATCAAAAATATTCCACTGATACTAAAGGGTGATGATATACCTGAATTTTTGGAGGTTCGTGGTGAGATATTGATGCCCTGGAACTCATTTGATGTGTTAAATAAAGAGCGTGAAGATCAGGAAGAACCACTTTTTGCAAATCCGCGTAATGCTGCATCGGGTACACTTAAATTGCTTGATTCGAGGGTGGTTGCTTCCCGCAGACTGGAATCTTATATTTACAATATCATGGGTGAAGGGTTGCCAACAGACAGTCATTATGAGAATCTTATGCGAGCACGCGAGTGGGGCTTAAATGTTTCAGATTCTATGAGGAAATGTAAGTCTAAGGAGGAGATTTTCGAATTTATAAATTATTGGAATGTTGAGCGTAAGAATCTTCCGGTGACCACCGACGGTATTGTTATCAAGGTTGACTCTCTTATACAGCAACGCAATCTGGGAGCTACATCCAAGTTCCCCAGATGGTCCATAGCATACAAATTTAATGCAGAGCAGGCAATATCCCGTTTGGAGTCTGTCACATATCAGGTGGGCAGAACTGGAGCTGTGACGCCAGTTGCAAACCTTGAGCCGGTATTGCTTTCGGGTACAACTGTTAAACGAGCTTCGTTGTATAACGAAGATGCCATAAATGCTCTGGATCTGCATATAGGGGATATGGTTTATGTAGAGAAAGGGGGAGAAATCATACCAAAAATAACTGCAGTAAATAAAGAAGCACGACAGGATAATTTTCTGATGGGGGATAAGGTCCGTTTTGCTTCCAAGTGTCCTGACTGTGGTACTCCACTTATAAGGAATGAAGATGAGGCTGCTCATTATTGTCCTAATACAGAAGGTTGCCCAACACAGATAAAAGGGCGAATAGAACATTTTGTTACACGCAGAGCAATGAATATAACAATTGGTCCGGAAACCATAACTCTGTTATATGATAAAGGTCTTATTAAAGATGCTTCAGACCTGTACAATTTGAAGTTTGAAGATCTTGTTAACCTGGAGAGATGGGGTGAGACAAGTGCTCGCAACTTAATAGAGAGTATAGAGAAATCTAAGTCAGTTTCTTACGAGAGAGTACTGTATGCACTTGGTATTCGTTTTGTAGGTGAAACAGTTGCACAGAAACTGGCACAGGCATTCCCTAATATCGATATGCTTGAAAAGGCAACTTTTGAAGAGTTGACATCAGTAGATGAGATAGGTAACCGGATAGCGCAGAGTATAATCGATTTCTTTAATAATACTGAATTCAAGGCTTTTGTTGACCGACTCAGAAAACAGGGTTTGCAATTCGAATTAAGTGAGGATGTAATGGCTTCAAAAACCGATAAACTAAAAGGACTGAGTATCGTGATAAGTGGTACTTTTGAACTGCATTCCCGTGATGAATACAAGGCTATAATCCTGCAGAACGGAGGCAAAAACAGCGGTTCGGTATCCAAGAAAACTGATTATATTCTCGCAGGAGATAATATGGGACCTGCTAAGCTTGAGAAGGCTCAAAAACTGGGTGTGAAGATTATTGATGAGAAATCTTTTCTGGAAATGTTAAATTGATTTTCTGTCCGAAAAAGAGTATATTTGCATAAAAATTTACTCACCCTTTATTTTATGACAGCTACAATAATTATTCTGGTTGCAACGGCAGCCTTGATGGTTTGGGGTAAAATCCGCTCCGATATAGTTGCCCTCTGTTCACTACTGGCTCTTGTAATTACCGGAGTTTTAACTCCGGATGAGGCGCTAGCAGGATTTTCTAATCCGGTGGTTATTATGATTGCTGCCCTCTTTGTTGTAGGAGGTGCTATCTCGCAAACGGGACTTGCTAACATGATCAGTAACAACATCCTTAAATACGCGGGAAACAACAATTACAAACTCTTTATTTTGGTGATGCTTGTTACAGTTATTGTGGGACTGTTTGTCAGCAACACCGGAACAGTAGCTATATTAATGCCAATCGTGATTAGTCTGGCAGCAAAGTCAACAATGAGTACCAGCCGTCTGCTAATGCCAATGGCTTTTGCCAGCAGTATCGGTGGTATGATGACTCTTATAGGTACTCCGCCAACCCTTATTGTACATAGTGCTTTGCAGGATGCAGGTTATGAAGGTCTTCAGTTTTTTACTACTCTACCCATAGGTCTCATACTTCTTGTCATAGGAATAATATTATTATGGCCTCTCACCAAAATATTGGAAAAGAGAGGAAAAAAGGAACAGGGTGGTAAAAGTAAAGGTGTAAAATCACCTGATCAGCTGATGTCTGAATACCAGTTGATAGACAATATTTATAGATTAGAAATAGCTAAGGGGTCGCCAATTCTAACCGGGAATCTTTCTGAATTAGATCTTACAAAGCGCTACTCTCTTATTATTGCTGAAATACATACCCGTAATTACACCCCGCTTGGCAAGAACGTTAGTGTTTCGCTGCCTGAAGCTGATAGGGTTCTAACTACAAATGATGTACTGTATGTTGTAGGAGATTATGCTAACGTATCAAGATTTGCTGAAGAAAATAAGCTTTCGTTTCTGGATACACAAGAGGGACAGGATATTGATAAACCCAGTTTTGCAGGAAAATTTAAGTTTGAAGAGATTGGCATGGCAGAAGTGGTACTTCTTGCTAATTCGAGATTGAATAATTCTAGAGTAAAAAGCTCTGGTTTCCGGCAAAACTATAATGTTAACATACTCGGCATTCAGAGAAATGACCGCTACATTATTCAGGATGTTAAGGATGTGAGGATGCAATCGGGTGATATGTTGCTTGTTCAGGGTACATGGGAAAATATTGACAGGTTGAGTCGCTTAGAGTCAGAAGTGGTTGTAATTGGGCAGCCCTCAGTTGAGGCATCAAAGATTACAATTAGACATAAAGCTCCTTATGCAGCCATAATTGTTATACTGATGATTCTTTCAATGGTATTCAATTGGTTCCCTCCGGTGATTTCAGTTTTGATTGCTGCAATTGCCCTTATACTGGGTGGTTGTTTCCGTACCGTACGTGATGCATACCGTTCAATTAACTGGGAGAGTGTAATTCTTTTTGCAGGTATGATGCCATTAGCTGTAGCCATGGAAAAGACCGGAACTTCTGCAATAGTTGCTGACAGCATCGTTGGCGGAGTAGGCTCTTATGGACCACAAGCTGTGTTGGCAGGCGTTTTGTTTGCTACTTCTTTTCTAACAATGTTTATTAGTAATACTGCTACAGCAGTGCTTTTTGCACCCATCGCAATGCAAGCCTCTGTTTCGATGGGTGTTAGTCCTTATCCCTACTTGATAGGTGTAGCTGTGGCTGCAAGTATGTGCCTGGCGAGTCCATTCTCCACTCCTCCTAACGCCATGGTAATGTCGGCAGGAAGGTATAATTTTATGGATTATGTGAAAGTGGGATTACCACTACAGTTGATCTACCTAGTGGTAATGATATTCGTTCTGCCACTCCTATTTCCATTTTAAAAAATAGATTTCCGATTCAACTTTCATAAAATAGAGGTTGATCTGGAATTGGTAGAAATGATTAATCCTCCATTAAGAAACTTTGTGAACCTATGTGGTGACCGTCGGCAAAAATATCTGCTTTATAGTTCCCTGGCATTAGAAATTCTTCGATATCCCAGTACATTGTAACAGGAATTTCTTCGCCTCCATACTCAACTATACGTTTCATTGAGTATGTGATTTCGCTGTTTTCGTAAGGGAATTTGTTGCCAGGACTTTTAGAGAGTACATTGCCATCAGGAGTTAGTATTCTCACGAATATAGTTCGCTCTCCCGGTTCAGATGTTATGTTTCTTGCAATTGTAAAAGATATCACAAATTGTGAGCTGCGGCTCAGACGAGTCTGTTCTCTTCCCCTGTCGTTTACGGCTTTTGCGTTAATATTGGTGGCTACAAGCTGGGCTGCCAGTGACACCTTTTCCGATAGTTGTTCCTTTTCCTGAGAAACTTGTTGCAGGGTGCGGCTGGTTCTGTTGTATTGATCGGTTATTTGTTCGTTTTTAGCACGAAGCTCCTGATTAAGGGTATTCAGCGAGTCAATCTGTTGGATATACGAACGCAGTATTTTACGCAATGTGGCAAGCTCATCGGTCAATCTTTTGATCTCAGCCTTATCGCTAGCTTGTGTCATTCGTAATTCTTCCTGTAACCTTAATACTTTTGCCTGTTCATTCTGAAGCTTATAAAGCAGTGAATCGTTTTGTACACTAAACTTAAATCCTTCATATTGTAATGAAATAGCCTCGTATTCGTCTTCCAGCTCCTGTTTATCCACAACATATTGTTCCTGCAACTCTTTTACTTGTGAATTACGGGTAACCAAAAAACCAATAAGAACAACAGTAATAACTATTAATACTCCAATCAGGGCTATAAGTTGGGGAGTTCGCTCCTTAAAATTTATCTTCATTTTTTGTAGTTTCATTCCAATGAAAAACAAAAATATAGGTTTTAAGCCTAATACCCAATGATTGACCTCTCTTTTTCGTAAATTTAATAAATTCACATGATCCTGGGATTTCGAAAATAGGAAGTAATGAATTAGGTCCACTTAGCAGCATAAAAAATAAATATAATATGTTTTAAAAAAACGTCAACAATAAACCATTCATATTGTTATATTTGTAGCGATGTTAAATTCTTTTTTTTAATATTCCGGAGTTCTGAGAGTTAGAGAAAAGTGGTGACTATTACAGTATTATAAAAATAATATTATGAAAACAGTCGGGTATATTTTTTGTATTTGTGTGCTTGCTTTATCAGTTGGTTGCAATGCTTCGAAAAGTGCAATAAACAGAGAAGCTGAAAGTATTATTGGTTTGTGGGAGGTTAAAGCCATTCATAACAGTGATGAGACCGGATATAAGATTACTCCTCCGGGAATGTTTAAAATGGTGCAATCGGATGGTAGATTTACTAATTTCATGTCTACGGAAGAGGGAGCTATTATAACTGTAGACGGATCTTATACACTTGAAGGAGATTTATATACAGAGTCGATTGTCAATTCATTTAATAAAAGTCAGGAAGGAAAAGACAATCCCTTACAAATAAAATTGTCTCATGATAATTTTATGTATTTACGCTGGTTTCAGCCCATTGATGAATTAGGTGTTGAGCAAAATAGGTGGGTGGAAGAAATTTGGCAGCGTGTACTGATACAAGATCTTGAAGTGAGTAATGTAGATCTTCGTCAGGAGCTAAGATTGCTTCTTGATGATGAAGAACTGATTAAAAAAGTTATAGAATAAATCAAAACAGAACGAGGGTGTTTCTCAATAATAAATTGGAATCACCCTCGTTTTTAATTACTTGAAGATTTATCTACGTCTATATTTTAGATGTAATTATAGATTTTGTAAAGCACTATCTAAGTCAGCTTTGATGTCATCAATATGTTCGAGTCCCAGAGAAATTCTTATTGCATTAGGAAATACCCCAGCTGCAATTTGTGCTTCTTCAGATAATTGTTGGTGAGTGGTACTTGCCGGATGTATAGCCAGAGTTTTTGCATCACCGACATTAGCAACATGACTAATCATCTTCAGATTATCGATCACTTTTGCAGTTTGCTCGACGTCGCCCTTAACAAAGAAAGATAGTACTCCGCCAAATCCATTGTTTTTAAGATATTTCTTTGCCAAAGAATTATATTTATTGTCCGCAAGACCGGGATAACTAACCTTCTCTACCTTTGGATGTTTCTCTAGCCAATTTGCAAGTTCTAATGCATTCTGGTTTGTGCGTTCTGCGCGAAGTGAAAGAGTTTCAAGCCCTTGTAGCAGCAAGAAAGAGTTAAACGGACTGTTTACCGGTCCTAAATCGCGTAATCCTTCAACTCTGCATCTTATAGCAAAAGCAATATTACCAAATGGAGAATCACTACCGAAAGTATCCCAGAAATTCAATCCGTGATAACCTTCAGAAGGCTCACTAAACATTGGGAATTTACCATTTCCCCAGTTAAAGTTACCTCCGTCAATAATTACCCCACCCATAGAGGAGCCGTGACCACCGATCCATTTGGTAGCTGAATGAAGTACAACATTTGCACCCCATTCGATTGGGTTGAACAGATAGCCACCTTGTCCGAATGTGTTATCTACAATCAGGGGTATATCATTCTTACGCGCTATTTCGGCTATTGCTTCAAAATCAGGGATATTATATTCCGGATTTCCAATTGTTTCGAGATAAATAGCTTTTGTCTTTTCATTTATAAGGGATGAAATGCTGCTGGCGTCATCACCTTCAGCAAAGCGAACCTCAATGCCCAACCTGGCAAATGCAACCTTAAACTGATTGTACGTTCCCCCGTAAAGAAAAGAGGTAGATACTATATTGTCTCCTACTGAAGCCAGATTATTTATTGCCACTAGTTGTGCAGCCATTCCTGATGAAGTAGATACAGCCGCAACGCCACCTTCCAGTGCGGCCATTCTTTTTTCAAATACGTCAGTTGTAGGGTTTTGTAAACGGGTGTAAATATTCCCGAACTCCTTTAATCCAAATAAGCTGGCCCCATGCTCCGCGCTCTTAAATGTGTAAGCTGTGGTTTGATAAATTGGAACCGCTCTTGCTCCTGTTAAAGGGTCCAGTTCCTGTCCTGCGTGAATCTGCAGTGTTTCAAAATGTTTTTTATCCATAATTTATAAATTAATATCACGCAAAAATAGGATAAAAAACAATAATATGTAATGGTTAAGTATATTTAAGTGATAAATTAACGCTATTCAATAAATAATCTGCTTCTTGCAATCATACATGCTCCAATAACACCAGCTTTATCTTTTAGTTTTGAAGGTACTATCTCTGTGTCTTTATTAACAAGGCTTAGAGAGTGTTTTCGGACAGAACTTTTAATAGGAAGCATAATAAAACCATCGGCTTTTGCTACCTGACCACCTATAACCACCAATTCCGGATTGAAAATATTTATTAGTCCTGCTATATATTTTCCTAACTTATAACCTACATCTTCGATAATCTCAATACAGAGAGGATCTTCAAGGTCGGTAGCTTTCATTATATCAGTTAATGTGAGTTTACTTAAATCCTTTACCTGATCAGTCAAAATGGTGCTTTCTCCATTTGAAATTCTCTCAAGTAAAATCCTATGAATTGCCTGACCTGATGCTTCCGTTTCAAGACAACCTTTTTTTCCGCAATGGCACAGAATCTCATTGTCGAAGGTAGGAAAATGACCAAACTCCCCTGAGAATCCAGATCTGCCGTAGTATGGTTTTCCATCAATAATTATTCCAATCCCCAAACCCCAAGAGATATTCACAAATATAACATTCTGTTCTCCATCAACTACCCCTTTCATATATTCACCGTAGGACATTGCCCTGGTATCATTATCTATACCTACATTGAAATTCAGCCTTTTTGAAAGCACCTCGCTTACCGGGCTTTCATTGAAATAAAAGCTACTATAACTATATCCTGACTCGGGGTTTACCCTACCTGAAATATTTAGGTTTATATTGAATATTTTTTGTTTTCGATCACCTGTTTTATCAATAAAGTTCTGTATATATTTACTTAGCTGGTCAAGTGATTCAGGAGTGTTTTCGTAGGTAAAAGAAATTCCCATTTGATTTTCTACAATGTTTCCTGTAAAATCCATTAATGCAATATTCAAATGGTGACGTGTCATATCAACCCCCACAAAATATGCTGATTCGGGACTCAAACCATAAACAATTGGATGTCTTCCTCCAAGAGTATGAGCTTTTCCGAACTCTTTAATTAAATCCTGTTCAATTAATTCAGTAATAAATTTTGTTATTGTAGGTACACTTAGATCTAGCACTTTGGATACCTCGGATATGGTATCATTTCCGTTAGACATGAAGTGAGTTAAAATGTCCTTTTTAATTTGTACGTTTTTAGGACTTTTGTCGCTTCTGAAGAAAAGATTCTTAACCATGATATTTTGTTTAATCAATATGAAGACAGGCTGATTGAGTTTTGTTAATTTATAGTTAATCAACCAACATAATAAATTATTTCAATGAAAAAGTCAAAGTTACGAAATATTTTGTTTTAATCTATTCTATTCTTTGATCTTCAGTTTATTTTGTTGAATTATTTTTAATAGACTAATTGCTATAAACCCGGTGATTTATATTGTTATAGTCTATTGCTTTTCCCAATCCAAGTCAATTTATGCCATATATTTTCTAACGGTCCTTGTATATGTTTAGTTAACCACCACTTGGATAATTTCAGCTGTAACATAAATATTAAAAACCCAATTAGTAAACTAATTGTGTAACCACAATAAGGAGCAAAATGCAGGCCGAAAGGAAAATAAATCAAGGCACCTATAATCGACTGTGTTAAATAATTGGTGAGGCTCATCTTACCATAAAAACGTAAGTCGTTAAAAGCTTTGCTAAATCTGAATCTGCTATGGTAATAAAGCAGAACAAAAGAAGAGGTTAATATCAAAGTAAAAGCTAATTTCTGCCACATATCGAATACCGTTCCGACAGATTGCTGTATTATCGAACTGTTATCCATAATCAGCTCTTTCAAGGTAAATAAAGGTGCAAAAGATAAGGCTGAGAATATAAGTATCTTTACCCATAAAACAGCGTTCTTTTCATTAGTTATGAAAAGTTGTTTTCTGCCAATATAATTACCTAATAGGAATAGTCCTGCAGTCTGAACTAATCGTCCGACATTAACAGCCCATAATATACTTGCTTTTTGTCCCAATGTAATGTTCATCCAACCTATATGGTTGACTTTTAACCCAACAAAAAAAAAAAAAAATATAAAAAAAATTTT
>DHCC01000074.1:52954-55087 GCA_002398875.1 Bacteroidales bacterium UBA4912 | reverse complement strand
GCTTCAGTGAGATCACCAGATCTGACTATAGTAGCAATTTTACCTTCTTTCACAAAATTGACAAGTGTGTCAAAACTGGCAGTATATGAGCCGGTCTGTGAGCGTAAAGCAACTTGTGCTGTGCGGATATCCATCAAGCGCTGAATAACTGCCTGATCTCGTTTTGCGACTTCAGCATTGAAATCAATAGGTCCCTGGATACTTTTCCAGCTTACCCAAACTAAAAGAACAATGGCTATTGCTAAAAGCACTCTCATTACAACTTTCATGGACTTTTCTTTTTTAATTTATACTGTTTTAATATTGATTTTCTGATTTTAGACTACAAATTTAGAAAAAGAATGATAATTATGCTACTTTTACGGGAAAAATTACCGAAAATAATGATAAATCGTTTTTTTGTTGAGAAAATCAATGAAAACTTCCCTTTTAATTTTACAAAAGACCAGTCATACGCTCTGGAAAGGATTTCCGAATTTCTTTTTTCAGAAACCGGGGATCAGATATTCTTACTTACAGGATATGCAGGAACAGGAAAATCATCGCTTATAGGTAGTCTTGTAAGAACAATGACACAGTTCAGACAAAAAACAGTTTTACTGGCACCTACCGGTAGGGCTGCAAAGGTCTTTTCAGGCTATGCTTCACAAAAAGCTTATACAATACATAAAAAAATATACCGGCAACAAAAGATGTCGGAAGGAACTATGCAGTTTTCTCTTTCCGAGAATCTGCATAAACACACGTTATTTATAGTAGATGAAGCTTCAATGATTAATAATGAATCCCCCGATTTTTCGGTCTTCGGTACCGGAAGACTGCTAGATGATCTGATAGAATATGTTTACTCAGCAGAGGGTTGCAGAATGTTATTGATTGGTGATGATGCTCAGCTGCCCCCCGTTAAGCAGGAATACAGTCCTGCACTTGATAAAGAGATTCTTCATTCTTATGCTTTGCAGGTTATGGAGGCAACACTGACAGATGTCGTCAGACAGGAAGTAGAGTCTGGGATTCTCTATAATGCAACTTATCTGAGAGATTCATTAATGCTAAATGCTACAGATGATTTTCCAAAACTTAAAGTTGACGGATTCGCAGATGTTAAGAAGATTACAGGAAAGGATTTAATTTATGAGATTTCTGATGCATATTCACGTGATGGAATGGAGGAGACGATAGTTATATCCCGCTCAAATAAACGTGTAAATGCATACAACAATGGCATAAGGAACAGCGTTTTATATAGAGAAGAAGAGCTTTCCACAGGTGATATTCTTATGATCACTAAAAACAACTATTTCTGGATTGAAGAGTATGAGAACCTTGATTTTCTGGCTAATGGAGAATTTGTTGAAGTTATGCGAGTAAGAGGAGAAGAGGAAATGTATGGTTTTAGATTTTGTAATGTGGTTTTGTATCACCGTGAATATGACATTGAGTTTGAGGCGAAAATTAATCTGGATGTCTTGCATACAGAAGTACCGGGATTAACAAGTGAACAGAACAATCAACTTTTCTCCGGAGTAATGGAGGATTATAGCAACATCACCCAAAAGCGGTTAAGGTATAAAAAAGTAAAGGCTGATCCATATTTCAATGCTCTGCAGACCAAATACGGATACGCTGTTACATGCCATAAAGCACAGGGTGGAGAATGGAAAAATGTATTTCTGGATCTGGGTTACATTCAAAAATCATACTTAGGTGAAAGTTTCTATAGGTGGCTATATACTTCGATCACACGAGCTACTCAAACGTTATATCTTGTAAATTTGCCTGATGATTTTATTGAGCTTTCTAAAATATGATTACATTTGTATGTTTCATGGAATGAGCTATTAAAGGAAAATCAGATGTTTGAAAAAAAAACACCATATATCGAACAGCTTCTCAACGAGATAAAATCTTTGCAGGAAAGCGTACTGGAGGTAAGCAACAGTGGAAGTCTCCCTTTTTCTTTTTTCAAAGAATCTTTTAACAGAACACAGGAAATTACCGGTATATTGCACAAACTGGAATTCATGCAGGTTGAGGACTTAAAAAACCAAATGGAGCGTTTGGTGCTTGTACTTTCGGAGAAAGAAAAAGAGAAGCAGCTGGAGTTGTCACAGAATCAAGCCCAAAGTTACA
>DHCC01000074.1:0-52665 GCA_002398875.1 Bacteroidales bacterium UBA4912 | reverse complement strand
AATACAGGTAACAAATATGCTGAAGGAATTGCATTACCTGAATACAGAAATCCGCAACATTCGGATCACAGTCAACAGATAAAGCGTGAAGCTAATATTCCATCTTTTATTGATTTAAAAAGAGGTATTAGTTTGAATGACAGATTCCTTTTTCAGCGTGAACTGTTTGGAAATGATAGGCACAGGATGAACAGTACTATTGAAAAGCTAAATCAACTGGGGACCTACGAAGAGGCCGAAGAGTTTATTAGAGAGAATGTTTCAGCGGATTTGGAAAATCCCACAGTGATTGATTTTCTATTTACTATTAAAAAAGGATTTAAGTAAATATAAAGATGGGAAAACTGTTTGTTGTACCCACACCTGTAGGAAATTTGGAAGATATAACTTTAAGAGCATTGAATGTGCTCAAAGAGTGTGATGTTATCTTAGCAGAGGACACCAGAACAAGTGGCGTATTGATGAAACACTTCGGAATAGAAACCCACATGCAGTCGTATCATAAATTTAATGAGCATAAAACTACTGCGCGTATGGTGGATAGAATGAAAGCAGGTGAGATTATTGCTTTGATATCAGATGCCGGTACTCCATCCATTTCAGATCCAGGATATATGATTGTAAGAGATTGTATTAGTGAGGGTGTTGAGGTTGAATGTCTCCCGGGTGCTACAGCTTTTGTGCCTGCACTTGTTGAATCAGGATTACCCAATGACCGTTTCTGTTTTGAAGGGTTTCTTCCCCAAAAAAAGGGAAGGCAGACACGTCTAAAACAACTTTCTGAAGAAACGAGAACAATGATATTTTATGAATCTCCATACAGAGTAGTAAAGACACTTAGTCAACTGGCAGAAAATATGGGTAATGAAAGACAGGCTTCTGTTTCGAGAGAGATTTCAAAATTATATGCAGAAACAGTTCGAGGAACGCTTGAAGAGCTAACTAATCATTTTACTGAAAACGAACCAAGGGGTGAGTTTGTTATAGTAGTTAAAGGCAGAGATTAATGTAAAATATAAATATTATTATTTATGAAAAAAGTATGGATTTTATTTCTTGTAATGGGACTTATAGTTTCATGTACTAATGTAAAAGAGTCGAAAGAATTTAAGGAGTTACAAGCCGAGCGCGACTCTCTTTTGATGCAATCTGCAGATGCAGAAAGTGAAGCTGCAGAAATGATGTCCGTTATTAGTGAGGTAGAAGCAAATTTTGAAAGGATAAGAGAAGCGGAGAAATACATATCAACTCAATCTGCACAGTCAGGTGAGATGAATAAGGACACTAAGGATAGGGTTAATGAAAACTTCAGTATGATAAATGAAATCCTGAAACGTAATAAGGCTCAGTTGGAAGCACTTAATAAGAAGTATAGCAGCAGTAACACTGAGCTTGCTTCTTTAAAAAACACTATTAGCAGGCTCAACCGCGAGATGCAGGAGAGCACAGGAAGGTTAGCTGAACTTCAAAAAGAGCTTGCACTGAAGGATGAGCAAATTGCATTGCTTTCTCAAGATATTACATCGCTGGCCCTTGAAACTGAGCAGCAATATGCGGTTATACAGGAGCAGGACAAGTCACTTCATACAGCTTATTACGTATTTGGTACAGCTAATGAACTAAAAGATCAGAAGATTCTTTCAGGTGGTTTTTTGCAGGCAACACGTGTAATGCAAGACACTTTTAATAAAGATTATTTTTTGCAAATCGATATTCGAGAAGTTACCGAAATACCCTTATATTCAGCAAAAGGTAAACTTTGGTCAACTCATCCCGAAGGTACGTATGAATTTGTGAAAGGTAGTGATGGTAATCTTGTTTTTCAGATAACAGATACTCAGAGATTCTGGAGTCTGACTAAATACCTTATAATAGAGGTTAGCTAGAGCGCTGTACATGATTTATAAGAGTCTTTTTATTGATCTCGACGATACGCTTTGGGATATCCATCTTAATGGCAAAGAGTGTTTGGAAGAGATTTACAACGATTATGGGTATTCGAAATATTACCCAACATTTAATGAGTATTACAATGTTTATATGCCAAGTAATAATCTTTTATGGGGATTGTATCGTCAGGGATCAATAAATAAAGAAGAGCTTATTGTTGAGAGATTTCTTATTCCCGTAAGAGAGTTTGGTATTGACGATCCTGAGTATGCCAAAAAGATAAGTGATGATTTTCTTGAACGTACTACACGTAAGACCAAACTTATTGATGGTACTATTGAGCTGTTGGAGTATCTAAAGCCACGATACCGTATGCATATTCTTTCCAATGGATTCAGGGAAGTACAGTTCAAGAAAATAGAAAACTCCGGTTTGAGACCATACTTCGATAAGATTATTTTGTCGGAAGATGCGAATATTAACAAACCTCATGCTGGGATGTTTACTTATGCATTAAAAAACACCAACTCTAAACGTGATAAAACAATAATGATTGGTGACAGTTGGGAAGCTGACATTGTTGGTGCACGAAACAGCCGGATTGACCAGATCTGGTTCAATCCATCGCAAAATAAACCTGTTGAATTTGAACCAACTTATACAGTTGATTCTCTCCTGAAAATAAAGGATATTCTCTGAATGACTGGCTTATTAACTGCGTCTCAAAGGCATTGTCATACATCGTGGACCACCCCCGCCTCGCGGCAATTCAGAACCTTCGATTGTTATAACACATCTTTTAGATGTTTCAAGATTATAGTTGTCATTTATGATATCGCGTGCAGCAACTATCTCAAAACCGTTCTTGCTGAGTTCTTCAAGTGTGTGAATATTACGTGCATAAGAGATTACCTTACCTGGAGCTATTGCAAGAAAATTTGCTCCACTATGCCATTGTTCTCTTTCCTGATCCCAGTCATCTGCTTTTCCGCCACAAACAACTGGGTCAATTTCGATTCCGAGCTTTTTGAGCAAACTAAGTATTCCTGTCGCTGATGATATTTTGACTACCTTGCCATTTTCAATCTGAATGTGAACGGTTTGGTAGGGCGAGCTTCCCATTATTAGTGGTTTATATACCATTGCTGTGTTGGAGTCAAGCATAGTGAAAACCATATCCAGGTGGATAAATGATTCGGGTGACTCTGGCAGCTGTTGCACGATTACATGTTTCTTACCGGTGTCGGTTTTACAAAACTCCTGCACGAGAAGATCGATTCCCTGTGAACTTGTTCTGGATCCATTTCCTACAAGTAAGATATTGTCTCTTATCACAAGAATATCTCCACCTTCTACTTTAACCATCGGGTTGTTGCGGGATAAATCGTATGTGTTAATAGTATTTGAGTCGAAAAAGAGTCCACTTTGAAAAATAGCATCCATTATAAGTGATTCACGAAGACGCACATTGTTAGCCATTTTACATACTATTGCATTATTCCCGATTATTGCACTGGCATCACGTGTAAAGTAGAAATTGTAAAGAGGCTTAAGTGCGTAATACTCATCACGAAGGAAGTCCGTAAGTGTATTTATCTTAATCGGTAATCCTTCTATTAGTATTTTCGAAAGATTTTGAGGTGATAGTTTCATGAGATAATCAACATATCCCGAAACCTGCTCCATTTCACTTATTTTCAGAATAAGATTTTCTTTTAAATCTTCTCTTTCGAGTACTTTAGTGAGGAGATCCGAAACTTCATAAACTCTTGAAGTCTTTTGAAGTACCCCCTGTAACTGGTCGTACTCTTTACGGGCAATTGATAAATTGAGGATGTCACTATATAGTGCTCTTTGAGCGTTGCGTGGAGTCATATTTTCCACTTCAGCACCCGGGTAGTGCAATATAACTGCTTCAAGTTTACCTACCTCGGACTGAATGTTCAAGGATATTTTAGATTCCGTCATACAAATAGAATAGAAATTATTATTAACAAAAATATAAATTTTATCCTTACTATAGCCATTTTAAATATCAAAACATTAATTATTTCATAATTATGTTGATTCCTTCTTATATTATTGCTAATTTTGGTAAACAGTCTACAAACTATGAGACAATTGAAATATGGGACAAATTACCTTAAAAGATATTGCTAAAGCACTGAATTTATCAACTTCAACTGTTTCCCGTGCTATGCGTGATCATCCTGCAATCAGTAAGTTTACGCGTGAAGCGGTAAAAGCATATGCAGAGGAACATAATTACAAACCCAATAAACTTGCGCTACAGTTGCGTACTAATAAAAATAATACTATTGGTGTGATTGTTCCTGAAATTGTTCACTATTTTTTCTCAACTGTACTGGATGGTATTCAACAGGAAGCGGAAAGTAAAGGTTATAATCTGCTCATAACACACTCAAATGAAGATTATGAGAGGGAAGTCAGAAGTGTAGAAACTCTTTTGGATGCAAGGGTCTGCGGTATCTTGATATCCCAATCTAAAACAACAGTAAAATACGACCATTTTCAGGACATAATAGATAATAACGTTCATCTTCTGTTTTTTGATCGTATATGTACGGGTATAAACACAGACAAGGTTGTAGTAGATGATTATGCAGGTGCATTTAATGCTGTTGAACATATTATAAATACAGGATGTAGGAACATAGCCTTTTTAGGTTCTGTACCAACAATGCCCATATCAAATAACAGGAGGATGGGTTACGAAGATGCTTTGAGAAAGAATAAGATGAAGATTGATAAGAAATATATTGAAATTTGTGATACTGTTGATCTTGCAAAAAAAGTAATACCTGAAATGCTTAAACTTGATCCTGTCCCGGATGCGTTTTTCTGTATAAATGATGAGGTTGCTGCATTCTGCATACAAATAGTCAAGAGTTACGGATTCAGAGTACCGGAGGATATATCCGTTTGCGGATTCACCAGCAGTTATATTACAGAAGTAACCTATCCAAGACTTACCAGTGTAGATCAAAACGGATTTGAAATGGGAAAAGCTGCTGCTCGTCTTTTAATTAATCGTATTGAGGGAAAAGAGGTAAAAGAAGGCGTTGTGAGCAGAGTGATTAAAACAGAACTGATAATAAAAGAGTCGACTAAACAGTTGCAAACGTTTGCGTAAATTTATTTAAATTACATTGTTTTTTGTGTTACTAGTGTAGGGAAACACTATTATATTTGTCTATTATCACTTTAAGTATCGCATAGTATACCTAAATCAAATTATCAAAAACAAAATCATGAAGAAAAGACGATTATCCTTTTGGGAAATATGGAACATGAGTTTCGGTTTCTTAGGTATCCAGTTTGGCTTTGCTTTACAGAACGCTAACGTTAGCCGTATTTTTGAAACTCTTGGTGCAAGGGTAGAAGATATACCTATTCTGTGGATTGCCGCTCCAATAACAGGATTGATCGTTCAACCAATTATAGGTCACTTCAGTGATAAGACCTGGAGCCGTTTTGGGCGCCGACGTCCCTATTTTATGATTGGTGCTATGTTTACTACTCTGGCATTGTTTATTATGCCAAACTCTCCTTCGTTATGGATCGCCGCAGGAATGTTGTGGATTATGGATGCTTCAATCAACATTTCAATGGAACCTTTTAGGGCATTTGTAGGAGATAACCTTCCATCAGAACAGCGTACAATGGGCTTTGCAATGCAAAGTTTCTTCATTGGCACAGGCGCAGTAATTGCTTCTGCATTGCCTTATGTATTAACCAACTGGTTTGGCGTACCAAATACTGCTGCTGAGGGTATTATTCCTCAATCAGTGAAACTCTCATTTTATATTGGCGGAGTAGTACTTTATGCTTCAGTGTTGTACACAGTTATAACGTCCAAAGAATATTCACCTGAAGAGTTAGCTGCATTTGAAGAGGAAAAAGAGAAATCTACAGGTATCAAAACGGTTATAAAACCTCCTGTAACTTCTAAACAATTCATGAAAAGAGGAATAATATGGACTGTTGCAGGTGTTGCTTTCACACTACTGATAATGGCTTTTAATCTTGATGATGATAATGCTCAGTTATATATTATATCAGGACTACTCCTTGCTTTTGGTTTAATTCTGATTATTTCAGCCTTTATCACAAGAAAAAATAATAAGCCAAGAGGAATGGTAGGGATTATGAATGACCTGCTGCACATGCCGAAAACAATGGGTCAACTGGCTGTTGTTCAGTTTTTTTCATGGCTTGCTTTTTATGCAATGTGGATTTATACAACTCCTGCAATAACACAGCATATATACGGGACAACAGATTCGTCTTCCGAATTATATAATATGGGAGCCAATTGGGTAGGTGTACTGTTTGCTGTCTACAACGCAGTGTCCGCAATAAGTGCATTTCTGCTTCCTCTTATAGCCCGTCAGATTGGGCGTAAGGCAACTCATGCTCTTGCTCTTGCTTTAGGTGGAATATCCTTTATTTCTCTTTACTTCATAAAAGATCCCAATATATTGCTTATTCCAATGATTGGGGTAGGCTTTGCATGGGGAAGTATATTATCAATGCCTTATGCTATACTTACAGGTTCACTACCCGCTGATAAGATGGGTACATATATGGGAATATTCAATTTCTTTATAGTTATACCACAGATACTTGCCGCCAGTATACTGGGATTTATTACTCGTGAATTGTTTCACGGGCAGGTAATACTTACTATGGTTCTTGCAGGTTGTTCCCTTGTTTTAGGTGCGTTTAGTGTATTTATTGTTCAGGATAAAGATGATGTTTATCGTTTGAAGAGAAAGTGAATGACTCCACACTTGTCAGATAGATGTGATTTGTTCTTGATAACTTATAAAAGTATAATATTATGAGCAGAATATTTAACATACAGTATTTTTTGTTAATAGCAGTTGCTCTGTTGATATCCTGCGGTGACAGTTCATCCTCCGGGTATAAAAAAAAGACTGAAAGTGTGCATCCTGAGTGGGTATATGATGCTGTGATATATGAGGTTAATACTCGTCAGTTTACACCCGAAGGAACTTTTAATGCTTTGACCGAACATCTGCCGCGACTTCAGGAGCTGGGGGTTGATATCCTTTGGTTTATGCCTATACAAACAATTGGTGAGGAGGATCGTAAAGGTACTCTCGGAAGCTATTATTCTATAAAAAATTATACCGAAATTAATAGTGAATTCGGAACACTTGATGATTTTAAATCAGTTGTTAGTGTAGCGCATAATCTGGGTATGAAGGTTGTTTTGGATTGGGTTGCCAATCACACGTCAAGAGATGCAGTGTGGGTTGAGGAGCATCCGGAATGGTATGTCAGAGATAGTTTGGGAGGCCTTGCTGTAAGGTACGACTGGACAGATATTGCTCAGCTGGATTACAGCAATGATGAGTTGCGTAGTGAGATGATCAGCTCTATGATGTTCTGGATAAATGAAACTGATATTGATGGGTTCAGGTGTGACGTGGCTTATGAATTGCCTACAGATTTCTGGGTTGTTGCAAGTGATTCACTTAAATCACTCAAGTCTGATATATTCTTATTGGCAGAGGCAGAAAAGCCTGAGTTGAACGAAACGGTTTTCAATGCCTTCTATGCCTGGGATTTTCATCATACAATGAATTCAGTTGCTCAGGGAAAAAGTAATGTTGATTCACTCCGTTTGTCATTGAGTAACATGATCAGTAGTTTCCCCTCACACGCAATACCAATGTTTTTTACATCAAATCATGATGAAAACTCATGGAATGGTACGGAGTTCGAACGTATGGGCGAAGCTGCTGAAGCTTTCGCTGCACTGATCTATGTTATGCCCGGTATGCCTCTAATATACAGTGGTCAGGAGGTGGGGTTTGATAATCGACTTGAATTTTTCGAAAAGGATACGATCGACTGGACAGACACTGATAGCTTCACTGATTTTTATGCAGAGCTGAGTAACTTAAAAGAGCATAACCCTGCACTTCAGTCACAGGAAAAGGATGGCGAAATGGTTGAAATTACTAACAGTAATCCAAGTAGTGTATGGTCTTTCAGCAGAAAATATGGAGATAATGAAGTTATTTCGGTCTTTAATCTGACTGATCAGGAAGTCGACGTCACGTTCAATGAGCAGGTTCCGGGAAGAGATTACTATACCTTTCCTGATTCCAATAAGGCTGAATCGGTGAAAGAGATGACACTCTCACCCTGGTCATATAAGATTTACTATAAATAGATCCGGTGATATGAAGTAGTTCAGTTAAGCTGAAGCCGTTCAGGACAGGTGTGGTTTAAGCTGTTCCACCCAGTTGACGATACGCTCTTCTGTAAGCTCAGGCTCATAGTCGTCATCCAATGGTAACCCGACGAACTTATCATCTACTAATGCTCTTGAGTATTCAAAGTCGTATCCCTCAGGTGAAACTTGACCAATTACTTTAGCGCCTCGTTTAATTAATATCTCGTAAAGGATGCCGATGGCATCGACAAATGAGCTGGGATATATTGAAGCATCTCCCATTCCAAAAAGCGCAACTGTTTTTCCGGAGAGATCCATCTGCTCTAGTTTAGGATAGAAGTCATTCCAGTCATCCTGCAAATCCTGTACACCCCAAGTGGAAGCCCCCAATATTAGTACGTCGTTAGTTTTAAACGGTTCCTCATCACCATCGTAAATATCAACCAAAGTGGGTGAATAATCTGCAAGTAATTCGGCTATTTTCTCTGCTGCATTTTTTGTGTGTTCTGTGCTTGATCCGTAAATGATTGCTATAGACTTCATCTGTTTAATGTTTTAGGATTTCTAATCTGTGATTTTTAAATGTTAATCGCAAAGATAGCATAAGTTTCAAAAATGTCAATAATATTATACTCTATTACTCAATATGTATAAAATACTACTAAATAGTAATAGCATTAGCTTTATAAAAAAATGTTGTGTACGTAAACAATTTTGGGAAATATTCAACTTTTGAAAGATATAATGTTGTAAATTTGTATTATCTAGATTAAGTAAGAAGTTAATGCAGTTAGTTCGGTTTATTATATCGTTCCTGATAGTAATACTATTAGTAAGTTCTTGTTCCAAAAAAGCGGAAGACATGAAAACATTCATGACTTTGTCTTACTGGGACAGTATAATAGACAGCATACCGCAGATTGTGTCAGATAGTTTAAAAACTATTGAAGTGGATGATTTGAACAGGTCGAATAGAGCTTATTACAATCTTCTAAAAGTAATTTCGGACGATAAGACCTATGTAAACTTTACGAGTGACTCTCTTATTAATACTATTACGAATTATTATCAGACACATGATCCAAAAAACCCCAATCTGATCAGGTCTCTTGCTTATCAGGGTATTGTGCGTACCCGTTTGGGAGTAAGGGATAGTACTGTTTATGAACCCTTAAGAGAGGCCGACAGATTATTAAACTTAATGTCTGAGCCAGATCCTTCACTAGGATATTTTATTAATTTTTTTCTTGGTAATATCCACTATAATAATAGAAATTATCATTCTGCTAACCATCATTTCAATAAAACACTTAAGTATGCTCACCTGGAGAAAGATTCCATTCACCTGTTTGATACTTACGTAGCACATTTCTGGAACGAGATGCAGCAAAAGAATGTAGATAAAGGTAAACAATATTTGGACTCACTTTCGGGGTTTTATAATAAATTGACTGGTAAGGATTATTTTATTTTAAACGCTCAATCTTTTTATTATGATATAACAGGTGACCCTTTAACGGCTCTGGATAGGGAGAAAGCTAAATTATCACTATACACGACTCAGGATGAGAAAATTGATTTGTCGAGAGTATATTATAACATTTCGAACAGATATGTGGGTCTTGAACTGCTTGACAGTGCGATGTTATATGCACAAATGGCAATTGACATAATTGAGGATACCTCTTATGTATATAATCACATGTATTTTGAAAATGTAGCAAACATTGCTGAACATCAGAAAAATTTCGTTTATGCAAATGATTATAGAAAAAAAGCTTCTGAAGCTTATAAAAAATCTATTTCCGGACGACTAGATACTCAAATAGCAGAGCTTGAAAAGAGATATGACCTGACAGAGGCGGAGAATGAGGCGTTAAGGGTACGTCAGCAGAGTCTTAGGATTGTAATAGGTGCATTGTTGTTAATTATTGTACTAATATTCATATTAGTGTATGCACAGAAAGTTAGACGAGCTACGCAGATGAAGCTGTTACAGGCAGAAAATAAGATGAAACACCAGGAGATGCAGGCTGTTTTGATGAGAATGGAAGAGGGTAAGCGTAAATGGTTGCTGCTTTTATATAGTAATATTTCAGATAGGCTAACTTTTCTTCAGGGAGAATTTGAGAAGCTTACACAAAAGTATGTTTCATCACAACCCAAGGTTTATAAAGAAATGCAGCAAATTCTCAAAAATACGGATACTGATCTTCGAGATATAAATAAGACACTCTCTCCGGACGATGAAACATTTTTAAGCTATACTCACTTGAAAGATGAAAAAGGGGTGTTAAATGAAAATGAAAAGATGATACTTATGCTTCTTTCCTGCGATGCTGATAATCGTCAGTTAGCCACTTTTATGAATACTACTGTAGAAAGTATAAGGGTTAGAAAGTCACAGTTAAAGAAGAAAATGATAGAAAATGATCTTGATATTTCAATTTTTAATGATTAAATCGGCATTAATTCGTGTTAAAAAAGACACTGTTAAAGTGCAGATAGTCAATAGTTAAGGCTGTATAACGCCGTTAAAAAATCCGGAGGGTATTGTTTTTGATGTCTTTAGTGAGTTAATTTGTGTCAGTAATCTCTAACAATAATCTTTAACGAAATAAATGTACAATAAAATGAAAAAAACAAGTTTAATGTTATTCTTGATGACTGTATGTACCGTTCTTGTATTTCCGGCTACTATAGAAAATAGCAATAAAGTACAGGATGACTGGGAAGATCATGTTGCTCTTAGCAAAGAGGGTGGAACAACAAGAGTGGCAAGAAGCACATTCGGAATTCAATCTTTCGCAATTGCAGTTGAACCGGTAGTAGAAGCACAAATGGGTAATAACATGGTTACTGTTTCGGTACAAAATTACCGTGGAACTGCGATAGTGGAAATATACGGAGATAAAGGAAGTAAAGTACACTTTTTCGAGGTATATGATATGGGAATGGATGTAATAAGCCTTTCAGGACTGGGAGCAGGTGAATACAGAATTAGACTGACACTTGGAGATTCTATATATTCAGGAACTATTTATAAAGGAAAATATGGAAACAGAAAATAAAAATCTAAATAAAGTTCGCAAATATTTGCTTACTGACGTTGAGTCGTGTACTTTCACATTTTCAGATGGATTGACAAGTAAAGTTAAGTCATCCTCAGAAAAAGAAATAGTACTTGTTAAACTTATTCCTCACTCAACAAAATCAAAGACATTTGAAGATAAAGTTCTTAAGAACTACATGTCAACAAAAAATGTCACTGAATTAGCAGAATTATGCAACTACGACTGCGTGAGAACCTTTACACGCCATTTTAAGAAGAGCTTTGGGCAGACTCCTTATCAGTGGATGCTTGACCGTAAAATGGAGGAAATTCAGTCTCTGGTATTAAATTCAGATATGAGTATTACAGAAATTGCAAAAATGTATGACTTCAAGAGTGTGTCACATTTAGTGAATCTGTATAGCAAACGATTTGGAACCTCACCGCATAAAAGCAGATTATTGGATGCTATCTAACTCTACCTTTTAATTATACATAACACAATCTTTTTCTATAAAAAAAGCGTCTTCATTTGAGAGACGCTTTTTCGCATTATATTATATAAAATAAAGAATTATATCCACCTCATGTAAGCGAAGTCCATTCTGTGTGGAAGGTCGGCATTCTTTGGATAAACACGTAATCCGTACTGATGTGTACCGGGATCGTTAAGTGCTTTGTCCGTTTCAAAATAGAGCAAACTACCCTCACTCTTTACCAGATCAAATTCATAAGATTCTACAAACTGAGGTGTATTATTCATGTGGTCTATATCTACAACTACACACTCAACTGCAATATCGCATTTCAGATCTTTCTTGTTGATAACAACAGAGCCATAAACTTCGTTTTTTCCGTTGTTGATATTCATTTTCTGATTAGGATTGAAATCGAGTTTGACAACCTCAAATGAATTCCACTTTGCTGCAGTGTCTTCTTTCCATGACACAATTTCTTTTGCTTTAGAAAAGTTGTTTGCCTGTAATACCTTTGAACGATCTGCCAGTTTATTATAGAAACGATCGAAATAGTCATCCATCATTCTCTTCGTAGTACATTTAGGAGCAATCAAAGCCATTGACTTCTTAATGTATTGTATCCATTCATGAGAAAAACCGTTACTGTTGTGTGCATAATAAAGTGGGATAATTTCATTCTCGAGCATAGAGTAGATAGTAGAAGCATCCAGTTCATCCTGAAAATCCTGATTATCATATGTTTTTTTCTCTGTCAGAGCCCATCCTGCACCTTCTTTATAACCCTCATACCACCATCCGTCAAGAACAGAGAGGTTCAATACACCATTCATTTCAGCTTTTTCTCCTGAAGTTCCCGATGCTTCCTGAGCGCGAGTAGGAGTGTTGAGCCATATATCTACTCCTGAAACGAGCCTTTTTGCAAGTCGCATATCATAATTTTCCAGGAATATAATCTTACCTAAGAACTCAGGTCTCCTTGAAATTTCTACAATTTGCTTGATAAGTCCCTGACCACCACCATCAGCAGGGTGTGCTTTACCTGCAAATATAAACTGAACAGGATACTTAGGATTGTTTACTATTCTGGATAATCTATCCAAATCGGTAAAAAGAAGGTGAGCTCGCTTATAGGTTGCAAATCTTCGGGAGAACCCAATCAGTAAAGCGTTAGGATTCACCTCTTCCAGTATATTCATTATTCTTGAAGGATCGGCTTGATTTTTAAGCCAGCCTTCTTTGAATTCCTCCTGTATATAATCAACAAGCTTTTGTTTGAGATGAGTTCGTAATGACCAAAGCTCATCATCACTTACATTGTATATGTTTTTCCACAGTTCCGGATTCGATTGATCTTTAAAGAAGTCAGGTCCGAAATGCTTGCCATACAATTCTTTAACAGATGATGTTGCCCAACTTGGAAGGTGAACACCATTAGTAACGTAGCCTACATGCAGCTCTTCAGGGAAATAACCACTCCACACTGGTTGGAACATTTTTTGTGAGACTGTCCCATGCAGTTTACTTACTCCATTAGCTTCCTGAGCTGTATTTAAAGCAAATACACTCATTGAGAATTTCTCATTTGTTCCCGGATTTGAGCGACCCATATCCATAAACTGCTGCCATGGTATGCCAATTTTCTGAACTATCGGGGTCATGTATTTTCCAATTAGTGCCTCATCGAAATAGTCATGACCTGCAGGAACTGGAGTATGAACTGTATATAATGAAGATGCTCGTACTATCTCAAGTGCTACATTGAAAGGAAGTTTTTCTTCTACAACATAATCACGAAGACGCTGTACGTTAATAAATGCAGCATGACCTTCGTTCATGTGATAGACATCCTTTTTAATGCCAAGTTTTTTTAAAAGTAAAATACCACCGATACCGAGTAAATATTCCTGCTTCATTCTGTTTTCCCAGTCACCACCATAAAGCTGGTGCGTTATTGAACGGTCAAAATCGCTGTTAAGATCTAAATCTGTATCCATAAGATAAAGATTTATTCTCCCAACGGAAACCTTCCAAATATTCGTGTATATAATTCTGTCGTGAAAGGGGACTTCCAAAATCATAGGAGTACCGTCATCGTTCATAATCTGACTGATAGGAAGGTTGCCAAAATTCTGTGCTTCGTATTTTGCAATCTGCTGCCCATCCACGGAAAGGGTTTGAGTAAAATAGCCGTATTTATAAAGAAAACCTACAGCTGTCATATTTACCCTGCTGTCGCTAGCCTCCTTCAAATAATCGCCGGCAAGCACACCCAATCCTCCGGAATATATTTTTAATACATGAGATAAACCGTACTCCATACTGAAGTATGCAATACTAGGACGTTCGCTATTAAATGGAACGTTCATATACTCTTTATAATCATTATAAACTTTTTGTATACGCTCTACTAATTCAGTATTCTTTATCGATCTCTCTGTTACATCTGATCGTAGATTTTGTAACATTACAACCGGGTTCTTATCACTTTCTTCCCACTCATCTGGATCTAAAGTCTCTAATATTGCTTTTACTTCTTCATTCCAGACCCACCAAAGATTATGAGCAATCTCTTCTAATGGCTGAAGTTCGGGGGGTAATACTGCATGTACATGAATATCTCTCCATACTGGAGTATTTGAATAACTTGATTTAATAATCATAGCTTTTGATTTGATTTGATTTGATTTGTTTATTTTCTAATAGATGGTGATAACCTATTAATTATAAAAGAATAACGTAACAAAGATAATTAATTTAATCTGAATTGAGTTTATAAGGTTTAGATAATCTTATAAATGAGTTGTGCAATGCTTTGTCATAAGCCTCGTAGTAATATTTGATGAAATGTGCCCAATCTGCTCTATCGGACAGTTCGGCAGCACTTCCCTTTAATATAGCAATTTGTTCACTACTTTTTAGTGTATAGTCATAAATAACAGATGCTATCTCTTCATAAACTTCAGAATAATTATCGTCGTTACGATTAATAACTTCTATTCCATCACTAAGACCTGGCTTTCGGTCTCCTTTTTTCTTTGCCCACACTCCAAACCCTGAGAGGTTGGTAGTTATTGTAGGAATTGAAAAAGCTACACTTTCGTGAGGAGTATATCCCCAAGGCTCGTAATAAGAGGGAAAAACAGACATGTCAAGTCCTATTAACAGATCGTAATAGTTTTGATTGAAAATACCATCATCACCATTAAGGTATGAAGGTACGAATATAATTTTGACCCTATTTTTTGGTTCATTACAGAATCCGGCATGTTTAATATGATTTACAATCTTATCATTATGAGGATCCATAAGTTCATGAGTTACAAAAGGACAAATGCTTGCAGATAAAACTTTCTTATCCTGCTTGCCATTCTTTGTTTTATCTTTGAGAAGTAATTGTAGATCTTTTCGTGGTCCTTTAATCCATGCAGGTACCATTATGAAACCAATAACGTCGCGCGTCAGCTCTTTCATCGACTGCAAATGTCTTAATGAATCAATGAACAGATCAATTCCTTTATTTTTGTATTCATATCTACCACTAATCCCAACGAGCAATGCATCCCTGTGTACAGAATGCCCCAGAGTTTTCTCGGCTACTTCAATTAGTAAATTCCTTGCTTTTTTATGTTTTCTGATATATTCATTCCCTATAGGTATAAAATCTTTTTCGAAACCGTTAGGGGTTACAACATCAGGACTGCGTTGCAAAAACTGTGCACACTCCTCAGCAGTAATATCACTAACAGTAGTAAAGCAATCAACATTTAATGCGACTTTTTTTTCAATTGAATGTTTGGCGGACATGTTCAGTTGGCGTGCCATCTGATCACCGTTATATTCATGCAAGTGACCGTATAAAGGAAGATTATTACCTGCTATTGATCTACCAATTGAGGTTGCGTGAGTAGTAAATATTGTAGCAATTTTCGGAACAAACTTCTTGATGTAAAGTGCTCCTGCACCAAGCATCCATTCATTGAAATGGGCAACTACATTATATGACTCCAGATGATGAAACCGATAAAAGTTTTCGATAAGAATTCCTGTGGCGTATGCAAACATAGTTGATTCATGGTAATCGCCATAGGCAGCTATAGAATCAACGCCATAATCCTGCCACATCCTGGCATATAGTTCATTTTGACGGCCAAGGAACTGTTCAAATTTTACAAGAAAAACTATTGGTTGGCCGGGAATATCCCATCTTCCCGCACGTATTTCGAGGTTTTGATTTTTAAATGCTTGATCTCGCCATTCGGCATATAACTCTTCATCAGGTATGAACCATGTGCTTTCTTGTTCTTTCCAGATGTCCGGTCCAATAAAGAAGATCTGATCTTTGTGGGTTTTTTGCAGAGAATTTGCACGAGTTGATAACACTGTGTAAATTCCTCCTACTTTGTTGCATACTTCCCAACTACTTTCAAATATAATATCAGGTGTAAGTTTGGTTTCTTTTTGCATAATATATTTTATATTCCTGTCGGGACAAAGATAAGAAAAAAAGTATACCTTTGCACTTTCATTTTAATGGTTAAGACTTTAGACATTACAGAACTACGGCAATTAGTTGAGAAACTTCCTGAAGTAGCAGCAGCAGGCTCATTACTGAAAAAAGTGGATGTTTTATCGGTGAAGGGTTTGCAAGGATCTTCGCGTGCATTGTTTACCACCTCACTGTTTAATAAAAACCCTGATACCTACCTTTATATTTTAAATGATGCTGAAACAGCAGGCTATTTTTATCATGATCTGACACAGATTATGGGTTCGCAGAATATACTTTTTTTCCCTTCAGCATACAAAAGGGCAGCAAAATATGGTCAACTGGATGCAGCAAATGAGATTCTTCGTACAGAAACATTGAGCAGGCTGCAAGATGATAATAATTCATTGATTATTGTAAGTTATCCCGATGCTTTATCAGAAAAGACAGTTTCGGCAGAGCATTTGAAAGAGCAAACATTAACAATTTCTGTGGGTGAGCAAGTTGACGCAACATTTGTAAGTGAGATATTGGACGACTACGGTTTTCAGTTTGTGGATTACGTTTACGAACCAGGACAGTATGCACAAAGAGGTAGCATCCTTGACGTTTTTTCATTTTCTTCTGAATACCCATATAGAATTGATTTTTTTGGTGATGAAGTTGAAACAATACGAAATTTCGACATGGAGTCGCAGCTTTCTAAAGAGAAATTCGATACAATACGAATTGTTCCGGAGTTTGGAAGAAACAGTAATAAGTACTCTTCATTATTCAGCTCCCTGCCTTCTCCATCAATAATCGGCATAGAGGATATCCGGTGGATTGCAAGTCGCGTTGAATCGCTTAATGGGGATGATTTGCATATCGATATTAATCCAAATGATGTGAATTATGTTAAAGCAGATCTTTTGACTAAAGAGGAGTTTCTCACAGCAATCAAACCGTTTAGACATATCCGTTTTGATACTAAAATGCAGGATACACCTGATGCTGTAATAAACTTTAATACCTCCGTACAGCCGCTTTATCATAAGAATTTCGACCTTTTGTCAGAATCACTTCGTCAATATCTGGATGAAGGATATACTATTTATATATTAAGTGACAGTGAGAAACAGCAAAAGCGCCTATTCCATATATTTGAAGACAGGAATGATTCGATTCCTTTTATACCTGTTAACAAAACTCTGCACGAAGGATTTACAGATGAAACGCTTAAGATTTGCTGTTTCACAGATCATCAGATCTTCGACAGATTTCACAAGTATAGTCTTAAATCAGACAAGACACGTTCCGGTAAAGTTGCTTTAACTCTTAAAGAGATTAATCAGTTACAGCCCGGTGATTATGTAGTTCACATGGATCATGGTATTGGACGGTTTTCCGGACTGGTAAGACTGCCTATAGGTGATAAGATTCAGGAGGTCATAAAGATTAGTTACCTTAATAATGATTCAGTTTTCGTATCTATTCATGCATTGCATAAAGTTTCTAAATATAAAGGTAAAGAAGGAGAATCTCCTAAACTTAACAAACTTGGGAGTGGAGCATGGGAAAGGGTTAAGGCAAAGACTAAGTCGAAGATAAAGGATATAGCTCGTGATCTGATTAAACTCTATGCTGAACGACAGCAGGAGAAAGGTTTTGCATACTCAAAAGATACTTATTTACAAACTGAACTTGAAGCTTCTTTTATGTATGAAGATACACCTGATCAGGTGAAAGCTACTCGTGATGTGAAGGCTGATATGCAGAGTGAGCAGCCTATGGATAGACTTATTTGTGGTGATGTTGGGTTTGGTAAAACAGAAATAGCAATCAGAGCAGCATTTAAAGCGGCAACTGATGGTAAGCAGACAGCAGTTTTAGTTCCGACAACAGTGTTGGCCACTCAACACTATCATACTTTTAAAGACAGACTGGAAAATTTCCCTGTAAAAGTTGATTATATAAGCAGAGCTCGTTCATCAAAAGAACAAAAAAAGATACTGAATGACTTAGAAGAAGGGAAGATCGACATTTTGATTGGTACTCACAGGATTGTAGGTAAGGATGTAAAGTTTAAAGATTTAGGCTTACTTATAATTGATGAAGAGCAGAAGTTCGGGGTTTCAACAAAAGAGAAACTTAAACAAATGAAGGTTAATGTGGATACTCTTACAATGACTGCTACCCCTATACCACGCACGTTGCAGTTTTCATTAATGGGTTCTCGTGACTTGTCTACTATTAGTACCCCTCCACCAAACCGTTACCCGATTCAGACTGAGGTTCACGTTTTTGATATTGAAATAATTCGCGATGCAATAAATTTTGAGTTAAGTCGAAATGGACAAGTGTTTATTGTAAACAATCGCATCCAGAATATTTACGAAATGCAAGAGCTCATAAAGAGAGAGATTCCTGACGTAAGAATAGCTGTAGGACATGGACAAATGGATCCAAAAAAGTTGGAGGGAATAATTTCTGATTTCATGAATCTGGAACAGGATGTTCTTATTGCTACTACCATAATAGAGTCGGGTATTGATATGCCTAATGTTAACACTATTATTGTGATAAATTCTCAAAACTTCGGCTTAAGTGATTTACATCAGTTAAGAGGAAGGGTAGGGAGGAGTAACCGTAAAGCTTTCTGTTATTTGCTTGCTCCTCCTTTGTACACTTTGAGTGCCGATTCACGCCGTAGATTACAAGCAATCGAGAACTTTGCAGAACTGGGAAGCGGTCTTAATATTGCAATGCAGGATTTGGATATAAGAGGTGCCGGTAATCTTCTTGGAGCCGAACAGAGTGGATTTATAGCAGATCTTGGTTATGAGACATACAGAAAAATTCTTACTGAAGCAGTCCAGGAGTTGAGGAAAGATGAGTTCTCAGATCTGTATAAAGAAGAACTTAGTGAAAAGGCTAAAGAAAACGAATATGTTCAAGATGTTCACGTGGAAAGTGATCTTGAGCTAATGTTTCCTGTTATGTATATTCCAAATGATGCAGAGAGAGTCGCAATTTATCGTGAACTGGACAATATGGAGACAGAGACAGAAATCCTCGATTTCACTATAAGGATGGAGGACCGATTTGGTAAGTTGCCTCAACAAGTGAGGGAGCTCATTCGTATAGTACGCTTAAGGCGTCTGGCTAAGCCACTTGGAATCGAAAAGATAGTTCTTAAAAATGGAAAGATGTCTCTAAACCTAGTGTCGGATATCGAATCGCCTTATTATCAGTCATTTGCATTTGGAAGTCTCCTGAATTATGTTCAGGAACATCCTCGAAATTGTAAACTACGTGAAGAGGGTAAAAAGAGATCCCTTTTGATTGGTAATGTTGAAACTGTGGAGAATGCAGTTACAATACTCGAGGAGATTTCTGAAAAAAATAATAACTATTGATTATTTGAACAATCCCTCAAGTGAAAGATATCTTTCGCCCGTATCATAGTTAAATGCAATTATACGACTATTATCTTTCAAGTCGCTGGTTTTTTTAATTATCGCTGCAATAGTTGCTCCAGTTGATATTCCTCCCAGTATACCTTCTTTTCTTACCAACTGACGGGTATATTCGTAGGCTTCATCTTTAGTGATTTTTATCACATCATCTAAAACTTTCAGGTCTAGCGTATCTGGAATGAATCCTGCTCCTATACCTTGTATTGCATGAGGTCCTGATCTGCCTTCTGTAATAATCGGAGAATCAAAAGGTTCTACACCAATTACCTGAATCTTGGGGAACTTTTTCTTGAGCTCATGACCAACGCCGGTGATATGACCACCTGTTCCTATACCTGTTATCAGATAATCAAACCCTTCAGGAAAATCTTTTATAATCTCCTGAGCTGTTGTTTTGGCATGAATTTGAGGGTTTGATGAATTCTGAAATTGTTGAGGTATCCATGAGTCAGGAATTTCTTTCTGCAGTTCCCCGGCCTTTTCAATAGCTCCTTTCATGCCTTTCTCGCGTGGGGTTAAAATTAACTCCGCACCGTAAATACTAATCAGTTGTCTCCTTTCTAAAGACATGGATTCAGGCATTACAATAATAACTTTGTACCCTTTAACTGCTCCAACAAATGCAAGTCCGACACCGGTATTTCCAGATGTTGGTTCAATAATTGTTTGCCCGGGTTTTATTATTCCCTTTTTTTCGGCATCTTCTATCATTGATAATGCAATACGATCTTTTATGCTGCCTGCAGGGTTTTGTTTTTCAAGTTTTATCCATACTTCATGATTCGGAAACATTTTGTTTAACCTTATATGTGCTGTATTTCCAACTGTTTCTAATATGCTATTGTATTTCATCTGGATAAAATTGTTTATGAACAATTTTCATGCTCGTTTTAATAAAATTGATTGTTATTATAGCTTTAAATATTTTCTGTAAATCTTTAATAGTATAATCTTAATAAGTATTTCCGCAAATAAATAACTTGTTAAATCACAAAATCATGGGGTTCATTGAAACTCTTAACAGTACGTATTTTAACATCCACTGAGTTGTAAACAAGTGAGTAGGGAATAACACTTTGTGTGAGCCATGCGCCTCCACCAATAGTAGAATCATGTCCTATTACTGTTTTTCCTCCTAAAATTGTAGCATTAGCATAAATTACAACATTGTCTTCTACTGTAGGATGGCGCTTAACATCTGATAGTTTCTTTTCTACAAAAAGGGCTCCTAATGTAACACCCTGATATATCTTCACATTATCTCCTATCTCTGTAGTTTCACCTATTACGATACCTGTACCGTGATCCATAAACAAATTCTTACCTATTTTGGCTGCAGGATGTATATCTATGCCGACTTTTGAATGCGCATATTCAGAAAAATATCTGGCTATGAGAGGCATACCAAGTCTGTGTATTTCATGTGCTATACGGTGAATACTGAGAGCAAAAAAACCAGGGTATGTTAAAATAACTTCTTCCAGTGATTTGGCTGCAGGATCAGATTGTACATAACATTCAGCATCCTCATATAGTCGTGTACGAATTGAGGGAAGACTTTCAATAAACGACTCCAGGATTTTATCAGCAGTTTCTTTACCTTTTCGATTTTCGATATTTCGATGTAATTTCTTGGCAGCATCCATTAATTCATCCCTGAAGTTGGTGGAATTATTGCATTCACAAACCGGAAACATTGATATATATAGTGATTCGACGACTTCCTCAAGCTCACATTTATTTAGAGGGATATCTACTGGTTTTGGATTGAACTGTTTAATTATTTCAATAGTTCTTTCTGTCATGATTGGGCTATTTTTTACAAGTATACAAAATTATTTTATATTACCTATTCTTTCAATTAGCTCATTGCCTAAAGCCTTTTTATCTTCAATATGTTTAAGTGTAGTTCTTACAAACGGGTTTTTATCAAAAGCACCTCTGACATATTCGAAATCCATAGCTCTGTCCTGAATATTGCCGTCAGCACCAAATCCAGTTTTGAATGACAAAGAGAACTCTTTTTGTGCATCCTGATAGATCAACTCATCTAGTCCTATCACTGATTCTTTCCATTTTTCCACTATCTTTATAATATCCTCTGCAGTAATAGTATCTGGTTTCAGATTGTAAAAAGATTGAATTTTATCCCATGCCCAGGTCCATTCATTAACATAATAATTTTCATGCAATTTATGAAAAACGTGGTTTACATCTTTAAGTTTGGTAATTTCACCTGATTCAATCTGATCAAGAAGATTATCTATTTCAGACTTAGGTGCAATTAATCCTGAAAGATCCACCCATTCTCCTAATCCAATAGATGTGTGAGGATTCAGTCTTTCTCTAATTTCTTCATTATTTTTGAACTTGGTGTTTTCCAGCCGCTTGATAATTGAGTTGCCCAGGAATTTATGTATTATTATTTCATACAATTGAAGTCCTCTTTTTAATGAGCGATTTTGGATAATACAACTTTGAAAAGTATATATTTCAGAAGTTTCACCTGCTGTGAACTGCAGATTTTTAAGGATCTCAATGCCTGCGAAAACTTTTTGAATTGTGTATGGACTGAGTAAGTTGAAATTGATGCAATCAAGTTTTTCGGGATCTTTTCTCATATCTCTTTCCGGCCATTTCTTAGCATCACGAATTGTTCCAACACTTCTAAGATTTATTCCCGGGGAAATATATGTACTGTTATCCTTCTCAATCAAATAAGAAAAAGGCAGGTTAGATGTATCCGCATGCTGTGAATGGCGTCCCATTATAAGGGAAAAGGCGCCAACTTTAGCAGGCCATAAAATAAACGAGTTACTTGTGGTTTTAGCTCCTCTTTCTATAATACCTTGATGTATAGGTCCCAACTTATAC
This sequence comes from Bacteroidales bacterium UBA4912, assembly GCA_002398875.1. Lineage (GTDB taxonomy): Bacteria > Bacteroidota > Bacteroidia > Bacteroidales > Dysgonomonadaceae > Proteiniphilum. The sequence goes on along the minus strand of DHCC01000074.1, from coordinate 30,194 downwards.
ATGTGATTGCTCTGATTTGAGCCGGAGCCTGCATTCATGAAGGAGAACATACCGGCAATTAGAAGTGTGGATTTGTGATGTGTGACTGTATACGGACCCGCAAAAAGTGCACATGCCTCACCATTTTCACCATGGCAATTACTAAAAAAAAGCGAGTCTGAAGCAGAGTAGCCATGATCGATAAAACAAGCTTGACCAACAAAACAACGTGTAATAAAAGAACCTCCAGCAATCGATGATCCGGAAGATATTATGAAATCTTGTGCAATTACATTACGACCAATATAAACAGGAGCATGTTCATTACTGTTTATACTTCCATTTTTAAGCTTCATTGTTCCGGTGATATTACAATATGGTCCTATTTTTACATTTTTTATATACCCCACATTGAGAATTTTACAATCATTACCTATTATCCCAATCTCAGATGAATGTTTATCACAATAAAAGTCGGTAATTGCTTTCATTTTCTCAATGAGCTTGGGACGATGGCGGTAAAGAGAATAAATATAGGCAAAATGGGCTGACAACTTATCATTTATGTGAACCTCACGTCCTCCGGTTTCGTTAAGTACATTGACCTGAACACCATTGCCGAAAGATGTTTTTCCGTCAACTAATATTACATCTACATTCTGTATGAAACTATTCTTGCCAATTGAATAATTTGCAATATAATTCTGAATGTTCTCTATTAGCACATTGTCTCCAATAGTACAATTGTGAATTACTGCATTGTATATTCCTGAGTGTTTTTTAAGTCCTCCAGAAAGTGTAAAATCCTTCTCAAATACGCCAAGTTTGATTTTTCCGGAAAATATTGTATTCTTAATATATTGTGGATTAAAGCCATCTTTGACTTGTACAAGATCCCAATTAGAACACTCAGTGCCATTGGATAAAAGTACATCTATTTCTTTTTGAGTTATATTTCTGTGAGTGCGCATTTACTAAAAAAAATTTTTATGATTAATTGAGAGGAAAATTATAACAATAATAAAGTAAAGGAGTTCAAAAAAAACAAAAGAATTTGAAATAATGATGAAGCTAATAAAAAAAAGAGGCTTCCTGTTGGAAACCTCTATAGAAACTATTTATTTTCTTTTAATGCTTCATAAATTAGTCCTTCTAGTTCTTCAGAAAGTTCAGGATTATCCCTAATAGCAATTTTGGCTGCATCACGTCCTTGACCAAGTCTGGTATCCTTATAACTATACCATGATCCGCTCTTCTTAATGATACCCAATTCAGCACCTATGTCAATTATTTCACCTGTTTTTGAAATACCTTCACCATACATAATATCAAATTCTGCTTTTCTGAAAGGTGGGGCAACTTTATTTTTTACTACTCTAACCCGGGTTGGTTTCCCTATTTGTACTTCTCCTTCCTTTATTGGTGTTCCGTTTCCGCGTATATCCAGACGTACAGAAGAATAAAATTTCAATGCATTTCCACCTGTAGTTGTTTCTGGATTACCAAACATTACACCAATCTTTTCTCGCAACTGATTGATAAATATGCAAGTAGTGTTTGTTTTGCTTATGGCTGAGGTAAGCTTACGCAATGCTTGTGACATAAGTCTTGCCTGAAGACCAACGCTGGCATCTCCCATTTCTCCTTCCAACTCTTTTCTAGGTGTCAAAGCTGCCACAGAGTCAATCACAATAATATCTACTGCAGCTGATCGAATTAGTTGTTCTGCAATTTCCAGTGCCTCTTCTCCGCTACTAGGTTGAGAGATAAGTAATTCATCTGTATTAGCTCCAAGTTTCTCAGCATAAAAACGATCGAATGCATTCTCCGCATCAATAAAAGCTGCAACTCCACCGGCTTTCTGTGCTTCTGCAATAGCATGAATTGCAAGTGTGGTTTTACCGGATGATTCAGGACCGTATATCTCAATTACTCTGCCCTTTGGATAACCACCAACACCAAGTGCAATATTAAGACCGATTGAGCCAGATGAGATAACAGGGATTTCTTCTACCTTTTCATCTCCCATCTTCATAATAGAGCCTTTGCCGTAAGTTTTCTCTATCTTATCCATTGCAGCGCGCAGAGCTTTCATTTTTTCACTGTTCTTTTCATTAATCTTTTCTGCACTCTTGTTGCTTTTGTTGTCTTTTTCTTCAGCCATAACTCTATCTATTAGTTAATTTGTTAATATTGGTGTACTTTAATTTTTGTCTGTTTGTACTTAAAAGGAATATTTTTTCAATAGTTTTTTACTCTATCAAAGATATGAAAAAAAAATTAGATCAACTTATACATACCTCCTGGAAGAGCAGTCACAAGATTTTTCATTTCTAACTCTAAAAGAGTCATTAAAAGCTCAGATAATGGGACATTTAATTCAATTGCAAGATTATTCACCTGTTTTGGACTTTTTTCTTTAAGAGAACTACAAACTTTTTCCTCTTCAGTAGATAGATCATTAAACAACTCAATTTGCTTAGGTATTTTCTTTTTTTCTTCAACTTCCCATCCCATATGAGAAATGAAGCTCTCAGTACTCTGAAGTAATAATGCTTTATTTCCTGATATCAACTGATTGCAACCATAAGACATTTTATCGTTTATACGCCCTGGAAGTGCAAAAACCTCTCTGAAATATGAATTAGCTATATCCGCAGTAATAAGTGATCCACCCTTACTTCCGGATTCCATTACAATAGTTGCATCAGACATGCCGGCTACTATACGGTTTCGCCTGACAAAATTATGCCCGTCAGGATTAGTTTCACTAGGAAATTCTGTAAGGAGTGCTCCGTTATTTGTTAACTCTATGGCTGTTTGACGATGGACGTAAGGATAGATTCTGTCTAAACCGTGGCCTAGAACTGCTACAGTTGATAGCCCATTTTTTAATGCAGCCCTGTGAGCACATATATCTATACCGTAAGCCAGACCACTTATAATCTGAATATCAGGGAATCTTTGTGAAATATCTTTTACAAAATCTCTGCAAAAATCCAGTCCATATTTTGTTGCATTACGTGTGCCAATTATATTTATGACTTTATTGCGGTTAAATTCAACATTACCCTTTGCATACATTAGAATTGGAGCATCGATGCAGTTATTAAGTCTTTGTGGATAGTTTTTGTCAGTAAAAAAAAGAAGATGAATATTGTTTTTCGTTACGAATTCCAATTCCTTTTCTGCTTTTCTTAATACTTCAGAATTACGTATCTCAGTTATCAGTCGTTTCGAGATACGTGGTATTGTTTCCAGTTTTGATATACTTTCTTTAAAGACCGCCTCTTCATCACCCATCACTTCCATTAAATTACGGGCAAGGGTAACACCCACACCTTTTATTTGTGTGAGAGCTATTTGGTATAACGATTTATCTGTCAATTTGATCTGATGTCTAATGTCAGTAATATTTCTGAACTGAAATTATTAATTTAAATTTATTATACTTCCATATCAATTAAATATAATCAGTAAATGCTTTGTTAAAAACTTCAGGTTCAGAAAGCTTGCCATCAACAAGGTTAACAACTTCAATTTTTGCTTTTGCACAAACGACATTATCGGATATTCGAATAATATCTTGATGAAAAATATATTTTACATTTACTTTTTCAAGTCTGGAAATAGTACATTTAAATCTGTCCATCCCAATTAGAGGAACCTTGTATCTAATTTGTACGCGCGAGACAACAGCATCAATGCCTTTAAGATGAAGTTGATAAAAACTTAAACCTGAATTTTCCAGGAATTCATGTCTTGCCACTTCAAAATAGTGTTGATAGTTTGCATTGTTCACATGACCTTGCGAATCACACTCATAATCGCGTACTTTTAATTCAATCTCAAAAATAGGCTTATTCACTTCTAATTTTTCGTCAAGTTAAATAAAATTTACAATATTTACAAATAAAAGTAACCCTGTTAACTTAACGTGCTTTTAGCCAATCTCTTGCATTTGTAAATGCTTCCATCCATGGAGTTACTTCATGTTTTCTGTATGCAAAAGGATAATAGGCATTTTGCCAAGGGAAAATTGAACGTTCCAAGTGTGGCATCATAGCTAAATGGCGACCGTCTTTTGAACATACAGCAGCTGCTGAATAGTCAGATCCGTTAGGATTTCCCGGATATTCATCGTAGAGGAACTTTGCAGATATATTATAGGTAGACTCATCTTCCGGTAGAGAAAAACGACCCTCGCCGTGAGCAACCCAAATACCTAATTTTGATCCCTCCAAAGATTTAAGCATTATTGATTCATTCTTTGGAATCTCCAAACTTACAAATGTTGATTCGAATTTGTTTGATAAGTTAGGCTGCATCTTAGGATGTTGTCCACCTAGTTCAGGAAATATTAGTCCCATTTCCATTAATAGTTGGCAACCGTTACAAACACCAAGACTAAGAGTATCTTTTCTTGCGAAGAAGTTTCTAAGAGCTGATTTTGCTTTCTCATTATATTTGAAACCTCCTGCCCATCCTTTTGCAGATCCAAGTACATCTGAGTTTGAGAACCCTCCACAGAATACAGCCATCTGTACATCTTCAAGTGTTTCTCTTCCCGAAGTAAGGTCAGTCATGTGCACATCTTTTACATCAAATCCAGCCAGGAAAAGTGAATAGGCCATTTCACGTTCTCCGTTAGTACCCTTTTCGCGAATAATGGCAGCTGTCAGACCTGACTTTTCTTTACGATCTGGATTCAGCCCCATATCTTCCATTTTTCCTGTAAATTCAGGTTTAATATCGAATTGAAGTGGTTGATTTGCGTAATTGTTAAATCTCAATTCAGCATGATTCGATCCACTTTGCTTCTTGTCAAGAAGGTAAGAGGTGTGATACCAAACATCGCGAAGTTTGTCGATATCGAATTCGCTCCTGAAATCATCCTTTGCAATAATCAGTTTACGATCCTCTATGGGTCTTGCAACAATTGCAAAACCTAAACCATAATCCTGAAGAATCTTTTCAACCAGACGGTGATGTTTTACCTGTATCAAAACTCCGGGATTTTCAGAAAATAGTATTTTTATAATATCTGAATTTCTAATCTTATCAAGTCGTGCCTCCAATCCTCCGTTAGGGTTAGAAAAACACATCTCAAGCATAGTGGTAACCATACCTCCTGCCGATACATCATGTCCTGCCAGTATTAATCCTCTGTTAACTAATTCCTGTACTGCTGCAAAAGCATTTTTGAAATATTCAGCATCAGTTACTCCGGGTGCCTCATCTCCAATCTTACTCATTGTCTGTGCAAATGCAGAGCCTCCAAGTTTAAATGTGTCAAATGAAAAATCAATATAATAGATGTATGTGCCTTTTATATATGCTAGTACAGGTGATACAATTTTACGAATATTCTCTACTTCTGCAGCTGCAGAAATAATCACTGTACCAGGAGAATAGACTTTTTCTTCTCCATACTTCTGAGTCATAGAAAGTGAGTCTTTTCCGGTTGGTATGTTGATTCCCAGATCACATGCAAAATCAGAACAAGCTTCTACTGCTTTGTAAAGCCTTGCATCTTCACCCGGATTACGGCATGGCCACATCCAGTTGGCACTCAGTGAAACACTTTGAAGGCCTTTCGTTAGAGGTGCAAAAACAATATTTGTTAAGGCCTCTGCAATTGCCATTACCGAACCAGATGCCGGATCTATCATAGCAACCTGAGGTGCATGTCCGATTGAAGTTGCAATCCCGGCATGACCTCTATAGTCCAAAGCTACTGCGCCACAATCGCTCAGAGGAAGTTGAATTTCTCCCTGGCATTGCTGACGTGCAATTCTACCACTAACAGATCTGTCAACTTTGTTTGTAAGCCAGTCCTTGCATGCCACAGATTCAAGTTTAAGAACACTCTCAATGTATTCCCCCAGTTTTTCTAAGGTGTATTCAGGAGAACTGTATTCTTCGATAATAGTATTATCTTTCATAACAGTTTCAGGTGTTTTACCAAAAAAATCACCTAATTCCATATCAATCGGATTTACTCCATCAGGTTGTGTAAACCTGAGTTTCATATCTCCTGTTGTTTCTCCTACCACATAAAGTGGTGCTTGTTCTCGTGAGGCAATACGTTCAATTCTTTCAATATCTTGTTCATTCATCAGAAGTCCCATTCGCTCCTGACTTTCATTTCCAATTATTTCTTTTGCCGAAAGAGTCTTATCCCCAATAGGCAGTTTGTCAATTTCTATTACACCACCCGTACTCTCCACTATTTCCGAAAGACAGTTAAGATGACCACCTGCACCATGATCATGAATAGATACAATTGGGTTGTCTTCAGATTCTGCCAAGGAGCGAATCACGTTTGAAACACGTTTTTGCATTTCAGGATTTGCCCTCTGTATAGCATTAAGTTCTATTCCTTCGGAATATTCGCCTGTATTTACAGATGATACTGCGCCACCGCCCATTCCAATTCGATAATTATCTCCTCCGAGAACTACAATTTTATCTCCTTTTTCAGGATCACCTTTTTTCGCGTCACGTTTATTAGCATATCCAACACCGCCGGCAAGCATGATCACTTTGTCGTAACCAAATTTCTTATTATTTTCTTTATGTTCGAATGTAAGCAACGAACCGCAAATCAGAGGCTGACCATATTTATTACCAAAGTCAGAAGCACCATTCGATGCTTTTATTAGTATTTGTTCAGGTGTTTGATAAAGCCAGTTTCGGGGCGAAAGAGTTTGTTCCCATGGACGATCATTCTCAAGGCGAGGGTAGGAGGTCATATAAACAGCTGTGCCTGCGATGGGAAGCGATCCCTTACCTCCTGCTAATCTATCGCGAATCTCACCACCAGTTCCTGTTGATGCACCATTAAATGGTTCAACTGTTGTCGGAAAATTATGAGTTTCAGCTTTAAGTGATAAAACACTCTCAATTTCTTTTGTTATAAAGTAATCAGGTTTGTCTCCACTTGCAGGAACAAACTGCTCTATAGTTGGTCCCTGAATAAAAGCTACATTATCTTTATATGCTGAAATAAGTGAATTAGGATTGACGGAAGAAGTCTTTTTTATCATCTGGAAGAGCGACATTTCTTTTTCCTCGCCATCAATAATAAATTTTCCGTTGAATATTTTGTGACGGCAATGTTCAGAATTCACTTGAGAAAAACCAAACACTTCACTATCTGTGAGTTTGCGGCCCATCTTATTACTAACACTGTTAAGATAGTCGATTTCATCAATACTCATAGCAAGTCCCTCAGATTGGTTATATGCATTTATATCATCAATATAAATGATATCTTCAGGTCTTCTGTCGATCGTAAAAATTGATTGATCCAGTTGCTTATATTTACGTTGAAGCATAGGATCGAAATAGAAATCAACATTGTCTGAAAATGGAGAATATTCTTCTATTCGGGTTATCCCCTCAATTCCCATATTTCTTGTGATTTCAACTGCACAAGTACTCCATGGAGTAATCATTTCACGGCGAGGACCAATATATGCTATTTCAATTTTATCAGTGTCAAGCAATTCAGCTTCACCGAATAGCCATGTAAGTTTACGCAGTGTTTCTGAAGTGAACGAATGATCAGCTTCTACTGCAACTATGCTTTTTGAGGGTGTTTTGAAAAAAGAAATCATATCTCAGTTTTTAGATCGATTTAAATAGAATTAAAAGACAAAGTTACTAAAAAGAGTGATATAATTAGAAAGCAATTATCTTTTTGTCTGTTTTGATATTGAATGTATCTTTGCACGAGATAATTTACCTATACTAATTTTATGCTAGAGATTGCTGCTAAGGGATTTATAATCGGACTTCTTGTTTCATCTCCGATGGGACCAATAAATATGTTGACAATTCAGAGAACTCTTAACCGTGGCAGGTGGCATGGATTTGTAACTGGTATGGGAGCTATGTTATCTGATATAAGTTATGCACTTATTACGATGGTTGGTCTGAGTTTTATATCTGAGTTTCTTTCAGAAAATAAAAAAATATTACAAATAGCCGGAAGTATCATACTTGTTTTATTTGGAATTGGTGTATTTAGATCCAACCCACTGAAAGTCTGGACACCTTCATACCTGCCTGAAAATACCAGATACGTAAAGGACTTTTTTTCATCATTTGTATTGACCTTTTCAAATATTGCAATTGTATTCGTTTTAATAGGACTTTATACCAGATTCTCCTTTAATCCATTTTATGAGGGGTTCCATGTCGTTATTGCAGGTATTGCAGGGTTTATAACAGCAGCACTTTTGTGGTGGTTTTTTATTACCACACTTGTTTCCCGCTTGCGAAAGAAGTTCAAACGTAATGGGTTGTTAGTTCTTAATAGGGTAATTGGAGGTGTATTTGTAATAATTGGTTTAGTTGGAATAGTATTGTCTGCATAAACAAACCATTATATGATTTAAAATATAGAGTCCTGTTTTTTCTAATTATCTAAGTTCTATTACTTCCAAATCTTTTATATTTCCATCTTCTAGTACAAAGCGTAAAATAGTACGCACTTTGTGAAATCCATATATACCTGCAGCACCGGGATTAATATGAAGGCACTCAAGTTTTTTATCATACATTACTTTAAGAATATGTGAATGCCCCGCTATAAATAACTTGGGGGGCTCTTTCTGTATCAGTAAACGGATAGAAGGGTCATAATGTCCCGGATAACCACCGATATGAGTCATTAAGACATCAACATTTTCTATTATAAAACGAGACCTTTCAGGGTAAATATTACGTGTTTTATAGTCATCGATGTTCCCGTATACAGCTCTGAATGTTTTAAATTCCTCAAATCGTTCGGCAATTTCCATATTGCCAATATCTCCGGCGTGCCACACTTCGTCGCATGGTTCAAAATAGATTTTAAATTTATCATCCCAATATCCGTGTGTGTCAGACAGAAGTCCGATTTTCTTCATATTATTTTTAATTACTTATCTTGGCAAAGATAAATTTTTTCAAACAAAGTTCCCGGCCCAATAGTCAGTTAATTAATTTCTTGTTGAAATATTGTCAAAATATCTTTTATTCGAACAAACTTTGTATTTTTGAGGTTAAATATACATACGCAAACGCTTTACAATGAAAAATAATCAATACTCTTATTTCAAACGCGATATAAGTTGGTTGTCTTTTAACTATCGTGTACTTCTTGAAGCAAAAGATGAACGACTGCCTGTATATGAACGTATAAAATTTCTATCAATTTATTCTTCAAATCTGGAAGAGTTTTATAAAATCAGAGTTAGTGGTTACCACAGCTCATTGCTAGAAAGTATTAATCGTGATGAATCTGTTGAAGAAGCTCTAAAAACGATTGTTCAAATTAATAATGAAGTAACAGCTCAGGAGAAAGAATATCATAACATCTTTAATAATATGATTCTTCCTGAGTTAAAAAGAAATAGTATTGTGCTTTATCAGACCGATAATGTTAAGGCATTCCACAAAAGCTATGTTGAGAAATATTTCAATGAAGAGGTATTTCCATATCTTCAGCCAATGATAATTCAAAAAGATGATATCCATTCATTTATTCAGGATGGTAGAATTTATCAAACTATTAGTTTACTAAAAAAGAAGAAAAAGATTGAGGATGATCCTTCCAACTACACTTATGCAATAATGAAGATACCGTATACAAAGATTCCACGGTTTATCGAATTGCCTTCTTATGGCGGTAATTACTACATTATGTTTATTGATGATGTAATTAAAGCCAATCTGAAAAGTGTATTTCCCGGATATGACATAGTAGATTGTTTTAGCATTAAGATTTCACGTGATGCAGATTTTTCTCTTGAAGATGAAGATCAGAAAGACATTGCAGAAGAAATATTAAAAAAAGTGCGTAAGCGAAAAATAGGTGCAGTAACTCGTTTTCAGTATGATCGGAATATGCCTGATTATTTTCTTAATTACCTATGTGAGGCATACGAAATAGAGGAAGAGGAACTTCTTCCCTCTGGACGTTATCTGAACCTGTCTGATCTTGCTGATCTCCCAAATCCAGTAGGAAACACTCTCAAACAAAAGCTTCCACAACCACTTAGAGTACCAGAACTGGAATCTAATAATTCTGTTCTGCGTGTATTGAGGAAACAGGATGTTTTGCTGCATTTCCCCTATCAGTCGTTTGATTATCTGCTTAGATTCCTGTTACAGGCTGCTTTTGACCCCAAAGTACTTGAGATTAAAGTTACTCAATACAGGGTTGCAGAGAATTCAGCTGTAATTAATAGTTTGATTAGTGCTGCAAAGAATGGGAAAAAAGTGACTGTGTTTGTTGAGCTTAAAGCTCGTTTTGATGAAGAAAATAATTACATTTCTTCAGAACTAATGCAACAGGCTGGTGTAAAAATAATATATAGTTTGCCAGGCTTAAAAGTACATGCTAAGTTGGCTTATGTACGTAAGCGCAGCAATGATCCTGAAGATCCAATTAAAGGATATGCTTATCTTGGAACAGGAAATTTTAATGAGAAAACAGCACGAATATACTCTGATAAAGGATTATTGACGTCTAATAAAGAGTTTATCAAAGATATTGATGAAGTATTTCGTGTTCTGGAAGGCAAACCACATATTCACAACTTTAATCATCTTTTAGTTACTCAGTTCAATATGCTACCCGAGATTCATCGTATGATAGAGCGTGAAATAGAACATGTGAAAAATGGTGGTATAGGATATATTATACTTAAAATGAATAGTTTAGAGGATAAAGGTATGATAGAAGCACTTTATAAGGCAAGTGAGGTGGGTGTTAAAATTGATCTGATTGTCCGTGGTATCTGCTGCCTTATACCTAATCAGCCTTATAGTGAGAACATAACTATTACCCGAATTGTAGGTGCTTATCTCGAGCATGCACGTGTTTGGTATTTTTTTAACGAGGGTGAAGAAAATGTATATTTAACATCTGCCGACTGGATGCAACGTAATCTGCATAGACGTATTGAAGTGGCTTTTCCAATATATACAATTTCTCTTAAAAAACAGATTATTGATATTCTAAAAATTCAGCTTGCTGATAATAAAAGCGCTGTGTGGATTGATGAAAATCTGAATAATATTTTCAAATATAATGATAATCCGCCCGTACGTGCTCAAAGTGCAATCTATGATTACCTGAAAAAATCCACAGGTCAATAGTATAGATTTTCAAACATTTTATGAATATTATTTACTGCAAAGTATTATATAATAAAAAACCCGAAACTGATTACCAGTCTCGGGTTTTTATGTATATCAGAGATAATTTAGTCCTCAGAAATTGCTTCCTGGAACAAATTACTTCTTTTGTTTGCATTTAGTTTTTCAAAATCTTCACGTGAGCCTACTACAAGTTTTTCAAACTCTCTCTGACCGGTTCCTGCAGGAATAAGATGTCCAACAATAACATTCTCTTTTAGTCCATCCAAAGTGTCAGTTTTACCGTGAATAGCTGCGTCGTTCAGGACTTTCGTTGTTTCCTGGAACGATGCGGCAGACATGAAGCTGGTTGTCTGAAGAGCAGCGCGGGTGATTCCTTGTAGCACCTGATTAGCTGTCGCAGGAACAGCGTCACGAGCTTCTACAAGTTTCAGGTCACGACGTTTCAGAGAACTATTCTCGTCACGCAGTTTACGAACAGTAACTATCTGACCCGGTTCGAATATTTGAGAATCGCCTGCATCAGTAATAACTTTCTTACCCCATGTACGATCATTTTCTTCCATCATTTCAAGCTTGTCAACAAGTTGTTGTTCAAGGAAACAAGTGTCGCCCGGATCTACAACTTCAACTTTTCGCATCATCTGGCGAACGATAACTTCAAAGTGTTTATCATTAATTTTAACACCCTGAAGACGGTAAACATCCTGAACTTCATTCACAATGTATTCCTGAACTGCTGTAGGGCCTTTGATAGCTAATATGTCTGCTGGAGTGATTGCACCTTCTGATAAAGGCATACCTGCACGGATATAGTCATTTTCCTGTACAAGTATCTGCTTGGATAATGGAACCATGTACTTTTTAGTTTCACCTGTCTTAGTGGTAACTGAAATTTCCTGATTACCTCTTTTTATTTTTCCGAAAGAAACCTCTCCGTCAATCTCAGTAACTACTGCCGGATTTGATGGATTACGTGCTTCAAAAAGTTCGGTTACACGTGGCAGACCACCTGTAATGTCACCTGTTTTACCAACTGCACGTGGTATTTTAACCAGAATATCTCCCGCTTTAATATCATCGTTCTCATTTTTTACAATGTGTGAACCGAGAGGTAGAGTATATGTACGTAAGATATTATCATTATCATCTACAATGTGTGCAGACGGAGCTTTTGTTTTATCGCGAGACTCAATGATAACTTTCTCTTTCAATCCTGTTTGTTCGTCAGATTCTACCTTATAAGTAAGGTTCTCAGTGAAATTTTCAAATTTAATCTTACCTGATGCTTCAGATACAATAACAGCATTGAACGGGTCCCATTCACATATCAAATCTCCTTTTGTGATCTTATCAGACTGGTTGAAATATAGCTTGGATCCGTAGGGAACATTATGAGTAACCAAAACAATTTTTGTATTTGGATCAATAATCCTCATTTCCATCAAACGGCTTACGACAACTTTCAATGGTTTACCTTCAGAGTCTTGAGCCTCAACGAAACGTAGTTCATCAAATTCAACAATTCCGTCATACTTTGCTACAATTCTACTTTCTGCAGCAATATTAGAAGCAATACCACCGACATGGAATGTTCTAAGAGTAAGCTGTGTTCCAGGTTCACCAATTGACTGGGCAGCGATAACACCGACTGCTTCACCTTTTTGAACCATGTGTCCGGTAGCAAGATTCCTACCATAACATTTTGCACAAACTCCATGTGATGATTCACATGTAAGAACTGATCTTATTTCAACTCTTTCTATTGGAGATTCTTCAATTTTCTTAGCAATATCCTCTGTTATTTCTTCACCCGAATTTACAAGAATTTCGCCTGTATTAGGATGTTGTACATCATGTACAGAAACGCGTCCAAGAATTCTTTCGTACAGTGAAGCAATTATCTCTTCATTGTTTTTAATAGCTGTTGCGGTTAATCCTCTTAGAGTACCACAGTCAACTTCATTTACTATCACATCCTGAGATACGTCAACCAGTCGGCGTGTAAGGTAACCGGCGTCAGCTGTTTTAAGAGCTGTGTCGGCAAGACCCTTACGGGCACCGTGAGTTGAGATGAAATACTCTAGAACTGACAAGCCTTCCTTAAAGTTCGCAAGAATTGGATTCTCAATAATCTGAGCTCCTTCTGCACCACTCTTTTGGGGTTTAGCCATCAATCCACGCATACCTGACAACTGTCTGATCTGTTCCCTCGAACCACGAGCTCCAGAATCAAGCATCATGTATACTGAGTTAAATCCCTGGTCGTCTTCTGAAAGTTGTTTCATCAGGATATTTGACAACTTAGAGTTAATATGTGTCCATGTATCAATAATCTGGTTATAACGTTCATTATAGGTAATGAATCCCATATTGTAGTTATCCAATATCTGTTCTACTTCATTATAACCTTCCTGAATTAACGCCTCTTTTTCTTTTGGTATAATAACATCCTCAAGATTGAATGATAATCCTCCCTTGAATGCCATTTTGTATCCGAGATCTTTTATATCATCAAGATATTGAGCTGTGCGTGCAACACCACAAGTTTTAATTACTTTTCCGATAATATCACGGAGTGATTTTTTAGATAGCAACTCGTTAACATATCCTACTTCTTTAGGAATAGCTTCGTTGGTAATAACACGTCCTACTGTGGTTTCGTGCATCTTTCGAATCGGATTGCCCTCTTCATCAATATCATCAACAACTACTTTCACAAGTGCGTGAATATCAACAGCTCCTTCGTTGTATGCAATTATTGCCTCCTCTTCACCATAAAAATACATGCCTTCACCTTTTGCACCCGGACGTATTTTTGTAATGTAATAAAGTCCTAGAACCATATCTTGTGAAGGAACAGTAATTGGTGCTCCGTTTGCCGGATTGAGAATGTTGTGTGAAGCAAGCATCAGAAGTTGAGCTTCCAGAATAGCTTCATTGCCTAATGGAAGGTGAACAGCCATCTGGTCGCCGTCAAAGTCCGCGTTAAAAGCAGTACAAGCAAGCGGATGTAATTGAATAGCTTTACCTTCAATAAGTTTTGGCTGGAATGCCTGAATACCCAAACGGTGAAGGGTAGGAGCACGGTTAAGAAGAACCGGGTGACCTTTCATCACATATTCAAGTATATCATATACTACAGGTTCTTTTCTGTCTACAATCTTTTTAGCAGACTTAACTGTTTTAACAATTCCTCTTTCTATTAACTTGCGGATAATAAACGGTTTGTATAATTCAGCCGCCATATCTTTTGGAAGTCCGCATTCATGCATCTTTAGTTCAGGACCCACAACAATAACTGAACGTGCTGAATAGTCTACACGTTTACCAAGTAGATTTTGGCGGAAACGACCTTGTTTTCCTTTCAAGCTGTCGGATAGAGACTTCAAAGGGCGGTTTGATTCTGTTTTGATTGCACTCGATTTGCGAGAGTTGTCAAATAATGAATCTACCGATTCCTGAAGCATACGTTTCTCATTTCTAAGAATCACATCAGGAGCCTTAATGTCAATGAGTCTTTTAAGGCGGTTATTACGAATAATAACTCTTCGATAAAGATCATTAAGGTCAGAAGTAGCAAATCGTCCACCATCTAAGGGCACTAATGGTCGAAGATCCGGTGGAATTACCGGGATAACTTTCATTATCATCCACTCAGGCTTATTAATGTTCTTGGAACCTCTAAATGCTTCTACTACCTGTAGCTGTTTTAGTGCTTCATTCTTTCGTTGCTGAGATGTTTCTGTATTTGCTTTGTGGCGAAGGTGGTTAGCTAACTTGTCAAGATTGATTCTTTCTAGCAAACTCAATAAAGCTTCTGCTCCCATCTTAGCAATAAATTTATTGGGATCAGAATCTTCGAGTGATTGATTTTCTTTAGGTATTGAATCCAGTAGTTCCAGGTATTCATCTTCAGTAAGTAGATCTTTTTCTGTCACTTTGTCTTCAAGAATACCCGCTTGGATTACAACGTATCGTTCATAATAAATGATAGTATCCAGTTTCTTTGTAGGAATACCTAATAGATACCCAATTTTGTTGGGTAGTGATCTAAAGTACCATATATGAGCTACAGGAACCACAAGGTGAATGTGTCCTGTACGTTCACGGCGTACTTTCTTCTCTGTAACTTCTACACCGCATCTATCACATACTATACCTTTGTAGCGTATTCGTTTATATTTACCGCAATGACACTCATAGTCTTTAACCGGCCCGAATATTCGTTCACAGAAAAGTCCGTCACGTTCTGGTTTGTAAGTGCGATAATTTATTGTCTCTGGTTTTAAAACTTCGCCAAATGATTTCTCAAGAATCTGTTCCGGAGAAGCCAGACTGATTGTAATTTTTGAAAAGCTACTCTTTATTTTATTCTCTTTTCTATATGCCATAATAACCTTTATAAAGAGTTATGATTTTTTTAAATGAATTCCCGGCAGATGATAAAGCTACTCTATGCCATATCATCTGTTTATCCGGTGAATATTAATCGAGAGTAATACTAAGTCCCAGACCCTGAAGCTCATGAATAAGTACATTAAGCGATTCAGGTATACCCGGTTGAGGCATTGCCTCTCCCTTAACAATTGATTCGTATGCTTTGGAACGACCAACAACATCATCTGATTTAACAGTAAGAATCTCTTGTAGAATGTGAGATGCTCCAAATGCTTCAAGTGCCCATACCTCCATCTCACCAAAACGTTGTCCTCCAAATTGGGCTTTACCACCCAATGGTTGCTGTGTAATTAGTGAATATGGTCCTATTGAGCGAGAGTGCATTTTATCCTCAACCATGTGACCGAGCTTAAGCATGTAAATTACTCCTACTGTTGCCGGTTGATCAAATCTTTCTCCGGTTCCACCGTCATACAGATAAGATTTACCAAATGCAGGTACGCCCGCTTTATCAGTCCATACAGTCAGATCTTCAAGTTGTGCACCATCAAATATAGGTGTTGCAAATTTAATATCAAGCTGTTTGCCAGCCCATCCCAGAACTGTTTCAAAAATTTGTC
The DNA here is from genome assembly GCA_002398875.1 of Bacteroidales bacterium UBA4912. Classification (GTDB taxonomy): domain Bacteria; phylum Bacteroidota; class Bacteroidia; order Bacteroidales; family Dysgonomonadaceae; genus Proteiniphilum. Next base: position 14,040 of record DHCC01000074.1, on the reverse strand, counting down.
CCAGATTCATACGAGAAGGTACACCAAGCGGATTTAAAACAATGTCAACAGGGGTGCCATCAGCTAAGAAAGGCATATCTTCCTGACGTACAATCTTTGAAACAATACCTTTGTTTCCGTGACGACCGGCCATTTTATCTCCAACCTGGATTTTACGTTTTTTGGCGACATAAACTTTCGCACTTTGCATAATTCCTGATGGTAACTCATCACCGATTGTCAGATCAAAACGTTTACGTTTTAATTCAGCATCCAGCTCTTTAAATCGACGCAGATAATTTATAACAGTTGCACGAATTAGCTTGTTTTTATGAGTATCTGTAGTCCACTTATTAAGCTGAACTGATTGATAGTCAATATCAGAGAGTGTTTTTAGAGTAAATTTAGCACCTTTGGGAACAATGTCAATATTTGTGTAATCTTTAACTCCTGCAGATGTTTTACCTTCAGTCAGCTTTAAAAGTTTATCGATAAGTACTTTCCTTAATTCATCAAGTCTTGTTTCGTACTCCTCATCCAGTTTAGGAAGAATAGCCTTATTGGAAAGTTTTGTCTTCCCTTTTTTGGATGCTTTCGAGAAAAGATTTGTATGTACAACAACACCACTAAGTGAGGGTGAGGCTTTTAGTGAAGCATCCTTGACATCTCCTGCCTTATCTCCGAAAATAGCTCGAAGTAACTTCTCTTCAGGTGAAGGATCAGATTCTCCCTTAGGAGTAATTTTACCAATAAGGATATCACCGGGTTTAATTCTGGCACCTACTCTAACTATTCCTTTTTCATCAAGATCTTTTGTAGCTTCTTCGCTGACATTTGGTATATCTGATGTTAATTCCTCCATTCCTCGCTTGGTTTCTCTAACCTCAAGTGAGAATTCCTCAACATGAACAGAAGTAAATACATCATCACTTACCATTCTTTCGCTTAATACGATAGCATCTTCAAAGTTATAACCTTTCCAAGGCATAAATGCCACTTTAAGGTTTTTACCAAGTGCCAGCTCTCCATCTTCCGTTGCATAGCCTTCAGTAAGGATTTCACCGCTTTTTACTTTTTGACCTACTTTACAAATAGGACGAAGATCGACTGTTGTATTTTGGTTAGTCTTACGGAACTTAGGAATATTATAAGTCTTTTCTGAATCTTCGAAGCTGGTGAATTCTTCTTCTTCGCTTCGTTCATATTTTACCTTGATTGTAGTGGCATCTACAAAAGTAACTACGCCATCTCCCTCAGAAACTATTTGTGTTCTTGAGTCTTTAATGACATCTCCTTCAATACCTGTTCCTACTATAGGAGATTCTGTACGTATCAGTGGTACTGCCTGACGCATCATGTTTGAACCCATCAGTGCACGGTTTGCATCATCATGTTCAAGAAAAGGAATGAGAGATGCTGCAATAGATGCAATTTGCATCGGCGATACGTCCATAAGTTCTACCTCTTCGGGAGCAACAACCGGATAGTCGGCATCTTGTCGGGATTTAACTCTTGGGTTTATAAAGTGCCCTTTTTCATCAAGGGGTGCATTACCCTGTGCAATAATTTTCCCTTCCTCCTCTTCGGCAGCTAAATATATGATTTCGTTGTTATTAATATTAACGATTCCATTTTCTGCTTTACGGTAAGGAGTTTCGATAAAACCAAGTTCATTAATTTTGGCATAAACGCAAAGTGAAGAGATAAGTCCAATATTAGGACCTTCAGGGGTTTCAATAGGACAAAGACGTCCATAGTGTGTAAAGTGAACGTCACGAACTTCAAATCCTGCACGTTCGCGCGACAGTCCACCTGGTCCCAGTGCCGATAAGCGTCGTTTATGTGTTATCTCGGCAAGTGGGTTAGTTTGGTCCATAAATTGCGATAAAGCATTAGTTCCGAAGAAGGTATTTATAACGGAAGAAATAGTTTTCGCATTAATCAGGTCAATAGGTGTAAAGACCTCGTTGTCTCTGACATTCATCCTTTCACGGATTATACGTGCCATACGGGTCAAACCTATACCAAATTGAGTATATAATTGTTCACCAACAGTCCTTACACGTCTGTTACTAAGGTGATCAATATCGTCAACTACCGCTTTTGAATTAATTAATTCGATAAGATATTTTATAATCTCTATAATATCTTCTTTCGTAAGAACACGAATATCGTCATCAATATTTAAATTGAGCTTTTTGTTAATTCTATAACGTCCAACATCTCCTAAGTCATATCTCTTTTCAGAGAAAAACAGATTGTTGATTACATCCCGTGCACTTGAGTCATCAGCTGGCTCAGCACTACGTAATAGTCGATATATGTGTTTTATTGCATCAATCTCCGAATTACTCGGATCTTTTTGCAATGTATTATATATAATTGAATAGTCAATTGTATTTGCTGTCTCTTTATGAAGAAGTATATATGGAACTCCTGATTCTATAATTTCATCAATATGCTCCTGCTCCAAAATGGTCTCACGCTCGATAATTACTTCATTTCTCTCGATTGAAGTAACTTCACCGGTGTCCTCATCCACAAAATCTTCCATCCATGATTTCAAAACACGGGCAGCTAATTTACGACCTAAAACTTTCTTCAGATTTGTTTTATTTGCTTTAACTTCCTCTGCCAGATCAAAAATCTCAAGAATGTCCTTATCATTTTCGAACCCAATGGCACGAAGAAGAGTTGTAACAGGCAATTTCTTTTTCCGATCTATATAGGCGTACATTACGTTGTTGATATCCGTGGCAAATTCTATCCACGACCCTCTGAATGGTATAACTCTGGCGGAGTATAGTACACTGCCATTTGCATGCAGACTCTGACCAAAAAACACACCCGGAGAACGGTGAAGCTGAGAAACGATTACACGTTCTGCACCATTAATCACAAATGTTCCCTTTTCAGTCATGTAAGGAATTGTACCCAGGTAAACATCCTGAATTACAGGTGTGAAATCCTCGTGATCAGGATCAGTACAGTATAGATAAAGCTTAGCCTTTAGAGGTACGCTATAGGTGAGTCCTCTGTCGACGCACTCTTCTATCGAATAGCGTGGAGGATCAACATAGTAATCTAAAAACTCAAGTACAAAATTGTTTCGGGTATCTGTAATCGGAAAATTTTCCGTGAAAACCTTATACAATCCTTCCTTTTTTCTGCTTTCGGGGGGTGTGTCGAGTTGTATGAAATCCTGAAATGATTGGAGTTGAACTTCCAGAAAATCAGGGAAGTCAAGCGGATTTTTAATCGACGCAAAATTTATTCTTTGAATAGCTTTGTTTGAAGACATGGGGATGAATTTATGAACCTAATATATATTGACAGAAAAGGTTAAGAACCTTCAGTACTGAAGATTCCTAACCGAATTAACCTAATATAGGTAAATGCTATTTAAGTTCAACTTCTGCTCCAGCCTCTTCAAGTTGTTTTTTCAAAGCTTCTGCTTCGTCTTTTGTTATACCTTTTTTCAATTCACTTGGAGCAGCGTCGACTAAATCTTTAGCTTCTTTTAGTCCTAGTCCGGTAAGTTCTTTAACCGCTTTTACAACAGCAAGTTTTGCTGCACCGGCACTCTTAAGAACTACATCGAATGCAGTTTTTTCCTCTACAGCGGCTTCACCACCAGCTGCGGGTCCTGCAGCAACAGCAACAGCTGCAGCAGCCGGTTCAATACCGTACTCTGTTTTTAAAATTTCGGCTAGTTCGTTAACTTCTTTAACTGTTAAGTTAACCAGATCTTCAGCAAATTTTTTTAAGTCTGCCATTTTTTTGTATTTGTTTAAATTGATTACTAATTCTGTTTGTTGACTGATAAATCTATCTTAATTAAATTTATCGGATCTTTTTATTGAGATACTTCTCTTTCCGACAGAGTCTTCAGTACTCCATGTATTGTATTACCGCCGGATTGGAGCGCTGAAATAACATTCTTAGCAGGAGATTGCAACAATGCAATAACATCTCCGATAAGTTCCGTTTTGCTCTTGATATTCACAAGATCCTTCAGGGTCTCAGCTCCAATAAAGAAGCTTTCCTGAACATAAGCACCTTTTAATACTGGTACCTTGTCGGCTTTATGTTTATCAATAAGCTTAGCAGGAGCATTTGCTACATTAGAAAACATTATTGCAGTATTACCCTTCAATACAGGGTATAACTCTTCATATTTGTTATCTAATGATTCGAATGCTTTTTGCAATAAGGTGTTTTTAACGACTACCAGTTTGATATCTTCATTGTAGCACTCTCTTCTTAATGTACTTGTCTTCACTGCATTTAATGTTGCAATGTCGGTAAGATAGAAGTTTTCATACTCCTGAAGATCAACTGTAATCTGTTCTATTATTTGTTTTTTATCTTCCTTTTTCATTGACTTCCTTGTTAATTGGTTTCTTCTAATGCCTTAGTATCCAGCTTAATACCGGGACTCATTGTACTAGAAAGATAAATACTCTTAAAATAAGTACCTTTTGCTGCTGACGGTTTTAATTTGATCAACGTTTGGATAAATTCTCTAGCGTTATCTCGAATTTGTTCCGGCGTGAACGATACTTTTCCTATAGAGGTATGAATAATACCGGCTTTGTCTACTTTAAAGTCAATTTTACCCTGTTTTACTTCTTTTACAGCTTTTGCAACGTCAGTAGTAACAGTACCGCTTTTTGGGTTTGGCATAAGACCACGAGGTCCTAAAATACGACCTAATGCACCAATTTTTCCCATTATTTGCGGTTGTGTGATGATAACATCAACATCGGTCCAACCACCTTTAATTTTTTCGATATATTCATCCAGTCCTACGTAGTCTGCACCTGCTTCTTTAGCATCGGTTTCGACTTCCGGAGAACACAATACAAGGACTCTTACTTGTTTTCCTGTTCCGTGTGGAAGAGATACAACACCTCTTACCATTTGGTTAGCTTTTCGCGGATCTACGCCAAGGCGTACATCGATATCTACAGAGGCATCAAATTTAGTTGTAGTAATTTCTTTAACCAGTATTGATGCTTCTTTTAGTGAATAGGCTTTTCCTCCTTCAATTTTGCTGAAAGCTAACTTTTGATTTTTTGTCAGTTTACTCATGTTCAATTGAAGTTTTAAATATTAATATTCTGAGGAAATTTTCCTTTTACTGTGATACCCATGCTTCGAGCCGTTCCGGCTACCATTCTCATTGCAGACTCAAGTGTGAAGCAGTTTAAGTCGGTCATTTTCTCACGGGCAATAGTCTCTACCTGTTCCCAGGTAATCGCTGATATTTTCAAGCGATTAGGCTCTGCCGAACCTCCTTTTTGTTTACTGGCTTCTAGCAGTTGTACTGCAACCGGTGGTGTTTTAACAATAAAATCAAAAGACTTGTCGGCATAGTAAGTAATTACTACTGGTAACACTTTACCGGCTTTGTCCTGAGTCCTGGCATTGAATTGCTTGCAGAAATCCATTATATTAATCCCCTTCGAACCTAATGCAGGTCCTACGGGAGGTGATGGATTTGCAGCTCCTCCTTTAATTTGTAATTTTAGTTGTCCGGCAACTTCTTTAGCCATTTTCTTGATTTTAAATAATTGGGATTTTTCGAAACACTTTAAAGAATTTACAGAATCTGCGTAACCAAATATCTGATTATTCTTTCTCTACTTGCATATAACTCAATTCTAATAGTTGTTTTCTACCGAAAATTTTAACCATTACTTTGAGTTTCTTCCTTTCTTCATTCACTTCCTCAACCTCGCCGGAGAAACTGCTGAAAGGACCGCTAATCACTTTCACGTTTTCACCAACATAGAATTTCATATCAAGATCTTCACCGGCTTCTTCCAATTCGTCCATTGTACCTAGTATACGCTTAACCTCCGAATCCTTTAATGGTTGGGGGTTAGTTGTATTAGGCAGAAAGCCTGCAACAAAATTGATATTCTTAAGTTCGTGAATTACTTCCCCTGTCAGTTCAGCTTCGATAAGTACATACCCAGGAAGATAAGCGCGTTCTTTCATCACTTTTTTCCCGTTACGTACTGTAAAAGTCTTCTCTGTGGGGATTAAGACTTGAGAAATATATTTCCCCAAATCGGTTTTTTTTATCTCTGATTCAAGATATTCTTTGACCTTATTTTCTTTACCACTAACGGAACGCAATACGTACCATTTTTTTCTCTCTTCAGTCATTATGTCTTTAATTCAGAATTATAAAATACCGTAGAGGATTTTTAATATCCACTCAAATAAAGAATCTATTCCAAACACTATTAAGGCAATTATTAGGGAAGCAATTAAAACAATCACCGTACTGCCGGATAATTCTTCTTTGGAAGGCCAGGATACCTTATGAACTAACTCGTTATAAGAATCCTTGATATATGCAACTATTTTTTTCATCTATTTCAGATCATTTAGCACGGGTCGAGAGGCTCGAACTCCCGACAACTGGTTTTGGAGACCAGTGCTCTACCAACTGAGCTAGACCCGTAAAGTACCCTCCTCATTCCTCCTGCAAGAGGACGAAAATTGGAGGGTAGGTATTGGTTACCTTATAATCCCTTGTACAATCAGGGGACTAAGGCTTTTTAGTTTACAAGTTCTGTAATCTGACCTGCACCAACTGTACGTCCACCTTCACGAATTGCGAAACGAAGACCTACGTTACATGCTACAGGGTAGATCAGTTCTACTTCAATTGTTACGTTATCACCTGGCATAACCATTTCTACACCTTCAGGAAGAGTGATTTCACCAGTTACGTCCAATGTGCGGATATAGAACTGAGGACGGTACTTGTTGTGGAATGGAGTGTGACGTCCACCTTCTTCTTTTTTCAGGATATAAACCTCAGCTTTAAATCTTGAGTGAGGTGTAACTTTACCCGGGTGAGAAATAACCATACCGCGTTTGATATCGTCTTTGTCAATACCACGAAGCAAAAGACCTACGTTATCACCGGCCTGACCTTCATCAAGAATCTTACGGAACATTTCTACTCCTGTAACAACTGATTTTCTTCCTTCAGCACCAAGACCAATGATCTGTACTTCTTCACCTGTTTTAATGATACCTGTCTCAATACGGCCTGTAGCAACTGTACCACGACCTGTTATAGAGAACACGTCTTCAACCGGCATAAGGAATGGTTTGTCAACATCACGTGGAGGCAGTGGAATCCATGTGTCAACAGCATCCATAAGTTCCATTACTTTATCTTCCCATTTTGGTTCACCGTTAAGTGCACCAAGAGCAGAACCTTGAATTACAGGAGTGTTGTCGCCGTCAAAGTTGTAGAATGAAAGCAGTTCACGCATTTCCATTTCAACTAACTCAAGCATCTCTTCGTCGTCAACTAAGTCCACTTTGTTCATGAAAACAACAAGCCTTGGAACGTTTACCTGACGTGCAAGAAGAATGTGTTCACGTGTCTGAGGCATTGGACCGTCAGTTGCAGCAACTACAATGATAGCTCCGTCCATCTGTGCAGCACCAGTAACCATGTTCTTTACATAGTCAGCGTGGCCCGGACAGTCAACGTGTGCATAGTGACGATTTCCAGTTTCATATTCAACGTGTGAAGTATTGATAGTTATACCTCTTTCTTTTTCTTCAGGAGCGTTGTCGATTGAATCGAACGAACGAATTTGTGAGAATCCTTTTTTTCCTAAGACGGTGGTGATAGCAGCCGTTAAAGTAGTCTTACCGTGGTCTACGTGACCGATTGTACCGATGTTAACATGCGGTTTCGTCCGGTTAAAATGTTCTTTTGCCATAAAATGTCCTATTAATTAGTTTAAATAATATATGTATTCTTTATATTTACGCTTATAAACAGTAATATTCAAGACACTCGGCACTTCTGCCATGATCTTGATCCAGATGATGTTACATAAATAGTTGAGCCGATGGCGGGAATTGAACCCGCGACCTCTTCCTTACCAAGGAAGTGCTCTACCGCTGAGCTACATAGGCAAAAGAGTAGAAGACGGAACATCCCGATTTACTTCGGACTTAACTTTTAGTCCCGTGCAGCACTGCGTTAAAATTTTAAAGAGCGGAAGACGGGACTCAAACCCGCGACCCTCAGCTTGGAAGGCTAATGCTCTATCAACTGAGCTACTTCCGCAAAATTGATTTACTGATCAATTGATTTTAAATCTTTTATATCAATAAATCAAGGAAAAAAAGTGGGCAGTGATGGATTCGAACCACCGAAGGCGTAAGCCAGCTGAGTTACAGTCAGCCCCATTTGGCCACTCTGGTAACTGCCCAAGATTTTTTTTGAGCCTCTTGTCGGATTCGAACCAACGACCCCGAGATTACAAATCACGTGCTCTGGCCAACTGAGCTAAAGAGGCTTCTATACTTGATTTTAAGTGCTCCTAAACAATTTCTTGTGAGAAACGGTCGCAAAGGTAGTGATATTTTTATTTATGCCAAAACTTTAATCGCTTTTTTTAAAAATTATCTCTCATTTTTTTCTTTTGTCTTTATGATTTGCTTTTCAAGGGCCATGGTACATAGGTCTATAGCCTCTTCAAAAGTATTTGCAATTTTATTCGCGAAGGCCTCTTTCTGTCTAAGATTCAGCTTGACTACTACATCTTTATTTTTCACCGACTCAGGTTTTATAACCTTCAGGATCACTTCTGCCTGAATTATATCATCTGAAAAACGTTCCAGTTTTTTTATTTTTTTCTCTACGAATGCTTTTAATTGATCAGTAGCATCAAAATTTACAGATTGAATTGTCAGTTCCATACATTTACCTCCTCTATTTTTTTGCTCTTGGGTGAGCGTTTTGATAAGTTTTTTTCATTTCTTCAAATGTCACATGAGTATAGATTTCTGTCGATGAGAGACTCGAGTGACCCAATAACTCTTTAACTGCGTTTATTTCTGCACCATTGTTCATCATTTCTGTTGCAAATGAGTGGCGTAGAACATGCGGACTTTTTTTAGACAGTGTTGAAATATTTTTCAAGTGGTCATGAATAATTTTATAAACTAGTTCAGGATACAACGGTTCTCCATCTTCTTTAACAAACAAAAAAGCTGATTTGTTCTCTATTTCCGCGTCTCTTACATTAATGTATTCCTGAATTTTTTTCTTCGTCTCATCTGAAAAAGGTATAAAGCGCTCTTTATTACCTTTTCCCATTATTTTAAGAGTACAGGTGTTGAAATCAATATCATTGTCTTTTAAAGATATAAGTTCTGCGCGACGTATTCCCGTAACATAAAAAAGTTCGATTAAAAATCTATCGCGGTAACCTTTGAAATCGTCCGAGTAGTTCTCCGGATTATCAAGAATTTTTGTCATTTCTTTATCATTCACGAAAACCGGCAAAACTTTAGGGGTTTTAATACCCGAGACAAGCTTTGCAGGATTGCCTGAAACATGTTTCTTTTTCTCCATGAAATTAAAGAATGCCTTGAGTGAGCTCAGTTTCCTGTTTACAGTAGAAGGTTTCATTCCTTTCTCAATCAGTGTACTCATCCATATTCTGATTATATCTACATCAATTTCAGAAGGCACAAAGTTCCCAATCTCATTTTCAACGAACTCTTCAAATTGAGTGATGTCATTTAAATAAGAAATCTCCGTCAGAGAAGAGTAATTCTTCTCGTAACGGAGATAATCAATAAATTTTTCTTTCCACATCCGTTAGCTCTCAATGAATTTTAAGAACTACGAAGTTAAAAAAATATTCAGAATTTGGAAATTTTATTCTTCGTTTTCTTGCATCTTTTGAACATACACGGCGTGTTGTTTTTGTTTTCGATTCTTAACAGATGGCTTCATGTATGCCTGACGTCTGCGAAGTTCTTTAACCACACCGGTTTTTTCATATTTGCGTTTAAATTTCTTCAAGGCTCTTTCAATGTTTTCGCCTTCTTTTAATGGTACTACTATCATTCTTTAAAATTTGATTTTTTTTATTACTAAGTTATTATTGCAAATGGAATTTACATAAGCTATACATATACCTCGTAAAGGCATATCAGTGAAGTTTATAATATTTATTCCTAATCTCTTTTAATTCTATGAGTGTTGCAATAACCTCCTTTCTATTTGGGCTGCAAAGATAAGAATAAAATTATAAAAATCAATTAGCTACGTCTATTTTTTTGTATTATAGAGCACGTACATTATACATATTTTGCCTTTACTTAGTCCTTACTTTGTACATACTTCGGTCTTATGAACTCCTTTTATAAAGGCATTTGTTGAGAACGAAATACATATTTTATGCTAATCTGATAAAGATTTAGTACATCTAATATATCTCAGATATAATGCTGAATTTAGTATATTTTCAGGATTATTCTCCAAATGTGCTATATATGCGAAAACTGTTTGCAGGTATTTCGATGTTCATTGTTTTAGAATCAACATTCAATGTTTCTGCCGGTTCCATATAGTTATACCAAATTCCTGTACTAGGAAAAACGGTGGTTGCTGTGATAGTTCCATTTGTGAAATTACCAACGACAACAACTTGTTTTGAATTTCCAAACGATGACAGTGTCATAAATCTGCCTTGATCCCAGTAGGTAGGAGTAACTTTCCAGTCGAAAGTGGCAGTGGAATTAAATAACTCGGGATGTTCTATTCTCAGGTTGATTAATGTTTTGTACGTATCATGCAGCTCTTTACGTGCCGGTTCATTCAGGTAGTCCCACTTTATAGGTTTTCTACCCAATCTGCCATTTTCATTAATTGAAATATCGTATCCAAATTCACCAAATTGCCATATCATTTTTGGTCCTGGCACTGTTAAAAAGAATGCAGTATTTGTGCCAAGTTGCTTCATGCGTGCATTGATATCCGTTTTGAGTGGCCCTACGCCATTTTGTAATTGAGCATATGCAGTTCGCTCCTCATCGTGACTTTCCATATAACTAACCTGAAAACCCGATGGTTTTGATGAAGTGAGGTAATAGCCATTTGAAAAGGTGGAACCATTTACCACACCTTTTGCAGATTGACTATATTCATTAATTTGCTTATGCCAAAGTAACATACCTGCATTACCTAAAACTTTCTCTTCTGTTTGTTCTGCAAAATGTTCAAAAATCACATGTGCGTCCGGTTTAACAGATTTAATAGTGTTATGGTAATCTCTTAAAATTGTTATTCTACTTGCGTCGTACGCTGAATTATCATCATTTTTGTTTCCATCGACGTTTTGAGTGAAGCCCTTTGTTAGGTCGAACCGGAAACCATCAATGTTGTACTCCTCAAGCAGGTACTTAAGATTTCGTTTAACAAAATCCCTTACAATGTAATTGCCATCTATTTGTGCTTCATGATTGAAATCATGGAAAACCGAGTATGGGTGTGGATCATTCTCATTGAAGAAGGGGTTATTTGCAGTTGTTTTGTTTGTAGCAGAATTCCACCACATTCGTGCATAAGGATTTGCTCCTGTTGCATGATTATAAACAACATCAAGTATTACTGCTATGCCTCTTTTATGACACTCGTCTATAAACTCTTTATACATTCTGTCAGTACCGTATGCTTTATCCATGGCAAAGAAGAATGCAGGATTGTATCCCCAGCTGTCGTTACCGTCAAACTCCTGCACTGGCATTAGCTCAATTGCATTTACACCGAGCGACTCTAGATAGTCGAGTTTTTCCATTGCTCCGTTTAGGTCCCCGCTCTCGGTAAAATCTCTTAACAGTAATTCGTAAATAATTAAATTTTCTTTTGCTGGAATTTGAAAATCTTTTATCTGCCAATTAAATTCCTCATCTACTGTTTTGAATATTGAAACAATACCAAATGCACCTTCGGGGAAAGGTTTTAGATTTGGATAAGTTGTTTGCGAAATATAGCCATCGTTGTGTTGATCAAGTATTTTACGTGAATAAGGGTCTGCTACTCTAAAAGTGCTTTCTCCTGCTTTTCCCATGTAGTATTGAAATGCATACTCTTTTGAAGGATCTAGTCCTGTAATCGTAATCCACCAGACACCTGCAGCATCATCGCGGTACATTTGCGATTTCTCGTCGTTGCTCAATGTCCAGTTGTTGAAGTCGCCCACAACATGTACAAAATCTTTTCTTGCTCCATTTTTGTCTTTATCGAATAAAACAAGAGTTACAGAAGTATTGTCTATAATGTTTATACCGTACTCTAATCCCGATGGCATAGCTCCCATTTTTATAGCTGCCGGCTGAAAAGGTTTATACTTGATGTCTTTTATGTTTTCAATAAAAAAGTCTGCATCATCCTTGTTGCCTTTCTTTGTTCCATCCGCACTCCTAACAATAATTCCCAATTTGTTAATTGGTGTTTCTCCCGATCCGTACCATTCTCTTATTGTAGGTGTGAGTTTAATACTCCACGCGTTATTTACACCATCAACGGGAATCATTTTATACTTGCTGTTATTGTCAGTCCAATTAGAAGGGTTAAAGCTCCATTGATCTTCTACAATTATTCCGGAATACAGGTACACATCTCCTTTGTGATTATACAAACCTGATTCTGCAGGAGCTTTGAAGTAAAGAGTAAGTTCTTTATCCGCGTCTGGATTAACAAGATCCCACGAAAACCAATCTTTTAAAGTAACAGGCTCTTCAGTGTCCGGTTCATCTGGTTTTGGGTCAGGCTTTTCGGGGGGAACAACAGGATCATCACCACATGAGAATAGTATAAAAGAAATAAGCAGCAGTATAAACGCTGTACCGACTGACTTAGCAGTCTGATTGTATATAAATTTCATAATTGTTGGTTTTTTAATAATTAATGTACAGTAATACTGTTGCCTATTTCATTTTAATCACTAAAATTACAAACGTAATTTTAGCGATAAAAAATTATAACTACTCTAAAATAAGGATCTCCTTAGGTGCAAGCTTCATAGTATTGCCCATTGAAATTTTTTTACCTGTGAGAAAATCATTCCATTCGACCTTGTCCATAATTGACTCAGAATATCTGTCAAGGTTTATTTCAACATCTTTATTTGAACCGTTCATAAATACCAGTACAGATTTGTCGTTAATGTAGCGCTCATAGACATATACACCCTTTTGCAAATAATAATGTTTCATGTCACCATAAGCAATAACATCATTTCCACGACGCCAGTGAAGAAGGTTGCTCATAAAATCAAATGCTTCGTTCTGAATGTCATCCCGTCCCTCTCTTGTAAACTGATTTACTTTATCACCAGGCCAGCCACCGGGAACATCAAGTCTGATATCACCATCAGAGCGACTCTTGTTACCATGCATAAGTAATTCAGTTCCGTAATATATCTGAGGGGTACCAGGCATCGTCAGTAAGAAAGTGACTGCCTGTTTCCAGCCTGACAAGTCGGTGGGAAATTCTTTCAATAATCTGTCGGTATCGTGATTATCAAGAAACCTAAGCACATTATAAATATCAGGATAAATAAAGTCGTAAGTCATGTGATCGAATATACCATACAGTCCGCCTCCCCATTCACCTGTCTCTTCGAAGAAAGCAGAGTGGGAAAGTCCCATAAACTTAAAATCCATTACCGATTTTAATTTTGTGTTGTTGGGATTAATCGGACTGTTTCTTTGCCAGAATGCAGTACCAATCGTGTTGTTCAGCCAGGCTTCTCCAACAATATTATAATCGGGATATTCCATTTCTACTGCCTCTATCCAATCAACCATCATATCATAATCTGCATAAGGGTAGGTGTCCTGGCGTATGCCGTCCACTCCTGAATATTCAATCCACCAGATACTGTTCTGTATAAGATATTTTGCAACGTGACGATTTCGCTGGTTAAGATCAGGCATTGTAGGAACAAACCATCCGTCAATCATTTTGCTTTTGTCATATTCCGAAACATAAGGATCATAATACATCTCCTTCATGTGAGAAGTCTGCACATATTCTTCAAGATTATTGAACCAGTCAGCCGACGGTACATCATAAATCCAAGGATGGTCACTGCCACAGTGGTTGAAGATCATATCCATTACCACCTTCATATCTCTTGAGTGAGCGTCTTCAATAAGATTCTTGTAATCTTCATTAGTACCAAAACGAGGGTCAACTTTATAATAATCGGT
>DHCC01000028.1:303-3329 GCA_002398875.1 Bacteroidales bacterium UBA4912 | reverse complement strand
CGAACTTTATTGTACTCTATCTGAAACGACAATATTATAAAAATCTGGCGCTTTGTTTATGCCTCATCAATAATATATACATTTCCTTTTGCACGAGTAATGGCAACATAGAGTTTATTCTTTGTCGACGGTGCAAGGTGACAGAGTTGTCCTGTCTTCTCAAGCTTTGATGCTGTTTTATTCAGTATAACACAGATATCCTGATAGCAATCTTCGCCCTTGATATCGCCCCAATTTTTGTGTCCGATGCCATACGACAAGCTTCTCTGATAATGTAATTTGATAATACAATCATTATTTAATATCTTTTGAATTTGATTAGCATCGGTCACGCGTAAAACTTTTGTATTGTCAGTTGACAATCGATTGGAGTAGATATTAATGCCAAGATTCTTTCTAACATAATCACAAACATTGGAACTACAACGCCAACTCCTTTTTAATGTTGAGCTGTCACAAACAAAGCCTTTACGCAGAAAGCGAGTTTTATAAGCAGTTTCATTATTATACAGTGAACAATTAACATTTCCGTCTCTACTTGTATCAAATGTGTGCTGATAGAAATCTCCCACAAACAACATATTAACATTAGTTTCCATTAGTTTCTCCATGAAAGAGAAATCTCGTCCAGCTATGTCTTGAACCTCATCAAAAACAAACTCGTCAAAATATTTTGAAATTCGTTCTTGAATTTCAGCAACTATTCCCTTCTTTTCTAGAAGAAACGCCAAGCGATTGCTGTATAGATATCGACTTGGACTTAAAAAATAATTTATGTTATCCTGTTTAACAAACCGGTTTGAATTTTTCTTAAACAATATCCCTTTTGCCTTTACTATGTCAGATAAAAAAGGTTTGAAGCAAAACCGATACAAAAACGTGAAATACGTCATTAATGTAATGCTATCAGGCCATATTCCGTGAAATTTGTCACGAATTTTATTTTCCAAGTTGATGTAATTGTTGTCAGTATAAGTTACAATTAAAGAACGTTTTTCGTTTGATAGCCGATCAACGATATATGAAGTCTTGCCTGCCCCAGCGACGGCAAGTATTATTGTCTTATCCATTCCTATAGCACCTTTTATATACGATGGCACAGCAATGGGCTTATCCTGATTTAGCAGTTTATAAGCAGCTTCCGTTTTATTGCTTAACATATACTCTTGGGCATCGTCGCCAAACAATCCATCACAAAGCGATTTATTATCCGCGTACAGAGCTACCTCAAATGTGCGTTTTGTATTATCAGTTTCATAGTTGATTTTGATATTTGCATCATCAGAGAAGTTAGCGTATTTTTGAACACAATTCTTTTTCCAATTGCTGTCATTATCTGTTACGACTGCAACCCGACAACCAATTAGTTTAGCAATTTCAAGATATCTTTTAAAACTTAATCCACGAATATCCATTATTCGAACATTGTCTTCTTCGGGTTTGCAACCTGTGACAGTTTTATAGAAGCGTTCAAATAATATGTATTCAGAAGGCCCTTCAACAAGAATAACCTTCTGAGCCAATGCAAATTCGATAATGTTTGCAGGTGGTACTTTCATAAAATATTCGGCAGTTTCTTCGCTTAAGTTTTTGAGCATTGTCGGTTTGCTTTCATTAGATGTGTGTAAAATAATCAAATTTGTTAATTCAAGCCGCGTACTTATCAGACTATTGTGAGTAGTTACGAATAATTGTCCATTTTGTGTATCTGATACCCGCTGAATCAACTTACGTAGATTTGTGTAACTCAAATGATTTTCTGGTTCTTCAATTAAAATAACATCAACATTTGTCCCGGAGTGT
Source organism: Bacteroidales bacterium UBA4912 (assembly GCA_002398875.1). Classification (GTDB taxonomy): domain Bacteria; phylum Bacteroidota; class Bacteroidia; order Bacteroidales; family Dysgonomonadaceae; genus Proteiniphilum. The sequence continues at coordinate 1,526 of DHCC01000028.1, read as the reverse complement.
TCCAATGCAAAATCAGTTTTGATAAATACTTGTTTTCCAGTACCTTTATTGTCAATCCCAATAGCATTCTCGTAAATCATAAGGTCACTTTCAAAATCCATTAAAGAACTACTTCGAAGACCAAATGTATAATCTTTACCCGCTGGTACACGGCTATTGAGGCTTTTTAGATTTTGGGATTGAAACCCAATTTTCATTTGACGATATTTGCTTTGGTGAATGGCTCTCTCTTTGATATCTGCTTCTGTATATTGCTCATACATTCGTTTGATGAAATCGTTTGTTGCACAATCCGATCCCATATTTGTACTGTCAATCATCACACTACGTAGTTTCTTCTTGTAACCTGTATATCCATCATCCGCGAAAGTTGAAAAGCGTATAGAATAATAGTCATAGGGGAAATAGTCACTGTGAGTTTGAAGTGATTCTGTAATCTCTGTCTGATAGTCCATATTCGGCTTACATACAAGTCGAATACCGTCACAAATGACTCCGTCAGTATTGTTTTTTCCATTCACGGTAGGATCAGAGCAACCAGATAGGTAAAGTTCAATTCTCAACTCTGGTAAATTTTCAATTTTCCTTGCTCCATCATTAAATTGTTGCACAGCCTTAATATTAAGTAGCTTATCAAGCCCAATTGCTTCAACTCTGCGAACATTTCCGCTAGCAACAATATCTATAGCCTCAAGAACACTGCTTTTTCCAACTTCATTATCTCCGACTAAGATGTTGATTCTGGCATTTGGTTCAATAACGTACTTCATAAAGCGTTTATAATTGAACAACTTGATTTTCGTAATAGTGTATGACACAGTACCTCTCCTTCCACTAAATTACTTATATGGTTGAGCAACTATAGCTAATTTTTATCATAATCCATTTAAAATCGATATCCGATTATTGTTAAGATCTTGCTACTGGGTGAACTTCTCATTTTTGCAAATACACATATTGCCCGATAATCCTTGCCTGTAAATTTCATAAAATTATCCTATCCCGAAAACATTAAACAAATTATAATCCCGGAGCAGCAAATATTCAAGAAAAATGTTAAATTCGGCAATGTTTTGTAATTTTGCGCCTGCATTATTGGCAGAATAAATGAACTGCGGAAGAGAATTATTTTCCCTTCCGCAGTTTTCTGCCGATCAGCACGGCTGTTTTGCTTCCACAAACCATTTGTTTTCTTCCTGGAACAAGTAGGTCTGATGGTTCCG
>DHCC01000028.1:0-123 GCA_002398875.1 Bacteroidales bacterium UBA4912 | reverse complement strand
GTCTGATGGTTCCGTATCCGGCAGGTATACCGGATTCCAGCCCCGCCCGCCTTGAGCGACGCAGCGGGCCGCACATCTAACACCCGGTCAATCTCGTATAGTTCACCCGGAGCCCAGTAAACG
>DHCC01000076.1 GCA_002398875.1 Bacteroidales bacterium UBA4912 | reverse complement strand
TTTTTCAAAAAAAAGAGACTTTTTCCATCTTTTTCTTGAAAAGGCAAAAAGTCTTTATATTCTGCATTGCACATAGATATCAAATCCATCTGAAATTGTACTAATTTCGGTCTTAAATTCTCCTCTTATAACCGAGCTTTATAAGAGCGAGGTATGGATGAGTTAATAGCAAAGTAAAAGCAAAGCATAAATAAATCACAAGGAATTTGTGTTTATTATAGAACCTTTTCATCGTAACAGGGAATAGACAACTTATCAAAAAATCATATTTTATGCGTAACTTGCGCGAAATTTGCGAGTGTAATTTAACGTAACAACAAACTTTACTATTAATGAAAGGTATTATACATATTATAAAAAGATTTTTACCTCCATATAAGAAATATCTGTTTCTGGCTTTTTTCTTTAATCTGCTTTCAGCAATACTGAATGTGTTTTCTCTTGCTACTATAATCCCGATACTCCAGGTATTGTTTAAAGTAAACACCAATACATTTGAGTTCATACCCTGGGAAAATGCAGGATACTCATTTATAGATATCACACTCAATAATGTCAACTGGTTTATAACACAATTAATAGAGACTCACGGCAGCAGCTTTACATTGTTGATGCTTGCACTCTTTTTGATTGTCATGACACTACTTAAAACCTCTTCTGCATATTTTGGCTCCTACTTTATAATACCAATCAGAACAGGTGTTGTGAAAGATATCCGTAATAATATTAACGACAAGATTCTTTCTTTGCCGTTAGCTTTTTTTTCTGAAGAAAGAAAGGGCGATATCCTATCAAGAATTTCGGGCGATGTTAATGAAGTGGAAAACTCTGTAATGAGTTCACTTGACATGCTTTTTAAGAATCCGATACTCATACTTATTTATCTGGCCACGATGACCATCTTGAGTTGGCAGCTTACTATTTTTGTGCTGATAGTTCTGCCGGTTATGGGTTTTGTAATGGGACGGGTTGGCAGAAACCTGAAAAGGAGTTCTTTTGAAGCTCAAAACAAATGGGGAGAGCTAATGTCGCAGGTAGAAGAGACCTTGAGCGGATTAAGGGTTATAAAAGCCTTTGTGGCCGAAAGCAAGATTTCCAGAAGATTCCATAAAGGAAGTAATGAGTTCAGGAGGATGTCAAACAGAATTTCGAGGAGACAGCAGCTGGCACATCCGATGAGTGAATTGTTGGGTACAATAACCATTGCAATAGTTCTGTGGTTTGGGGGTTCGCTGATTCTCGGTAATAATGGTGTAATAGATGCTGCTACGTTTATATATTATCTCACGATATTCTATAGCATTATAAACCCGGCCAAGGAGTTTTCAAAGTCTGCTTACGCAGTTCAGCGCGGGTTGGCTTCTATGGAACGAATCGACAAAATCCTTGATGCCAAAAATACGATTACAGACCCTGAAGAACCTGTTGAATTTAAATTCAATAAAGTAATTGAATATAAAAATGTATGGTTTAAATACATAAATGATTGGGTTATAAAAGGTGTTGATATAACGATTGAGAAAGGCAAAACAATAGCCTTGGTTGGTCAGTCGGGATCAGGTAAATCAACTATTGCTGATCTTCTGCCAAGATTCTATGATATTCAAGAAGGTGGTATATATATTGATGGTGTAAATATTAGGGATGTAAAAATACAAGAACTAAGATCACTGATGGGCAACGTCAATCAGGATCCCATACTGTTTAATGATACTTTCTTCAATAACATTGCTTTTGGTCTGAAAGAAGTTTCTGAAAGCAAGGTAATTGAAGCAGCCAAAGTTGCTAATGCACATGAATTTATAATAGCAACCGAAAATGGATATCACACTAATATTGGAGACAGGGGTGGAAAACTGTCAGGCGGACAGAGACAAAGAATCAGTATTGCAAGAGCAATCCTGAAGAATCCGGAGATACTAATTTTTGATGAAGCTACTTCAGCTTTGGATACCGATTCGGAGCGACTAGTACAGGAAGCGCTTGACAAGCTTATGAAAGATCGTACAACTATAATTATAGCTCACCGTTTATCAACTATTAGAAAAGCAGATATTATTTATGTCATGAAGGAAGGCGAGATCATTGAACAGGGAAAACACGCTTCACTTTACGAATTAGGTGGATATTACACCAAACTTTGTGATATGCAGGGAGATCTATAGAATTAGATGCCATATTTAAATGGCATCTTTAGAAACCTTTTCCAGCATTCTGTCTACTGCTTCAAAAGGGGAGTTTATGCTCTGGAACTCAGGCACTATCTCTTTCATTTTCCTTACAGTTCGCATCTCATCATAATCATACGAATCTTTGATTAAAGAATCAATCAGTTGACTTACTTGCTGATATTCGTATTCACGAACATTCGCTATCATTATTTTCTCATGATGAGTAGGTTTAGTATACTCAGCCTTATTTAACAGCTCTTCATAGAGCTTTTCTCCGTTACGCAAGCCTGTAAATTCAATTTTGACATTTTTTGAACCAGACAAACGAATCATTCTTTTTGCTAAATCAAGTATTTTTACCGGCTTACCCATGTCAAAAATAAATATCTCTCCACCTTTACCCATTGCACCGGCTTCAAGAACTAATTGACAAGCTTCGGGTATCGTCATAAAATAACGAATTATTTCGGGATGTGTAACTGTAACCGGACCACCATGTTTTATCTGTTCCTTAAAAAGAGGTATTACCGAACCATTTGAACCAAGCACATTACCAAAGCGTGTTGTAATAAATTGTGTAGATTTATCACCTTTTTTCTCGATCCACTTGGCAAGTGATTGAACATAGATCTCACAGATCCTTTTAGAACAACCCATTACATTTGATGGATTAACCGCCTTATCTGTTGAAACCATTACAAACTTATTTGCATTATACTTTACAGCCAGATCGGCGATAATTTTCGTGCCAAGAACATTTGTCTGTATAGCTTCCGAAACATTCACCTCCATCATTGGAACATG
>DHCC01000051.1:21024-33145 GCA_002398875.1 Bacteroidales bacterium UBA4912 | reverse complement strand
CCTCCGTGCTGATAAGTACCGATAACATTGAGGTCCCAATTATTGTAAGCAATACGGGTGTTAAATCCTCCCAGCCAATCAGGATCTGCGCTTATAACCTGTCTGTCTGCAGCACCAATCTGTCTGACCGGTACACCATTCTCGTAGTCGCCCGTGTATTTAACCTTAATCATACCAAGATTACCTCCCGGTTCTAATATATTAAGATGAGGATCACCTTCCTGCCATAAACCAATCTTCTCATAATCAAAAATTGAATTTATGGGGTATCCCACGAACCATGCATTTCCCTCATCTCTGTCTTGACCTGACGCCAACTCTACAATTTTATTCTTATTAGAGTAGAAGTTTAATCCTGCTTCCCAATTCCATCCATCACGATTATCAATAATGACTCCATTAAGAGCAACTTCAATACCCCTGTTCTGAGATTTTCCAATATTTGCCCAATAACTTGCTACTCCTGATGTGGAGGGAAGATTAACACGCATAAGAAGGTCGTTAGTATCAACTTGATAATAGTCAATTGATCCGGTCAGCCTTTGATTCAAGATAGTAAAATCAATTCCCACGTTGGATGTTCTTGAATATTCCCATCCCAGACCAGCATTAGGTACACTCGAAACATAAGCTCCAATAGTTGTTGCAGTTCCGAAATTATATGGACGAACTGATAATAGTCCCAAAGTAGCATAAGGGTCTACAGACTGATTTGATGTCTGTCCCCAACCTAAGCGGACTTTTAAATTATTCACCCAATCCACATCTTCCATAAACGCTTCTTTGTGCAAATTCCAGCCTGCAGAAACAGCAGGATAAGTATGCCACTTATAACCGGGAGAAAGCCTAGAAGATCCGTCTGAACGCATTGCTAAAGAAAACATATATTTATTGTCGTAATCATACATTATACGTCCCATCCAGGATTTAAGACCCGATTCTTCAAAGCGCTGATCATTGGGGTTAACTGTTACATCAGCTTTTGCTGCTTGTCCAAGGTTCCAGTATTGAAAATGGTCAGATGGAATTTTTAATGCACTTACTAATGAACGATCATAGTGTGTTTGCTCTTCAGAATATAAACCGGTGAAATTTATATGATGCTTGTCGAAATATTTATCATAGGTGACAATATTTTCAGCTACCCACTGGTATGTCAGTGATTTTTCAAGCGAACCGGTTGATGCTGCATCCCGGGCATTACTAAATATACCTGTTCCCTGATATGTTCCTCTGTTCATTCCTCTGAGGTTAAGCCCTAAATTAATCCGATAACTCAGACCTTCAACTCCGGGTATCTTAACATCTGCATAAAGAGAGTTGTATGAGCCATAGCCACGTTGATTGTCAGCATAGCTGTCTCCCAAACCTTCCATTCTTTCACGTGTCATTGTCCATGTTTCATCATCTATTGATTTCACTGTACGCTTAAGTGAACCATCTTCATTATACGGATTTATTAGTGGAGAGGTAGCAAGAGTGCTATACATGCCAATATTCTGTCCATCGTTAGTGTTATAGTTATTATTAGTGGTAAGACCAAAACGGAAATAATCTCCTACTGCCTGATCAATATTGGCTCTTAGGTTTATACGACGGTATTCCTGTCCGGGGAGTAGTGATGTATCCTGGTAGTAGCCTGCTCCAAAATTATAACTACCGGTTGCAGTTCCTCCGGAAACACCAACATCATGGCTCATTACCATTCCGTTATCAAACATTAGATCCTGCCAGTCGGTATTTACTCCCTCTGCTTCATCTGCACCCATAGTGGGGCGACTGTTGCCACCGCCCAGATCTTCTATATATATTCCTGCAACATGACGCATCTGGTACAATTCGTCACCGGTCATCATTGGGTAACGGTTATATAGTGTTTTAGCACCATAAAAAGCGTTATAACTAACTGTTGCTTTTTGTCCTGCAACTCCTTTAAAAGTGGTAATCATTATAACACCGTTAGCTCCTCTTGATCCATAAATGGCTGTAGATGAAGCATCTTTCAGTACGTCAATACTCCTGATGTCATTTGGGTTAATGTCAGATATAGTTCCAGCAAATGGAATTCCATCCAAAACTATCAAAGGATTGTTGTCAGCATTCAACGATCTTGTTCCGCGTATACGAATCTGCATATCTGCACCAGGCTTGGAGCTCGATTGCTGCATCTGTACACCAGGCAAGCGTCCTTGAAGGGCAGATGTTAAATTTCCCGTAGCAATCTGTCTGATATCATCTGCCTGAATAGATGAAACTGAGCCGGTAACAGCCTCTCTTCTCATAGTTCCATAGCCAACTACAACAATTTCATCCAATTGTTCTGTGTCCTCCACCATAGTTACCTGAATAGTGCTTCTGCCTTCTAATGCTACTGTCTGGCTATGCATACCAACATACGAAATTTCAAGTGTTGCATTTGCCGGTACATCGGACAGTGTGAAATTTCCATCTATATCAGTAACAGTTCCTGTGGTAGTTCCCTGTACTTGCACAGTAACACCAATCAGCGGTTCTCCATCTGTATCAACAACAGTTCCTCTTACGGTACCTGTTTGAGCAGAAACCAGCAAGGAAAATGTACTTAGCAATACTATACATATTCCTTTAAATAAATTCATTGTTTTTCTTTTCATTCTCTCATTTGTTTAGATTAATAGATAGTTAGATAATTGTAATTAATTTCTGGTCATTGTTTATTGGTTTAGATTTTTCATGCTCTTTCAATAAATTTTATCGCTTATGTTGAAATAATCAAAGTATACAAAGCCACCTACTGTTATAGGAGTTACATTCTTACAAGAAATGAAAAAAATAAGAGAAATTACGGTAAATAAAAGCTTCATAGTTGTATAATAAAATATTATAAGGACAACTTGAAAATGCCTTGTTAATAAAAGTAATCTAAGATAATATTTATATAAAAATACAAAATGTTAGTAAATACAAAGATATAACAGTTGATATATTGTTACAATTAATATTGCATGTTATAAAACATAAAAAATCAAAGATATATATATTGTAAACCTTACGCTATTGTGTAAATTGTATGAAATACAATATGTTAGATATGTCATTCCCTTTTATGACACATAATTTATATTAATAGTTAAATATACATATCAATTTAACTATTAATATATTTGTGTTTTATTCAAATAAAGTTGAATTTATCAGTTCTGCTATAGTGTAATAAATAGTTTGTACTAAAATCAAATGAATTTGCTTTACCTATTTCTTAGGAGTTGATTTTGACCTTTTTTTATAATATCGGTAAAGTCGTGGAGCACGGTAAGGTACATCTTTCTGAACTTCATCCAATTGTTCAAGTCCCTCAATCTGCAGCATCTTCTTCTGGAAATTACGTACATCTGATTTAGTTTCCAAAATAATGTCATACAAGTTGCGCAATTGTGTCATTGTGAATTTATGAGGTAGTAATTCAAACAGAGTGTAGGTCTCGTATTGAACTTTATTTCGAATGTATTTCAGTGCTTCCATTGCAATCTGGTTATGGTCAAAAGCTAGCTGAATTGATGGTAGTGATGCAATATCATACCATCTTGCAGTAGTGTTTTCTGATTCAAAAATTATTTTTCGGTTAATTTTAATTAAAGCTACGTAACCCACAGTTATCAGCCTGCCTATTTTCAACTTTGTTGTTCTCTCAAGCCATTGTTTGTCTCTTGGATTATTTGCTCTTTCTGGATGCCCAAAGCTATGAAACTGACTGAGATATATGTTTTTTAATCCAGTAAGTTCATTTAGTATTCGAGTTGCAGCAGAATCCAGATCCTCGTCTTCATAAATTATACTGCCAGGGAGTTTTTTATCACTCAACTTGTCACTTGAGTTATTTATATTCCGCTCAATAAGCAATATCTTAAGTTTCTCGCCATCAAAACCAAACACTACACAATCCACCGATACATACGGGTATAGTACACTCTGTTCTTTGTTCATATTAGATATCCGTTATAAGCGGAATAATTTCAAAAGTTAATAAATATAAATATATAAATAATTGTACTACAAAGATATGAAAATATAATTTCATTACGAAAATACTCAATGCAGTATGTTTATTACTGTTTCACTTAGCTGCAACAAATTTATACGTTTTACCTGCTCGTGTTGGAATATCATATTCGAAAACCTCTGTCAATGACACTCCTTTTAATGTAGCTTTATCTGATATTATCGGACTAGCAGTTTTAAAAGGTTTGAAGAAATTGTTAGGATTTTCACCTTCTGCCTTTACCATATTTTCACCCAAAAGCCTGGTATAGGTACGTAGGCGCAAATTGCCGCCTAAGCGTGAGTGAACTGTAACTTCGGCAACTTTTCCTTCTTTCCATTCCATAGATATTTCAAACCCACCTCTCGCCATTATACCGTGTACCGATCCTTCTTTCCAATTATCCGGAAGGGCAGGTAAAATATGAACAGCACCATCATGACTTTGAAGTAGCATTTCTGCTACACCTGCTGTTAATCCGAAATTACCGTCGATCTGGAAAGGCGGGTGAGCTGTAAACAAATTGGGGTATGTTCTTCCGTCGCGATTATCGCGACCTGCCAATGTAAGCATATTTTTGATTATCTTGTATGCGTGATTACCATCGAGCAGACGTGCCCAAAGATTTACTTTCCACCCTATAGACCATCCGGTTGCCATATCACCTCGATAGTTCAGAGAATTACGCGCAGCTTCAAAAAGCTCAGGGGTGGAGTAGGGCGAAATCTGATTTCCTGGATAAAGTCCGTATAAGTGAGAAACATGTCGATGTTCATTTTTCGGATCATCCACGTCTTCCAGCCATTCCTGAAGTTGTGAATATTTGCCAATCTGCATAGGTGGCAGCTTAGCAGCCATGGTCAGTAAATCTGTACGGTATTCTTTATTACCATTTAAAATTTGGTTTGCTTCCGCAGTGCGTGTAAGAATATCAAACACGAGTTGATTGTCCATTGTACATCCTGCCGTAATAGGACCTTGTTCTGGTGAAACAGATGGTGAAACAACCATCCATCCATATTTGGGATGCTCAATAAGTGAGGACATGAAAAAATCGGCAGATCCTTTAAGTACTGGATATATTTCCTTTAGAAACTTTTTGTCTCCCGTAAACAAATAGTGTTCCCATAAGTGCTGGCAAAGCCAGGCACCTCCTGTTGGCCACATTCCGGCAGCAGCAAAGTCAATGGGACTTGTAACACGCCACAGGTCGGTGTTGTGATGTGCAACCCATCCATCAGCACCATACAACTTACTTGCTGTTTCCTGTCCGCTCACACTCAGCTCTTTCAACATCTTAAAGAGAGGTTCATGTGTTTCCGGAAGGTTTGTAACCTCAGCTGGCCAGTAGTTCATTTCGGTATTGATGTTGATTGTATATTTACTGTCCCATGCAGGTTGCATGCTGTTACACCAAATACCTTGCAGACTGGCAGGTTGACCTCCTGGTTGTGAAGAAGATATCAGTAGGTAGCGCCCAAATTGTGAAAGCAGTGCAACCATTGACGGATCTTGGTCATTTTGGAAGTTTAAAATACGCTGTGTTGTAGTAAGTTTTTCAGTTCCTGGTAAAGATCCTAATGATAGAGAAAATCGTTTAAACTGCTCACCATAAATCCTTATATGTTCCTTCATTGCGGAAGTAAATTTCTTTTTAACAGCTGAAGAAAGTAATTGTTCTGCTTTCATCGCATGGTCAGTATCCACTGTTTTATAATCAGTAAAATTTGTAGCAATGGAAATATATAATACAACAGAAGTAGCATTGTTAACGAAAATCTTATTATCAGTAACTTTAACATTCCCATCTGTGTTTTTTATATTTGTATGAGTTTGATAGCGAATTGCTCCTTCAATACCTTCGTGTTCAGAGCCTTTGCCTTCTAAAATTAGCGCATTCTCTCTCTTGAATACAGTATGTTCTGACTGATTATAATATCCAGCCTCAAAATTCAACGCACCTTTTTTGTTTGCTGTAATACGCATGATGAAAACATCATCAGCAAATGAGGAGAATGCTTCTCGTGTATATTCAACTCCATCAACTTGATATCGGGTAGTTGCAACTGCCCTGTTGAGATCGAGTTCGCGGGTATAATTTTTAAAATTTTTATGACCAGGAAATTCCAAAATAACACTACCCGCTGTCTGAAAGGGCATTCCGTGCGTTTGTGTAAAAAATGTCTGGTTAATCAGTTTGTCTGCTTCCCCATTTTTCTCCTCGAATATTAATTTCCTGACCTCTGGTAGTGCATCCAATGCTTTGGGATTATCATTTCTGTAAGGTCCGCCTCCCCATATAGTTTCTTCATTCAACTGAATTTCTTCTCGATCCGGAATACCGTATATCATTGCACCAAGACGCGAATTACCCAATGGAATAGCTTCTTCCCAAACTTTTGCAGGCTGATCGTATCTCAGTTTTAAATCCTGAGCTGAAAGATTAACCCCTGTTAAGGTAAAAGTAATCAGGAGATACCATATAGCTCTTTTCTTTGTTTTAATCATATCGGTTATAAATTTTAAGTTTAGACTTTTAGTGTATTTGTATGATAATATAAGTTGATGTTATGGATACTAAAACTTAATCACCATTTTCTTGCCTGCGTAATTTACTGTCTTGTAATTTGTTTGATTCTTTCCAATACGAACGATATTAAACTTCCTGTCAGTCAACATTCCGGGGAATGAGCCTTCACGGTTGTTTATAGTAAGCGTTCTTTTTGTATCATTCCATGAAAAGGTAATTGTTGAATAAATTCCTTTTTCATAGTTATAATTGTCATTTTCATCCTCATATAGAGTAAATGTACCATCTGCTCCTTCATATATCCTAAGTTCAAGATTATCCCAGTTTTTCTCAGTAGCATATTGTACTTCAGGTCCAATAGGAAGGATGGATCCCGCTTTAATGTATAAAGGAATTATATCGATGCTTGTCTCTTTCGAGATTTCGTTTCCACCTTTAAATATTTCGTTAGTCCAGAAATCATACCAATCGGAACCTGATGGTAGATAAATCATTGTATTCTTTTTAAGGGTGAAATCTACTGAAGGCTCCTTTTCGGCCCCATCGCCATCGGATCTTGTCCATCCATCTCCTGTTTTGTCATCTTTAATTTTTTCGGGAGTATACTGTGCCTCAATTACAGGAGCAACCAGAATCGATTTTCCAAACATATACTGGTGCTTTATATCCCAAACATTCTTGTCATGAGAAAAGTCCATTACAAGAGCGCGCATGAAACTCGACTGCTTATCTGTGACCTCCCAGGAAGTTGAATAGATATAGGGTAACAAGGAATAACGTAAACGAATTGTACTCTCAATTGCATCGTAAATTGGTTCTCCCTTCTGCCCAAAATGATATATTTCCCTTGATAAGTCGGTACCATGAGATCGCATCATTGGATTAAATGCACCGAATTGCATCCATCGGACATATAATTCCTGAAACATTGGGTTTTTTGAAGCTGTCCCGTCATTCCATGTTTTATTGTATTCTCCTGCAAAAAAGCCACCAATATCACTATTCCAATGTGGAATACCACACATAGAAAAGTTAAGTCCGGCAGGTATTTGGTTACGGAAGTTTTCCCATGATGTAAAGACGTCTCCTGACCATACATTAGCTCCATACCTTTGTTGTCCTGCGAATCCTGATCTGGTTAGGATGAACACTCTTTTGTCAGAATTAACAGTCCGCTGATTTTCATAAACACCACCAACTGTCACTAAGGGATATGCGTTTCTTACCTTACGGAAAGAACCAAGTGCTGTTTGATTATTCATGTCTTCTGGTTTAAAACTCAGATGATCCGGTTCGGTAGAATCCATCCACCAACCATCTATTCCGAGTTTAAATAAACCTTCATTAAGGTGTTTCCAATATATATCCCTTGCTTTCGGATTAAATGCATCATAAACCCTTACACCTGATGGATATTCCATGTTTGGAGGCCAGGCTGTCAGACCAGATTCAGGCCATGTGTTGAAATTATACAATGCTCCTATTTTTTCTAATTCTCTATACTGTTTTGTAGCAGGACCAAACGATGACCAAATAGAAATAATTATGTGCGCATTCATTTCATGAATATCGTTTATCATTGCTTTAGGATTAGGGAAATCTTCGTTAAGGAATTCCATTGAATTCCACAAATAATTGTTACCCCAGTATTGCCAGTCCTGAATAATTCCATCAATCGGAACACCAAGTTCGCGGTATTTTTTTACAACGCCAACCGTCTCATTTTGACTTTTATAACGTTCTTTGCTCTGCCAGTATCCATAAGTCCATAAAGGGAACATTGGAACCTGACCTGTAAGATCTCGCATTTCAGCAATTACACCATCGGAATTACCACCATACATAAAATAGTAATCTATACATTCACCAACTTCAGAACTGAAAGATGTTTCCATGGCATTATCTTTAAAAGTTGTTGGAGAATAATTATCCCAGAACAGACCATATCCTTTTACTGACTGAAAAAAAGTAACAAAGTCCCAGGTGTTATTCTGAACCATCCTTACTTCTTGGTTTCGCTGTGACATTTTCCCGTTTTGAAGAATACCCAAACCATAGATAGCTTCATCTTGTTCAAGTATATAAGATTGACTAACGCTATATGTTTTTACACCTGCGTCGTCAAAATCAGTAAAAGAAGATCCGTTTTCTTTCTCAACCAAAAATATGTCGCCTTTTGTATTTTTGAAAGTCACTTTTCCGTTTTCCAAACTTATAACCACTTCAACACTTTTGTTTTTTATTAGGAGTTCATCCTTTGATTGAAGAATGTTGAAATTTACTTTTTCTGGTATCTTTACAACCGACAAGCTCTCTTTTTCAACGTTTTTTCCTTGAGGTGATTTAATCACTCTAACAATAGAAGAACCGTAGAATTGAATTTCTACATTAATCGAATTTACCTTAATACTGACCCCATGTTCAGTTCTTACGAAAGGTTCAGCAAAGGAACTTACTGAGATTAGCAAAAATGTTAAAGCTACAATAATTATTTTTTTCATTATTATAAATTATTAGTTGTTGTATTAGATTTAGATTTCAGAAAAACTCCACCAGTCGAAGTTGAATAAATCCTTTTCTCCTTTAAAAATAAAATACAAATCGTGTACTCCTTTAATTTCTTCTACTGGAGAGGTTATTGTCCTCCATATACCTGCCTCTCCGGAAAAATCTACATCAATAGTAGAAATGATCGGACCATCTATTTTATCAATGCGAATTTCTATTTTCCCTCCGTTTATTGATGAGATACATACATCTACAGATTTTGTACCATTAGCAAAATCCACTCCTTTTAACATTAAATAATCTCCGTTATTTATTGATGTTACATAGAGACGATCAGCTATTTTATTACCTCTTGCCCAATCGAAATCTCCTTCCCATTCTGTTTCAAAATGGGTCTTCAAACCTTCGCTCCATGCCATTGTTTCTGCTTCAATCCGTTGGAATGGTTTTAGTCTGCCAACCTGAGAAGGTCCTTCAATCGACCAATATTGGCGATTTTGTATGCTTCCATCCGAGCTATATACTATTTCGTCCATATCAACAGAACGCCTTTCATAAAATTTACTTGTGATTTGTTTAAGTAAATCGTAAGAATGACCAAAACAATATGATTTTCCTTTGAATTCTATAATCCCGGGGTGATTACCTCGTGTTTTTTCGGATGCATCCACAATCATTCCTTTATATTCCCAAGACCCGGTGGGAGAGCTACTTATAGCATAGCCTATACCTTCAGGACAGCAAGTGGAGGCATAAGCCAGATAGTATAAGCCGTTGCGTTTCCATACCCACGGACCTTCCTGATAATTTGATGGTGTTGTAGGATCTTGCTGAATATCGCCGGAATAAGAAATCATATCCTCGTTTAATTTTACCCAATACAGCTTTGGGTTACCCCAGTACATATAGGCTTGCCCGTCATCATCTATAAATACGGTTGGATCGATATCATGGTTGCTGTTTTTGATCAAAGGCTTACCTATTGGATCCTTGAATGGACCATAGGGACTGTCAGATACCAACACTCCAATTCCAATTCCGTTAGGCATCGGGCAATAAAGGTAAAATTTCCCGTTTCTTTCTATACATTGTACTGCCCAGGCACCATTATCATAGGGCACCCAATCGAAGTTTTTCAATGATGCAACCACTCCATGCTCCGTCCAGTTTACCATGTCTGTGGATGAATACAGCAGCCAGTCTTGCATTTTAAATCCCATTGCATCATCTTCATCGTGTGAAGTGTATAAAAACACGGTGTCTTTATAAACCATGGGTGCCGGATCAGCAGTGTATTTGGTTTGTATGATTGGTCGTTGAGGCGGGATAGCACTTTTTGCGCTAATACCCAAAACACTTATTACGAATAATAATAAAAGGGTTGATACATTATGAATTCTTTCTTTGAACATTTTTTTATAAGATTTTAAATAATTCTTTTGACTCTTCAGTTGAATTGTATAGCTATGGGTTTCATTATCCATTCCTAATCTCCATTCAATTAACCTCATTAGCTAACATGTTTTGTTACTTAAGGATCATTTAGTCCATTTGGCAACATTTGCAAAAACGATTGAACTTTATGTTTTATAGGCTACTTCTTTAACAAACGAACAAAATAAATCGGTCCCGCAGTATTTCCTGGAAGAGCCTGGAACTTAACTCTTATTTTATCTTTGTTTTTTACCATTGAGTTCGGAATTTCATAATTTATATCGTAAAACTTTGATTGATTCCACCGTCCTGTGTTGTCTTCTGTCAATAACAATTCATTATCAATATAAATTTCAAATTTGCGACCTCCCCATTCAACTCCCCAATAACGAACTAGTAAACTAAGGTTTGTTTCAGAATTAGTATTCATATCATAACTGAAAAAACCACCTCTGCTTGCCTCCCGATAAAACTCGTTATTGCTATTTCCTGACTCTGAGTGCTCCATTTTCATATCATGGTCGGTCTCAGGTTGTTGTTCACCTGTGGCAATAAAATCTATAGTTCGTTTTTCTATTGCAATCTTTTCGTTTTCCCTTTTTGTAAGGGAGTCCTTGTAAGAGTTATAACCATTGCTTGTAAGTGCCAGCCAGTATATCATATACCTTGAATCATGAATATTTGCAAATGGTTCCAATGTTACATCAACAGGATTTACCATTTTGACTTCCAGCTTAAATTTCATTGGGTTGTCTTTTACCGGAATCAATTTATCAGCAATATTTTTTATATCATCTTCAATTAATATAGGAGCCTGGTCAATAGGCAGCATTTTTCCCCCTGGATATTGATCCCATCGACCATCACCGGCAAGTAATCCATGTAAATCCTCGGTACCGGTTTTAGCACCAAGCAAAATCGGACCGCGCATAAAAGCTATGTAATTTTCAACATTAGGAAGTTGGATTGCACTATTATGCATTGGTAAATCAATCTTTACCACATCTCCTTTTTCCCAATTCCTGTCAATACAAATATAAGATGAAGGATGAGCAGAATATTCAATTGTTTTATCATTTATGCTGATTCTTAATGCTTCCTCTTTTACCCATTCGGGATATCTGATCATTAATTTAAAGTCTGATGAACCCTTAGTGATAATAAATTTGGTACTTTCTTCATAAGGAAATCCTGTCTCCTGTCTTAAGGCAATATCTTTTTCTTTCCAATTAAGCTCGGAAGCTATAAAGAGATTTACAAAAAGAGAATCTCCTGTGTGGGTGTAGATAAACTGATTATACTTACTATGGTTTTCCATGCCTGTGCCCACACAACACCACATGGCATTGTTAGGAGTAGAATATACCCTGTAATGACGAGGACGAGCAGTGGTGAAATATACATAGCCGCCATGTTCAGGATGTTGAGTTGAACGAATGTGGTTGAACAGGGTACGTTCGTAGTAATCGGCATAATGAGCTGATGGGTTTATACGAAACAAATCTTCGGTTAGTTTCAGCATGTTGTATGAGTTGCAAGTTTCAGGTCCATCTACATCATTAATGTAATCTGTGCATGATTCTACACTTGGGAAGTGTTCTCGGCGACTATTCCCACCAAAAGCCAAAGTG
>DHCC01000051.1:0-20800 GCA_002398875.1 Bacteroidales bacterium UBA4912 | reverse complement strand
CACCACTCAGTTCAGCGATTCTTGTGAATCCAATAAATTTAGGTATCTGAGTATTAGCATGCTTGTTGTCAAGAATATCATTTCCCTTTGACAATGGCTCAAGAAACATTTTGTGCGAATATCTTTTTGCTGCTATCAGATATTTTTTGTCACCTGTAATCTGAAATGCATCTGCAAAGATTTCATTCATACCACCATGTTCCATATTAAGCATATTTTGCATTTGATCGTCTGTAAAGTCAGAAGTAATGTCGATACCCCAATCGCAAAATTGCATGAAAAGCCATTTAGCTTTTTCATTATCGCAATAAAGCCAGGCATCTCTTAAACCTGCATACATTTTATGTAGGTTATAAAAAGGTGCCCAGGATGAATGGTATATTCCCAGATTACCTTTTTTAAAATCAGACCATAGTCGAGCACTATTTGGGAACCCCCCAATATATCCTATACCCCAATCTGAATTATTAATAGCATTTGCCTTAAGACACTCTTCGAGTTCTGATATCATGTACTCCATTCGTTCTTTACAACTAATATTGCCTGTGGAAGCGTAATTAATTGCCATGGCAGTAAGGTAATGACCAGCTACATGACCGTCTAATCCCTCCCAATTGGGATAGCTGATGGCTTTTGCAGGTAAGCCTGCAACAAGTCGATATGGAGCTAAAAGCCGATCAACATCATACTGTAAAAGTATCTTGATATTCAGATCATTAGCATCTTTGAAAGGTCCCTCAAGTAATTTTACGTCAGATACCGAAAAATGGTTTTTGTATAATTTATCCTGTGCCTGCAATTCACCGATACAGATAAAAAGAATTATATACAACCAGATATATTTATTTTTCATTCTTGTAAACTGTATATTAAATTAAGAGAGTGGTCTCTTGCTAATACTTTACAACAAAACCTCCTTTTGGTTGAATAGTAATTGACAACATACCATTATTGTTGATTTGTACGTCAGATAATATAGGTTCTTTATTTACATTGTCGTTATAAATGCTGACCTTTTTCCCTTTCAACATTGGCAGACTCAGTTTTAAATCAATCGGTTTTTCCTCTGCACTCACTCCGGCAATGTACCATTGTTCCCCGTGACGGCGTGCTATAACAGTATATTTTCCGGGGTAACCATCGATGTATATAGTTTCATCCCAAGTTGTTGGAATTTCTTTCATAAAGTTGATAAGTATCTCTGGCGTATCTGTAAGATTGTTAGGTGTGAGAGCAAACATCTGAACCGGATTCTGAAAAAGAATGCCGGTAGCAATCTGAAATACATCCGTGGTAAGTCGTTTCTGACCTCTACTGTTTCCTCGGTTTAAGTATTTATTAAAAAACACTCCGCCAAATTCCATACTTGCAACACTATTGCGAATGAAGGGATGTAAGGTAGCATAGAATGCCTCTTTTTCACGCACATCCTGTGAGAAGATAAGCATCTCGGATGCAAGTACAGCTTCGCTACCCATGAAGTTAGGATACATACGTTCCCATCCGCGTGGAAGTGTACATCCGTGGAAAATAATCATCAATTCATGATCGTTGGCATCTGAGAGAATATCCTCATAAAAACGCATAGTTTCCTGTTTATCTCCACCGAAAAAATCCACTTTCAAACCTTTTACACCAACTTTCTGCAGCCATTTCATCTCTTTTTTTCTTGATATGGAGGTATTCAATTTGTTTCTCGGACCTTGTGGAGCATCATTGAAGCCTCCGTTTGAATTATACCAAAGGAAAACATCTACTCCCTTTGAACCAGCATATTCTATCAACTCTTCCATCTTTTCGTACCCGATATTTGTATCCCACAAAGCATCAATTAGAATATATTCATAACCCATTTCTGAAGCAAAGTTGATATACTTTACCTGATCATCCCAGTTCATACTTTGGTCTTGCCAAACAATCCAGCTCCAAGTTCCGCGTCCTAATTTATAATCTTGTGAAGGTTCATATAAAGGTTCCACAACATCAAACGGGATTGTTGTCTCCACTATGGGTTTCAGGGTACTACCGACCGTTATGGTACGCCATGGAGTAACACCGGGAAGGGAGAGTTGTGCCCCATTGCTACCGAAACCGTTGTTCTGATCTAAATGTGGAAATTCAACCAAATATAGACCATCTTTTGTTCCATCACTCAGATGAGACGCACAATACTGACTATTTACTCCTGTTTCTGACAATAGTACCCATCCATCATCACCAATTCGGAAGAGGCCCGGGAAAACATATCCAAGTTTGCCATGTGTACCCCTGCCCACAGGCTCATCATTGGTATAGCCGCTTTCGTAGCTGGGAGATGTTCTTGCAAATGCACCCATGGCTCCCATCATCGGAGAAAGGAAAGTAGTAGTGTATTCAGGAAACTTAAATCCGGTTGCTTCTTTCTCAACAACAACAGCTCTTCTTTCCCCCCAGTGAGGGAGTTCATACCTGAAAGCTATATCGTTATCACTCACCTGAAATACAATTTTTATTTCTCTCTGCTTAACATCTTCAAAAGCTACATCCAGCCTGTTGGCAATATAATGAATGTCTGATTTCTTTATTCTATCTTGAGTGTATTTCTTATCAATCCTTTCGGTATTATGTTTTTTATATATTAAATCTTTACTGAAGTCTCCTTCGTTTGTAATAATACCAAGAGGTGATTTTTCGAGTATGGTCTTTCCATCATAAATAACGGAATAATATGGATGTCCTTCTTCAAGAAATATATCAAGTTTCAGCATTCCGTCAGGGCTAGAAACAGATGATATTTGAGAGAAAACAATTTGTGTTATGATAAATAAGAGAATAGATAAAAAGACTTTTTTCATTATAATTATTTTTTGTTTGAATATTATTTTTTGTAATCAATTTAATTGATGGTTTATTCTGAAAACATCCAGTAATCGAAGTACATTAAATGACTCTGAGGTCTTCCTTTTACTACGAAATATATGTCATGAACGCCAGTAACTCCCGGAACATCTGAATTCACCAAAGCCCATCTGTTGCTTCCTCCTGTCCGAGGTATTCTTACTGATGCAATTTTTTCTCCATCAATACTTCCCAGTCTTACTTCAAGAGTTACAGGATCGTTGTGGGTAGTGCTTACGCGTGCTCTGAATTGAGTAGCGCCTTTTTCTTTGAAATCAACATCTCGCACTTTTATATAGCTGTTATCTTTGTTTGCAGTCACAAATACACCCACTTCTTTATTTTGAGATGCTTTAAATCCTTCGGAGAATGCAATCGTTTCTGCCTGATTCATTATATATGGGTTTAAAGTGCTTAATCCTTGCTTTATTCCTTCTGTCATATTAAGTTGAAGTACACTGCCATCCTGGTTGAATGTCATCTCTTCCACGCATACCGATCTATTAAAACCGCCTCCTCCGGGCAGGGCTCCGTTATGATAGAAAAAGTACGTTTTTCCTCTGAAATCAATTACACCTGGATGATTTGTAAACGCCCCACCCTGAGTAGGCATTACAACACCACCATATTTCCATGGACCAATAGGGCTGTCACTCGTAGAATAGCCAATATGCTCGGGAATCGGTCCTCCCGGCCAGAAAAGATAATAAAGATCATTCCTTTTATAAAGCCATGGACCTTCTTCGTAAAGCGTATTCCTGTCTGAATCATCATCTCTTTTCCCAAAAGACTCTTCAGTTAGAGGTACTTTTACTATCTCCCCGTCATACGAAATCATATTATCATTAAGCTTCACATAATACAGGTTGGGATTTCCCCAGTAAAGGTATGCCTGTCCATCGTCATCTATAAAAACTGTAGGATCAATATCACCCCACTCAGACTGTACCAATGGTTCCCCAATTGGATCGTAAAACGGACCCATGGGAGTATCGGCAACCGCCACTCCAATTGCTCCACGATTATTAATACGTGATATCATTGGTACATACATATAAAATTTGCCATCTCTTTCGATACACTGTGCGGCCCATGCGTCACCTTTAGCCCATTCAAAATCAGAATATGACAAAATTTTTCCATGATCTGTCCAGTTTACCATATCATCAGTAGAATAAAGATTCCAGTTATTCATAGTAAACCAAGTAGAACCATCTTCATCATGAGTTGTGTAAACATACAATCTGTCATTCCAGACCATGGGAGCAGGATCTGCTGTGTATTTGGTCTGAATTATTGGGTTTTGTGCGTTAATTGGTTTTGTTATTGTTATACTTACAACAAAAAACATAACGATGAGAAGAGTAAATCTTCCTTTATTTTTAAAATTTATATTCAACATTTTTATATAGATTATATTCAACATTTAGTCTTTAATTGTTTTTTCCATAAATTGGGTAAAAGCCTGTAATATAGCAGATGTCGTCATGGTTTAATCTCAACTTCCGCGTCATTCTTTGTGGTGGCATGTAATCCAATTAAGTTGCCTGTGAAACCTCCGGCAACGTCAGTAGAAAGGATGTCACCCGACACGGCTCCGCCAAGTGTATGAAAGATTTCTCCGTCTATCGAGTAGTTGAAATTGTACTCATCACCTTTTGCTCTAATCTGTAGAGTTAAAGGCTTATTTGTCTGTATCGGGGTACTGGCAATTGTTGTTGATGATCCTCTTTCAGTACGTTGTAGAATCAGATAATCCTGATTTCCTTTTTTAGTTACACCGAATAGATAATAAAAACGTTCACTTTGATAACAAACCATTCCTGCCAAATCTTTATCTGAAGATGGCACATAATTCATTGTCGTTGTTGCTGAAAAATATCTATGTTGTTGGCGGTGGAACAGGGTAGAGGTAGGGGCTACTTCTTTGAGGTTAACGGCAAAAGGGGTAATTGTTATACCTGTCTTACCTATATTAATAAACTCCTCACGAGGACCTCTTACTCCTATCCATCTGTAATCTAATTTTTCTGATTTGAAATTGTCCTGAAATAAAAAATTTCCATTTGGAAAAAAGCCTTCTTTTCCGCTTTTATTTTCTACACCCTCTGGCATTTTCATTTTTGGTTCTATGGGAATTAATCCATTTTCAAAAATTGGATACTTACCACTCCAGTCAACCGGCAATATGAATGTTTCACGGCCTGTGTTTACTCTGTTTTTTTCATTTGGACGAATAGCAAGAAATACGCCATAATATTTAGAGTCTGGTCCTTCAACAATATCAGCATGTCCTGCCCAATCCACCTTATTTTCTCTGTCAGGATGTAAATATCGCTGTGACAGAATAGGATTATTAGAAGCCGGTTTGTATGGGCCTTTAGGATTATCGCTGGTGAAAATAACTTCACTGTGCCAGTCACCGGTACCACCCTCTGCACACATCAAATAGTAAATGCCATCTCTTTTATAAATATGAGGAGCCTCTATCCATATAGGTTTTCGGGTAATATCAACACCTCCGTCAACAATAATCTGATCTGTACCTGGTTTCACCTGATCTTTTTCCAAGTCATACTCCCATATTTTAATCACCCTGTGTCCTTCATACAGCTCCTTACCTCTGTCGGGTGCATCATTGTGAACCACGTAAGCTTTACCGTCGTCGTCAAAAAACAGCGATGGATCGATACCTCCAAAATTCAACTTGTATACTTCACTCCATCCTTTGAACGGGTCTTTGGTTTTTACTACCATATTACCGATATCACCGGCAAATTGGGTAGTAATCATATAAAACGTGTCGTTATATTGATTATATTTTATTGCAGGTGCATAAATTCCTGCACTGATTCCAGAATCATAGACCTTAAGTTGTGTTTTTCTATCCAGCACATGTCCAATCTGCTTCCAGTTTACCAGGTCGTTGGAGTGAAAAATTGGTACTCCGGGAAACATTGCAAACGAGGAAGATACCAGGAAATAATCATCTCCTTTTCTGGTAATAGATGGATCGGGATAGCACCCTTGAAGTATTGGGTTGTAGAACTCGTCCGGTTGTAACGGATAATTATCATAAACCGGGTCTTCCCCCTGATAGGTAAATTGTGTGAATACAGGAATGTTTGAATTCCCTTTTTTCTGAGCATATATACATGGTGAAGTACATATCAACATTAAAATCAGAAATGTATTAATCATTCTTTTCATTCTCAACAGTATTTTAAATTAGTGAAATATTTATAATCAGTTTATTAATATACAATACCTTTATTTTCGATATGAAAATAATCAAAAGATACATCAAAAGGAGTATCAGGTTTTGTTGTGTCAGAGTCAAACCAGAAAGTGCTGGTCATGCTTTGTGTTATTATGCCATCGCATGCAATAATGCCTGCTTTGATATCTCTCAAAGTAGCATCAGCGCGGCCTAAAGTTATATATTCATTGCCATTAAGTGAATAACTTGCAGTGTATTGGGCTCCATTTTTTGAAAGACGCAGATAAAGGTACTGACCGTCGGTGATCATATCTTTCAGGTCAAAAGTTGCAACCGACCTTGCAATGTCATTCTCTTCTACTAAGAGATCAATAGTTCCGGGTTGAGGTCCTCTTTGTCGTGTAGTCTTAGTAACTGCACGAAGCATCAGTTTAACAAAATTATGGTCATCCTGCCATGCAATTAAACCGGCATTTTCAGGTTGAGAGGGTGCTCTGGAAGCAGTCAGGCGTGTATCAATAGTCCAGTCGTTATTTGCACTCTGTACAAGTAAATTACGTGCATTATTACTATTCTCTGAAACATCCCCTTTTTCTGTGGTTATGGTTAACGTGCCCGGATTCGAAGATAAAGTGTGATTCTCACTGTTTTCTCTTATCCATTCCCATTGTGAGCCTAATTGTGATTCGTTGAATTCATCGCTCTTAGACATCCGGTCGAAATTCAAATAATATGAATTTTCTTCCCTTGTATTGTAATCTATAAATCTTACTAAGACGGTTCCAGGAAGAGTTGTTGCTTCTTCGATTTCTATGTTGATGGTATTGCTTACGGATTCTGCTTGAACTACAGGAATTTCAGTCTTACCTTCAATCAGAAAGCTATATGCTTTTACCTTAGGGTCAAAACCATTGATAGGAGTGCCATTTACTGTTATAGAGGCCGGAGTAAGATCAGGTATAATCTTTATTGGAAAGTTGTCTGATACTGTGACGCCATTGTAAGTAACGTATGCAAAAATTGATGCTAAGCCGGGCTGTAATGCAGTAATTAAGCCGTTTTGGTCAATCTTCACTACTGATGGGTTGTTGCTTTTATAAACCACATTAGTTTTTTCTATATCAATGAAGCTGTCGTCCAAAAGTGTAACTGATAAGCGGGTTTGTGTTGTTTCTCCAGGCACAAGGATTATTTTGTCTGACTCTGCAACAACTGTTTCCGGGGTCTCTTTAAATTGTCCTTCCATTACAGCTTCAACAGTACCTTTAATGTCAAGTGATGATGCTCCAACTTCAAATGTATAAATGCCTTGGTCGAAGGAAATTTTGTTGTTTCTCTCATCCCAGAACCAAAGGTCGGAACAATTGATATCAATAGAAACTGTTTGGGTTTGCCCTGCAGGGATGGTAACTCTTTTGAATCCCTTCAACTGTTTTATAGGACGTCCTTTTGATAAAGCATTTTCAGTTCTAAGATATACCTGAACAATCTCGTCTCCATCTATATCTCCGCTGTTTTTAACATCTACATTAATACTGATCTGATCATAAGGTGTTATTTCCTTTTTGCTTATTGTTATATCACTATATTCAAAAGTAGTGTATGAAAGACCGTATCCAAATTCATAAGATACATCTTTATCAAAATACCAATAAGTTCTTCCGTTTCGGTTTTTATCTCCTCTCAATCTATAGTCACCAAAATCAGGAAGGTCTTTTACAGAACGATACCAGGTGACACTAGTTTTACCGCCGGGATTAACTTCACCAAACAATATTTTAGCCATTGCTGTTCCTTGTGCCTGTCCGTTGTATCCTGTATAAATTATTCCCGGTATATTTGAATTCTGTTTGATATCTTCAACCTCAACCATTCCCATTGTCTGCATTACAACTATAGTGTTAGGATTAACTGCAGCCACAGATTGTATTAGTTGCATCTGATTACCGGGTAATGATAAGGAGAACCTGTCTGACTCCTCTCTGCCTGTATTCTGGTCGGTTCCTACAAAAACTATCGCCACATCAGCTGAAGCTACTTTTTTTAGTGTTTCCTGATCTACCGATTCTCGCTGTGGTTCACGGAATATGAAATAGAGGTCTTGTGAACCTTTAATTCCCAATGTGTTGATTTTTGAAGTAATGGTCGAACCTCTTCCAAAAGAACGAACTCCACCTCTTTCGGCGCTTTCTATTGTTTGTGACATAATCATATTTCCGGTAGGAGAGCCAACTCTGACTTCAAGAATACCACCACTTTGCTCAATATTAAGTTGCAGGGTCAGAGAATCAAGATCAGTGATTTCGATGTTGTTATACGCAGTCCAGTCACCATCTTTAATTCCCTGAAGTGACAGGTTGCCGAATCTTTGTGTTTTTAAAATTCCTGGTGCAGCAGCATCAAAATCAGTGGCTTTATATTCTTTACTCTCACCATTATTGTTTTTTGTTGTAAAATTCTGCAAAACAAAAAAATCAGTCTTGCGACTGGTATTTCCCCCTTCTGCGTGAAATATTTCAATAGGTAGATTATGTTGGTCGATGTAATCTTTTAATCCCTGAAGATGAGATATGCTTAAGTGCTGTTCCACAGGACCTGAATAGTCTCCCAACTCCACTCTGTTCGCCTGAGGTCCAAGAACGGCAATTGTAGCTTTTTTTTCTGTATTTAATGGGAGCGCTTTAATTGAGGAGCCTTTTACAGTTTCATTTTTCAGCAATACCGGACTTTTTGTTGCCATTTCCAATGCCAGATCATTATGTGTGGGATCATTTATAATTTCAGGTCTTAGCCTTGAATAGGGTACAACTGCCGGAGGATCAAATTCACCCAATCGCATACGTATTGTCATCATGTTTATCAATGCTCTGTCAATATCAGCCATGGTTATCAGCCCACGTTGCAATGCTTCAAGGGCATTACTCTGATATTCTCCACCACAATCGGTGTCCACACCTGCTTTCAGCCCGGCAGCTGTTGCCTCAACTCCATCTTTAAGATAGTGATGACCCTGGAATATGTCAGATATTGCCCCGCAGTCCCCCGTTACATATCCTTTCATACCATAAGTTTTTCTGGCAACTGAGTCCACCAAAAAGATGCTTGCAGAGACAGGCACTCCATTAACAGCATTATATGCAGTCATAATAGAAGGCAGGTTGTCTTTTTCTATCAGGGATTTGTAAGGACTGAGATAGTATTCACGCATATCCCTTAAATCCAGCTCTGAGTTGCCATTATGGCGGTTATATTCAGTATTGTTTGCAATGTAATGTTTACCGGTAGGGACTGATTTCAAATATCTTGGATCATCACCCATCATTCCTTTCACAAAACCACTTGCTAACTCTGATACTAGGAAGGGGTCCTCACTGTAACTCTCTGCTGTACGTCCCCATCGGGGGTCTCTTGCAGGTTCGATAACAGGTGACCAATAGGTTAAAGTAAAGATCCGCTCGTTGTTGAAGCCTCTTGCTTCATCAGCTATCACTGCGGCTTCTTTACGAATAAGTTCAGGATCCCAAGTACTTCCTACAGCAATGCTGTTAGGGAAAGAGGTAGCAGTCATACCTGCGTTATCATTTCTCCCTACTATACCATGTAGTGCTTCACCCCATACATCATACTTATTAATACCTAGTCTTGGAATGGGTGACATTGTATTACCAAGCAATGTTTCTTTTTCTTCCGGTGTAAGACGTGAAACAAGATCAGCGGCTCTTTCTTCAAAAGAGTAAGAGGTGTTAAGGTAAAGAGGCTGATTATTAGTTGTCCTATCTGATGATTGGACGTTCAGACTAAAATGAAAAGCAACAAGTGCACTTAAAACTATTTTAAAAAAAATGTCAATTCTAAACATGTCTGCAATAAATTATATTTTATTTAATTATAGCCGCAAATCCTCCACGAGGTAAACATTCTATATTAATGCGATCAGAATATTCCGATAAATCAGAATCTTCTTCAATTGTGAAACTTCTTTGTTCCGGGCCGTCTTTAAAGAGTGTAATTGTATGTTTTGCTCCTGTAAGTTCTGCAATATCAAAAGATAGTGTCCTCGATTCATCAGTGCCGTTGAGACCACCAATAAACCAGTTATCTCCTTTACGACGTGCAAGTACAACTGATTCTCCCGGATAGCCGTTAAGTAGCTTAGTTTCATCCCATGATACGGGCAAAGTGGATAGAAAATTTCTGACAGGCTCAGGAAGTGATCTATAAGATTCAGGACGATCAGGCAAATGTTGCAAAGCAGACTCAAATACTACTGTCAGCGCCAGTTCATGTCCGTGAGAAGTTATGTGAGGATGTTGTGAGTCACTGAAAGTACCAGGGGTATAATCCATAGGACCAACCACATTTCTGGTGAAGGACAGCGTAGCATTGTGTCTTGCTGCTCTGTCTGTCAGAATTGGTCTGTTGTTATACCATTCTGCTCCATAAACTGCTTCTACTGTCATTAAATTTGGGTAAGTTCTTTGCCATCCTCGTGGAAGAGTAGCTCCATGAAAATTAATAAGTAATTCATGGTCAATTGCATCTTCCAGCAGGTCAATATAATAATTCATTTCTTTATGTCCATCACCATTAAAGAAATCAACCTTGATACCTGATACACCCATCTCTTTAAGCTTCCTATATTCATTTACTCTGCTATTTTTTTCATTTAATACAAATAAAGGACCGGGTGCACCTTCTCCGTTCCAGCTGGTGGATGAGTTGTACCATAATAACGTTTTGATACCCTTCTCGTTGGCATAATCTACTGCATCATCAACAGAGCCTCCGTTACCCATTTCATTCCATTTCCAATCGATCAGGTTATAAGGCCAATTCATTTCAGCTGCAAGATCAATATACTCCTTTACTATTTGATAATCGTTAGAACCATTATTATATGCCCAGTATATCCATGCTGAAGGTCCTGGATTAATCCACTCTGTATCTCCAAGAACAGATGGTTCAGACACATCGGTAATCAATGTCGATTCTACAATGTCTCCAAGAGAACCAATAATTACAACTCTCCATGGAGATAACCATGTTCCTGAAACAGGTAGTTTTTCATCAGCTAAATGCACTCTATAAGCAGTCGGGTCAAGATCGTTTTTCAACTGTGATCCACACTGATTTCTTTGGATATTGGCTTCAGTAATCAATGCAAAGACTGAATCAGTCGGTTCAAGTAACAGGGGATATGACCAGTGTGAATTTTTTGATATACCACTGGTTGTAAGTGTGTAGAAACCTTCATAGTCTATGTAATAAGGTTGGCTCCATCGTTTTACACCTTCAGCAATAGGGTAGGTGGTCGACTCTTCAATTATTTGCTCATCATCACTAATACCATCAAACTGATAACGGAATGTAATACCATCATTGTACGCTCTGATAATCAGATTAATTGATTCATTATCCTGATTTGTGAAATTGAATGTCTGTTCATTTGCATTATTACTGCAAAGACTTTTTTTTCCCGTGATCATTGTATACTCTTCCGTAATTTCCTTGGTAGCAGAGATAGAAATAAGTCTCATACTGTCGGTCAGATTCTTTTTGTCAGTTTTAAGACCTGTGAGCAAATTTTCAAAAAGAACTCTCTTTTTTCCTGCATCAATATATGAAATTGTTAATGAAGTTTGTCCAAAAGAATTCCCTTGTTCAGCATTTACATGAACAATAATCTTCCCGTTTGGAGATTCAAGCTGATCATTTCCCGCCTTGCATGATGATAGAAAAGAAATTAGCAGTAAGAGTATTATAGTTTGTCTCATTGTTATTTTTTAATTATTCAGTTCACATATTGTTTTATTTCCGTCATAGTTAACGGTAATGGCATTGTCTTCAGACATTATATTTACAACTTTAAAAGTTCTGTTTATCTCCATGCCCGGGAAACCATCTCCATTTCTTTCTCCAATTGTTAGTGTGGCTTCTTCATCATTCCAATCCAGGTTAATGGTAGTATATTTTCCATGTTCGTAATTGTAATTAGTACCTTCATCTTCATAGATAGTAAAACTTGCATTGTCACCGGGATAGATATGAATTTCAATGGGATCATTAGTTTTTTGTGAAGAGAACTGTTTAGCAGGACCAATGGGAATAATCGATCCTGCTTTAACAAAGATAGGAATAGATGAAAGATCAACAGGCACTTCAATGTATTTTCCACCTGCCATTTTTTCTTTACTCCAAAAATTTATCCATCCCTTTTCATGCTCAGGGAGATATAACGACCATTTTTCAACTCCCGGTTCAGTAACCGGAATTACCAGTATAGACGGTCCAAACATAAACTGATGTTTTTGTTCCAATGCATTTTTGTCATGAGCAAAATCCATAACCAGTGGGCGCATAAGTGTAGATCCATTAAAACTTACACGTGATGCTTCTGAATAAATATATGGAAACAACTGATATCGCATTTCAAGTGTGTTTGACACTATTTTTTCTACCTGTTCTCCATACCTCCAGGGTTCGGTATTACTCATATATCCGTGCACCCTTAACAATGGAAAGAATGCTGCAGTCTGGAACCAACGGATAAATAGTTCATGATAATCTGTGTTAGTGTACTGATTACCCGGACGGAAAAAACCACCTGCATCATAAGTCCACCAAGGTAATCCAGTGCTCATATACCCCAAACCTGCAGTAATCTGTCGGCGTAATGTTTCCCAATCGTGACCCACATCTCCCGACCATGTGGCTATACCATATCTCTGAGAACCGGAAAATGCACTGCGAGTAAGTATAAACGCACGCCTTTTTTCAGGATCGTCTCGCCGTAGCCCTTCATAAACAGTTTTATTCACATACATCGGGTACACGTTCCTGTAAAGCTCGCCTGGTAAAGTGGAGTTGAAAATCATTCTGTTTTGCAGATCATCATTTTCAGGTTCCGTAGCGTCCAGCCACCAGGCATCAATCCCAAGAGGTAACATTTTTGAAGAGAAGTTTTGCCAATAGGCGGCTGCAGCATCCGGGTTGAAAAAATCAATCCATTCAGTGTCAGGAATATAATATCCCTTTTCGTTCATTTCTTTTCCTACATCTGATTGTTTATCTATTTTAGACCACACAGAAACCATAAACCTAATATTCATTTCGTGAAGCTGTCGTACCATATCTTTTGGATCCGGATAGCGTTCTTCATCAAAACGCATGGCATTCCAGCCATATTTCCCCCAATATTGCCAGTCCTGTACGATCATGTCAATAGGAATCTCTTTATTACGGAAAGTTAGAGCATTTTCCAGTAACTCATCTTGTGTATGATATCGCTCACGACAATGTATATAACCAAAAGCCCATTCAGGCAGCATCGGAGAATGTCCTGTCAACTCCCTATAACTTGATATAACCTCTTCTCCTGAGCCGGCAAAAACTGTATAATCAATTGCTTCTGCCACAGGTGACGATAATATGGTTTCGTCAGTCACCTTTCTCCAGTATAGCTTTGGTGTGTCGTTTTCTTCCCCCTCTACTAAGATATTATGCTCTCCTTCAGACAACTCAGTTATTAGCGATGTAGTAGGGGGCAGCCATATATTGTTGATATCTATCAGAGTGTCACCGTCTATAACCAAGTGATGTTTACGAGCCATCTTTTGTCCTACATCAAGAAGAATAGCATAACTGCCGGCAGTGGGAATATCTAGAGTACCGGTAAATTGATTCATTTGTCTGTTTTCACGTTTATTCCCACTGGTACCGGTAGCATCTACTGTAAGGCTCTCTGTTAGGTCTTTATTGCGAATAAGGTCCAGAGAGTTTTCAGCAGGGTTGAAATTTGTCAGTCCATAATTATTCCACATTAGTCCATATCCTTTGCTTGAAAGTATAAAAGGTATGGAAATCTGGCTGTTCACTTGTGTAAGTCGACGAGACAAACCCCTTATATTTAGGTATCCATCCTGGAATTGACCTGTGCCGAACAGGTATTCGTCCGGAGGAGATACAAATCTTTGCATCACCTTGAATACCGGAATACTGTCCAGATGATCTAATTCAACAAAACGACCTCCTACCTGTTCACTTAAAATCAAATTTCGATTACTATCGTGGAATGAAAGTGTCTTACTTTTTTTGTTAAAAACTGCCGTAATCAGATCCAACTGAAGACTTATTATCTCACTATCCTCTTTTACTTTATGTACAGGTGATGCAACTTTCTCTGTATAAATTATCTCCTCGGCATTAAGTGTAACCCCTGACTTATGAAATTTCACTCTTATTGAATTATCATTTAAAGGATAAAGAGTGAGAGTACCTCCGTCTACCTCTAGTATAATTGCCGGTTCATGAATATTTCTCATATTAATGGCATATACAGAAAAGGTAAGACAAATTATATAACAGAATAGTAATAGTATGGATCTTTTAAACGACATACAAAAACAAGTTTTTAGTTGTGGGTATATTTATCTACTTTTTTAAAAGGGAAATCATCTTTTCTGCATATCGTTCGCCAAGCATCTTATATCCTTCAAAAGAGAAATGTAAATTGTCGGGTCCTGCCTTGCATCCTGCTGAAGATATTACGTAGCTGTTTGGTATAACTTCAGGTAAGGTTTGAATGATCTCATTCATAGATGCACATACACCTTTCTGGTCCGCGTGAACTACTTCACCTGCGAGTAATGGAACCGAGTTGGGTGCCAGTCCCACATCTTTTAAAAGCGAGTCATATACTTTTTTAACTTTCAGTGGCCAATCTTTTTCTCCTGTGTTAGATTCACCCTGATGTAAAAGAATACCTTTTATGATCCCTCCTTTTTTTACTGCGATACGTCCCATCTCTACAAGACGTTTATAGGGATCACCATCATATTCGGCTACCATATTCTTAAGCCAGTCGGGTGAAGTGGAAACATATTCATGAAAATTGTCTTTGTCAAACAATTCAATTTTACATCCACCCACAGCAACATTAATTACTCCTACCTTTATATTATCAGGAAGAGCAGCGGTCATATATCGTCCGAAAAAGTCGACAGGTCCAATTCCTGTATGACAACGTACTAGAGGTGCAGTAGCATTATACCATTCTCCTTTTTCTCGGCCAAGATCAGGACAGTCTATCGATTGTAATAACACAAATTGCTTATCAACATCAAGCTTATTCTCTGCACTTGGTCTAACATGCCCCTCCATGTTAGATTGTCCAAGACAGAGATAAACATGCATTTCTTCAGTTTGTGGTTCGAATACAATCTGGTATGTTTTAACAACACCGTTATAATCAAAATCAACCTTCGCTGTTCCTGTCATTGAATCAGCTTGATTAATAGTTACTTTTACATCTTTATTATCCGAAGAAGCAGTAACTGTAGGCACTTTTGTTGTTCCTTTTGGAATCTCGTAACTGGTTTCATACAAATTATAACTCACTATTCCATTCGCATTGGTCGATCTTACTGGTGTTTTAGGGAGTTCTAACTTTTCTTCGTTAATGTTAATAGTGATATTTGGAACTATCGGAGGTGATATTTTTTTCTTCTTAGAACTGAAACCAAGTCCCATTAAATCGAACAGCTCTGTAGATTCTTTGCCTTCAGCAACTAAGAATATGGCATGTTTCTGATCGAGATTATCAACAAACTTTGAAACATCAATTGCAAATTGAGTTAGTTCTTGTGCTGAGTTTGAGGGAACAACAATTTCGCCAATTTTTGTGCCTTTCCAAGTTTCGTTTGCCCAAGGACCATCAAGCCATACATTAACTTTGAATGATTCAGATGTCTTAGGCGTCAGAAAGAGGTTGAATTCGGTTTTGTTCCTTTTACTTGTTCCTTTGAAGGCTTTTATTCCTTTTGTATTCTTTTTTAGTCCACCAAACCCGAAGTATTTATAACCAATAACATTTCCGTTCTTAACATTACCTATTTTCATGTTATTATCCCAGATATCCCATGTATCCTGCTGAATGCTAATGTCAGAAAGGTAGCATGCATATCCTGCAGAGTAATATTGATAAGGGTCAAGACCGTAAATATGAAAACCTTCAGAGGTAACTTCAGCTCCTTTATATTCTCTTCCATTACTATCTTTTACAATCTTGATATTATCCTTTTCATAAGGATCGTATGCCCTGATTCTTACCATACCACCTTCTGATACCGGCTTCTCATCCCATTCCACATAAATCGGTGCCACCATTGGCTGGCGTGCAAAACCAAAACCTCTTGGGGCTCTGTGATAGAAGACATACCATTGATCATTTATATACTCTATACTGCCGTGGGTGTTGTGACCTGAATAGGTTGTCTCAATAGCTGAACCATCTTTATTAAGAACAGGTGCCCGCGAATCTACAAGTACTCCTCCACTTTTCCAGGGACCCAAAGGTGAGTCTCCCACGGCATAACGTAATGTTGAATTAGAACTACCCACACCATATTCAGGACCCGAGTAACCACTAAAAACAGTTATATATTTGTTTCCTACTTTACGAATGGAGGATGCCTCAAAAAAGTTGAACGTTTTTAAATCCTGATCAGGATAAATCTGAGGATATTCAGTACCTTCAGGATCACGAATAACCCCATAGCGAGCACTTGCAGGAATAAAATAACTAATTACTTCAGTTCCGGGCCTGAGTGAATACATGGTGTTCTGATCCAGCTCAGCCGCTAATGATCTCTGAAAACCCCAATATCCGTAAGCTCTAAAACCGATCTCATAATCAGGATCTGCTGGGTCTGTAACATATTCAATATATACAGCAGGGTCAAAACCCAAAATGCTGCCTTCTACTGTTCTTGTACCATCTTTGGTAAGGTTGATAGGTGTAAAAGGTCCGTCAGGACGACTCCCTTTGGCAACCATCGCTTCTCTGCGAGGTCCGCGGCTGTGAGGATACAGATAGTATTCTTTTGTTCCATCTTTTCTTTTCACTTCTACCAGATCGGGAGCATACATTACGTCCCATTGATTATCAACTTGATAAGTGAATATGGCTCCTTCGTCACGCCATTCCGAAAGGTTCTCCACAGGAGCAGACCACATTCTGATATCAGGACCGCAATAGCTTGTGTATCTCAGGTCATGTGAACCTATTATATAAGCACGGTATTTACCGGGATTGTCAGGATCTTCAAAAACACGTGGCTCTCCATCCGGCAAATGTTCCCATAAAGGTAAATAGGGATTTCCTGCTCCCTTGTAAACGTACTTCTGTGATGCGCCTTGCATACTGAAGCTGAACAGAAACATGACTATGGATAAAAAAAGCAGTTTCTCTAATTTTGTTGCAAAAAGTAAATCTTTCATTACAGTTAAATTATTATTAGGTATATTATTTTTTTACTTGCTCTCAGGTGTAATAATCTTATAATTTCCGCTTAAGTGCATAAACGCAAACAGTTGCAATAGCCCGTCATAATAAGCATCAAAGTAACCGTCGTCGTAGGGCTCGTGTCGTGAATTCCAGAAATGCTCAATAAATTCACGGCTCATATCGTGTGAACAAACAAGTGATATAGCAGCAGATGAGGCAACAAGCCCCAGTGAATGACGAAGTTTAGTATATCCACCCGCACCCAGGATCTCTGTAACAGTGGTACCGTCAACATTGTATTGATCAACAAATTGATCTATTCCCTGATTATATAAAAAGTTTTGAATATTGTGTCCGTATGACTGTTGCCATTCTTTGTCCTTACACGCCCAGGAATAATCAAGTGCGATATTCATCGGCACTCTCCATGAGTCAAATCTGAAAGCATCTCCTATTATACGTCCGCTGTTTAATAATGAACCGTCATAGTTACTGTAATCAGGATTAAGACCTGTTTCAGGATGTATTGCTTTATGTAAAAATTCACGGCTTTTAGTTGCACATTCTCTCCAGTAATCTGCTCTGCCATCTTCTGCCCAAAGAGCCCAAACCTCATAAAAGGCAGGAACATGATAAGAAGGGTCGGTAAAACCGGCTCCAAAACCTGTTGGAACAAAAGTGATAAGTTGGTGTTCCGGATGTATTAGAGGTGTGATACCGTTTTTACCTGTTTTACTCATTGAGCAGTCGAGTATAAATTGTGCCTCAGACAGATAATCAATTCCGGTCTCATTACCCCAGCGGTTGGATGCAAAAATAAGGGAAGTTATGAAATAAAGCTCCCCATCCGAAGCAGGACCTTGCGAGTTTGGAGTCCCATCTTTTTTACAACTCCATCGGAAGTATCCTTTCATAGGTCCTTCCTGGTGCTGCATGTAGTGTTTAGACCAGCGCCATAATCTGTCAAACATATCTTTATTGTCCAATTGAACGGCTATCATCATACCGTAAGACATTCCTTCAGAGCGTACATCATTATTCTTGATGTCTGAAATATATGCCATTGAATCATTGGCTTCAAAATAAATCTTATTATCCCCTTCAAACAAATCTGTATAGATTTGCTTAAGCCTGGCGTCTATTTCAGATTGCTTGTAACCCATTTCCAGAAACATATTGCGATACTCGCCTGTTTCGAAAGCCCCTTCTTCCCATGGTTTTAGAGTTGCAGAAGTACAATTGGTCATAATTAAACAACTAAACATAAAGAATATTAATATATACATTTTATTTTTCATACAGTTAAATTATTTAATTAAACTATTTATCAGTAATACTATCTTCAACTCGGTAGTAGTCAAAATCAGTATATCCCCCTAATTCATTTGTAGCATAATGGATCAATCCAAAGCGGTATCCCATAAAGTGGGGGAGGGTATATGCCATTTGTAGTGTATTGCCTATGGGTTCCCAGTTTAGGCCGTCCATGCTGTAATAAAATGTAGCCTTATCAGTACGTTCTTTGAAATCACATTCTATCTTTAAATGCACACCGTTTTGATCCAGAGGTACGGAAGCAACCTCAACCGGTTCTTCTTCCTCTCCGTTTATCATCACAATTGAATATTTATTGTTTTCTTTTTTTACACCAACAAAGCCGTATTTTTTCTGTAAAGCAATCATGCCTGCGAAGTCACCGTTTTTCATTGATGATATTTCAACAAAGGTAGAAGCAGCACTTTCAGGTCCGAATGTGCGTTGAGTTAATACGTTTCTTACTTGAAGTGGTGAACTGTCGATACGACCACTTGTTAGTCTTAAGTATCCAGGAGAGTCCGTAAGCGACCAGTAACGATTGTCTGGATTGTGGTTCCATTGCCAGCTAAGAGAAAATGATGGATCTCCTTCTATTCGGTTAAATTCATCAGATGAAACAATACCCCAAACGCCAAGTTGTTCACTTACCGGAATATCCAGCGTATCAGGAACCTTGCCGTCTATTCCAAGAACAGGCCAGTCATTTTCCCATTTCATCGGCATAATGTAAGGAATTCGTCCAACTGATCCATAGTCGCGAAACATATAAGCATACCAATCTCCTTCTTGAGAATCAATAATACTTCCTTGTGCAATTCCACGATCTCTTAAAACTACTTTACCTTCATAAGGACCTGTAATTTCTTTTGCACGGTGTACAATCACTGTACGCATATCTTTGGGCGGCCAGGTAATGTTAAAGAGGTAATAATAGCCATTATGTTTAACCATTTGTGACCCCTCTGCAGGAAGTCCAACTCTTTCCGAAGCTACACTACTTGCATTTTCAATAATAATTTTGTTTATACCATTTTCTTTAATACCCGAGACATTTTCATTGAGCTCTACCATACGGATATCGCCAGCTCCGTATATCATATAAACCTTGCCATCGTCATCAAAGAAAAGAGTGTGGTCATGTAGAACAGGTTCAAAGGTAGTTTCTTTCCATTCTCCTTTTTCTATATTATCTGTAGTATACACGTGAGTTTTGCCTGATGTGGTAGAAAATGTAGATACATAATAAAGACCATTATGATACCGTATGCTACTGGCCCATGATCCGGCACCATAAGCATTTTTACCATTTTCTAATCTTAGTCTTTCATTGTCAGTAAGAAGATTATATGCATAACTCACCAACTTCCAATTTACCAAATCTTTGGATTTCATTATGGGCAGACCGGGACTCATGTGCATGGTTGTGCTACTCATGTAATAAGTATCTCCAACACGCACCATCGCCATATCGGGAACATCAGCCCATATTACAGGATTGGTAGGTTTTGTATCTTCCGTTTCATTTGTCATTCTCCCGAAAGCGGTAGTTAGACTAATAAGAAAAAGAGTGATTGTAAAAAAATGTTTCATTTTTCAAATATAGTTATAATTATTATTCAGTTAGATATATATCCTTTATTACGATAGGTTTTCCACCTAATGACCAGAAACCGATAATGTAGATATGTGAGGGATCTACTTTAACTTGATTTTCACCTTTAACCATATTGTGAAGATCGATTTCTATTTTTCGTGAATTTTTAAAATCATACATTGCAGCACCCGACCAGTAATTGTTCTCATCAAATAGTCTGAATGAAACATTCGAATCATTATCGTTTCCTAGCTCAACGACCAGATATTTGTAGCCGGAAAGATCAATTCCGTTTCCATACTGCCAACCTCCAAAGCCATATTGACCTGTTACTAATGTTTTTGTATTTTCATCATAAGAACCATTTTCCCAAATTGACGGATTAAACATCTCTTTTGTGAGAGGAAAAGTAGTTGCATTAACTGTAAAAATTATCTTATCGCTATCACCGTTGGGTGCATTATAGGTGGCAGTAACAACTGCATCACCATCTTTCAGAGCACTTAAT
>DHCC01000005.1:21420-21708 GCA_002398875.1 Bacteroidales bacterium UBA4912 | reverse complement strand
GAATTGCTTTCAGAATTCAGTATCTTTGATACCAACAACAACTGATGTTACATTAAGAGCATCAGTTGTTGTTGGTATCAAAGATACTGAATTCTGAAAGCAATTCACAACCTATTACAAATTATCAAGGTGAAACGATGAGTTGTTGTTGGTATCAAAGATACTGAATTCTGAAAGCAATTCACAACTACGTGTATAGGTATGCTCTTATATGCTAAGTTGTTGTTGGTATCAAAGATACTGAATTCTGAAAGCAATTCACAACAATTGGAGGTGAAAACTTGAAGA
>DHCC01000005.1:14239-21212 GCA_002398875.1 Bacteroidales bacterium UBA4912 | reverse complement strand
TCTGAAAGCAATTCACAACAGCATGGCACACTATTTGCAATTCTATTGCTATAAATCAAATTTATAAATATAGAACAAAGTATGAGTTTTTTAAATATAGCACAAAATAGATATACTACAAAGAAATATGATCCGAACAGGAAGATTGATGAAGAGACTGTTGAGAAGCTGAAAGAGATTATCAGATTGAGTCCATCATCGATTAATAGCCAGCCATGGAAGTTTACCTTTGTTTCGGATGAGAATATAAAAAGCAAGTTGTCGGAATTCTCATATAACAACAAGCAGAAGGTTAGGGATGCAAGCCATTTAGTGGTATTTAGCATGGTAAAGGATGTGGATACTTTTGAAAATCGCAAGCTGAATTTACTGCCTGAAGGCGCTACTACATACTATAACCGAGTGCTAAAGCCAAAAGGCGATGAGCAGATAATGTCGTGGCTGAAGTCACAGGTGTATCTGTCGTTAGGGTTTTTTCTTAGTGCTGCTGCAAGCATTGGCATTGACTCTACTCCAATGGAAGGAATAAGTACTGATGAGTATGATGCTATTTTAGAGGATAATGAATACAAGACTTTGTTTGCTGTTGCAATTGGTTATCGTGACAAAGATGATTCCAATCAGCCCTCTCAGAAACCCAAGTTTCGTTTGGATAGGGATAAAGTAATCAGAACTATAAAATAATATTTTCTCTCCCGCTCCTTTTATGCTTGATCTCTATCACTTTTCCCAGGTGATAGACAATATTCCAGAAACAGTAGTTACCGTTTTTGCAAGGTTTGAACTCATCATCTATCATATTGAAGCGGATAGGGTATCCATTTTTCTGTAATGCAGGCTGGAAGGTGATATCTTCTATTTCTACAATAAGGATATCACGCTCTCCGTCAGCACCGACGGCAAGGCTCAGAAATTTGTATTCAACGGGTAAATAGGGATAAATACCGT
The DNA here is from genome assembly GCA_002398875.1 of Bacteroidales bacterium UBA4912. GTDB lineage: Bacteria > Bacteroidota > Bacteroidia > Bacteroidales > Dysgonomonadaceae > Proteiniphilum. The sequence continues at coordinate 20,264 of DHCC01000005.1, read as the reverse complement.
TGTTGTAGATATAGATTTCACTAACGGGGTCACCAGGTAGCAGACTCTCGTTGTAATAGAGTCTGGTATGTCCATCTTCGTGCCAGGTAAGGAGATACTTTTTGTAGGTTGTATCCTTAATCTCCCGTCCTACAGATTTGATTTTCCCGGATATGATGTCATTAAAGTGAGCCTGATTTATTGTCAGGCAAAGCGTATTGTCTTTTATAGGTTTCATAGTTTTCCAAATTACGCTCATTAAAAAATATGACCTGAAAAAACGGGACAGCACAGACAAATATAAACATACTTTTGGAATATTTTCCAAATATTTATATATATTTTTCTCTCTCGGGAGACTTATGGTATTAGGTAATGTTGGGAGATAAATATTGTCTTCTCAACTCACAACTTTCTCTTTATCCTGGGGAATTATCAGATTAAGAATCACACCGATAAGTGCTGATAACCCGATGCCTGTCATGCTGATATTGCCTATCTGCAAAACAGCACCACCAATGCCGGTTGTGAGAATAAGCGATACAATTATCAGGTTGCGGGTATTACTCATATCTGTTTTATTAGTTATCATGTTGTTGATACCTGTTGCTGCTATCATACCAAACAGAAGGAGCATTATACCACCAAGAACGGCTCCGGGTATCGACTTGAGAAAAGCACTAACTTTTCCTATCATAGAGAAAACGATTCCCGTGACAGCTGCAATACGTATTACTGCAGGATCAGTCACTTTTGTAAGTATCATAGCTCCGGTTACTTCAGAGTAGGTTGTAACTGGCGGACCACCAATAATTCCTGCTACTATACATGCTAAACCGTCGCCAAGCATTGTGCGATGGAGTCCCGGTTTTTTCACAAAATCTTTACCTGCAACCTGACTCACTGTATATATATCGCCCACGTGCTCTATTACAGGGGCTATTGCAACAGGAATCATGAACAGAATGGCTCCCCACGAAAACTCAGGCTTCTCAAATCGAGGCAGACTAAACCAAGCAGCTTCTGCTATTCCGGTGAGATCAACTCTCCCTAACAACATTGCAGCTATATAGCCAACAATAATTCCTGCAAATATGGGGATGAGCTTCAGAAAACCTTTGGCAAACAGGCTTACGACTATAGCGGTTGTTAATGATATAACAGCCAGCAACCAGTCCTCTTGTGCCATATTTACCCCTGTGCCGGCGAGTGAGAGTCCGATAAGCATAATCACCGGACCGATTACAACAGGAGGGAAAAGTCGCTTGATAAGTTTTACGCCCTGCCATTTGACAAGTGCACTCATAAGAAAATATACAACTCCTACTGCTGCTATTCCGGAGAGGGTCCCGGCCAGACCGTACAGTTCAGTAGCTTTAACTATAGGAGCTATAAAAGCAAAACTACTGCCTAAGAAAACAGGGACTATACCTTTTGTTACAAGGTGAAAGATTAATGTGCCTATACCTGCGGTGAACAGAGCTGTGGAAGGATCGAGTCCTACCAAGAGAGGTACTAATACTGTTGCTCCGAAAGCAACAAATAGAAATTGCACTCCTACAACAGTTTTATACAATGGAGTGAGATGTTTGTTTTCCATTCAATTGTTAAAATCTTGTTTTGGATGCAAAGATAATACTCTTAAAGTAATTTATCAGGATACTTTTATTGATTTTCTTAATTTATTCGCTCTAATACTGAATTCATTTTCCTTGCCAAATTCAAAAAGCCTGCCCACTTCTCCATTACATACTTTGCATTTGCCATACACCATTACATCATTAAATTTTGTAAGATAAATCTCTTCAATATCGATACCTTTTTGTGTAAAGCCTCTGCAGTGAAGGCAATATACATTATTTGAGACTATGCTTTTGAAAAATTCTTTATCAGATTCGTCAAGCAAAACTGCCAATTGAAACTGATTGATCTTTATTCCAGATTGCCTACTCATAAAAATTGTTTTACAGTACCCTCCTAACTATCGGATTTTAAGTTTAAAGCACAAATATAAATGATATATTTTAATATATATTATATTTTGGAGAATATTATATAAAAAAGATAGTAAAGTGTATCGAGGAGAGTTAAGAGCCAACCGTTTGTGTTATATTTAATGAGATTTAATTGTAAAAAATAACACCAAATAGAATGAAATACGGGATTATAAAAAACTAAAAAACGGGCGTTGAAAATTCAACGTCCGTTCTTAATTAATTCCTCTTTATAATACTTAAAAGATGCCTCTTAAATCATCCAGAGTGAAATTCATCGCTTCTATAAATCCGTTTTCATCGATTAAGTAATTACGGAAACCACGATTCAGTTTAAAATCATAATAAAGTTCTGAATCTGCTCCATTAACTTCACAAAATTGTGAATTTTTGTCGAGGTTATCCATTTCAAACGTTCTCTCTATAACATCTTTGTTAATATCGAAACTAACAGAGAGAAATGTGATGTCTGCATTGTTCATCTTAAGATAATTATGCAACAAAACATTTGTTACTCTGGATTGGGCGTCATAAGGTGCCCAGAAGTTAACCACGACTTTTTTGCCTTTAAAATCACTCAGGTTGTATGTATCGCCATCCAAATCCGTTAAAACAATATCAGGTATTATTTCTCCCGGATAATAACCTATTGATGGAGCAGCGTCCTTTACAGAACCTGATGATAGAGCAAGTGAAAAAATTGCTATAAGGCAAAAGTTCACGTACTTCATATAAAATAATTTTGGTTAGTAAATAGGTCTGCAGTGCTTCACGCAGTTGCTAAACCTCTTATTTATAACGACTTTTCGCTAAAAGTCTGTTTTTGTAACGGGCAAAAGTATGTCATTTTTTTGTAATATCGAATTTTTAGGATAAAAAGTTTCATTCTAAATGTTAAATTTCTACACAACCAAGTATTACTTAGCTGATAATATGTCACTTTCAAACAATCCACTGATTATGATTGTCGTATTTGTATATCAACATGACAAAGGTGCATTAAACATACTGACAGACTGCTGTGTTAATGTCTGACTGTGAAAAATGACTCAATTGCTTCAATAGATGTATCTTTCAGTACCACATTTTTATCTTTATCCAGCAAATAAAGAGTGGGGATAGCTTTAATATCATATAATTTCTTTTGTGTGATCTGCATACCCTTATCATAGCCGTGTACCCAGTTTGATGGCATCTGAGGCAAATGAGCCAGCCATTCGCCAAGATCTTCATCGGGATAAAGAGTGAGAATAGTGAGCATGGTACGTGTCGGACTATTTAAAGATAAAGCGTCATTGAGAGGCTTGGAGTTGTCAAGTTGGGCTGTTACCGCTTCACATGTAGGGCAACCGGGATTGGAGAACATCAGAAGTATATATTCACTTTGCAGATCATACAGATAGGATGTCTGACCGGATGCCACTGTATAACTGAAGTTGTTAGCCCTGTCACCTACCCTGTTTTTCATTGCCATATCAAGCTGAAACTCGTAAACAGACTTTCTTTCATCACTCAGAACTGACGACCCGGTTATCTCATTTAAAACGGGAATATAAAACTCCTCATTGCGAAACGGTGAATTTGGATCATAGAAATATTTTTCAAATAGCGATACAAAATGCATGTACATTTCTTTATATGCTTCTGCATTGCCAAGTGTTTTTATGAGCGATTCACCTGCAATCTCCTGTGGAACATAGTTCAGGATATTTATATAATCAACAAATGCTTGTTCAGTAATTTCAGGACGCATTATAAGGTCTGTATCACTAAAGTCAAACCTATCCCAATAGTGCATCACAAGGAATTTAGCACGTTCATCTGTATCGGTAAGTGATTCAGGCATATCAGGCAGAACAAACGTATCGGAGACAACAGTTTGGGCAGGTGCCGAAGTCTCAAGCACAGGCAATTCGTGTTGCGCTGACTGGGATTTCTTGCCTGAAGAGCAAGATATTGCAGATAATATAACGATCAGTACAATAATCGATAATAATGAAAGAATATTTCTCATAATACTAAATGCTAATTTTTACTTCTATCCGTAAAGATAAGAAAACCGTAGAAAAAACCGATATTTTTAGTACATTTGTATTTTTACATCTCATCCAATTCATTCATGGATACTTTTATTGTTTCTGCAAGAAAATACAGACCTTCCACTTTTAAAAGTGTTGTTGGCCAAGAGGCTCTCACAACAACACTGAAGAATGCCATTGCCGGGAATAAGCTTGCTCATGCATATCTTTTCAGCGGACCACGCGGTGTAGGTAAAACTACCTGTGCCCGCATTTTCGCGAAAACTATCAATTGCCTCGACCTTACACCTGATAATGAATCATGTAATAAATGTGAGTCGTGCGTAGCTTTTAATCAACAGCGCTCATATAACATTCATGAGCTTGATGCTGCCTCTAACAACGGAGTTGATGATATTCGCTCATTAATAGATCAGGTACGTATCCCCCCGCAGATAGGGAAGTATAAAGTTTATATCATTGATGAGGTCCACATGCTATCACAAGCGGCGTTCAACTCATTTCTGAAAACACTGGAGGAGCCGCCTGCGCATGCCATATTCATACTTGCAACCACAGAGAAGCATAAAATTATTCCAACAATCCTGTCGCGTTGTCAGGTTTATGATTTCAACCGTATAAATATTGCTGATATTGTTGAACATCTGCTGTATGTTGCACAGCAGGAAGGTGTGACGACAGAGCCCGAAGCATTGAATGTAATTGCTCAGAAAGCTGACGGCGGTATGCGTGATGCATTATCTATATTTGATCAGACAGCCAGTTATACTCAAGGAAATATTACATACAAAGCGGTTATCGAGAATCTGAATGTACTTGATTATGAATATTATTTCAAACTAACCGACGCAATTCTTGACGGCAGTGTAGTGGAGTGCCTGCTCATTCTGAATGATATACTAAACCGTGGTTTTGAGGGTCAGTATATTATCAGCGGTGTAGCTTCTCATTTCCGAGACCTTCTGGTATGCAAAGACTCTAAGACTGCTACCCTATTTGAGGTTGGCGCTTCAATAAGAGATCAATATATCGAAACTGCAAAACGGTGTAGTAATGAGTTTCTCTATAAAGCGATTGAAATTGCCAATGAATGTGACCTCAACTATAGGATAAGTAAAAACAGGCGTTTATTGCTTGAACTAACACTCATAAAGCTATGTCAGTTGCAGGAAAGTCCTAAAGAAAAAGAGGAAAAAAAAAGTTCAATAAAAACAATTGAGATTCCTGCTGCTGAAAAAAAAACTAAAATCGATTCATCCGAGAAAGTAGAAGTTGATTCGGAAGACAAAAAAAAGCCTGGACACGAAAAAGAAATAGATAGGCAATCTAATCATGATGAGAAGTCCCGGACAAATACAAAGACGACCGTTCAATCTGCAGAACCTTCATTTAAACAAAACAGGAAGCTTGAAATTCAAACTGAAGACTCATCAAGTGAATCAGTTTCAATAAACAAACAAAAAAAACCTTCTCTAAACGGGATGGGTGTATCTCTTTCATCATTCAGAATTAAGGATGAGGAAAAAAAAGAAGAAAAGAAAGAGAGTACTACCATAAACGGCAACAACTCATTCACTGAAAAGGAGTTGATTGCAGCTTGGAATGAGTATGCCGATAACCTTTTAAAGGAGCCATTGCTTAAAAACACAATTACTCTCTATCAGCCCAAATTGATCAGTGATGTTATTTTTGAGGTAGAGGTTAATACTGAAATAAACAAAGAGTATCTGACAAGCAACAGTTTATCAATTCTCACATTCTTGAGGAGCAGTGTGAAAAATGATGACTTAACTATGACCATAAAGATTGCTGAAGGTAATGCGATAAAAAAGCCTCTTACATCAAGAGAAATATTTGATGAAATGTCAGATAACAACCAGTCACTTCAGAGGTTATCTGATGAATTAGGACTTGAACTGAACTGATTCTAATCTAATCTAAACAATACAGGGTCAGTGATGAAACAGATGCACTTTATTTTACTGATTATCATTCTTCTTTTATCATGCAACG
>DHCC01000005.1:8250-14004 GCA_002398875.1 Bacteroidales bacterium UBA4912 | reverse complement strand
CCTGACACATTGACTCCTGAGACCATTCTTCCTGACACTATAATCGATGCTGATTACACTTTTGAAGAAGCTACAAAAGACTCCGGCGCACCTGAAAGTATTATAAACAGTCTGGAACTGGTGGATGTTTTTTATATTTCTACTGACGGTAAGATTCACAAAGGACAGATCGTTACAAACAAACTTATCGCTGACAATATAAAAGAGATATTCAGGTTTATGCTTGATGAGGATTTTATAATAGAAAAAGCTATTCCTATTGCAAGATATGAATGGAATGACAGTCTCTCAATGGCGGACAACAACAGTTACAGTTTTTGCTACAGAAATATATCCTACTCAAAACATGCCGAAGGGATGGCAATTGACATAAACCCTATGTTTAATCCACTTATCTGGAAATACTCAGACAAGCCCAATGAACCTTTGGGAGCAGTATCGGACACAACTGTAAACGGCACACTATACCCCAATCACCCTGTAGTAAATGAATTCCGAAGATTAGGTTTCAGATGGGGGCACAACTTCACTAAATACCATGACGATCATCATTTCGAAAAAAGATGATTATACAGCCATACATTAATAATATATTACCACGTTATAGTATTTTTTCGCTAAAGAAAGTAATAATCCTGAGAAAAACTTGTATTACCTGTATGCCCAGTTTTCACTGTCAAGATTCCTATAATTTATTGCTTCTGCAAGATGAATAGATTTTATGTTTTCGCTTTGATCTATATCAGCAATTGTACGCGAAACTTTAAGTATTCTATCGTATGCCCTTGCTGAAAGAGAACGTCGTTCCATGGCAGCTTTCAAAAGCTTCAACCCTGCCGGATCAGGCTCAGCAAATCGATGAAGCATCCTGCTCGTCATCTGAGCATTACAGTGAACACCCTTCACTTTTCTGAATCTTTGTTTCTGTATCTCACGCGCTTTAATTACTCTGTTTCTGATATCCTCACTCTTTTCAGAAGCAGCTTTGCTTGATATTTTATCGAATGGTACAGGTACAATCTCAATCTGTATATCTATTCTGTCAAGTAGAGGACCGGATATTTTATTAAGGTACTTCAGTACAGATCCACTTGAACATACACACTCCCTGTCAGGATGGTTGTGGTAGCCACAAGGGCAAGGATTCATTGCTGCAACAAGCATAAACCCGGCAGGATATTTAACGCTGTATTTTGATCTGGAAATAGTTATCTCTCTGTCCTCCAAAGGCTGACGCAATACCTCAAGAACGCTCCTGTTGAATTCAGGCAGCTCATCCAGAAACAGTACACCGTTGTGTGCCAGACTTATCTCACCTGGCTGAGGAGAAGCACCACCTCCAACCATAGCAACATTACTGATAGAGTGATGTGGCGTTTGAAACGGGCGTGTAAACATAAGCGAGGAATTTAAATCTGTTCTGCCTGCTACACTGTGTATTTTAGTTGTCTCAAGTGCCTCATCGATTGTAAACGGCGGGAGTATTGAAGGAACCCTCTTAGCCATCATAGATTTACCAGAACCCGGAGGACCAACCATTATAATATTATGTCCACCCGCAGCTGCCACTTCAATTGCGCGTTTAACATTCTCCTGTCCTTTAACATCAGAAAAGTCAAGTTCGTAATTTGAAATATTGTTTCTGAATTCCTTGTCAAGGTCAACTCTTGTAATTTCAGGCAGTTTGACATCATTGAAGAAGTCAACCACTTCAAGAATATTGCTTACACCATACACATCAAGACCTTCTACCACAGCAGCCTCTTTTGCATTTTGCAGAGGAAGTATTAATCCTTTAAAGCCATTCTCCTTTGCCATTATTGCTATTGGCAGTGCGCCTCTTAATGGCAGAATTGTACCATCAAGCGACAGTTCACCCATAATTAAATAATCACACAGCTTATCAGTTTTCACAGATTCGGAAGCAGCAAGGACTCCTATAGCCAGCGGAAGGTCATAAGCAGAACCCTCTTTTCGGATATCGGCAGGTGCCATGTTAATAACAATCTGTTTACGTGGGAACTTCAGTCCGTTTACCTCAAGAGCTGAAACAATACGTTCGTGACTCTCTTTTACTGAAGTATCCGGTAACCCAACAAGGAGAAACCGGATACCTCTGGAGCAGTTTACTTCAATAGTGATTAGAGTTGCGTCTATCCCTTGAACAGCTGCCCCAAATACTTTGACCAGCATCTGTTACAGTTTATCTTATTTAATATATTATTGTTTAATTATCAATCGATTTCCTGACCACTTCTGCCACTTCCTGTGCGGGAACATTCCTCTCCATTATTGTTCCATCAGGACGGACAAGTATGTTAAATGGTATATACTGAACATTTAACAGATCTACAATATCTGATCCCCAGCTTCTTTTTTCAGGTATTATGGTCCAGGTTACTGAATCGTGAGAGGGGTAATCTATAGGATAAATATCAGAATCAATATAAACGGAAACAAACTGAACACTGTCGCTGTTCAACTGCTCATACTCATTTTTGAGTAGATCAATAGTCTCACGCGACTCAACTCCTGAAGTAGATATAAATGAAAGAAGCAGATATTTCCCTTTGTAATCATAAGAACTTATAGTATCACCCTCATAATCTTTTAACTGAAAATAGGGAAGTTGAGCACCTTCGGCAGTACGATTCAGCTTTTCGGAATAAGAATACAACCGGTTTGCTATCCTTGACTGTTTAACATCTCCCTGCATATACCCCAAAACTCTTTCAAGTGCCTGGGGAGAGTCGCTGTTCATAAAGAAGTTACTAATAAGGATTAGGCTGGATATCTTTGTAGGATTCTCTTTTATAAACTCTTCAGCTTTTAAAGTTAACTCATGATTCAGAAGATTCAGGTTGGCAACATCATCATTTATGGACAGTGAATTCACATTCGCGGTATCCGATACACGATCTTTATTCAAATTAATAATCAATTGCCCACGTTGCTTTAACAGATCCTGATTTAGACTCTTGAATGTTGTAAGATCATCGTTTATTTCATTTCCATTTACCCTTATTAAATCAGGAAGCAAAGCATCACCGTTAACTTTCAGTTTCTGACCTTTATCAGCGAAAACTATGGCAGCACTCTCATAATTATTCATGTAAAGAGAGAAAGTAGTTAACGTATCAATATTTACATTATATGAAAAACCACCTTTATTATTTACCGGAATTGTATCAATCACAAGCGTGTCAGATGATAGGTATGTAGCAAGAAGATATGGATAGTCAATATTAGAAATTTTTCCTTTTATGACTGTCTCATCACCCTTACTGCACGATATTGCAAAAAGCATTGAGATACAAATAATTATGCTGACACAGAGTTTAGACATTTTTCTTTTCCTGTTTCGTAATTTTTCAATCAAAATTTTTGTAAGCTGCAAAGGTATTATATTCTCTCAAATATTCAAAGTTTTTCACAATTTTTTATTTGTTTTTTATTTTACTCTTTCAATCCTGTTAAATTATTGAAGAACATAAGAAAATAGTTAGCTTTGCATTGTTAAAAAAACATCTTATGTATTTCTCGATTATAATTCCTGTTTACAATCGCCCCGATGAATTGGATGAACTTCTTTTGAGTCTCTGTAAGCAGACTTATCATCACTTCGAAGTTATAATTGTGGAGGATGGCTCTGAACTTAAAAGTGATAAAGTTGTCAGTAAATATTATGACAGACTATCAATAAACTATTTAGAAAAGCCCAATTCAGGTCCCGGTCTAAGCAGAAATGCAGGAGCCGAACAAGCACAATATGACTGGTTGATCTTCTTTGACTCAGATTGTATTATTCCAGAACATTATCTCGAAAACGTAGCTACACACCTATCTAATAGTAAAACAGATGCGTATGGCGGTCCTGATGCTGCTTTACCAAGCTTCTCAACCACACAAAAAGCAATTAATTATTCTATGACCTCTTTTTTCACTACAGGTGGAATAAGAGGGAGTAAAAAATCAATGGACAAATTCCATCCCAGAAGCTTCAACCTCGGTGTAACGAAAAAAGCTTTTAATTCAATAGAGGGATATGGCAAAATGAGATTTGGGGAAGATATTGATTTCAGTCTGCGTTTGTTAAATGCAGGATATAAAACAGCACTAATTACTGATGCTTTTGTTTATCACAAAAGAAGGTCAACCTTCCGTCAGTTTTTCAAGCAAGTATATAATTCGGGTATAGCCAGAATTAATCTGCACCTTTTACACCCGGGTTCACTAAAACTGGTTCATACTTTACCTGCCTGCTTTGTAATTGGCATGGCCTCTGTATTAATATTGTCTCTTTTTTACCCTCTCCTGCTTTTGCTCCCTTTAGCCTACTCTCTAATTGTTTTTATTGACTCATTATTAATAAACAAATCAATCAGTGTAGCCCTTTACAGTATTGCAGCGTCGTGGATTCAGCTCATCGGTTACGGAACAGGATTTCTATCAGCCGTTTGGAGACGACTAATTCTTAAAAAAGGGGAATTCAAAGCATTTGAGAAAAAATTCTACAAGTAAATCCTATGGATAATATCACTTAAGTTATCTCTGAAAATCTTGTTCACTATATTTTCTCTCCATAAGCCAGATCACCTGCATCACCAATTCCCGGAACGATATATGAGGATTCGTTAAGTCCCGGATCAATTGCTGCTGCCCAGATAGTAGTTTTCTCTTCAGGGAAATGCTCTTTGCAATAGTCAATAGCCTGCTGACTTGCAATAATTGTTGCCACATGAATTTTAGAGGGAATTCCTTTTGTCAGCAAAGCTCTGTACGTAAGTTCCATACTGCTCCCGGTTGCAAGCATCGGGTCAGTAAGAATTAATGTTTTCCCTTCAATTGAAGGTGAAGCTATATATTCTATATGAATATCAAATGTCTGATGACCTGTCTCTTTATATTTTCTGTATGCCGAAACAAATGCATTTTCAGCACCATCGAAATAATTAAGCATACCGTGATGAAAAGGCAGACCCGCTCTCAGAATTGTAGCTATCACTATTTCCTCATCCGGGATATTTGCTTCTGCAACATCAAGTGGAGTGTTAACATGTATTGTTTTATAGGCCAACAGCTTACTGATTTCATAAGCCATTATTTCACCAATCCTCTCAATATTTCTGCGAAAACGAAGCCTGTCGTTCTGGATAGTTATATCTCTTATTTCGCGAAGATAGAGACTGATTAGCGAATTTTGCTCCGAAAAGTTAATTATTTGCATAGGAATATATATTTTTCGGAGAACAAAGGTACAATTTTTCAACCTTTATCTAAACAATTACACCGTTTTTTTGTTGAATTAGAGGTTCGGAGAAGAAAAAACCATCAATTAAAGAAATATTTCTTTAATTCCTTTTCAGAATAAAATAATTTGTATATTTTTGTACTGTTGTTTCAGGTTTTAAAGCGCAAACAAGTTTTATACGATCATAAACATTAAACCCAAATTATTAAGATGGCAAATTTAGATTTAAGCAAGTACGGAATTGTGGGAGATTTTGAAATCGTTCATAATCCCACCTACGAGACTCTCTTTCAAGATGAGATGAATCCTGCAAATGAAGGTTTCGAAAAAGCTAAGTTAACAAAGAGTGGTGCTACTGCTGTTTACACAGGTAAATTCACCGGTCGTTCTCCAAAAGACAAATACTTTGTAAAGGATGACGTAACAAAAGACACACTATGGTGGGATGGCACAATCAACCGCCCATGTTCAAAAGAAGCATTCAACTATTGCAAGGGACGTGT
>DHCC01000005.1:7016-8005 GCA_002398875.1 Bacteroidales bacterium UBA4912 | reverse complement strand
GAAGATACCCGCATGAAAGTTCGCTTCATTATGGAAGTTGCATGGCAGGCTCATTTTGTTACTAATATGTTTATCCGTCCTTCTCATTACGAACTTGCTCATTATGGAGAGCCTGACTTCGTTTGCTTAAACGGATCTAAAACAACTAACGACAAATGGCAGGAGCACGGATTAAATTCTGAAAACTTCACGCTGTTTGACTTAACAGATAAAATGCAGGTTATTGGTGGTACATGGTACGGCGGCGAAATGAAAAAAGGTATTTTCGCACTAATGAACTACTACCTGCCATTGCGCGGTATCGCTTCTATGCACTGCTCTGCAAACGTAGGTAAAGAAGGTGATGTAGCTATCTTCTTCGGTCTTTCAGGAACAGGTAAAACAACTCTTTCTGCTGACCCAAAACGCTTCTTAATTGGTGACGATGAGCACGGATGGGATGACAATGGTGTTTTCAACTACGAAGGCGGTTGCTATGCTAAGACAGTAAACCTTAGCGAAGAGAACGAACCTGACATCTGGAGAGCTATCCGCAGAGATGCACTTCTTGAAAACGTAGCAGTTGATGATGAAGGTAATATCGATTTCTCTGATATCTCTGCAACTGAAAATACACGTGTATCATATCCAATTCACCACATCAGCAAAATTGTGTTGCCATCACGTGCAGGACATGCTAAAAAGATCATCTATCTTTCAGCTGATGCTTTCGGTGTATTACCTCCGGTATCTATCTTAGATAACAACCAGGCTCAGTACCACTTCCTTTGCGGATTTACAAGCAAGCTGGCAGGTACAGAACGTGGAATCACTGAACCACAGCCATCATTCTCTCCTGCTTTTGGAGAAGCTTTCTTAACTGTTCACCCAACCATTTATGCACAGCGTCTTTCTGAAAAAATGGAACAGCACAATGCAAAAGCATATCTTGTAAATACAGGATGGAACGGAACAGGAAAACGTATCTCTCTTAAAGATACACGCGCTAT
>DHCC01000005.1:5763-6704 GCA_002398875.1 Bacteroidales bacterium UBA4912 | reverse complement strand
AAACTTGCCGGTATGTATATTGAAAACTTCAAACAATACACAGATACTGAAGCTGCAAGAGCTTTAATTCCTTCAGGACCACAGTTAGACTAATAAAGTAATTTAATTAAATCCTAATAGGGAAAACATTCTGTTTCCCGACTGCTTTAAAAGAGGCTGTCCCGTTTATCGGGATGGTCTCTTTTTTTATACTACATAACTGCCTGTGTAAACACTATCAGAGGCTACCGACCCATCGGCATTCTTAAACACAATATAAGTTTCAACAACATCCCCACTCCAGTCTTCTGGAAATTTAATCTTTGTTCCTGAGCCTCCCCTTTTGCCTGCATTAATATCATAAACAGCAGCTGTTTTAGTAGAGTTATAAACAAGCACCATTGCCTGATCATCAGGTTTTGCATTCTCCTCAGTTTCCGGATTCCATACGAAATATATTTCACCATCCTCAACCTTTGCATTTATATCTTTTGCAGGAAATAACGAACCTCTCGAAACAAGAATATTAGGGAAATCCAAATCTACACCATCAGCATAAATTTTAATTGCATTCGACATATTATAAGACATAGCAGCATTAAAAGCACTCCTTCCATCAATCGCGTGATCCTTAAAACCAATCCTGATAATTGGCTTAATAGTACATAGAAACGACTGTGTAACAGTAAACTTATTCCGCTGCTTGGTTTGCCCTTTAGTTCTCGGATTAGTCATTTTTGAGGGGCGACTTTTTATATACTCAACACCTCTGCACGACGAACCCACTACATTTCCAACTTTTCCTGAGAATCCTCCAAGGATCCCCTCCTTCAATTTGCCCATTATTATGATATTTTAAATAAACCCTCTGCCTGCAAGTTAATAAATGTTTTCATAATTATCAAGTTTAAAGCAATAGAAATCCCTGATTAAAATCTTAGTAAATACTAACCAGCTTCTAA
>DHCC01000005.1:5455-5582 GCA_002398875.1 Bacteroidales bacterium UBA4912 | reverse complement strand
CTTCTAATTTATATAAGGAATATTAGGAGTTGGTTAGGAGTTTGTACGATCTTTGTTAGAGTTTGGTATGGTTGTATAGTCTTGATATAGATATGAAATATATGTGAATTTGTGAGATGAATAGAAT
>DHCC01000005.1:4281-5209 GCA_002398875.1 Bacteroidales bacterium UBA4912 | reverse complement strand
ATGGTATATATCCACTGTATGTTCGTTCAAAGTTTATTAAAAGAATTAAATTTTTGAAGTAGTAGCGAGTTGGTTAGTGCAACTACCCAACTGAAAGGAATTGATTACTCATTATACTGTAAAGGAATAAAATTCGTTTAAGGAACATACTTTAGATTACATAAAGAGCTGATATACATTATATGATGATTACTAAGGAAAATTTGAATAAAAATAAGGAAAATTTTTAGATCAGAAGTAATAGCAGTTTTTTAGTAAGAATAAAATGAATTGAACATGAATCAATATAACATTGTTGTCGAGAGTCATGAGTCTACCGTGGTTGCGGAGTATAATTCGCCTTAAAACGCGCTGCAGCTTACCAGAGCGAGTCTGAGCTTGAGAGAACATTAATTGAGCAGCTTCAAAAGCAAGCGTTTGAATATCTTCCTATTAAGAGTGAGAGGGATTTAATTATTAATCTGCGTAATCAATTGGAGAGGCTTAATAATTATCTGTTTAGCGACAATGAATGGGATCATTTTTTCAGGAACAGGGTTGCTAATCAGAATCTGGGGATTGAAGAGAAGACTTTTATTATTCAGGAGGATTTTATTCAGCTGCCTGAGTGTGATGATGATACGGTGAGAAATATCCTGACTTCATTTGATGAGTTTAAGGGTAGAGAGATTCTGACTGAACGGGATGTTCAGGATTATCACAGTGCTTATATCGACCTTTACAGAGAGTTTAGGGAACTTAGTAAACGTGATGCAGAGAACGTGAATGATGATATTGTTTTTGAGATGGAACTCATTAAACAGGTTGAAATTAATATCGATTATATTTTAATGTTGATTAAAAAGTATCATGAGGATCATATTAAGAACAGGGAGATAAAAACTGATATTTATAAAGCTGTTGATTCGAGCGTGGAGTTGAGAAATAA
>DHCC01000005.1:0-4029 GCA_002398875.1 Bacteroidales bacterium UBA4912 | reverse complement strand
AAGTTTGTAGACAGTGCTTTCCGCGATGGTTATGTGCAGACTACCGGTACTGCATTAACAAAAGTGTTGCCTCCAATGTCGAGATTTTCTGCCAAAAGTGAACGCCCTAAGAAAAGGGAGAGTGTATTGGAAAAGATAAATGCATTCTTCAATAAATTTTGGGATATTTCGGGAGGAAAGTTGTTTAATAATTAAAACTTTAAGTTTCAAAAGCTATGAGCAGAGGATTTGTCAAAGAAGGAGATCAGGAAGAAATTCCGATAGTGCCTCCCAGAGCTTTTTTGCCGGAAGGTGAAACAAACTATGTTACTCAGGTGGGTATGAATGAGCTATTGACCGAAAAGGAGAAGCTTGTCAGTGAAAGAGAAAATCTGAGCATAGTAAACGAAGACGAGAAACGAATTGCGGTAAACCATATTAACGCGAAATTGTTTCTGCTGGACAACAGGATTGATACTGCCGTAATTGTCAATTTAGAAGAGCAGGCTCAGAATGAAGTGAGGTTTGGTGCCTCGGTGACACTCAGGATAGAGGAAGCGAATAGAATTAAAACTTTTCAAATTGTTGGTGTTGATGAAGCCGATGTTTCTAAGGGGAAAATTTCCTTTGTGTCGCCTTTGGCAAGGGCGTTGACTAATAAGAGAATCGGGGACAAAGTCATGATTAAACGAGACAACAAAAGTTTTGTTTATGAAATATTGGATATAACTTATTTGAACATTTAATTTGGTTATAAAGCTTAATAACCATAAATTTACATGTTAATAAATATTTATACTTATAAGTACAATATGAAGAGATTTAACCTGTTTTTTGCAATAGTAATTATGTCACTTACTTTCCTTGGTGCCTGTTCACAGAAGGGCGTAGATTATAAAACATACCCCAATGACCCTATCAATGCACGTATTTATACGCTTGACAATGGTTTAAAGGTATATATGAGCGTAAACACCGAAACTCCACGAATTCAGACTTATGTTGCTGTTCGTGTGGGTGGCAAGAACGACCCGTCGGAGACTACCGGTTTGGCGCACTACTTTGAACACTTGATGTTTAAAGGCACTGAGAAGTTCGGTACACAGGACTATGAGAAAGAAAAACCTCTTCTTGATGAAATTGAGCGACTCTTTGAAGTGTATCGCAGCACAGAAAATGAAGATGAGAGAAAAAGTATTTATCAGGTGATAGACAGTATCTCTTACGAAGCGTCAGAATACGCTATTCCTAACGAGTACGACAAGCTGATGGCATCTATCGGTGCAACGGGTACTAATGCCTATACAGGTTTTGACATGACTGTATATACCGATAATATTCCGTCTAATCAGATCGATAACTGGGCAAGAATTCAAGCCGACAGATTCAGTAATAACGTTATTCGCGGTTTTCATACAGAGTTGGAAACGGTTTACGAAGAAAAGAATATGTCTCTTACCCGAGATGGAAGAAAAGTAAACGAACAGTTAATGGCTGCACTTTTCCCTCATCATCCTTACGGACAACAGACCGTCCTCGGTACTCAGGAGCATCTTAAAAATCCATCAATAACTACTATCAAGGAATATTATCGCACCTATTACGTACCTAACAATATGGCTATTTGTCTGGCAGGTGATTTTGATCCTGATGAAATGATTGGAATTATCGAGCAATATTTCGGAGATATGATGCCTAACCCAGATCTGCCCGAGCTGGAAGTATCTAAAGAGGAGCCTGTTACAGAACCAATAGAGGTTGATGTATTTGGGCTTGAAGCTGAGAACGTTACAATTGGATGGCGTTTTGACGGCTGGTCATCTTCAGATAAAGATATGCTTGATCTTATAAGTATGATTATGAATAATGGGCAAGCGGGACTAATAGATCTTAATCTTATTCAGAAGCAGGAAGTGCTTTCGGCTTATGCAGGAGCAAGCAGTATGGCGGATTATTGCGTATTTATGATGGGTGCTACTCCTAAAGTGGGTCAAAACTTAGAGGAAGCCGGTGGTCTGCTTTTGAATGAAATCAATAATCTAAAGAGTGGCAATTTCTCTGAAGATCTGATTAAAGCATCTGTAAATAACCTTAAACTGGGGGAAATGCGTCGAATAGAAAATAACTCTGCACGTGCCAACTGGTTTGTAAATTCGTTTATTAATGGTACAGAGTGGGATTATGAGTTCTCAAGAGTCGATAGAATCTCTGCAATCACCAAACAGCAGATAATAGACTTCGCTAATGAATATTTTGCAGACAATTATGCAGTTATCTATAAACGAGAAGGAAAAGACAATAATATAGTACAGATAGACAAACCGCAAATAACACCTATTGCAACAAACAGGGATGTAAGCAGTGAATTCCTGCGTGAAATACAATCGACAGCAGTGAAGCCAATTGAACCTCTGTTTCTTGATTACGATACAGACTTAAGCAAACTCGAAGCCAAATCTTCCATACCTGTGCTTTATAAGCAAAACGTTACTAATGGGATATTCAGCCTAAACTACGTTTTTGATATGGGCACAAATCATGATAAGGCTTTAGGAACTGCATTTGAATATCTTAAATATCTTGGAACCTCAAACAAATCGCCCGAGCAAATTAAAACAGAATTCTATAATCTTGCTTGCTCATTTGATGTATCATCCAATACGGAAAGAGTATATCTGAGGTTATCGGGATTGGCCGAAAATATGAAGCCTGCAATTGCTTTATTTGAAGAATTATTAGCCGATGCTCAGGTTAATGAAGAGGCTTTTACAAATCTTACAACAGATATTATTAAGAAACGCAAAGACGCAAAACTTAATCAGAGCGAGAACTTTAACCGACTTACTCAATATGCAATATGGGGTTCGGACTCACCGGTTAAAAATATATTGTCTGAAACAGAACTGAAGACTATGAACCCTGATGAGCTGACCGACAGGATTAAAAATCTTAAGAATATTGAACACTTTATTATGTATTATGGTCCCTCTTCTGAACAGGAATTTTTATCAACAATCAACGAACTGCACAATGTAGCCGACACTCTTAATCCTGTTCCGGAAACCGAAAGGTTCAAACATGAGATTACCAATGAGAACAGGGTACTTCTTGCTGAATATGATGCTGCACAAATCTACCTGGGTATGCATTCAAATTCTGAGAAATTATTTGACGTGAATATAGAACCCACCCGCGAAATGTATAACACCTACTTTGGCGGAGGCATGAATGCGATTGTATTCCAGGAATTACGCGAAGCAAGAGGTTTGGCATACACTGCAAGAGCAGGCCTGGATGCACCTTCAAAACAAAAATATCCATATCTAATGCGCACATACATCGCAACACAGAACGATAAAATGAATGATGCTCTGCAGGCTTTTAATTCGATATTAATCGACATGCCTGTTTCTGAAAATGCTTATGAGCTTGCAAAAGAGGGTTTATTAACTCGTCTGCGCACAGATAGAATTACAAAAGAGAATATTCTGTGGAACTACGTTTATGCGCAGGATCTGGGCTTGAATACAGACCGCCGTAAAGCTCTGTTTGAACAGGTTACAACAATGACTCTCAACGATATTAAAGCATTCCAGGAAGAGTGGGTAAAAGATCGCAAATACACCTATTATATTCTTGGCAAAGAGTCGGATCTCGACCTTCAGGCACTCGGAGAGTACGGACCAATACAACGTGTTTCTCAACAAGAACTGTTTGGTTATTAATTAAATTGTCCCGAAACTTGCTCCCGTTTTACTGAACGCTAGGTACTGGATCTATATTCAGAAGGGGTCATTCCGATGATTTTCTTAAAGAGTCTGTTAAAATAATAGACATTCTCAAATGATAAATCATAGGCTATATCCTTTATAGATTTATCTCCGGTAATTAGTAACAGCTGCGCTCTTTCAATTTTCTTTTGATTTATATATTTTATTGGTGTTGTTTGCATATCGTTCTTAAATATTCGTATAAAGTGATCTTTGGATAAACAGCTATTATCCACCAACTCATCAACAGAAATTTGTTTATCAATGTTTTTACGAATGT
>DHCC01000080.1 GCA_002398875.1 Bacteroidales bacterium UBA4912 | reverse complement strand
ATTTAATAAGCAGACCCTAAATAATCATGTCTCAATGATGAAGACCCCCCGTAAAAAAGTTTACACCGTGCTTCAGCATTATATATTATAAATTTTTAAAAGGGATCATTAAAAGGCGAACGGCAGATAATCAATCCGCCGTAAAGTGTTTAACCGATCAATTCACTAATTGATGAGTCGATGCAAAAATAACGAATTTATTCAGATAAAAAACACTCACCGGGATGCTCCGAGAAAAACCATTCTTACCAAAATTCTTACTTTTTTAGAAATAGCAACGGCGCAAATAGCTGATAATATGCTAGATACGCCGTTAGTGTTGTTGTCTTACCAGGATTCGAACCTGGACAAACAGGACCAGAATCTGTTGTGCTACCGTTACACCATAAGACAGTTAATTCTGTTTGATGGTGCAAAAGTACAAAAAATGTGATTATCAAAAAATGTTTTGATAAAAATTTCATACATAATTACGCTAATTCATCCTAATACGTTTACCGGTCCGTATATATCGGATCATTTCGTAGCCCCATAATCCAAGGGCTATAAGTTCAATAATGCCTGAAACACCGATAAAACTAAAAGCTTCGGGATAAAAATCGGTTAATATCTGAGAGGTGATGCGCCAGGTGTTGCCGAGGTTGAGGAGGATAAAGACGATCCAAAGTGAATTTGTTTTCCTGATATCAAGACCTGCAAACCCGGGTATAATTTTACTGGAGACAGCTACAATCATCATCATGATAAATCCGACAGTCAGTGCATGGCGATAGGCTCCAAAGTAGGCATGAGAAAATGGATTCTCTCCTCCCGTCATAGGCAGATAGATTCCAAACATGTAATAGGGACCAAATGCCAGAAGCAGCATTGCCACTATAAACCAGATGTAAGCAGCTCTTATAAATTTCAGGCTTCGGTCGCTATTTCCACTTTGTACCTTACTGAAAAGTCGAAACTGTATTGGAGTTCCGATTGCTGCTACAAGAAGAATAATATATGTTATGCCGTTTGCAGCATGCCACCAATGCACTCCCGTAGTCATTCCTGCCGTGAAAGATATCACTCCGAAAAGAATAGCTCCGTTTACACCCCACAACAAAAAGTTTCTCCATCGTTTAGTAGGCTCCCTAAACCCGTAAGCGTGCGGCAGAATGTGCAGTGATACTCCAAGTATCATCATAACGGCAATTCCCAGTGTCTGGATATCGCGATAGGGTATGTTGAATGAAGAAACATTAAAGAGAAACTCCTCCTGAGTTGAGGGCGACTCAAATAACCAGAATATTACAGGATTTAATATTGCAGCGATAAGAAACCAACCGAGTGCAGCAATTGAGAGTCCTGCACTACTACCTCTGGTAGTGGCACTTTGCATAGTTCGTGCTATCACCAGAGCGAAAATTACGACAGCAATTATTTGTATTATGCCGGCTGAAATTCCAAGTAACAAGTAGGGTTGACGGGGTGCTATAACATGCGCATAAGCTTGAAGCAGTATGCCAAAGATCATAATCGGCAGTGTTGAAAGAGCTAATTTTGGTTTCCACAGAGTTGTTTTCATAAAGTGCGGTAATGCACGGTAAGAAAAGCCCATAATAAACAGGCCAACAAAACCAAATACCATTGCATGCCCGTGGGCGAGTACCCATGAATAGTCGATACCATGAAAACTTTCCTCAAATCCTATTAATAAAAGATTGATTGCTCCCCATAGACATCCCAATGTGAATATTGTGGCCAGTGCACTAATGAAAAAATAGTGGTGTATAGTGTGATTGTTGTTCATAACGATCCTGATTGCTGTAATTTTTAAAAAGCAAATATATAAAAAATATACAAAAACTAAAAAAAGACTTATTTGTCGTAAATTATTAAGGATAGAAATTTATAGAGTGAGAGTAAGGCTCAGAATGATCAATTACAACACGACTAAATTATCCCTGTGGAAATTTACAAGTGATTCATATATTGGATGCTTTAATAATATTTGGGCATTACCTACAAGGAAAAGCTGCTGTCGCGCACGGGTTAATGCAACATTCAACTTACGGTCTACAGTTCCGTCATGATTCAGGTTGCACAGATATCTGAATTGGTCGGGTTGATTTATACAAAAGGAAACAATAATAACGTCGCGCTGACTCCCTTGAAAACGCTCCACTGTATCAATCATTATATTCTCATAGTCGAGAATCCCTGCTTCTGACAGCTTGTGTCTGATAAGCGCTATCTGATTTCGGTAGGGGGCAATAATACCAATCTTACTGCTGTCATAAGAGATGTTATTATCATTATAAACTCTTCTAATTGATTCAATAATTTTTGAAATGATTTCAGCTTCATTTTGGTTGATCTTATTTGATATGGTATTATTCTCTTTTCTTTCGGTTGAAAATAAAACAGTTCTCTTTGTGGCAATATATTTATCATATAAATTGCCATTGACGTTACTCAAACTCCACTCCTCTGTTTGCCAGTCAAGAGCAGGAAACAGGTTTTCAGAATAGAAATAAGTTGACGGAAATGCCGCAATTTCATTATGCATCCTACCCTGATGAGTGAGCTGAGTGAATGAGTCAGTCCAGCCTTGTGACTTACACCTGCGCAAAAGTCTTTCGAATAGTGATTCGCGACAATCAGTTATGCCGATTTCCCGTAATTGTATTTCGTTTATTACGGACTTTTCCTCTTCCTGAAGTACAATAGTTGCAAGCTGATTATGGTCACCAATCATTATAAACTTATCAAACAGAGGAAGCAATCCTATTATCTGAGGCTCCAGTATCTGTGATGCTTCATCAATAATTGCAACCTGAAACTGTTTGAGCGAAAACAGTTCCATCTTGCCCGTGATGGAGGCCAGAGTTGAAATAAATATACGTGTATCATTTATTTCCTTTCGAAGTGATTCCCTGTCAGGTGCTTTTTCTGATACTTTCTGCAGCAGTCTGTGCTGATAAGCATTGTCACACGACAGCTCACTGCCTACACGTATATACTTATCACAATCGCCATTGCTGCATCCAAAAGCAGCATTTATAGCAGCGCAGAGTTCATCAACTGCCCGGTTGGTATATGCAATAACCATGAGATTTGTATCAGGCTTTTTGTAGTACTCTTCAATCAGCCGCCTTGCAAATATTGAAGTCTTGCCTGTTCCCGGAGGTCCCACAATCAGGAAATAATCTTTAGCATTAAGAGCTTGACTGATAATGTTTTCAGGATAAGAGATATTTTTATTACCAAATGTTACTTGTTTATTATCGGAACTTATATTTTTTTTGGTTGTAGTTGCATTATTAATATATCCCGGCTGATTTATACCCAACAACAAATCTCTTTTTTGTTTTGAAGCTGTAATAAAACTAAAAAGACTCTTATACATGCTGTTGAGCGATGAGTCGAGTGAGTCATGCTCTATAGCCCATAATAGATTATCATCAAAATAATGGCGGTTTTTTTGTTTGTATCTGAACCTTACTTCCACTTTACCCGTTTTTATCTGAACAATTGTACCTTTCAAAATCTGTTTGTTCAGAACAGTATCATTTTCATTTTTCCTGGGATAAACAATACAGATATCACCTTCACGGAAATTGACAATGTTTTTTGTATTATGATTTTCATTTTCACGGTCGGATTGAGACCTGCTGAAAACAATTGTCATATTATTTGCAGAGTCATCAATGTCGGTAATAGTTAAATTGTAAAGTACATTAAGTGTTTCTGCACGTTCATCAAAACTGCTGTTCCACAAAGAGGCCATCCCTGTAGGAGTCTCATAATCCACATCACCTGTTTTGTGATGATATAACTCTCTGGAGATGAATTGTGTAAATCTGTAGAAATATAACTTTTCGATTTCGCTGCATTGCGAAAAAACATTTTTGAGTCTCTCTATTTTATAGCGGAAGAAATCAGGAATTCTATTTTCAGTATCTGTTTCATAGAATATTGATTTAAAAATAGATTCAACAGAGTCTGTATCACCTGAAATTATTTTGTGCTCATTAATAATAATCAGATTGCGAAGATTTAGAATAGACTTTTCAAGATCACCGTCTATATTTGCCTTTCTGATATTTTCTCCCGGATTATTTCCTGAAGCGTACAAAATTGATGCTTCCAGATTCTGTTTTTTGTCACTGAAAACGCTGTCTATCATAAGGCGGTAAACATAAGTCTGCACTTTATGATTAAGCGTAATCTTTGAAGAGTTATATGCAGGGTAGGGTAGCCGGCCAGATTTAAGTTCCACAATTCTTGCATCATTATTAACCGGATTCGTGTAAAGCAGGTCGAGCCTCCCCTGAAAGCCATACTTTACACTGAAGAATGAGGGTTCCAGGGTACAGTAATTCACATTAATCCCCAGTTTAGGGAAATCATTGCGAATAACGCGTTTGATATTATTGAACAGTTGACGTGCCTTTTTCATAAACTCACGGAAATCACTCTCGGAGTATATATCCTCACAGCTTGAATATTCAAAAGGCAGTTGCCTGAATGACTTAAGGAAGACTTTATCGAAAGAGACATTATCTAACTCATCGGCGAACACCAGCTCGTCGAGGAAGAAGTTGGCAAGGTTTCCAAGAAGCAGATATGAACGGTTTTCCATAACTTCAAACCTGTTGCGGAAAAAGTGCATCGGAGAGATAAGAAAGTCCTGAAAACACTCAGCAATGGCAGATGCATCGATAAGATAATCGGGCTCAAGAATTACATAAGTAGGGACAAGAAATCCGTTCTCATCTTTATATGAGTTTATAAGGTTGAGTTTTGCTCCTTCCCAAAACAGCTCTGCGGAAGAGTTGAATGCAGAGTTGTCGGGACTAACATCATATCTTACAATACAGTGATTCTCAGTCTCGTC
Source organism: Bacteroidales bacterium UBA4912 (assembly GCA_002398875.1). Taxonomy (GTDB): domain Bacteria; phylum Bacteroidota; class Bacteroidia; order Bacteroidales; family Dysgonomonadaceae; genus Proteiniphilum. Next base: position 10,562 of record DHCC01000080.1, on the reverse strand, counting down.
CTTAACGAAGCAGATTAATAGTTTTTTGTCATGGTCGGTTTTAAGCAGCTGCACCTGAATAATTTCAGGATCATTTAACGATAAATTTGAACTCATATTTTATTAAAGGAAGTGTAAGGACCAGATTCAAAAGTACAAAAATTGTTTCTCATGTCAAACACAAAAGGTATCTTTGTAAGGAGATTGAATTAATTACTATAAGTAAGTTATATGTCCCTGATTTGCCCTCTTTGCGGAAAATATAAACCTGAAGACTCACTGTTTTGTGATGATTGCTCAAAAAAGATAAACACTGATTTTGAGATTAATATTCACGAAAGAGGTGAGTTGAATGCAGATAAAACTGTGGTTGAAGAGGAGGCAATAGGATCTGACGATAAATCATTACACGAAAACAGGGGTGCAGTTGAAAAAAAAGATAAAGGAATGTCTCCTTATAATTACGGTTCAGTTGAGAGCAAGTATGCGAAAAAGAGTAAAAGATCAGGAATTTCTTTGTTGTGGATTCTTATCGGGGTAATAATATTGATAGGAGCATTTCTTATATACAATAAAACAATTCATTCTAAAGCTCTGGAACAGAGAGCATGGGATGCAGCTGTTAATGAAAACAGCGTGAGTAGTTATCTTGATTATATCGAGTCACATCCCGATGGTATTCATTTTGATGATGCCCAGGCCGGACTAATGAAATTGAAAGAAAATGAGGCTGTTACATGGGAAAGATTGAAGGCTTCAGAAAACCTGGAAGAGCTTGCAAGCTTTACAAGACAATATGAAAACAGTCCTTATATGCCGTTAGTCAGAATGAGAATTGACTCTATATCATGGATGTCGGCTCTAAAATTAAATAGTGTTGAATCATACTCTGAATATATAAGTGATTCACAGAGCGGATCATTAAATGGGGATTATATGTATGAGGCCTCAAAAAGATATGAAATGCTTTTTCAGTCGACTCCCGTAAACAGTACCGAAATGGACAGTATTCGCTCAACTGTAAATGGATTTTACGTTTCACTATCTCAGATAAATCATAAAGGTATGTATGATTATCTAGCACCTGAGGTCTTCAGGTTTTTTGACTCAGGAGGTTCAACCAGAGAGAGAATTACCGGTGAGCTTATGGTTACAGCTGCACAGATTGGTAGCCGTCGTTTTAGTTTTGAGCCCAATCTTGAAGGTATACAGTATGTAAGAGAATCAAATGGTAAGTTTAAGGTAAATGTCCCACTTTTTAAGTCATACACAGAAAACGGTACCACTGTTAATTTGCCGGGGTATATTGCCCACATTGAAATGAATTCTGAATTTGAGATTATAAGTATTTTTGAATCTAAACCATTTCCAGGATCACCTTGATTATTAAAAGATATGCAATTCCAGCTTACATCTGATTTTAAACCTACCGGAGATCAGCCTGATGCAATCAAAGCTCTGGTTGAGGGTCTTCAGCAGAAAGTGCCTTACCAGACTCTTTTGGGTGTAACGGGGTCAGGTAAGACTTTTACTATCGCAAACGTTATTCAACAGATAAATAAACCTACACTTGTACTGAGTCATAATAAAACACTTGCAGCTCAACTATACAGTGAGTTCAAGAGTTTTTTCCCAAATAATGCGGTAGAGTATTTTGTTTCTTATTATGATTATTATCAGCCTGAAGCATATCTTCCTACAACTGACACATATATTGAAAAGGACCTTTCCATAAATGATGAGATAGAAAAACTGCGGCTTGCCGCAACCTCTTCTTTGCTATCGGGAAGGAGCGATGTGATAGTTGTTTCGTCTGTTTCATGCTTGTATGGAATCGGGAACCCTGAGGATTTTCAAAAGACTACTGTAGATGTAAGTGTTGGGCAAAAGATTGACCGCGATCATTTCTTGCGTCTACTGGTGAACAGTTTGTACTCTAGAAACGAGACTGCTGACTTTGACCGCGGAAATTTCCGGGTGAAAGGTGATACTGTTGATGTGTTTCTTGCTTATCATGATTATATAATAAGGGTTATTTTCTGGGGTGATGAGATAGAAAGTGTGGAGACAGTAGACCCGCTTACGGGTATTACTACTGAGAGACTGGACTCTTACCGCATTTTTCCTGCCAACCTTTTTGTTACTACTCAGGAAAGAATAAACCGTGCTGTTGATGAGATCCTTATTGATATGGGTAATCAGGTAGAATTTTTTAAGGAAATTGGTAAGCCTTTGGAGGCAAAAAGATTATATGAAAGGGTTACTTATGATGTTGAGATGATTAAGGAGATTGGTTACTGCTCGGGGATTGAAAACTATTCGCGATATTTTGACGGAAGAGAGCCGGGTACTAGACCATTCTGTCTGCTTGACTTTTTCCCGGAGGATTATCTTACCGTTATAGATGAGAGTCATGTTACTATACCTCAGATACGTGCAATGTACGGTGGGGACCACTCGCGTAAGATAAATCTTGTGGAGTACGGATTTCGCCTTCCTGCCGCAATTGATAACAGACCTCTTAAATTTGAGGAATTTGAAGCATTAACACCCGAGATAATCTTTGTGAGTGCAACACCTGCTGATTATGAATTGGAGAAGTCTGAAGGAGTTGTGGTTGACCAGCTGATACGACCCACCGGTTTGCTTGATCCGCCAATTGATGTCAGGCCAAGTATGAATCAGATTGATGATCTGATGGAAGAAATTCAGCAAAGGACGGAGAAAGATGAAAGAGTTTTAGTAACTACACTCACGAAAAGGATGGCTGAGGAGCTCACTGACTATCTGACAAATAACGGAGTGCGTTGTAATTATATCCACTCTGATGTTGAAACGCTCGAAAGAGTGAAGATTATGGATGATTTGCGCAGTGGTATTTTTGATGTTTTAATTGGTGTGAATCTTTTAAGAGAAGGTCTTGACCTGCCTGAAGTGTCGCTAGTGGCTGTTCTTGATGCCGATAAAGAGGGCTTTCTTCGTTCACATCGCTCACTTACACAAACTGCCGGCCGTGCTGCACGAAACGTGAATGGTAAGGTTATTTTCTATGCAGATAAAATTACACAAAGTATGCAGATGACCATTGATGAGACTAATCGTCGACGCGAAAAACAGATGCAGTATAATGAAGAACATGGCATTATACCTATGCAGATCAGAAAAGGTCATTCTTCTGCTCTTAGTAAGGAATATAAATCTACTATTGAAGCTAAGGCTTATATTGAGCCGGACTACTCATCATTAGCAGCTGAATCAATTAGTGAATATGCTACTAAGGACGACCTGAAGATTAAAATTGAACAAACACGCAAAGCGATGCTTGCTGCTGCCAAAAAGCTAGAGTTCCTTGAAGCTGCACAGCTTAGGGATCAATTGGCTATGCTAGAAAATATGTTGAAATAATTATAATATACTTAAATGAAATCGGATATTCAAATTGCAAGAGAAACTCCTTTGAAACGTATTAAAGATGTTGCAGAAGGAATAGGTATACCACGTGATGAGGTAATTAGTTTTGGAAGACACATGGCAAAGGTTCCTGTTGAACTGATCGACAAACAGAAAGTTGATCAAAGTAATTTGATTCTTGTTACAGCCATTACTCCTACAAAAGCCGGAGTTGGAAAAACGACTGTCTCGATTGGTTTAGCTTTAGGTTTAAATAAAATAGGGAAGAATGCAATTGTTGCACTTCGTGAACCATCACTCGGACCTGTTTTCGGAATGAAAGGTGGAGCTGCAGGAGGTGGCTATGCCCAAGTGCTTCCTATGGAGAATATAAACCTACATTTTACAGGAGATTTTCATGCAGTGACTACTGCACATAACACAATTGCCGCATTGCTTGAAAATTATAATTTTCGTGTACAGGGAACCGAAGATGCTTTAAAAGAGATACTATGGAAACGTGTGCTTGATGTTAATGACCGCAGTTTAAGGTATATAGTGACAGGCCTTGGACCGGGAAACGGTATACCACAGGAGGCAGGATTTGATATTACTGCTGCATCTGAACTTATGGCAATACTATGTCTATCGGAGGATGAGAATGATTTGCGCAGACGAATAGAGAATATTCTGTTGGGTTATAAGCGAAATGGTAATCCGTTTACTGTAAAGGACTTGGGAGTTGCCGGAGCAATTACTGTTCTAATGAAGGATGCCATACATCCAAATTTGGTGCAGACTACAGAAAATACTCCTGCTTTTATACATGGAGGTCCTTTTGCAAATATTGCACATGGTTGTAATTCTGTAATAGCCACTAAAATGGCTATGACGTATGGTGATTATGTGGTTACAGAAGCGGGATTTGGAGCTGACTTGGGTGCCGAGAAATTTTTCAATATCAAATGTCGTAAAAGCGGTCTTCGCCCTAAACTTACAGTAATAGTTGTTACAGCACAAGGGCTTAAAATGCATGGTGGTACTCCTGAAAAGGATATTAAAACTCCTGATTTAACCGGATTGCAGAAAGGGCTTAGGAATTTGGAGAAACATTTGAATAATCTGGCTTCTTTTGGTCAGTCGGTTGTTGTAGCATTTAACAAGTACGCTTTTGATACATTGGAAGAGATTGAGACTGTTCGCAGATTCTGCGAGGACAGGGGAGCAGCATTTGCGGTTAATGATGCATTCACAAAAGGGGGTGAAGGTGCAGTAGAATTGGCCGAAAAAGTAGTTGAAGCGATAGAGAAAAGCCCTTCCGGTGAATTGAAGTTTACCTACAGTTCGAAAGATGACATTGTAACTAAAATTACAAAAATTGCTACTCAGATTTATGGGGCACATGATGTGGTTCTAAGTGAAGCTGCATTGAAGAAGCTCAAGCTGATGCAGGGCACGGAACTTGAAAGAATGCCTGTATGTATTGCCAAAACTCAATACTCTTTCTCGGCAGATCCTAAATGGTATGGTGTTGCAAAAGATTTTCAGCTGAAGATTAATGATCTGGTAATCAATCAGGGTTCTGAGTTTATTGTTGCAATTGCAGGAGAAATGATGCGTATGCCGGGTCTCCCTGCTGATCCTCAGGCAAAACGTATTGATATAGTAGACGGGGAAATTGAGGGGTTGAGCTGATTAAACGCTCATTAGATCACTCATTATGCCGTCAGAGATGAAAATGCCCTCGCGGGTAAGCTTCATATTATACCCTTCTACTGAAAGCAGCTTTTTACTGACATATTTTTCAGCATTTTCAATGCAATAAGAGTAAAGTTTATTACCGAAAAGAAGTCTCAATTCCACCATATCTATTCCCCACATTGTGCGCAGACCAGTGAGGATAAATTCGTTGTACTTCTCATTCAGACTCAGGTGTTCGGAATTACGTTCCGGTACACCTGATTCTATACCATTTATATATCGATTAAGTGAAGCGACATTCCATGAACGGTTTTCTCCGTCGAAAGAGTGAGCTGCAGGACCAAGTCCTATATATTTATTGCCTTTCCAATAGGAGGTGTTGTGCCTGGAAAAATATCCCTCTTTGGCGAAAGCTGATATCTCATAATGAATGAAGTTATGTTGTTTCATCCAGTCGATCAGCATAGAAAACATTGCAGTACTGACCTCTTCATCAACAGGATGGATCTTACCTGCTTTAAGCATTGAATACATCCTTGTCTTTTCCTCATATATAAGGTGATAAGCGGAAAGATGCTGAATATCAAGACTTGTTGCCTGTTTAAGATTTTGCTCCCATATTTTGGTTGTTTGTCCTGGTAATCCGTACATCAGATCAATACTGATATTATTGAATCCATGCATCTGACATCGTTTAACGGCGTTAATGGCCTGACTTGCAGTATGACGTCTGCTAAGGAATTTAAGTTCGCCATCATCGAAGCTTTGAATACCGATACTTAACCGGTTTACCGGAAGGTGGGAAAGCATTTGAATATATTCAGACGAAAGATCATCAGGGTTTGCCTCTACCGTAATCTCTGCTGCCGGATCTATTTTGAAATTAGAAAACAGGTAGTTAAATATATTCTCAAAATGTTGTTCACTCAAACGAGAGGGAGTACCGCCTCCGAAGTACACGGTTTTAACCGGTTCATGAATCTCATCTTTCCTAAACTTAATTTCTTTACATAGACTATCAGCAAAGGCTTCAATGCGAGATTCGTTTGTAAGTGTGTAGAAATCACAATAGGTGCATCTGGATTTGCAGAAGGGAATGTGAATGTATATACCTGCAGTTTTTGTTGAACTACTTTTCATTTAAAATAAAACAGGGTGATGTTAAATATGAACTTCTCCGGAATCATTAGTCAGATTATGTTCTATTTCAGTAAGTTGCTTGTATGCTCTGAGATATTTTTGTAGTCTTGCCAGATCCTGATATTGAATTTCATTCAATCGTCTTAAATCCATATTATCTGACAAATCATTAATCTTTACTCTTACAGCTAAAGGATTTTCCTGAATTCTAAGTATAAAGTTGTCGTATGATTCATTATCACGTCGTGACATTGCATCCACTGCGTTAACAATTTCATCAGAGAACCCCTCTTCACTAAGCTGTTCCAGAGTCCAGTCAGTATCTTCGATTACATCATGCAGAACGCCTACAATCTTTTCCTGCAAAGTAAACCCTGCATTCATAACCCGGAAAGGATGTTCTATATAAGGACGTCCGTTTTGAGTATCCAATTGACCATCATGAGCGTCAATAGCGATATAAATAGCCCTGTTTAGCTGATCTTTAAGATTCATTGTTTTTGAATTATTTCCCTTACAAGTAGAGGTTCATCAGTTGTTATGAAATCTACTTTCAGATCTATTATTTTTTGGATATCTCCCGGTTTATTTACTGTCCATGTATTTACTTTCAATCCAAGATCATGAGCTTCTTTTACCCATTCAGGTCTTTTAAGTAAAACGTTGTAGTGATAGTCTAAACCAGCTAGTCCCATTTTTGAAAGTATCTGGGGTGTCATATCCCCGTTTAGATAATAAACATCTGCCTGGGGATCAAGCTTTCTGACCTGTTGCACAAAATTTATACCGAAAGAGATATATTCTACTCTGTTTTGCAAACTACGTTTCTGAACCATTTCAATAACTTTCTTGGCAAGTTCATCCTCTCGGTCCTTAGAGTTATGCGTTTTAAATTCAATAATTAGTTTTGTGTGACTGCATCTCTCAAAAGCATCAAGATACTCTTCCATAGTGGGTAATACCTCACCATTCTCCAGTTTAGCTTGTCTGAGCGTCTTAAGAGGCGTGTCTTGAATAATCAGTTTTTCACCATTTAGAGTAATGCTGGCATCATGATTAACAACAGGAATTCCATCTGAAGAAAGCCAGATATCAACTTCAGAGCCATAAGCTTTGATTTCATCAGCTTTCAAAAGAGCTGCTATAGAGTTTTGAGCAGATCCTTCCGTTTTCCAATAACCTCTGTGAGCGATAATTTGCTGTGCACTCAGACTTGTCAAGCCGGCAAATAAAATCATTAGGAGTAAGAGTGATTTCTTTTTCATAGTCAAACATTTTATATCTGAATAATTTTTTAAAGATACAATATTTGTTTAAACTATCACGGCGTATGGAGTGATAAATTATTCTAATATTATTTCAATAACAGGAATTTCAACATCAGGTTTCAATATAGGTAAATTCAAGTTTAAGTCATTAGCTGTAGAAGCATCCTCGACTCTATGATGTCCGTAAGGTTCCGTTATTTTGAGTTCGGAATTATCATGCAGAAACTGTGCATATTTTACTTTACCCTTATAACCGGGGAGTCTGAAATTCTGCATAGGATAATCCAATAAATGGATATACAACCTATTTGTATCAGGATTGTAAGTTAACATGCAATTATCCGGCACTTCAAACTCCGCCGGAGCCTCGGTGCAATTATAAATAGAAGGGTAATTGTAATGCATCCATTCTTCGAGTTTTGAGAGTGCATCCTTTGCTCTTTGATCAAACTCTCCACGAGCTGTAGGGCCTACATTTAGCAATAAATTTCCACCTTTACTTACTGAATTGATTAATAAACCAAGTAACTGTTTACTATTTTTCCATGATGTTTCATCGCGATAATAACCCCAGCTTCCGGAAAATGTTTGGCAAGTTTCCCATGGCACTCGTTCGCCATTAATTTCCGGCCATTTTTCAACTTTATACTGTTCTGGTGTAATGAAGTCCCATCCACCCTTAACGTCGCGTAAATCGGCCCTGTCATCTATCAGTATGCCTGGTTGAAGTTCTCGTACCATCTTAACCAGTTCTACAGATCCCCAGTCATCCCGTCCTTTACCAAACTCACCGGGATATGAGTAGTCAAGCCAAAGGATATCAATTTTACCATAGTTCGTTAGTAATTCCCTAACCTGGTTTTTAAGATATTCTCGATATTTGTTCATATCGCGACCAATATTTAGTTTGTCATACTCCTCCTTTGAGTTTACTGAAGGACGCATAGGATGAACTCTATCAATAGTAAAATTGGGATGATGCCAATCAATTAGTGAATAGTAAAAACCCACTTTTAATCCTTCAGCTTTGAAAGCATCTACCCATTCCTTGATAATGTCTTTACCATACGCAGTGCTCATTATATCCCAATCGGTATATTTTGAATCGAACATACAAAAGCCATCATGATGTTTAGTTGTTATCACAGCATATTTCATTCCTGCTTTTTTTGCCTGACGAGCCCAGTCTTTAGGATTGTATAAATCGGGATTAAAATATTCACGATACTTTTCGTACTCATTTAACGGAATCTGTTCACGAGTCATTACCCATTCATGCCTCGCAGGCATTGCATAAATTCCCCAATGTATAAACATACCGAAACGATCATTTGTCCACCATTTCATTCGCTCTTCCTTCTGAGATTCTGTTTCGTCCCAGATTTTTTCCTGTGCGTTAACAACATTGTTGTTTATGACTGTTAGAAACAGCGCTATCGCGATTAAAATTTTACTATTCATGAATATTATTTATTTTTTAATGGTTACGGCGTTCTCGTCTGAAAGCTCTGTCCTTACATCATTCACTTGGTCCAATCCGTTTTCAAATGTATTGTTCTCAATCAGAACATTTCTTACTTTTTCGAAAAAAAAGTGATGTTTGTTCCAATGGAACGGTTTAAATTCGGTATTGAACATAACGGTGTTATTTCTGAAAATTAGTCCATCAGTCGATTTTGCATAAACTAAAGGTCTGTCGAATGTTTCAAAAGTATTCCCTTCGATGACAATCCCGGAATGGAAAAACAGCTTTTGATCCTCCAGGTTAGGAATTTCAGGGTATATGGATATCACAGCATTGGTAAACTGATAATTGGCGGTTAGTGCATTGATGAAATGGTTGTTGCGTATGATAACTTCCCTGCAAGCTCCCGTTTCGAACCAACCGTTACAATCGCCGCATAGTAAGATAGCTGTACCGTGCGTATGATCGAATAGGTTGTTTTCACATACAATCCGTCTTGGGGTGCTAAATAATGACCCCCTGGCCCGATTATTCCGAATAATATTATTGGAAAAATGGACTTCCGGTGTCCAGGTGAGATTTTCAATACCGAATTTACCTTTTTCTGATATTTCTAGTGGAAGTGATTCGTTGAATTTGATCTCAAATTCTTTCGCTCCAAGTTCAGACGGTTTGTCAATCGCTTCTATTGTTGCAATTGTATTTATATGACCATCCACAATTTCCATCTTCTCAGATTCTATAAACTGTACACTATCGCCTGTTTCACCCCATTTGAAACCCCACGTCTGAGGGTGCATATATCGCACCTGTAATGTATAGTCGTCCACCCTTTTGGTAATCCGCAAATAGGTACCATGTACATTAATTGCATCGTCGGCCATACCCTCATAAAGTCCATTTTGAGAAACAATGATTCCCTTGCAGGCAGAGAAATGAGTCGCATCAGCCTGAGTAGTAAAGTAGTGCGGATCGTCATCACCTTTGAGACAAACGCTGAAACCATCCAGTGTGATGTTTTCGCACATTTGGGCTAGCAATCCCATTCCTTCTGCGTAATGTACTGTAACATTTTCAATTGTAGTATTGTGACTCTCACTCAAAAAGATGCCCGGGGTGGGGCGGTAGTATGAGCGAAGCACAAACCGTTCTCCCGGAGAAGTCTCTTTTGCCTGATCCCATCCTTTAAGACTGAGAATATTGGGTGATTGTTCACTCACCGATTGAGGGTTAAAGTTAAGATCACGACGAAGATAAGTAAGCCGCTTGTCCTCGCGGAACGACATTGCTGACTCCGGCCTGATCTCATACGTTTCACCCAGTATTATTAACTTCTCATTCTCAACACGGTAGTTTCCGGTTGGATAGATCTCTGCCAGAATTTCTTCGTCTTTTTCGTTCACTTCAAGTACTTTGAGTTGACGCAATGCCGGTACTTCGAAATCAATAGAGAAATTTTTCAGTGTAATATTCTCTGCATTTAGCAAAGAAATTGGTATCATCCTGCCATGGAAAATAAATTCGGAACCCTGACCATCGATAGTGATATTTTTCATATTCTCAAAGGCAAAGGCTACTTTTTTTGGATTGTCTTGGTCGTGATTGGAAATGAAATATTC
>DHCC01000046.1:39299-40161 GCA_002398875.1 Bacteroidales bacterium UBA4912 | reverse complement strand
ATAATCGCTCTTTTGTCTCATATAAGTTCAGCCCATTATTAATTCGGCTTTATTGGATTAAAATATACTATTTTTGAAGTTCATTTTTAAATATTAATAATATTATGATTTATGGTTATATCCGTGTTAGCACAGATCGTCAGACAGTAGAGAATCAAAGATTTGAAATAAATCAATTTAGCGAGAAAAATTTATTTGTAGTGGATAAGTGGATAGAAGAAACTATTTCGGGTACTAAAAATTTAGAAGATCGTAAACTTGGTAAATTACTAAAGCGTATGAAAAAAGATGATATACTAATTTGTTCTGAACTCTCTCGTTTAGGCAGGAATCTACTTATGATAATGGGTATTCTGAATGAGTGTATGAATCGTGACATTCAAGTGTGGACAATAAAAGATAACTATAGGCTTGGCAGTGATATAAACAGTAAGGTTTTAGCTTTTGCCTTTGGTTTGTCTGCTGAAATTGAAAGGAATCTAATAAGTCAGCGTACAAAAGAAGCTTTGGCTAGGAAGCGTGCTGAGGGTGTGATTCTTGGTCGACCTAAAGGCAGTAAATCTTCGAAAACAAAACTTTCTGGTCAGGAGAAAAAGATTCAGGAATTACTGGACAAACGTGTTTCTTACAGTGCAATTGGGCGTATTCTTGGTGTTCACAGACTCACTGTTAGTGCTTTTGTTAAGGAACGTATGTAATTATATTATATCCAATCACATATAAATTCAAATAAACCACCCTTATTATATGCTTTTAAACATAATTCCTTATATAGCAGGTGTGCCACTTACGGGTATCAGGAAAAGTACACATCATTACTGGAAAATAGATTAAATCTGATTAAATAATTGATCTCTTACAT
>DHCC01000046.1:38687-39032 GCA_002398875.1 Bacteroidales bacterium UBA4912 | reverse complement strand
CTTTACGAGGAAAGGCAACAGAGAGTATGAGATATTGCTTCAGGAGGCATCTGTTGAGATTATCAGACTCTCCCCCCTCCTATTTCTTAGAAAATTAAAATGATGACATAAGAATTCAACCGTTTTAGAATAAATATTTCTAAAAAATTTGATATTAAAATAATAAGTTGTACTTTTGCAACCGCATTTGGATGATTCCTTATGCGATTTATTGTTTTAATATTTCGGGGTGTAGCACAGTCCGGTTAGTGTACCTGGTTTGGGACCAGGGGGTCGCGAGTTCGAATCCCGCCACCCCGACGAAATTGATTAGGAGGAAAATATAATAGTTTTCCTCCTTTTTTT
>DHCC01000046.1:31864-38395 GCA_002398875.1 Bacteroidales bacterium UBA4912 | reverse complement strand
CCAAAAAAAAGGAGCTGTTCTTTTGGAACAACCCCTTTTTAAATAATCTTATATAGTTCTGCTATTACTCTGCCACCACTTCGAATGGAACTTCAACAGATACCTCTTTATGTAGTTTAACTACTGCAGTGTATTTACCCACCTCTTTTACCTGATCCTTAATCTGAATAAGTTTGCGGTCAATCTCAAACCCTTTTTCATTAAGAGCTTCAGCAATCTGAATATTTGTTACAGATCCGAAGATTGTTCCGGTAGAGCTGGTCTTAGCACCAATAGTCAATGAAACACCTTCCATTTTGTCAGCAATTGCCTGAGCATCTGCTTTAATTTGTGCTAATTTATGAGCACGTTGTTTCTGGTTTTCAGCTAAAACTTTCTTTGCTGATTCGCTAGCGATTATAGCTTTTCCCTGTGGAATAAGGTAGTTGCGTGCGTACCCTTTTCTCACATTCACTAAATCATCTTTATATCCCAGATTCTGTATATCTTCTTTTAATATTACTTCCATCTCTAATTCCTCCTTTATTTCATTAAATCGGTTACATAAGGAAGAAGAGCAATGTGACGAGCTCTCTTCACTGCTTGAGCTATACGACGCTGGAACTTTAAAGATGTTCCTGTAATCCTTCTTGGTAATATCTTACCCTGTTCGTTCAGGAATTTCTTAAGAAACTCAGGATCTTTATAATCGATATACTTAATACCGTTCTTTTTGAAACGGCAATATTTCTTTTTCTTTACATCCACTGAAAGTGGTGTTAAATATCTAATTTCTGATTGTTTAGCCATTTCTTAATCCTCCTTTTCATTAGTGTTTAATTCTGGTTGCTCTGACTCAGTAACCCGAACATTCTCTTTTCTTTTTTTGCTATCTGCTGAAGAAGGGTCAGCCTCCTTTTTCTTTCCGCTTTTGTTGTTTCTTCTTTTGAGTGCATACTCATAAGCAAACTTGTCTTGTTTCACAGTAAGGAAACGAACTACGCGCTCATCGCGACGGAAATTTACTTCCAGTGTATCGATAACTGAAGGTTCAGCTTTAAATTCAAGAAAAGTGTAAAATCCGGTTGTTTTTTTGTCGATGTTGTAGGCAAGTTTTCTCAAGCCCCAATCTTCTTCGTTTACAATCTCGGCTCCTTGATCTGTAAGGAGGTTCTTGAATTTTTCAACCGTCTCCTTCATCTGAGCATCAGACAAAACGGGAGTTAAAATGAAAACGGTTTCGTAATTATTCATACTTAATTAACTGTTAATGTTTTAAATAATAAATCTATTTTTTCGAGCGGCAAAGATACAATAAAATATCTTATCCTCAAAGATATAATTCTGAAACCTTTATGATGTAAAGATGTTTTTTCTAAAAAAACAGTTAATCAACTTTTTCCTGTTACATTTGTTGTTTCTATATATCCAAGTACAATTAAAAGAATGAAGAAAAAAATCAACCAGGCACTCGTAATCTTCGGTGCTTCGGGCGACCTGACATATCGAAAGTTAATTCCTGCAGTTTTCGACTTATACATGAATGATTCACTGCCGGAAGGATATGCTGTGTTGGGGGTTAGCCGCTCGCAATTCACCGATGACAAATTCCGGAAGAAAATGAAAGAAGGTATCCGGCAATTTGCCAGTTATAAGGATGCTGCAAATGAAAAGCTGGAGGAATTCCTGTCAAAACTGTTCTACCTAAGCATAGATACCGACAAAGGCGAAGAATATGGTCGTGTAAAAGACAAACTTGACAAGTTGAATAAAAAATTCAATCTGGGTCAAAACTATATATTTTATCTGTCAACACCCCCAGCTTTATACAGCACTATCCCAAAGTTTCTGTATGGACAGGGTCTTACAATTCAACAGAAAGGTTTTCGCAGACTCATAATTGAGAAACCTTTTGGTCATGATCTTCAGTCGGCTGTAGAATTAAACAGGCAGCTCTTAGAGTTTTTTAATGAGGATCAGATTTATCGCATTGACCATTATCTGGGAAAGGAAACTGTGCAAAACCTTATGGTTACACGTTTTGCCAACGGAATATATGAGCCTCTATGGAACAGAAATTTTATCAAGCATGTGGAAATAACAGCATCTGAAAGTCTTGGAGTAGAAGCCAGGGGCGGATATTACGACGGAGCAGGTGCATTGCGTGATATGATACAAAACCATTTGCTCCAGGTGCTTTCTCTTGTTGCTATGGAGCCTCCTGCTAAGATAACGCCGGAAGATATCAGATATGAGAAAATGAAAGTTTTTCGCTCATTACGCCCTTTTAGCAAAAGTGATATGAAAAAGAATGTGATACGCGGACAATATACTGATGCAACTGTTAGAGGTAAGCATTACAAAAGTTACAGAGAAGAGCCTAATGTTGATCCTCAATCAAGGACAGAAACCTATGCCGCCATGAAGATCTATATTGACAACTGGCGCTGGGAGGGTGTCCCTTTCTATATACGTACCGGCAAACGCTTACCAACAAACGTGTCGGAAGTTGTGATTCATTTCAGGCCATCTCCACAAAAACTGTTTAAGCAGGTAGATGAGTCAACTCACTCCGACAATCAGCTGATCCTTAGAATACAACCTGATGAAGGCATCCTATTGAAAACAGGAATGAAAGTACCCGGTAATGGCTACGAGGTAAAATCAGTAAATATGGATTTCCATTACTCTGAACTAAACGATCACTATTTCCCTAGTGCTTACGAGCGCTTGATACTCGACTGTATGTCAGGCGACAACATGCTCTACATGCAGGGAGAGGCAGTTGAAGAGACATGGAAGTTTGTTCAGCCAATACTTGACTACTGGGAAAACGATCCCGAAGCTCCACTGCACGGATATCCATCAGGTTCGTGGGGACCAGACGTGGCAGATGGACTAATCGAGGGTGAAGAAAACACTTGGCGATATCCCTGCAAGAATCTGGCTGAAGATGGTGTTTATTGTGAATTATAATGCTTGATTGAAAAAAAACTTAATAATGGAAATACAGATCTTTAAAACATTGAATGATTTAAACCGCTCTTTTACAGAGTGGTTAATGGATATACTCGATGAGAAGGGTAAAATTACTATTGCTTTATCGGGAGGATCTACTCCAAAATCATTGTTCGGCTACTGGTCACAATTACCTGAGGGAGAGATAGACTGGACTAAAATAAAGTTCTTTTGGGGTGATGAGCGTTGTGTGCCTCCGTCTGACGAAGAAAGCAACTTTAAGATGACCAAAGATCACCTGTTTGATAATATTTCCGTGCCTCAGGAGAACATCTTCCGCATCAGGGGAGAAAACAATCCGTCAAATGAAGCGAAGGTCTATGGGAATCTGCTTAATGATGAAGTTAATGTTGTGAATGGTATACCGGCTTTTGACATAATAATATTGGGTTTGGGTGATGATGGTCATACCGCATCCATCTTCCCTCACGAAATAGAACTCTGGAACAGTAATGAAAACTGCGTGGTTGCAACACACCCCGAGACAGGTCAAAAGCGTGTCAGTATAACCGGGAAAGTTATCAATGCCGCTGATAACGTAGCATTTTTAGTTACCGGAGAAAGTAAATCAGATAAAGTAAGAAAAATAATTGAACACCCCCTTGAGTCAGAAAAAAAATATCCGGCTGCACTGGTACAACCGGAATCAGGTAATCTCTTTTGGTTCCTTGATAAAAAAGCCGCAGATGAGATTGTGGGAGACGGTTAATTTCCTAAAAGCTCACCTTACTGTCTTCACTCTGTAATCGCAGTTAACTTTTCCCTTTTCAAGATTGGACAGCTTTCCCTTTATCATTCTTCTGCGAAGCAAAGATATCTTATCGGTAAAAAGGATACCGTCGAGATGGTCATACTCATGCTGAATAACTCGTGCCATATAGCCTTTGTATACTTCATCATGAGGCTGCAGGTTTTCATCAAGATATTTAATCCTGATTTCATCTTCCCGGGCTACTTTCTCATGAATACCCGGAATACTCAGACAACCTTCTTCAACTATCTCCATATCACCCGTACGTTCTGTGATATGTGCATTTATGAAAACTTTCTTGAAATCCTTAAACTCCGGATGATCATCATCAGCAAGAGGTGACAAATCCACTACAAAAATTCTGTCTTCCAGTCCAACCTGCGGACCTGCCAGCCCTACCCCTTCAGCATGATACATAGTCTCAAACATGTTATCAATCAGCTCATTCAGATTGGGGTATGTTTCCGGATCAATGTCCTGAGTCACCTTTCGGAGAACAGGATGTCCGTAAATATATATTGGTAATATCATAATTAAATACTTTTTCTATAACCTTTTACTTTCCATGTATCCCTGAAGGATAATGGTAGCACTTATTTCATCTACTAATTCTTTATTTTGTCTGTCCCGCTTTTTTAATCCTCCCTGAATCATTGCCTGATGAGCCAGTTTAGAAGAAAAACGCTCATCGTAGTACTCCACAGGAATTGCGGGATATAGTTTTCTCAAACGATTTACAAACGGTTCAACCCTTTTCATATTCTCAGACGGCTCATTATTCATCTGCTTTGGAAGTCCCACGATAATACGCTCAACCTCCTCCTTTCTTGTATACTCTTCAAGGAATTCAAACAATTTGGCAGTTTCTACAGTAGTGAGACCATTTGCAATTATCTGCAACGGATCGCTCACAGCAATGCCTGTTCTTTTTTTACCGTAATCTATTGATAACAATCTTGCCATAGACAGTTAAGGAGTATCAAAAACTCTTTTACGCAGCTCGAAGTCGCGACCCAGATACTTTTCCCTTACAACGGGATTTTCCGCCAATTCCTCAGCAGTACCCTGAAACAATACCTTTCCTTCAAACAGCAGGTAAGCCCTGTCGGTTATACTCAACGTTTCATCAACATTATGGTCGGTTATCAAAATACCTATATTCTTATATTTTAGTTGAGCAACTATAGACTGAATATCCTGTACAGCAATCGGGTCGATACCTGCAAATGGTTCGTCAAGCATAATAAACTTCGGGTCGATAGCAAGACAGCGGGCAATCTCAGCCCTTCGTCGCTCACCCCCCGAAAGCCTGTCCCCTTGATTCTTGCGCACCTTTTCCAAACCAAATTCAGAAATCAGGCTCTCCAGTTTTTCTTCCTGTTCCTGAGGAGTTTTATCTGTGAACTCGAGAACTGATTTTATATTGTCCTCAACAGTCATTTTACGGAATATGGAAGCCTCCTGTGCCAGATACCCTATACCTTTCTGTGCACGCTTATATACAGGGAATTTTGTGATATTATCATTGCCGATATAGATCTCACCTTCGTTAGGAACAATCAACCCCACAGTCATATAAAATGTAGTAGTTTTCCCTGCACCATTTGGACCGAGAAGACCTACAATTTCACCCTGTTTCACGTTGATTGAAACATGACTTACCACTGTTCTTTTGCCGTACTTTTTTACCAGATTTTCTGTGCGCAGCATCAAACTTTCATCTATATTTTCGAAGCCATCATCCATTTTCCGAAATTTTGTACAAAGATATGAAAAAGTTCGCAGTTAGCGGTTAATTACTAATCACAATCTCTGCTCTATCCATCTCACCATTAACAGGCGGATTCAATTTAGAAACAGTTACTTCCAGTGATTTAATCTCCGGATATGCCTCCATGATTTTCTTATAAATACGACCTGCAATATGCTCCAACAGTTCTGAAGGGGTTTGCATCTCTTTTTTAATCAGATCATAAATATCCGCATAACTTATCGTATCTTCAACATTATCAGTATTGCATGCTTCGGTCAGGTCTGCCTCCAGAAGCAGATTCACGAGGAAATCACCTCCAATTATTTTCTCCTGTGATAAAACCCCATGGAAAGAATGGAATTTCATATTAGTGAGTCTTATTTTAGTTTTCATTCTCAAACAATTTATCTTCCTTTATATTATTCAGCGTAGCTTTTCAGCCATTATTTCAATATCAAATATAAGAACAATTTAGTATATTTGTTGTTTTAAGAGTTAAATCAAAAAATATGAAAGCAAACGAAATCCCCGAAAGACTTGAAGCCATGCGTAAATTCATGGGTGAGAATAATCTGGATGCATTTATCATCCCGAGTACCGATGCCCATCTTAGTGAATATCCTCCCAAACATTGGGAATCCAGAAAATGGATAAGCGGCTTTACCGGGTCGGCGGGAACTGCTGTTGTTACCAAGGAAAAAGCAGGCGTTTGGACAGATTCCCGATATTTTATACAGGCTGCAGATGAACTTAAAGATACAGGATTCGATCTATTTAAAATGGGACAACCGGATACCCCTGACATGACCGATTGGATTATCGAGCAAGTAGGAAATGGGGGCACAGTAGGTATAGATGGTTTAGTTTATGCCTCTTCTGATGCTAAATCTTTAAAAAACAGACTGGAGTCTAAAAATATTATGCTCAACACTGATTTCGACCCTTTTGCAATAATCAGAAGCGACAGACCTGAAATACCCAAGAACCAAATCTTCACACTCCCGGTTGAAGTGGCCGGTGAGTCGGTGAA
>DHCC01000046.1:31477-31617 GCA_002398875.1 Bacteroidales bacterium UBA4912 | reverse complement strand
GCATGGACGTTCAACATGAGAGGTAATGATGTTGAATATAACCCTGTGGCTGTGGCTTATGCTTATGTTTCAGAAAAAGAGACAGTGTTGTTTATTGATCCTGATAAAATAAACGAAGAGACAGCTTATGCATATAAGGA
>DHCC01000046.1:0-31138 GCA_002398875.1 Bacteroidales bacterium UBA4912 | reverse complement strand
TTCCGTAATGCTATGGTTAAGGATGGCGTTGCACTCGTAAAGTTCTATATGTGGCTTGAGAAAGCAATACCCACAGGTGAAGTAACTGAAGTAACTATAGAAGAGAAACTGCATGAATTCCGCTCTCAGCAGGAGGATTTTGTAGGTGACAGCTTTGGAACTATAGCCGGCTATGCAAGCAACGGCGCAGTCATTCATTATCATGCAGCTCCGGAGACCTGCCTTACTGTGAAACCGGAAGGTTTGCTGTTGATTGACTCAGGCGGACAGTATAAAGACGGCACTACGGATATTACACGTACAGTTGCTGTTGGCAAACTCACCAAACAGATGAAAGCGGACTATACAAATGTGCTGAAGGGACATATCGCCCTATCTACAGCTATCTTCCCCGAGGGTACAAGAGGCTCGCAACTGGATATACTTGCCCGTAAGGCTTTATGGGAAAACTGTCTCACTTACTGGCACGGCACCGGTCACGGAATCGGTCACTTCCTTAATGTTCATGAAGGTCCGCAGAGCATACGACTAGAAGAAAATCCCACTCTCATCAAACCGGGTATGGTCACTTCAAACGAACCGGGACTTTACCGTGCAAATCAATATGGTGTAAGGATTGAGAATCTGATAGTGGCACAGGAGTATCAGAAAACAGAAGAGTTTGGTACTTTCTACAACTTTGAGACAATCACCCTTTGTCCGATTGATACCAATCCAATATCAAAGAAACTTCTTACTAAAAGTGAGAAGAAATTGCTTAATAAATATCACAAAATGGTTTACAGCAAGCTGAAAAAACATCTTAACAAGGATGAAAAAGCATGGCTCAAAAACAAAACAGCACCTATTTAGTTTAAATTAATATATTATTAAAGGTCGGGGTCTCAGTTTAATATAAACAGACCCGACTTTTTTATTTTAAAATTATGGCTTTAGTAAAATCAGTTAGAGGCTTTACTCCCAAAATTGGAGACAACACATATCTTGCCGACAATGCAACAATCATTGGTGATGTTGAAATCGGTCGTGATTGCAGTATATGGTTTAATGCTGTGCTGCGTGGCGATGTAAACTCAATACGTATTGGCGACCGTGTAAATGTACAGGATGGCACGGTGATACATACACTTTATCAAAAATCAGTCTCCACCATTGGCGACGATGTATCAATAGGACACAACGTTGTCATCCATGGTGCCGACATAAAAGCCGGTGCACTTATCGGGATGGGTGCTATTGTTCTGGACCATGCCGTAATAGGAGAAGGAGCAATAATTGCCGCCGGCGCAGTTGTGCTCAGCGAAACTATAGTGGAACCCGGAAGTATTTATGCCGGTGTACCTGCTAAATTTGTAAAGAAGGTTGATCCTGCTCAATCAAAGGAGATGAACCAGAAAATAGCGAATAATTATTTGATGTATTCAGGGTGGTTTAAGGAGGAGGATTCTAAGAAATAATAGAAAACTTCCAGTAATTTGAACAAAAAATAAATTGCTAATTATTTGTTTCTCCTAATTTTTCAACACTCCTGATATATACTCATTACCTTCAGAATCAATTGAAACTGTATGATAACCGGTTTCAGCGAATTTATTTGTTCCTATAGGTCTCAGTTCGTAATTATGAACCGGCTTATACTTCATAGTCCAAAGGAAAGGCACCCAAACGAAGATTCCACCTATTATTGCACCCACATCAACCTCTTCGTTTCTTGAGAGATAAGTGTATAGTGGTTCAAAGCCCTCTTTTTCGAGGCGTAAAGAGGTGGTGCTACCTACAATTTTTGTGTCAGAATAAGAAAAAGGAGTTACACCCAAAAACTCTTCATTCATATAAACTTTCGCACCACTGGGACTAGATTGTATCAATGTTGAGCTTGAGCAGCTTGCAAACAATACTGAAACTGCTAATATTAGTGCAGCAGATTTCATGAAAATAGATTGATGACGCATATTGATTTTGTTAAGTAAATGTATTAAGCAAAGATAGACTTATTTTCACAAATCCTAACGATTAAATAACAGATATTTATCAAAATATTTAACAAACAATGTTTTATCTTTCGTGAGCCGTCCCTCTTCGATTAGCAGCAACCATCTTATACAGCTGATCATTTGGGCGGATTTTCTCGTTTGTTTTAATAGAGAAGTGATCACCTTTAACAGCCTCTTCTGTAGTTTCCAGATCAACACGGATATCTTCAGCTGTAACAAAAACGGCACCTGTTGTTGGTCCGGTGATAAGCAGCTCATCACCCGTTTTCACTGATTGGGTCTCTATCAGGAACTCTGTCACACCAAGGTTGCCGAAATGTTTTACAGCCTTGCCAACATATACCTTCCTCTTCGTGGCACCCGAACCGTAGCGGTGTGTCCATTCGCCCAGAAGCTGACCCAGATAATATCCATCCCAGAACCCGCGATTGAAAACAGTGGAAAGTTTTTCATTCCAAACATCTATCTTCTCTTGTGTAAATGTATCGTTGCAATATGACTCAATAGCCTCTCTGTAGCAGGTTGTCACTATACGCACATATTCAGGCCCCCTTGCCCGTCCTTCAATCTTAAATACCCGCACACCTGCATCCAGCATCTTATTCATAAAGTGAATAGTCTTAAGGTCCTTAGGAGACATGATATACTCGTTATCGATCTCCAGCTCTATATCGCTTGTTTTGTCTTTAACAATATAAGACCTTCTACAAATTTGATTACACTGACCTCTGTTGGCTGAAAGATCTTTTTCGTGTAAACTGAGATAACATTTACCTGAAACAGCCATGCACAGTGCTCCATGGGCAAACATCTCTATCTGAATCAGTTCACCACCGGGACCCTTTATTTGCTGTTCCACTATATCTTTGTGTATAGCAGCTACCTGATCTAGGTTCAGTTCCCTTGCGAGCACCACAACATCAGCATATTGTGCATAAAACTTCAGCGACTCGGTATTAGTGATATTCAGTTGAGTTGATAAATGTACTTCAACCCCAATCGAACGGGCATACATAAGTACCGCCACATCTGCTGCAATAATTGCAGAAAGATTCGCCTCCTTTGCCGCATCAACAATCTTGCGCATCAGCGCCATATCGTTGTTATAAATGATTGTGTTTACTGTCAGATAACTCTTCAGATTATTCTCGCGGCATATTTTAGCGATATTGTGAAGGTCGTCTATTGTGAAGTTGTTGGAAGATTTGGAGCGCATATTCAAACCTTCAATACCAAAATATATTGAATCTGCCCCACCCTGTATGGCTGCCATCAGCGATTCATAAGAACCTGCCGGTGACATTATTTCGTAATCTTTTCTGGATTTCATTATTTAGCTCTGATTTTAAAACACAAAAGTACAAAAAATGAGCCAATATTCATATTGTAATCATGATCAGTCATTTTGATTCTCCTGGTTAAATTAAAATCTATATAAACTCAATTCAGGACATCACTCAGAAAGACTTCAGCCGCTATCCGTATATTACCCGCTTATTATCGGCTTATATCATCTATATATCCTCATTATATTTATATATACCGAATATAAGCTTTTTATAAACGGGTAATATACTATATGTATTCAATGTCAGACTGATACACAAAAAAAGGGGTGGCTCTTTGCGAGCTCACCCCTTTTTACACAAGTTATAGTAAAAGCTATTTGTAATTAATCTACTGAAACCTTTTTTATAAATTCCTCTGCATCGGTAAAAGCACCCGTCATTACTTCCTGCGCAACTCCGCCTAATTGAGCAGCAAACATTGCTGCATTCATCCGCGAAACATAAGTGCTGCCATCTGTTTTTTCGTAAACAGATATTCGGCAAGGAAGCATATTGGAATAGATGCGAAGACCGTCATCCGACAACATTCGATAGGCGTAATCAGGTTTGCAGAGTTCAATCACCTTCACAGAGAGTATTTCTTTTCCGTTCTTTTTCATTATTTCCTGCAAATCGAGTACTTGTATCACTCTCCAGCCGCCTTCTACAATAATTTCGGAAAGCTTGTCAACAGTTTCACCGAAACCATATTTGCTCTTGTTTTCATAGAACATCTGTTCCATAATTATCTATTTATGAATTTTTTAATAAAACCTCTTCAATAGCCTGCTTGAAAGCATCTTTTGGCAATGCGCCCTGTGCCATTTGCGGTGCTTCGCCCATCGGAACGAAAAGAAGTGATGGTATACTGCGAATACCAAATTCGGCTGCCAGTTGCTGCTCTGCTTCTGTGTCAACTTTGTAGATATAAATCTGTCCGTCATATTCATCGGCAAGTTCTTCCAGGATAGGTGCAATCATCTTACATGGTCCACACCAGTCGGCATAAAAGTCAATAATTGCCGGTTTATCACCCAGATATACCCATTTTTCGGGATTTTCTTCGAAATTTGCCACCTTTTTTAAAAAGTCTGCTCTTGTTAAATGAATTGTTTTTGATGCTGTTGTTGTTGTCATATTATTATTTGTTTTAATTGTGTTTGTTTTTGTTGAATTTGTTTTATTTTGTTGACTCTGACTATTGCATGCTGCCAGTGTAAAAGCTAATGCAACTGCCATTAATAGAGCACTTTTTCGTTTAATTTTCATAGCTCCTGATCTTTATCATTATTATCTATTTTCTCAGTACTCTCTATAACCTTTTTCTGATCTTTATCGCCAGAAAACATATCAAAAAGCAGGAAACCTAATACCGCACCATAAATCATCATTCTATATGGATTGGAAGTAATAGGACAAGTGCCGCTTACGCAACCCACGTAATAATAGTACAGGTATCCGCCCAGTGCTCCGGTAGCTAAGCCTGCAATCTTAAGCCAGTGTTTTAAAAAAAAGTTTTTCATTAATTAATTCTTTGTTTATTAACCGGTTTGTTATCTCTTTATCAATATTTTAATTCAGTTTTCTCTTACTTATTACTGATAAATCTGAACTTAAATCAGTATTATCGCAATTCATTATACACTTTAAAATATTTGTAATACGCTTCTCTTTGAGTGAGTAGAAACTGTTTTTTCCTTCTCTCCGACAATTTAAAATACCTTTAGCACGCATATCGGTGAGATGATGTGAAAGTAATGACTGCTCGCATTCCATATTTTCGCGCAGTTCGCTTACCGACAATTCTTCGGTAAGGGATAACTGCATAACAACACAGAGGCGGGTTTCATGTGCCAGGGCTTTAAGAAGATAAGCCGCATCCTCAAATTGTTTGCGATCAATTTTACTTTTCTTTATTTTCTTAATAGCTTCTATTTCCATATTGTGTAAATAAAATTTTTAATTGTATTGATATATGAACATTCATTCATGTATTTTTGTTCAAAGTAAACAAAAATATTTTTAATATGAAATGAAATTTCTACTTAATTTTAATGTAATAGGTAAGTTTTGCTTCAATAAGTCGGTGTGCAGATCGCCCAAAATAGGCGTTCTCACTTCTTCGGCTGGTGAAAATATCTCCAAGACCAAAATAATATCGTCCTTCAAGGTCAAAAGATCCGATACCTGTTTGAACTTCCATGCCCACACCACCGACTAATCCATAATCCACTCTTTGCATTTCACTTATAGGGTTATACTGGAATCCTATCGGAAGATCGGGATTGGCTTCTCTTCGAGCTTCCAGATCATCAGCAAGAGCCTGACTCATTTCCTGACTATCGTTGAGAAGTATGCTTAACTGAGGACCTGCGTTGAAAATAAATCTTGTTTTATTACCGAAATAGACATGGGTCATAAAAGGAATTTCGAGGTAATTCAGAGTTCTGTTGTATGAAAAACCTGACTCTGGATCAAAATCCTCTTCCCATCCGCGCTGTGAATAATTAGCCTCAACAATTACACCTAAATGATTTTGTGACACATACTTTGCTGCAACACCGCCGAAAAATCCAATCTTTTTGGTCTGAGGTACAGAAGGTAAAAAATCGATACTTGCAGCAGATGCACCTGCTCCGGCGCCAAAATAGAATTCACCGGTAAAAAGTTCTCTTTGTGCAAAAAGATTATTGGTGATTAGAAATGTTAATGCCAGTAAGGCTAATTTTAATCGTTTCATCTGCTTTTATCCATTTTAACTATTCTTCCGTTAGTATCGTAATAGATAAAGTACATGCCCGAATTTATAAATCCGCCCCAATTATTTAACCTTTGAAAATTAAATGGGAATTGCAGCGAGTTGATCCTAACTCTATCTATCTGTTCTTCAAAGTTTACGCCATAACTATCAAGAGCTGTAAGGAAAAACATTGCAGTATCGTAGCCCCACATTCCGTAACCGGGGTTGGTGTCAAGCAGATTCCTGCCATACCATTTATGAAATCTATCTTTGAATGCTTTAGAGGCAGGACTGCTGTTGTCCACAAAGAACGGACTGTAAATATGTGTACCAAAATGGTGATAGTCATTAATTAAAGAAGAATAAGTCTGCCATTCTGGATATCCAAAAAGCCTGAGCACATAATCAGAATTAGACTCCTGAACTTTTTTCAACTCGTCAATAACTCGCTTAAGAGTGTTAGAATCACCACTTGTTGGAATAATAACATTCTCTTTCTCTAAACTCAAAAGCGACAATATTGCAGTATCTAAAGTACTTGTAATGCTTATTGTTTCGTATCTTATATTGTTTCTGCGAAGATTGTTTTGTATTTGTGAAAGCAACTCCATTTTATCATTCTGGCCCCCGCTTACAAATATTATATTTGAGTTGCGGTATGTTTGCAAGAAAATCTCAGAGACATTATCGTTCAGTGATTTAGGCAATGGATTAACTTGAAATATATTGCCGTTATTAAGCACCTCACCATTACTGTGAGAAAAAGGAACAACATACTTAATGTTATGAGCTTTTGAAAAGTCTGAAATCGTTCTGATTTGTGCATCGCTTACTCCACCAATAATCAGATTCAATGACTGCATTTCAAGTGTCTGCAGAAGGCTCTCAAGCTTTTTCGTGTCATTTCCTTTACCAATCTCAAAAACATATAGTTCAAGATCTGTTCCTTTATTTTTCAAATCTTCAACCGCCATCAGAAAACCCTCATAATATTCTTGCAGACGATAATGAGCACCTCCGCTTTCATCAAGAAAAGGCAGAAGTAGTCCTACTTTAATGATATCCACTCTTTGAGGACCCTGTCGCTGAATTAGTAAACGGTTTACATCATTTTCCAATCTTTGGGTAGTACCTTCCAGAGAGCTGCTGCTAACCGGAATTATGAGCTCCATATTTGTCTTGAGTCCCCCAGCAAGCATGGGATTTTTGGCCTCTATTTCCCCTACCGGCACATTATACTTCCTTGAGATACTGTAGAGCGTTTCACCTCTGCTAACCCTGTGTGTCAGATCTGTTGTCTGCAGTTCATAAGGCTTGACAACCTGATATGATTCGAAAAAAGGAATACGTATTGTTCGCCCGATTTGAAACGTTTCTGCGGATAGACCCGGATTAGCAGCCATTACATCCTCAGGCTTTAGTGAATATGTTTTTGAAACTGAGTAGAGTGTTTCTTTTGGGAGAATTGTGTGATAACGATAATTTTCCTCTTTCACTTCACTTATCACACGTCTTTGAGGAATTGTCAAAACCTGCCCTATTGAGATTGATTCTCTTGTGTCAGGATTTAAACGATAGATATCTTCCACCGTAGTATTGTACATCTGAGATATACTAAAAACGGTTTCTCCCTTAACAACAGTATGTTTGAAGTTCTGGTTTTGATCTACTTGAGGACTCTGATAAACTGTCGGTGCACTTGCTTCAGTTTGTGAGTTTTCTTGTGTTATTGGAATAAGAAGTTCCTGACCATTTTGCAGCCCCTGGTTTGCACCGGGATTACTTCTAAGAATATCGGCTACAGTGACGGAAAAAGTTCGTGAAACGGAATAAAGACCTTCTCCGGGTTGTACTTTATATCTGTAATATGATTTACCGTCAACGTTTATGGTTTCGTATGGCTTACCCTGAGCATTCAGAGATTGTATTCCTAAGAAAAACAAAAGAACTATTGCCAATATCTTGCTAAACAGAAGAGAATTACTCATTATTTATCTATCTTTAAAGGAACTGTTCTGAAAATATTTCCCTGCAAAAATACTAATATTATTCAAAACATAGATTATTTCACCCTGTGTTACAGTTGTTTTACAGTAATTAGAACTATTTTAACACAATTATATTCCTATTTATCAGACATGTAGGTGTATCAGTTACGGGACAGACAAAGAACCGGGCCTGAATGGAAGTGCATCTTTATCCTCAGGAATCACTTCCGTTGAATTATCTGAACTATACTTATCGTTAGACTTATACGACCTGTTCATTTTGGACGGCAGTTCAACATAGTTTTTACCTACTGCGTAATCATCAAGATTCTGGAAGCGTGCATATTCGGCGTCGAATCGCATACTTGCAATACCGGTGGGACCGTTACGGTGTTTTGCAACAATGATTTCAGCTATACCAACAAGTGAGTTACCCATCTCATCTTCTGTTATACGATAATATTCAGGACGGTGAATAAAACAAACAATATCAGCATCCTGCTCAATTGCACCCGATTCGCGGAGGTCTGACAGTTGAGGACGCTTACCTTCTGTACCCACTCTGGATTCCACACCACGGTTGAGCTGCGAAAGTGCAAGAATAGGTATATTTAGCTCTTTTGCCAACCCTTTAAGTGATCGCGAAATCATACTCACCTCCTGTTCACGGCTGCCAAAATTCATTCCGCTGGCATTCATCAGCTGAAGGTAGTCAATAATAATTGCTCTGATTTTGTGTTCACGAACAAGTCGCCTGGCTTTTGTGCGCAGTTCAAATACAGAGAGACTAGGAGTATCATCTATATAAATAGGTGCATTGTAAAGTAGTTTATGGTTTTTATCCAACCTTTCCCACTCATCATCAGACAGTCTTCCACTTTTTATACTCTCTCCTTTAATCTGGCAAACGTTAACAATCAACCTGTTTACCAGCTGAACATTAGACATCTCAAGTGAGAAAATCGCTATTGGCTGTTCATAATCAAGTGCTATATTTTTTGCCATAGAGAGCACTAGAGCAGTCTTACCCATTGCGGGGCGTGCAGCAATAATAACTAAATCAGAATTTTGCCATCCGGAAGTAAGATTATCCAATTCTTTAAACCCGGTTGGGAGACCACTCATACCATCCTTGCGATTTGCAGCAATCTGGATATTATCCATTGCCTCTTTTATTACCGGATTGATCTGAATTACATCTTTCTTAACGTTACGCTGTGAGATTTCGAACAGTTTCCCTTCAGTCTCCTGCATTAGATCATCCACATCAACGGTTTCATCGAATGCATTTTGTGATATCTCAGAGGAGAATGAGATAAGTTCCCGTGCAAGATACTTTTGGGCAATAATACGTGCATGATACTCAATATGTGCTGCTGATGCAACTTTCTCTGATAACTCTGCAATATAAACAGGACCGCCTGCTGCTTCAAGCTCACCGCGACGCTTGAGTTCTTCTACAACCGTAAGCACGTCAACAGGTTTTTGCTGCATTGATAAGCCCTGAACAGCTCCATATATCAGCTGATGGGTAGGATCATAAAAACTTTCAGGTTTGAGTATTTCTCCTACAATTGAATATGCATCCTTCTCAAGCATCAAGGCACCCAACACAGCCTCTTCAAGTTCTCTGGCTTGCGGAGGTAATTTACCAATATCGGGTGCTACAACTGTTTTTTCGACTACTTTAACTGATGGTTTACGTTTTTGTTTCTCCATTTATATAGGGTTTTGCTTAAAAAAGTATGTAAAGTTAGGGAGTAATTTTGTCGCCATGGAATTTTTATGACAAATGTTTCTCGCAAAGTTATTAACAAAGAGTGTTGAAAACTTACGAGAAACCAATTACAGTCAAACTCTCAAAATATTTAAGTACAAAGATAACAAATATAAAAGCCTAAGATGACAACAAAATATATTATGTATAAAAAATGAACTTTCTAACGTTTGACTTGTTATTAAATAGCAGTGATTCCTATCTGATAATTTATCTTACTTAACATTTTTATTTTTATTATAATTCAATGGTCACAAATCAAATAAGGGAAATTTTAAAAGATAAAAACTTAAAAATTACGCCACAGAGAGTAAGTATTCTCGAAACAATTTTTTCACTAAATAATCACCCTAACGCTCAGCAGATTATTGATGCGGTTCATAAAAAGAACCCTAATATATCTGTAGGCACAATATACAAAACACTGGATACTTTTGTTGAAACCGGTGTAATAGTCAAAGTACGCCATATAGATGAATCTTTAAGATATGACTGGCGTGTTGAAAATCATCATCATTTATATGTTGAAGATGACAATCAAATAGTTGACTATATAAATGATGAGTTAAACTTACTACTTGAAGACTTTTTCACAAAAAACAGAATCCCCGGGTTTGAAATTAAGTCGGTTAAAGTTCACATAAATGGAAAGTATATTCAAGAATGAAACTTTTAAAGAAAGATCAGAGGAATTTATCAACACTAAAATTAGATTATATGAATGCAGAAGAACTAAAAAAACAGAAAGACAAGAAAAACCAGATGAAAATGACTACTGTTGCAGGGGCACCGGTAGGAAATAATCAGGATTCTATGACAGCTGGTCCGCGTGGCCCTATGATGTTGCAGGACGTATGGTTTCTTGAAAAAATGGCTCATTTTGACAGGGAAGTTATTCCTGAAAGAAGAATGCATGCCAAGGGATCAGGTGCATTTGGCACATTTACCGTTACACACGATATTACACAGTATACAAAGGCGAAAATATTCTCTGAGACAGGGAAACAAACAGAGATGTTTGTCCGGTTCTCAACCGTAGCAGGTGAAAGAGGTGCAGCTGATGCAGAAAGAGATATCCGCGGTTTTGCAATGAAATTTTATACCGAAGAAGGCAACTGGGATTTGGTAGGGAATAATACTCCTGTTTTCTTTTTCAGGGATCCTCTTAAATTTCCTGATTTGAACCATGCTGTGAAACGTGATCCTCATACAAATCTGAGAAGTCCGAATAACAACTGGGACTTCTGGTCAAGTCTGCCTGAAGCCCTCCATCAGGTAACCATTACGATGAGCGACAGGGGCATTCCCCGAAGTTATCGCAACATGCACGGTTTCGGAAGCCATACATTCAGCTTCCTTAACGCAGATAATGTACGTCACTGGGTGAAATTTCACTTTGTTACTCAACAGGGAATAGAGAACCTTACAGATGCCGAAGCAGAAGAACTTGTAGGAAAGGATCGTGAAAGTCATCAGCGTGATTTGTTTGAAGCAATCGGGAACGGCAATTTCCCTAAATGGAAAATGTATATTCAGATAATGACTGAAGAGCAGGCTGAAAATATGCCTTATAATCCTTTTGATTTAACAAAAGTGTGGTATAAGGGTGATTTTCCTCTAATTCCGGTAGGAGAATTTGAACTTAACCGCAACCCTGATAATTATTTCCAAGATGTTGAACAGGCTGCTTTTAATCCGGCTAATGTTGTTCCGGGTATTAGTTTTTCTCCTGACAAAATGCTTCAGGGCAGACTGTTTTCGTATGGTGATGCACAACGATACAGACTTGGAGTGAATCATCATCAGATTCCTGTGAATCAGCCTAAGGGTGTAAAAGAGGGTTATAACTCATATCATCGTGACGGACAAATGCGTGTAGATGGCAACCATGGCGCAACTCTGCATTATGAACCAAACAGCTATAATGTATGGCAGGAACAGCCTGAACATGATGAACCGGTACAAAAAGTTAACGGTGATATCAAGCGTTGGGATTTCCGCGCAGATGATGATAACTATTACGAACAGCCGGGTAAATTGTTCCGTTTGATGAAACCGGATGAACAACAAAGGTTGTTTGAAAACACTGCCCGTAATATGGGCGACAGTGATGAGATTATCAAAATACGTCATATCGGCAATTGTTACAAAGCTGACCCCGCTTATGGCAGAGGTGTAGCAGATGCTTTAGGTATATCTTACGACAAAGCAGGTATTCAATAAAAACAGATAATATCAATTTTGTGTTTTGATAAAACCCGGTCTCTCATACAAACATTGAAGAGACCGGGTTTTTGTGCGCTAAATTTTATGTATCTTTGTTTTTTCATTTTTTTAAATGCGATAAAGTGTTAACAGCCAAAGACAGAAAAGAAATAAGATCACTTATGCAGCAGGAGATAATTCCGGCAGTTGGTTGCACTGAACCAATAGCGGTATCCCTATGTACAGCCAGAGCGACAGAAGTTTTAGGCGAAATCCCTGATAAAGTTGACGTTTACTTAAGCACAAACATATTAAAGAACGCGATGGGAGTGGGTATTCCCGGCACAGGAATGAATGGATTGCTTATTGCTATTGCCTTGGGTGCTACAAGAGGGAAATCAGAAAAGGGTTTGGAGCTGCTTGATAATCTGTCTCCCTTAGAATTAGATCAAGGCAAGAGATTTATAAGAGATAAAATAATCAACATAAATATAAAGGAAAATATTTCTGAGAAGTTATACATTGAGGTTCAATGTACGAAAAAAGGAAATAAATCCATAGCAATTATAAGCGGCAGTCACACATCATTCTCACTTATTGAACTAAACGGAACGAAGCTATACGAAAACAGTGAATCTGCCAAACAGGAAATAAACAATAAAGCTCAGCTCACTTTCAGTAAAATATATCAGTATGCAACAGAATCTCCGATAGAAGAACTGGATTTCATCCTTGAGGCAGCAAAAATGAATAAAAAGGCTGCTGAAAAATCAAACTATGGACATTTCGGTCATAATGTATCTAAAAACATTAAGGGTGAAACAGGACAGAGAATTTTTGGAGACAACCTTCACAGCAGGATGGTATCCGCAACAGCCGGCGCGTGTGACGTCAGGATGGCAGGAGCAATGGTACCTGTAATGAGTAACAGTGGTAGCGGCAACCAGGGGATAGCTGCAACTTTGCCCGTACTCACTTTTGCGGAGAACATCGGTGCTTCTGAAGATCAGCTTATAAGGGCTCTTATATTAAGTAACCTGTCAATGATTTATATTAAACAGCACATTGGAAGATTATCAGCTCTTTGCGGATGTGTTGTAGCATCAACCGGTTCGAGTTGCGGTATTACCTATCTAATGGGTGGCAATTATGATCAGATTACATACTCAGCTAAAAACATGATTGCAAATATAACAGGTATGATTTGCGACGGAGCAAAACCGAGTTGTGCCTTAAAAATTGCAAGCGGTGTTTCAACAGCTACACTTTCTGCACTAATGGCAATTGAAGATGAGGTGGTTACTTCTCAGGAAGGTATTATTGATCAGGATATCGACCAATCTATCAGGAATCTGGCACTGATAGGTAACAACGGAATGGCTGAGACTGATAAGATTGTACTGGATATTTTAATTAATAAATAATTTCTATCAGCATTAAGTCCCTATCCCTCTTCACTTTAACTCAACAACATTCTTTATAACTGATATTAACTAAGGATATTAACATTGGTTCGTTAACTTTGTAAGTTCGAATATAAAACAATCATAAAACAGTTATGAAAAAAATAGCACGCAGACAATTCGGCATTGGAATTTTATTATTCCTTGTATCTGTAACTCTAAATGCACAAAATCCGATCTCCTGGGATTTCAAACTTTCTGATGCAGGAAATGGAGAAGTTAATATATTAGCAACTGCTACTGTGGAACAGGGCTGGTATATGTACGACACCAATATTCCCGAAGGGGGACCTAATCCTACTATGATTGAGTTTGATGAGATCAGAGGTGCTGTAGCTGTAGGAGATTTCAAATCCGTAGACAAAGAGGCAAAAGTAAAGTTTGATGAGATATTCCAAATGGAAATAGGTTCATTTACAAACAGTGTTACTTTTGCACAACGATTGAAAGTAACCGATAAGTCAGCGTTTTCAGTAATAGGCAATGTACGTGCTCAGGCATGTAACGATCAGACATGTACTCCCCCGCTACCGGTAGATTTCTCATTCAGAGGCTCAAACCTGCCGGCATCATTGGTTGTGACTGGGTCAGCATCCGATGTCATTACAGAAACGGCAACTTTAACTGAAGAAGCTGTATCTGCTGCACAAACTGATTTAGATTTATTAAATATAACTTCAGAACCTGTCAACAGCGATATACTCTGGACTCCTGTAATTGAAGAATTACAGGCGCTTAGCAGTGGTGATGATCTTGCAAATGCATCACTATGGAGTATTTTCCTAAAAGGACTTATTTGGGGATTTGCTGCTCTTCTGACTCCCTGTGTTTGGCCTATGATACCTATCACAGTAAGTTTCTTCCTTAACAGAAATAAGAAAAGCCGCAAAAAAGCTATACAGGATGCCAGTGTGTACGGACTTTCAATTATTGTAATTTATGTAACACTGGGACTAATAATAACAGCAATTTTTGGTGCAAGTGCTTTAAATAATCTGGCAACCAGCCCGGTATTTAATTTGATTTTCTTTGCTCTCCTGATCACTTTTGCCTTCTCATTTATGGGAGCTTTTGAAATGGTGCTGCCCGCTTCATGGACAAACAAAATGGATAGTAAAGTAGATAGCTCAAAGGGTTGGCTAAGCCTCTTTTTCATGGCATTCACGCTTGCTCTGGTATCATTCTCATGTACCGGACCAATAATCGGATGGCTGCTTGTAGATGCTGCAACACACGGCAACTTCATGGCGCCTACTGTTGGCATGTTTGGATTTGCATTGGCACTATCTATTCCGTTCACTCTGTTCGCTATTTTCCCATCTTGGCTAAAGACTCTCCCTAAATCAGGTAGCTGGCTTAATACCGTTAAAGTTGTACTGGGATTCATTGTACTTGCTGTATCTCTAAAATTCCTTTCTGTAGCCGATCTTTCAAGTGGTTGGGGTATACTGGACAGAGATATTTTCCTTGCTTTATGGATTGTACTTTTTGTGGTACTTGGAATATATTTACTTGGAAAGATCAAGCTTAAAGGTGACAGCGAAATGAAACATGTATCGCTGACAAGACTGGTTCTGGCGATGCTATCTTTTGCTTTTGCTATATATATGGTGCCCGGCTTATGGGGAGCACCGCTTAAACCGCTTAGTGCAATTGCTCCGCCGTTATCTACTCTTGATTTTAATCTTAACGGTGAATCAAAGGGACTGGTATTTGATGATTATGAAACTGGTATGGCTTATGCAGCACGTGAAGGCAAACCGGTGCTTCTTGAGTTTGGAGGACATGGTTGCGTAAATTGTCATAAGATGGATGCTACAGTGCTTGTAGAAGATAGGGTAAAAAACCTAATAGAAGAGGAATTTGTATTTATTGTTTTGATGGTGGATGAAAGAACCAAACTACCGGAGATATTAGAAGTAGACGACGCCGGTAAAACTACTCGCCTGAGGACTGTAGGTGATAAATGGAGTTACCTGCAACGTCATAAATTTGGAATACAATCGCAACCATACTATGTAGTACTGGATCATCAGGGTAAACCTATCTCTCCTGCACACGCTTATGATGAGAGTGTGGATAACTATATGGAATTCCTTCAAACAGGATTAAAGAATTTCAAGAATTAACTATCATACATAAGAGACGGTTTATTTCCGTCTCTTCTCTTTTTAAGATAAGCTCAGTTTAATAATATAAATTACTCAGATAAACCTATTACTTATAATGAACAGCAGACAAGAGAAACTGGAGGCTTTCGGGCGATTACTTGATATAATGGATGAACTTCGCGAGAAATGCCCGTGGGATCATAAACAGACCAATGAAAGCCTTCGCGCCAATACTATAGAGGAAACTTATGAGCTGGCTGAAGCAATCATTAATGATGACAATAATGAAATAAAAAAAGAGCTGGGTGATCTGCTGCTTCATATAGTATTCTACTCAAAAATTGGGGAAGAAAAAGAGGCTTTTGATGTGGCTGACGTTTGCAATTCCATCTCTGACAAATTGATTTTCAGACATCCTCATGTATTCGGAGACAAAAAGATTGATTCAGCAAGCAAGGTAGAGCAGTCGTGGGAACAGATCAAACTTAAAGAAAAAGGGGGTAATAAAACAGTACTCGAGGGTGTGCCCACAGCATTGCCCTCTCTTGTAAAAGCATACAGGATACAGGATAAAGCACGCAACTCGGGATTCGACTGGCAACAACGTCAAGATGTATGGGATAAGGTTAAAGAGGAAATGCTTGAGCTTAAGGCTGAAATAGATAAAATGGATGCAGATAAAACCGAAGCAGAGTTCGGTGATTTAATATTCAGCATCATTAATGCGGCACGTCTTTACAAAGTGAATCCGGACAATGCCCTGGAGCGTACTAACCAAAAGTTTATTTATCGTTTTAACTATATGGAGAAAAAGGTAAAGGAGCAGGGTAAGCTATTGAATCAGCTTACACTTGAAGAACTGGAAGAGATATGGCAGGAAGCAAAACTGACCGAGAAGAAGTAGCCTACTTCCCTATTCTCCAGCGATTGAGTATTGTTTTACGTTTCGGGAATATGCCGTTCTGCTTTGTACGTACATCCTCAACAACGTAGAAACTATTCTTGTCGAAGTTGTTAATTGTCATTTCTAAGGTTTTCATCTCTTTCCTGTCAACAACGGTTTCAATTATATCCACCTCATTTGTTGAACCTCTTCCATGTGTAACGGTAGCCCCGAAGTTCAACTTATTAAGTGCCTGGATTAACACATTACCATCCTTTTGAGTATATATTCTGCAAAGAACAATACCATAAGCTATCCTGTTTTCAAGTAGAATACCGACATAGTTTCCGGTAGCATATCCTGCTGCATAAGACAGATATGAGACTAAGTCATTTGCTCGTGAGAGAATTTGTGAAATTACCACTACCCATATAAAGACCTCAACAAATCCTATTATTGGAGCTTTATACTTCTCTCCTTTTGAAACAAATATAATACGCAGGGTACCTAAGGAAACGTCAACTACGCGACCAAAAAATATCAAAACCGGTAGCATCCAGGGGTAAACATCTAAAAAATCAAACATAGATTATATAATGAATAAATATTAGTTATTAGTCAATTGTTTTCGGTTATTCTTTTAAGGTAATCAATGAAATTATAAATATCTTCTTCTGTTGTATCCCACGAGCATACCAAACGCATTTCGTTGCGACTTTCATCCCAGTCATAGAAAAAATATCGCTCACGAAGCTTGTCTGTAATTTCTTTGGGAAGAATAAAAAAGAGTGCGTTCGACTCAACTGGCTGTGTAATCTCAACACCTTTTATATTAACCATCTCGGAATACAACTTTTGTGCTGCTTTATTAGACTTTTCTGCATTCAGCATCCAGATGTTCTCATTCAGATAAGGAATAAACTGTGCGGAAATATACCTCATCTTTGAATACAGCTGTGTAGTTTGTTTTCTGTAGTACTTGATATTCTCAGACAGCTCTTTGCGTAAAGGCACTAATGCTTCGCCGAACATTAAACCGTTTTTTGTACCACCTAGAGTAAAGATATCAACACCACAGTCAACCGTCATCTCTTTGAGACTAACATTCAAAAAGGCGCAAGCGTTTGCGATTCGTGTACCGTCAACAAAAAGATACATATCATGCTTATGCGCCAATTGAGCTAATGCTTTCAACTCCTCGGTTGTGTATGCCGTTCCAAGTTCTGTTGTCTGGGAAATTGCGATTACTTTAGGCTGTGAATGATGCTCAAATCCGAAGCCATGAAGATGAGGTATGATAAGTTCAGGAGTAAGCTTACCGTCAGGAGTCGGAATCTCCTTTAATGAAGCACCGGTCATTTTCACCGGAGCTCCGCACTCATCTACGGCTATATGTGCAGTTGTAGCACACAATATTGAATGAAAAGGTAAAGTGCAAGCTTCGAGTGCAACAACATTAGCACCTGTACCGTTGAACATAAAATAGGGATCAATTTCTCTGTTTCCAAGTAATTCGCTAATCAGACCAGCGGCTTCTGCTGTCCATTTATCATCACCATAAGCTATTGTGTGATCGACATTTGCTTCTAATAAAGCCTTCATTATTCGAGGATGTACTCCCGAATTATTGTCACTGCCAAAACTTCTCATTTAAGTAACTTTTATTTACAAAGATACTTAATTTCGGAATACATTTATCCTAAATTAGCAAGAAGAAATTTTCTTATATCTTCGGGTTTTTGCCCTTTTCTTTTTGCATAATCTTGCATCTGAGCCTCATCAATTTCACCAATTCCGAAATATTTGGATTGAGGATGTGCAAAAAACAATCCGCTCACCGAAGCATTAGGGTACATTACTCCATTTTCAGTTAAAGTAATACCAATTTCTTCAGTAGATAAAAGGTCATGCAATGTAAAATTGATTGTCTGATCAGGGATTGACGGATAACCAACTGCAGGACGAATGCCCTGAAATCTCACTGCCAGCATTTCATCTACAGTAAGATTCTCATCCGAAGCGTAACCCCAATATTCTCGACGTACTTTTGCATGCAGCCATTCTGTAGCGGCTTCAGCCAGCCTGTCCAGCAGCGACTTCATCAATAATCCGTTATATTCATCACCCTCAGCACTGTATTTATCCAATTGCTCATCAGCACCATAGCCTGCTGTTACAGCAAATGCTCCAATATAATCTTTCTTGCCGGATTCAAGTGGTGCAGTAAAATCGCTCAGGCAGTAATATTCATTTTTCTTGGATTTTTTCTGCTGACGCAGGAAAGGAAATGCGGTGTAATTTGTACCTGTATCACTCTTAATGAAAATCGTATCTCTTTCACCATAAGCTTCATAGATACCGTAAACAGCCTTAATGTAATCCACATCGTCAGACACAAATTTATTCAACATCTCTACAGCATCATCATATAGTTTGATTGCCTCTATACCTTTTTCTCGATCATCTTCTCTAAAACCTTCCAGCCATTCAGCTCTCTCTATATCACTTTTTCCAATCTTGGTAATTGTATGAAAACGAGCTGATAAGTTCCATGCAGGAAACAAGAACTTCCAATCCAGCCAGGGGATGATTTCTGAGACTTGTATTTTATCCAGTTTTATGCGACCGAGCTGATTTGGTTTATAAGATTCAAATGAGTCCCAATCTATTTTATAAGCATTTTCTCGTGCTTCTTTGATACTGACCAATTCTACTTCCTTCTGCGAATAATTTTCCCTGAGGCGCTCATATTCCTCTTTTACTTTTTCAATATAATCCGCTCTGTTATCTTTGTTCATCAGGTTAGCAACAGCAGAGGGAGCCTGTGAAGCATCCTTAACGTATACAACAGGTCCGTTATTATATTTCGGCTCAATCTTGAGTGCTGTATGCAATTTTGAAGTTGTGGCACCACCAATCAGCAACGGGATATTAAGCCCTGCTTTTTGCATCTCTTCAGCCACTACACCCATTTCGCTCAATGAAGGAGTGATTAATCCGCTCAAGCCAACTATATCCGGTTGCTCTTTAATAATCGTCTCAATAATTTTCTCAGGTGGAACCATCACACCAAGGTCAATAATATCATAGTTGTTACATGATAATACGATTGACACAATATTTTTCCCTATGTCATGCACATCCCCTTTAACCGTGGCCAGTAAAATCTTGCCTGCTTTATTAGACTCTTCAGATGATTTCTCAGCTTCAAGTACAGGCTGTAAAATAGCAACCGCCTTTTTCATAGCCCTTGCAGCTTTCACTACCTGAGGAAGAAACATTTTACCTGCTCCAAACAGGTCGCCTACACGATTCATACCTTCCATCAGCGGTTGATCAATAATATCCACTGCACGCGGATATTTTTCAAGAGCTTCAGAAAGATCCTCCTCCATGTAGTCACTGATACCTTTAACGAGTGCGTAACTTAATCTTTCATCAAGTGCATGATTACGCCATACCTCAGCTTTTACTTGCTCAGACTCCGGGGTTTTTTCCGTTTTAATCTTTTCAGCATAAGCCATTAATAGTTCAGTAGCATCATCTTTCCTGTTGAAAATAACATCCTCCACAAGCTCCTTTTCTTCTGCAGGAATATCTTCATAGATAACAGATTGAGCAGGATTCACAATCCCCATGTCGAGTCCCGCATTTATAGCATGATAAAGAAATGCTGAGTGCATCAGTTCTCGTATATAATCATTTCCTCTGAATGAAAAAGAAAGATTGCTCACACCCCCGCTAACTTTCGCCTGCGGCAGGTTTTCTTTTATCCAAGCAACTGATCTTATAAAATCGACGGCATAATTCTTATGTTCATCCATGCCGGTTGCAATAGCCAGAATATTAGGGTCAAAGATAATATCCTTGGGATCAAAACCACTTTCTATGAGTAATCTGTAAGCACGCTCACAAATTTCAATACGTCGTTCATAACTTGCCGCCTGACCTGTTTCATCAAAAGCCATTACAACTACTGCTGCACCATACATCTGTGCAAGTTTTGCCTGTTTCAGAAATTCTTCTTCACCGTTTTTTAATGAGATAGAATTAAGAATTGGTTTACCCTGAACACATTTCAAACCAGCCTCCAGAACGTTCCAGTCCGAAGAGTCAATCATAATAGGTACTCTTGACACATCAGGATCTGAAGCAAGCATATTAAGGAAATTGGTCATCTCCTGAACACCATCCAGAAGACCTTCATCCATGTTAATATCCAGAACCTGAGCTCCATCCTCAACTTGCTTACGTGCTATATCAAGCGCTTCCTCATATTTTTGTTCCTTAATTAACCTTAAGAATTTTCGGGAACCTGCTACATTACATCTCTCACCGATATTAAGAAAATTAATTTGAGGCGAAACCTCAAGCAGCTCTAATCCGGATAACTGCATATATTCGGGTTGATTAGTTTTCTTGTGTGGTACAGCATCTTTTACCATTTCCACATATTTTGAAATATGTTCAGGTGTGGTACCACAACATCCACCAACAATATTTACCAGTTCTTCATCAATAAATTCCTTAATCTGAGAAGCCATTTTTTCTGGTGTCTCATCATATTCACCGAGTTGATTAGGTAAGCCGGCATTTGGATATGTTGAAATATAGAATGGAGCAGCTTTACCCAACTCTTTCACGTAAGGCTTTAACTCAGCAGCACCCAGAGAACAGTTCAGACCAATTATCAGTGGCTTTGCATGACTTACAGAAGCAACAAAAGCAGTAAGCGTCTGACCTGATAAGGTCCTGCCTGCTTTATCTGACAGCGTAACAGAAAGCATAAGTGGAGTGTTTATACCTGTCTCAGCTGCAACCTCCTCTGCTGCAAAAATAGCAGCCTTAGCATTAAGGGTATCAAATATTGTTTCAATCAGAAGCAAATCTGCCCCACCCTCTACTAGTGCTTTTATTTGCTCTTTGTACGCTAATTTAAAGTCATCAAAAGTAGCTGCACGATACATTGGCTCTTCAACCCTCGGACTCATAGAAGCAGTTTTATTAGTAGGTCCAATCGACCCTGCCACAAAACGCGGCTTATCCGGTGTCAGCTTTGTATACTCGTCTGCTGCTTCACGAGCCAGTTTTACAGCAGCCCTGTTTATCTCACCTGCAAGATGACTCATCTTGTAATCCTGCATTGAGATTGAGGTAGAATTGAATGTATTGGTTTCTATTATATCAGCACCTGCAGCAAGATACTCTCGATGTATCTCACTTATCACATCCTGTCTTGTTAAAGATAACAGGTCATTATTACCTTTAAGCAGTACATCAAAATCCTTGAATCGCTCACCTCTGAAATCCTCTTCAGTAAGCTTGTATCTCTGTATCATAGTTCCCATCGCACCATCCAAAATCAGGATGCGATCGGATAAAAGTTTTTCCAATTTCATCTTTATTCTCTTTACTTTTATTTTATTACCCGATCATTAAATATCCTGGCAGAATATTTAATGTAAAAACAGTCTTATGCCTGTTTAATAAGAGTATATCAAGTCAAAAATAAACATTATAATTGACTTTTCCTTTACTTGACAACCTTAATATCAATCTGCGAAACCAAACAACAATCCATGACATTACAAACCTTACTCCCAAAATCCACCAAATTGAAACACCAAGTGCAGCAAAAAGCAGATTATCCTCAATAACAGAATGTGATACAGCAAGATGATGATTAAGCAGGTTTGCTTCTGCACGTGTAACCTTACCTTCTTTCAACTGATCCATCATAAGTGCGCCTCCATAAGCCAAACCAACAATATACCCTATCAGCCAAAGGAAACCGGTATTTGCTGAAAGTCCAAAAAACTTAAGAAGCGGCTCAACTCCTTTACTCAGCTTAGAGATCAGGTGAAAAGCATTGAGAATATTGTATAACAGATTCAGAGAAAAGATAATAACAAATATCAGTAGTGCTATTTTTAGTGAGCCTTGCAACCAAGCTAACAACAATTCACCAATTGAAGAAATTACTACAACATCTGTCTGTACAAATAGTGGCATACCCATTTCAGCGGGTAAAATAAGATTTAGTAAAAAAGCTGTTAAGATACTCACTACTATACGCAATGTTGTCATTCCCCAGAATGTTGTACCTGTTTTTGCCTGTATAGCACTCTCCACCGGAAGGTTATGAGCAATTTGGCACATTAAAGCAAGAATAGTAAGCTCTCTTAATGTTAAGCTCATGGATGTTATTATCGCCAGAGGTGCGTATAGTGGAAGAAAAATGGATGTTATAAAAATGATTGCAGTACTACCGGGAAGTCCCAGATTCATAAAAACCGGATCAAGAAACCCTGCTATGTATGTGAGTATTCCGAAATAATCTAAGAACCTTACAGCAAGCGAAATCGGCAGAATCATTTTAATCAGCCATAATGCTGTAGTACCCGACTTCTTCAGAGCCGGTATAAGAATATACTTTTTAAATTGCATAAATAATAAAAACGAATAATTTTACTAAAAGATAACCTATTGTGGAGTGATTTACTTCTTGAACATTCTGTCCATCGCGCGCTTATCCTCCTTTTCCCTTAATGACTGACGCTTATCATACTGTTTTTTCCCTCTGGCTACAGCAATGACTATCTTAGCCAATCCCTTTTCATTTATAAACAACCTGACAGGTATAATAGTGTAACCTGTTTCTTTAGTGAGCCTCCTTATTTTCCTCAGTTCATTTTTATTAAGCAGAAGCTTGCGATCCCTGCGTGAGTCATGATTGTTATATGTACCATAAAAGTATGGCGATATATTCATGTTACGAACCCACAAGCCACTACCTTCAAACTGACAGTATGTATCTACCAGACTTGCTTTTCCGAGACGTATCGACTTAATCTCCGTACCCGTAAGAACAATTCCTGCAGTAAAAACTTCCAGCAATTCATAATCGAATGTGGCACGTTTATTCTTTATATTTACCTGAGGCTGATTCATTAATTAATTGTTATAGAAAAAAGCTGATGAATAGTTGCCGGAGCAAGAATTATCAATGCTGATGCCAGAAGAGTAAAATTCATAAGATCATCCTCTTTTACTGTTATGAAATTCTGAGCTCCGGTATACACAAGATGAATTGTGTAAAATGCACACAGCCATAATATGATGAAACCCGGAAAAAAGGGGATAATAATATACAACAAATAAATTACTCCTGAAGCAAATCCTACAAACTTCTGATACATTGGCAGATTCTTTCTCAAACCAAACTTTGGTGCTAAATCGTTTAAAGCATAAGATGCAATAAAATAACCACCATATACTGCCACAACACTTATAATAGATTTTTTTAATGCACTTTCCACACTTCCATCGCTTATTATCCACAATCCTCCAATGAATGAAGTCAGCGCGATAATACCAAAAAGAGGATGCAGAAAACGGTTAAGAAACTCGTTATGAGTCCTCTTTTCCCTATTTATTTCCTTCCATGCTTTTGGAGAAGCGACAATAAGTTGTGTGATAGTAACAAAAATATCTCTCCACATTTCTCAACAATTTTGGAGAGCAAAGGTAGTTATTTTCAATCAAAAAACAGCAGCACTCACATAAAGTACTGCTGTCTATATTAATCGATAATTAAGTTTTATAATTAATTACCTTTTACAGTCAGATTATAAAACTGATCAGTAGTATTGTTGCTCGCATTCTTTTTATAATTGAATTTGATCCTCAACTGCT
Source organism: Bacteroidales bacterium UBA4912 (assembly GCA_002398875.1). Lineage (GTDB taxonomy): Bacteria > Bacteroidota > Bacteroidia > Bacteroidales > Dysgonomonadaceae > Proteiniphilum. Next base: position 6,954 of record DHCC01000046.1, on the reverse strand, counting down.
TTTTATTTGTATCATTTGTTCCTTCAAACTGACTACGGATCTGTGCCATATTTAAAGCTACAACACCAACCTCATTAGTAGCATTAGCGTTTGGGTCGTCAGGAGTTCCGGAGATCTCCAGCATTACATCAATTATTATCTCGTTTATAGGCGAATTTGATTCCTCATTTATATAAAATGATATGTCCTCTACTCTTTCCCCCTTTTTTATTGCATACACATACTCTATAAACCAGTGGTCATTAAAATAAATCGGATCATCTATTGCATAAGGTATAATTTGTAAAAACTCATCTGAAGTTTCTAAATCGTATGGCATTGAGCTGAAACCATACTTATGAATCTCGACTGGTGTGCCATTTAGGTCAATATTATCAAGTTGAAATGTTTGACCTCCAATCTGTAAAGGCGTAACACCGTTTACCTCTTCATAAGAATAACTCATCGATTGAAAGGTACCCGGCATCATCATTAAAAACTCATTAGAAGTTATTAGCCTGTTAGATAAAGTTCTTCCATAAGTGAGACCACCCTCATTAGTAATATAAACATAATCCAGCGGTTGTGTATAATGCCTGCTTGTATCACCTAAACATGAACTCAAAATAAGTCCTGATGCGACTATAATTAAAAATAAAAAAGATTTCCTCATTTTGTTTATTTATATTTAGTAGTTATTAAAATTCATATCTGATTCCAAGATTCAAATCCATGACGATTTTGCTGTCTGAGTATATGGTAGGGTATTGATTATTTGCATCAAAATAGTATGCTCCTCCAATTTTACCATACAGTTTAAAGTTTTGATATATAGGATATGATAAACCTATTCCGGCGTTGACTGATATTTGTGGGTTATGCTGAGAAATTGTCTTATCCATTAAACCTTCCGACTCCGCATTGTCACCAATCAGCTGAATTTCACTCTGTTCTGTTAGTCTTCCATAAACATCCTTTTCAATCATTCCCCCTATAGAAGTATATACATTTAATTTGCCCAGAGAAAATAGGTTATAGTTAACATTTAATGGAATACCTAAATAATGAAACTGCTGTTTCCGCTCAACAAAAGAGTTCGCGCTTGTATTTTTTCTTTTAGAATAGAGATAGGAGTATATAAGTCCGGTTTCTATATACAGATCATCAAAAAGCAATTTAGAAACTGTAATACCAAAAGATACTGGTTGATTATGTTCCATTTCCAAAGTATTATCAGTGCTTGCTGCTGATTGAAATAAAACCTTACCAGGCTGTTCAATCAATTGATTCTCTTCTGCCAGTGCAGCACTTCTTAAAGCCATTGGAGAGTTTACAGTTTGATGAAAAGAGGTTAAACCGCCTTTACTGCCAAATGATAAAATATAATCCTCTTTATCACTTCCAGACTCATTTTCAGCTAACAGTACAATCTCATCTCCTTCTATTATAATCTGTTCCTCTGTCATATTGTAATTACCTGAATTATCAGCAACATCAAACATGATATCATCATTAATTGAGGTAACTTCATTACTTAAACCTATTAAATCATCAGATACTTGTTGTTTCTCTTGTTCAATCAATTCAGTAAAAATGGCCGACACATTTGAAGGTTGTTTCGAAACACTGCTAGCAACTTTTCTTTCCGCAAATAATGCGGGCTCAGCCACCCTTATGTCTATTTTTGATTCAATTTCCGGTTCAGTTATTACATCATTTGCCGGTGGCATAGTTTCAGACATAAAAGGTCCTTCAGTTACAGTTGGCTTATTTAGAAAAAACAGACTCACGACTAATAACACCAGCACTGCTGCTGCAGAACCTGCGTATTGCCATCTGCGATGAACTACCATCTTTCTTACCACAGAGGCATTATTCAACGATTCCTCCAACCTCGCCCACCCATCGGCAGGAACAGGTACTTTAAAATCGTTGAATTTCGATTGAAACTGTTTTCTTATTTTATCTTCTGAACTCATTATACTTTCTTTGATGGTTTTTTTCAAGGAGGGCTGAAATCTTCTTCTTTAACAGACTTTTAGCACGGTAAAACTGTGACCTGGAGGCTGCCTCATTTATGCCCAGCTCTTCAGCAATTTCCCTGTGCGACATGTCCTCAAAAATGAACAAATTAAACACTGTCCTATATCCGGGAGGAAGTTTATTGATCAACTCAAATACTACTTCCTTGGGAATATCCTCTATATCAAGTAAATCATCGGCAGGATCATCTGTTTCATTTGTATACATATATCCATATTCTTCCAGAAAAAGATTCTTTCTCTTCTCTTTTCTGTAATTCTCCAGCGCCAGATTTACAAATATTCGCCTCAGCCAGCCTTCAAAAGAGCCCTTGCCCGTAAAAGAGCCTATCTGCGTAAAAACACGAATAAATCCGTCATGCAACAAATCACGTGCAGTCTCTTCATCACCACAGTAACGCATGCATACAGCCATCATTATAGGAGCATACTTCTCATATAAAGCCTTCTGTGCATTGCGGTTCTGTTTCTTACACGCTGATATTAGTTGCGAATTATCCATTCTTATCGCAGTTACTGTATAGATGAACTAAAAGAAAAAACGCTGCATTAACAACTCTTTTTTATCTAATATTTATCATTTTTTAAGAAAGAGGAGTATTTGAAAACAGATCGAATCTCTTTTTATTCTTCAAATATACTATTCAAGGGAAAATCCTGCAAGTGAAAATATATAAGAATATGTAAATTTAAATTGCAGAAGCTGTGTTTTTTGTATATTTTTGTTCTGTTTATACGCCAAATTATAATTCAAAAAATAACCCTTGTTATGAAAGATTTTCTAAAAATCATGCTTGCTTCTGCTTTGGGATTCCTCATAGCACAAATTCTAATCTTCTTTATTGCAATGATAATGTTTTTCGGAGCAGCAAGCTCATTTATGGGCTCAATGACCTCTGAAAAATTTATTCTTCAGGAAAACTCAGTACTTAATTTAAGATTAAACGGACCTATTGTAGACCGTACACCTGAAGATGATCCGTTCACCTCATTGATAGGTTCAGAATACCAAACCACGATGGGACTAAATGATATCGTAAGTGCAATTCGTAAAGCTAAGAACGAAGACAAAATTAAAGGAATATATCTTGACTCACGCATGTTATCGGCTTCTATGGCAACTCTTCAAGAAATAAGAAGTGAACTTGAAAGCTTTAAAGAGAGTGGAAAGTTTATTGTTTCTTACGCAGACACATATACTCAGGGTGGATATTACCTTTCTACGACTGCAGATAAAGTTGTACTTAATCCGCAGGGAATGCTAGATATGCACGGTTTAGCCTCTACCCCTATTTTCTTCAAGGATGCACTTGATAAGTTAGGAATAGAGATGCAAATATTTAAGGTTGGAACATATAAGTCAGCCGTGGAACCATTCACTCAAAACGAGATGAGTGCTGCCAACAGAGAGCAGGTGAATTCATATCTCAACGATGCCTGGAGCTTTTTAAGAAAAGATTTTGCTGAAGCACGTTCACTCACAACTGAAGAAGTTGATTCTCTTGCAAACACTCTGACACTTATGCAAAAGCCGGATTTTCTTCTTTCTGCCAATCTAGTGGATACACTTCTTTATGAAACTGAGGTGAAAGATTACTTGCGCTCACTGCTTGATATTGATGAGGGTAAAAAAATACCATCTGCAACAGTTAAGGACATGAAGTCGGTAAAGACTAAATCGATAGAAAAGACAAACAATACAATTGCTATTTTATATGCTCAGGGAAATATTGTTTCAGGTAACGGCTCTTCCAATATTCAGGATAAATATTTTGTTAGTGAAATAGAGAAACTGAGAAAAGATAAGGATATTAAGGCTGTTGTCTTCAGAGTAAACTCTGGTGGAGGAAGTGCGTATGCCTCAGAACAAATCTGGAAAGCCATAGAGGATCTTAAAGCAGAGAAACCCGTAGTGGTATCTATGGGCGACATGGCAGCATCAGGAGGCTACTATATCTCTTGTAATGCTGATAGAATAGTTGCACAGCCTACAACCATAACAGGATCAATAGGAATATTCGGAATGTTCCCTAATTTAGAAGGTACAACAGATAAAATCGGAGTTCACACAGAAGTTGTTAAGACTAACGAATATGCCGACTTCGGTAATTTAACCCGTCCTCTGAATGAAAGTGAACAGCAGATCATGCAGAATTATGTTGAAAATGGTTATGATCTTTTCCTCACTCGCTGTGCTGAAGGCAGAGGTATACCTAAAGATACACTTGCACAATATGCCGAAGGACGAGTATGGACAGGCAATCAGGCTCTCGAGATTGGTTTGGTTGATGAACTGGGAGGAATAGAAAGAGCTATTGAGATTGCTGCAGAAATGTCAAATCTGGGCAAAAGCTATGTGGTATTCGAATACCCTAAACTTCGTTCTCCATTTGAGGAGCTGCTCGATCCTGCTAAAGAAGAGCTTGCTGCTAAAACAATTAAAGAATACCTGGGAGAGAGCTACGAATTATTTATGCTACTAAAAGATATTAAGGAACAGGATTATATACAGGCACGCATACCGTTTGATTTGAATATTAATTAATTTTTCATGGAATTACCAAAGGTTGAAATCCGCAATTCCTTGCTGCCCTTATCATGGCTGTACGGGACTGGTGTGAATTTCAGGAACTGGTTGTTCAACAAAAAAGTACTAAAACAGCGCAAATTCGATATCCCTGTAATTTGTGTAGGCAACATAACAGCGGGAGGGACAGGCAAAACCCCTCATATCGAATATCTGATACGACTGCTTTCACCTAAGTTCAGAGTAGCAGTTTTAAGTAGGGGGTACAAACGAAAAACTAAAGGTTTTCTTATTGTTGACACCGACTCCAGAGTACGCGATGTTGGCGATGAGCCGTTGCAAATAAAAAAGAAGTTTCCCGAAGTGTTAGTTGTAGTTGACAAAAACAGGGTTAACGCAATTGAAAAGATCATCTCGATTGATAAGGAAGAACGACCTGATGTTATTCTTCTTGATGACGGATTCCAGCATCGCTATGTACTGCCATCTCTGTCAATTGTTTTAGCAGACAGCAACCGCCCTGTATTTGAAGACAAACTACTGCCTGCGGGTCTTTTACGTGAACCGTTAAGAAGCATTGACAGAGCGTCTGTTGTATTGGTTACAAAATGCAATCCTGACATGCAGCCGATTGATTTCAGAATTTATACAAACGGACTGAATCTTTTCGCATATCAGGATTTATTCTTCACATCATTCGATTATGATAAGCTTAAGCCTGTTTTCCCTGAACTGGAAATTGATGAGGTATTAATTAATGACTTAAGAAAAAAGCATCTTTTTCTGATTACAGGTATTGCATCACCCGAACCGCTTGTAAGAAAACTGGAGCATAAAACCTACAACTTGTACACTAAGTTCTTTTCTGATCATCACAACTTCACTAAAAAAGATATTCAATCAATTGTTGATATGATTGATTCAATAGATGATGATAATAAGATTATTGTAACAACTGAAAAGGACGCTGTCAGATTCCGCGCATTACCTGATTTGCCGAATAAAATAAAAAATATGATGTACTACCTGCCGGTGAGGGTTACATTTTTAAATAACAAAGAGAGATTTTCATTTAATAAAAAAATTGTAGAACATGTTAGAAACTATAAAACAAACAGCTGATTATCTTAAAGGTAAGATTGGAGAAATTCCAAATACAGCTATTATCCTGGGAACAGGACTTGGTGAACTTGCCAATGAAATTGAGGACAAGAACGAAATTCCTTATACAGAGATACCCAACTTCCCCGTTTCAACGGTTGAAGGTCATAGCGGAAAACTGATTGTCGGCACTTTGGGTGGCAAAAAAGTACTTGCAATGCAGGGACGATTCCACTACTACGAGGGTTATAATATGCAACAGGTGACTTTCCCTATACGCGTATTCCAGGCACTGGGTATTGAGTATCTGTTTGTATCGAATGCTGCAGGAGGAATGAACTCAAGCTTTGATGTAGGTGATATTATGCTTATTGAAGATCATATCAACTTCTTCCCCGAACATCCGCTTCGCGGCAAAAACTTTGAAGAGCTGGGCACACGTTTCCCTGATATGAGTGAGGCTTATGACAAGAAACTTCGTCTTATGGCTATGGAGATAGCAAAAGAGAAAAACATCAAACTGCAGCATGGTGTATATGTCGGTCTGCAAGGACCCACATTTGAAACACCTGCCGAATACAATTTCTTCCGTATTATGGGAGGCGATGCAGTTGGCATGTCAACAGTTCCTGAAGTAATAGTAGCTAATCATGCGAAAATGAAAGTACTAGCATTCTCTATTATAACTGACCTTGGTGTATTAGGTAAAATAGTTGAAGTTTCACATGAAGAGGTACAGGAGGCTGCAAAAATTGCACAACCAATGATGGCTGAAATTATGCGCACAATTATTCAGAGAGTCTGAATTACTTAATTATCAAATTATAATAGGGGATGTCAGATACTGGACTATATGAAAAGAACAGAAATAGCAACATTGGGTGAGTTCGGACTAATCGACCATCTCACTAAAGATATTAAGCTTACGCAGGAAACAACAATTAAGGGTGTTGGTGATGATGCAGCGATAGTGGACAATGCAGGTAAACGCACTCTGATTACTACCGACCTTTTGCTGGAGGGTATTCACTTCAATCTGATTTATACCCCTTTGAAGCACCTTGGATATAAGGCTGCTGTAACTAACTTTTCGGATATCTACGCGATGAATGGCAAGCCTCAGCAGATTACTGTCTCTCTGGGTATTGCAAAAAGAATGTCAGTAGAGGATCTGGAAGCATTTTATAGCGGCATTAAGATGGCTTGTGAAATATATGGAGTTGATATTGTAGGTGGTGATACAACCTCCTCTTATACCGGCTTCACTATAAGCATCACCTGCATCGGTATAGCTGATGAGGACAA
>DHCC01000023.1:69833-71091 GCA_002398875.1 Bacteroidales bacterium UBA4912 | reverse complement strand
ATATGCACAGGTTGACTTCGGTGAGAACGCAGTCTCTGTAACTGTAGTAAATAATTGGATGAACAGAATTATTGGAGATTTAAAAATACCGGAAGATCAACGCGACACCTGGTATATAGTTAATCCTTATAATGCACAGACACCCTTACAGCTTTCCGGGTTATTTGGACCTGTCACAATTAAAACTGTAAAATACAGAGGTCAGTTTCAGGATGGTTATTATGATTTAAAAGGTGTTAGTAGAAGGTTAAACTATAATAGAAAAGATGAAATATTCTATAATATCGACTTATACTCTCTTTCTATAATCTGATGGGGTGAAACCAGTAGCTTTCTTGAAAAGTCTATTGAAATAGTATACATTCTCGAAAGATAATTCATAAGCAATATCTTTTATTAATAGATCGCTTGTGATTAGCATTAACTGTGCTCTTTCTATTTTCCTTTGAATTATATACTGTGTTGGGGTTTCTTGCAAATCATTTTTAAATAACCGTATAAAGTGATCTTTAGACAAACAGCACATGTCTTTCAATTCCTCAATTGAAATATCTTTGTGGATGTTATTACGGATATATTTTACGACTCGTAATATACGATTGTCGACTATGTCATACTTATCTTTAGAGTAAACCATGAAATGCGATAATAACTGAAATAAAATACCATTTGTTTCTAATAAATCATGGGTGGCCCTATTTATTTGATTGTTAATGGTTTTGATGAGATTTGTAGTGTTGTCGTATTTCTTGGGGTCGTTGTGATTAAGAGCACTATCGGGATTAATTGTAAATAGTCGTTCTACAAGTAGTTCATCGATATTTTTAGCTTTAATTTCTACCGGATACATTAAATCTTCTAAAATAAAATAGTCTGATTTTTGATTATCATAGATATGAATATAATAAAGGGTAAAGTGGTTAGTGCACTCGTAACTATGCATAGTAAAAGGTGGTATCATATATAAATGATTAGGTCTTAGGTCCTGTATTCTATTGCCGGGTAAATGTAATCTGGCATAACCTTCTTTAACCAAATAGATTCTGGCAAAAGGACTTCTAACATTCTTATAATTCCAGTCTGCATTGTGGATAGCATAGCCTATGTTTAATAGAATAAGTTGCATCGAGTATATTTCATTCATGTCTATAAATATAAGGTTGTATTATGACAAATGGCTTTATAAATCAAAAATATATATAATATATCGATAATGTATCATTTGTTGCGGAAAAAATATTATATTTTAACTATAGTA
>DHCC01000023.1:42500-69595 GCA_002398875.1 Bacteroidales bacterium UBA4912 | reverse complement strand
CTAAACTTGAAATATATATGTAAATAAGTTAACATATTTGCTTGTAAAAGTAATAAAAGTCCCACGTTAAAACATAGTCTATTTAACAAAAAATCGAATTTTCATGAATCCAAAGTCTATTATATTAACTTTTTTATTTATTTAATTAACATGATATGATGAAACATTTAATTTTTTATCTTTACACCTTATCGCTGTTTTTTTTCGCGATAGGTTGTAGTAAGGAGGCTGTCATTGAGAAAGCTCCTAAAATTATTAACAAATACAATTCGTCTAAACCTATATCGGCAGATGAGTTGCTTCCTACTAGAGGTATCATTGATCAGACCTTTATTATTAATGGTAATTTCCCGGGAGAACTTTCGGATATGAAAGTTTATTTTGCCGATAAAAAAGCTATTCTCACAGCTACTGATGGAGCTAGTATTACCGGGATCGTACCTAAACAACCCGATGGCGTGAATCAGGTTTCTATTGTAATTGGAAAAGATAGTATCGTGCCGGATGGCTTTTTGTTTAAATATAAACAAAGTAGATCTGTTAAAACCATTGCAGGCAAACTTGGTGAAGATGCGTGGATGTCTGATGCTGATTATGCCGGTGCCGCTCTGGATGCGGTAACTTTTGGTGATGTTCACTATGTAGCAGCACTTGCCGGACAAACACAAGATAATATCTTTCTGATTGAAACCGGATGGGGCAATAGATTGCTTATGCTCTCACAAGACGACAATCAGGTACAAAAGTTGGCTACACCTGATAATTTGAGTAGCCCTACAGTTAATAGCACACGCGACGCATTTTATGTGACGCAGTTCTGGAATAGAGGACGTACTATTTATTATTATTCAAAAGCTAATAGCTGGGAGTATAGTACTACCACCATTACTGTAAGTGTATCGGATTTACCTGGTGCCAAGGTTTCTTCATTGACTTTTGGCGAGGATGATAATTGGTTGTATTTAATGGATTCTGAGGGTCGAATTGCAGAGGTTAATCTTTTAGAGAAATCTTATAAAGTTTATACAGCAGCAAATAAAAAGCCAGGAGGAATAAATCAAAATAATTATGGTGGAGAAATTAAAGGGGATTTACCTAATAGTTTTGGAGACTGGCAAGATTCATTCATTATTTACAGCAAATATCACAAATGCTTCTTTGCATCATTTGCAAATCAACATGCAATTTATAAGCTTGATAAAAATGATGATAACACATGGACCTCGACATTATATGCTGGAAATAATGGACAAGGAATCGAGTTTGGTCATCGACTTGTTGATGCTAGATTAAATCACCCACATGGAATGGCTGTTAATGAAGACGGAGAAATTTTTGTAGTAAATAAAGGCAGCTGTCCCTGGTGTGGTGATGGACATGTTATTGTGAAGATTTTTGGTGATATGGTTGAACTAGTTGCTGGTAAACCAGGTTCAAACAATCCTTTGGTTAACGGTGATCCTTTAGAATCAACTTTTAAAGTAGCTCGTAACATATCGATCGATTCAGATGGTAATTATATCATTTCGGGAGGTGAAGACCGAACAGTTAGAAAATTATCGATTGAATAATATTAACCTTATAATTCGAATAAAACATGAATAAATATATTATAGCACTAATATTTCTTATAGGCACCTTCTGTAATTTTTCGGTCTATGCACAGTCTGATATTACAGCCGGAGGTTTGATAATGTCAGAAAATGGTGAGGGATTGATTGGGGTAACAGTTACTGTTAAAGAAGTTCCGGGTAAAGGTACAGTTTCCGATGCTGACGGGCGTTTTAAAATAATTGATTTGGATAGAGGACAAACCCTTGTGTTTTCATATATTGGCTTTGAAACAGAGGAGTTAAGAGTGAGGGATACAGATGAGCGGATGCGTATTATTTTAAAAGAAGATGTAAGTTCACTAGATGAGCTTGTTGTTGTTGCTCACAGTACACAGCGTAAAGCTTCGGTAGTAGGTGCAATTTCTTCTGTAGATGTGGAGGATTTGAAAGTTCCTGCAACATCTGTTTCTAATATGCTTGGAGCAAGAGTACCGGGTATCATTGCTGTTACACGTAGTGGAGAACCGGGGAAAGACTTCTCTGAGTTTTGGATACGTGGTATAAGTACATTTGGTGCAGGATCGAGTGCCTTGGTGCTTATTGATGGTGTTGAAGGTGATATGAATACACTGGATCCGGAGGATATTGAAAGTTTTTCTATTTTAAAAGATGCTTCAGCAACAGCTGTTTATGGGGTGAGAGGTGCTAACGGTGTGGTATTAATAACTACAAAGCGAGGAAAAGCGGGTAAACTTTCAGTAAACTTGAAGGCGAATAGTGGTTATTCATACTCTGCTCGTATGCCTGAGTATGTTGACGGAAATCAATATGCTGCATTAGCCAATGAAGCTGCTTTGTCGCGAGGAATGGAGCCTATATATAATAGTGTGGATCTACAGCTTTTTGAAAATGGTATTGATCCGGATCTTCATCCAAATGTAAACTGGAGAGATATTATCCTAAAGGATTATACTATGAATCAACAAGTTCACTTAAGTGCTTCGGGAGGAGGACAAGCTGCACGTTATTACTTAAGTTTAGGAGTGTTAAATAAGGATGCTCTTTTCAAACAAGACAAGGGTATCAATAAGTATGAGACAAATGTTGATTACAAACAATATAATTTCCGTGCAAATATCGATATGAACTTAACGGAGAAAACAATTTTGTCGTTAGGTTTAGAAACAGTATTGGTAACACAAAACTATCCAGGCTTTGGCAATGATAGTCAGGCTCTTTGGGATGCACAGGCAAATATGACTCCTGTAACTGTTCCAATTATGTTTTCTACAGGCCAGATTCCTGCATATGGAAGTAATAATGACCAGATTAGTCCTTATGTATTATTAAATCACACAGGTTACAGAAAATATTTTCGCAATTCAAATAACTTGAATTTGCAACTTGAACAAGACCTTGATATGATCACTAAGGGGCTTACGTTTAGTGCACTATTTAATATGAATACTAATTCTGAAATGTGGTCATCACGTACTAAGACCCCAGCTCTATTTTATGCAACCGGAAGAAAAAGAGACGGCTCGCTTGCTTTAGAGAAAAAGAGAGATGCTGCTGACCCGTCATTTGGTGTTTCATCGCAAATGAACAGAAAGTATTATTTTGAAGCCCGCTCAAACTATCAGCGTACATTCGATGATGTTCACAGGGTTGGAGGTTTAATACACTACTACATGGAGGATTTTATTGACTCAAGGAATAATAACGATTTAGATGCAATTCCTAAACGTTATATAGGTCTCTCAGGTCGTGCTACCTATTCGTATAAAGATACTTATATGCTTGAAGGGAATATTGGATATACGGGGTCGGAAGCTTTTGAAAGTGGCAAGAAGTTTGGAGTATTCCCGGCTGTTTCTGTTGGATGGTCGCCTACACAGTATGAATTAATTCAAGAAAACATGCCTTTTATGAGTTTTCTCAAATTCAGAGGTTCTTATGGTCAGGTAGGTAACGACCGTATGAATGTAAGGTTTCCTTATCTTACATTAATGGGCCCAACCGGTGGTAGTTTGTGGAATATCGGAAATGGTTACACCGAAACACAGGTGGGTTCTTCAAACCTAAGATGGGAAACTGCTACAAAAACAAACTTTGGTATAGATGCTAAATTTTTAAAAGATAAATTTGATATGACTGTCGACTTCTTCTCTGACGTTCGTTCAGGAATTTATCAGCAACGAGCAAGTATTCCGGAAGAAATGGGACTAGTTACTCTGCCATTTGCAAATGTTGGTAAAATGAAGAGTTGGGGGATTGACGGACATATTTCGTATACAAAACAGTTCAACAAAGACGCCTATATGGTTTTGCGTGCTAATTATACTCAATCTAAGAATAAAGTATTAGAGTATGAAGAGTCGATAGTACGTTTTCCATACCAATCTACAGTTGGATATCAATGGGGAATTAACAGAGGTTTGATTGCATTAGGTTTGTTTGAAGACGAAGCAGATGTAGTAAATAGCCCACCTCAGACTTTTGGAGGGGAAGTGCTACCCGGAGACATTAAATATAAGGATGTTAATGGAGATGGCGTAATTGATGATTATGATGTTGTTCCACTAGAACATTCTTCAACTCCACAGATTCAGTATGGTTATGCAACAGAATTTGGTTGGAAAAATTGGAGTTTGAGCATATTATTTGAAGGTGTAGACAAGATGAAATACTTTAGTGGAGGGAATGGATTCTTCGCTTTTACTGGTAGAGAAACTGGAAACGTACTGCTTGCAGTGGGAGAACAGTCGAATAGATGGACTTCATCCGAAATTTCAGGTGATTCATCTACCGAAAATCCTAATGCCAGGTTTCCAAGGCTTTCTTATGGTGGTAATGCAAACAATAATCGCAATTCAACTTATTGGTTGAATGACGGAAGTTATCTGAGGTTAAAGAATGTACATTTATCATATCGGACTAATGCTGCTTTCATGAATAAAATTGGTATCACAGATGCTACTATCAGTCTAATTGGTGAAAACCTATATGTTTGGGACAAACTTCAAGAAAAAATATTCGATCCTGTGCAGGCAACAGGTAATGGGGCCAGATACCCAATACAAAGAGTATTTACTTTACAGATAAATCTTAAATTTTAACAGAAAATTAACATGAAGATGAAAAAATGGACATATAAAGGGAGTTTGTTATTGCTTTTGTTAGGTGCAATAGTCTTTAACTCATGTGAAAATTACATCGATATTGATGAATATGTGTATGATAAAACTACCATTGATACAATATTCACTTCGAAAACAAAAACTTTTGAATATATAATTGGTACAGCAGCGATACTAAAAAACGAATCGAATTTTGTTGGAGATTGGGATTATAGAGCCGATTTTCCAAGTGGTATGGGATCAGATGAAGCTATTCAGCCTTGGGTGAATTGGGATCATGCAGGAAGCTGTTTGGTGGTTGATCAGGTTACTGCACGAGATACAAAAAATGTGAATCCATGGCCTGATTACTACAAAGGTATCCGCAAGGCAAATATTATTCTGGACAGAATTGATCAAAATAAAGAGCTAACCGATGCAGAAATGAGAGACTATAAAGGAGTTGCTTACTTTTTGCGTGCTTATTTTTACTATTCACTGGTTAGATTATACGGTCCGGTACCTGTCTTGCCAGACAAACCTTTCGATACTGATGCTTCGGTAGAATCAACTTCTTACGAACGTTCGTCGTATGAAGACTGTGTGGAATATATTTGTGATAATATGGAGCAAGCAGCTCAGCTGCTTCCACGTGAGAGAAGTATAGCTTATCAGTATATGCCAACCAAAGGAGCTGCTATGGCTGTTATTGCAAGGATGCGTTTATACGCGGCCAGTCCTTTATACAATGGTAATCAGTTTTATGCCGATTGGAAACGTTCTGATGGCACGCATTTTATTCCTCAAACTGCCGATCCTAGCAAATGGGGAAAAGCTGCCGCAGCATTTAAGCGTATTATTGATTTAGAAAAATATGAGCTTTATACAACACCTAAGATTGTTAATTCGAGAGGCACGGGAACATTACCTTTACCAGATACAAATGATCCAAATCTGAAAACTGCAAATTTTCCAAACGGAGCAGCAGATATAGATCCATATAGATCATATAAATCTATATTTGATGGAAGTGTTACACCTGAAAGTAATCCGGAATTAATATATTTCTATAATGAAGCCAATATAAACAATCGCTTTTCTTTTCCTTCAAAGCAAGGTGGTAATAGTACATTAAGTGTTCCAAAGGATGTTATAGATCAATTTAGAATGGCTGATGGAAGGTTATTCAGTGAGGCTACAGATGAAGAGAAATCGTGGCAAGCAGTGGGCAGCGGTCTTACCTTTTCGGAAAACTATGTACTTACTGCAGAACGTGCGAGAATGGATGATAACCGTGAACCTAGATACTATGCATCAATAGGTTTTAATCATTGTTTATGGCCCGGAACTGCATACACCGGATCGGGTAGCGACGTTACAAATATGAATGCGACTTATTATTACGATGGTAATGCTCGAGGAAGTGATTTTAATTATAACCGCACTGGTTACACTATTCGCAAATGGGCTCATCAAGAAGATAATCTTGACTATTGGGGCAAAGTAAAACAGAAAACTTACCCAGTATTCCGATATGCTGAAGTTTTAATGGGATACGTGGAGGCGATGAACGAGATGGAAGATTCATATAACGACGAGGTTACCGGAATAACTGTTACCAGAGATGTTAGTGAAATGGTAAAATATTTTAATCAAATTCGTTATCGTAGTGGTTTACCTGGAATATCAGTTGCAGAAGCAAGTGATTATGAAACAATGAAGAATTTGATAAAACATGAAAGACAGATAGAATTCTTTTTTGAAGATCATCGTTATTACGATCTCCGTCGTTGGATGGATGCACCTGAGGTAATGAGTAAACCTGTCACTGGATTGGATGTAACTGCTAGAAGAGCACAGCGTGAAAGTTTCTATACTACAAAGATTTGGAACACAGAAACTGCTATGAAGCGCGTATGGAATAACAAGATGTATTTTTTTCCAATCAGTCAGAACGTGCTGGATAAAAATGGCAAATTGGTTCAAAACCCGGGTTGGAACTAATAAATAATTCTATAAATAAATAATAAAGTAATATGAAAAAAATATTATTATATTCTATATCTCTCATAGTGCTTTTTGCTGGTTGTGAGAATGAAACTTCCCCAATGGATACTGATCTGTTTCCATCCAAAGTTTATATTGTTGGAGCGAGAGATCAAATAGTTGAAAGAGAAATTGAACTTGGGAATATGATTGATACAATTGCTGTTTCGGTAGCTGTAAGCGGGTCGCGTCCTCTAAATAAAGATGTTACTGTTACAATTAAAGAAAACATTGATGAAATTGATTTGTACAACCAACGTAATGTTTCGGGTGAGGATGTGCAATATCAGAAACTGGACGAATCAATTTATAGTTATCCATTACAACAGTTGACTATAAAAGCGGGTGAAGTTTATAATACATTCCCAATTCATATCAAACCAGAATCATTACAGTGTGATTCTTTATATATGATACCGATTAGATTAAATACAATTTCAGACTATGAGCTAAGTGATAATGATACTACTGTATTGGTGAGGTTGCATTTGGTTAATAAGTATTCTGGTCTTTACTACGTAGAAGGGATTTTAAAGAATACTACTAATGTTACTGATTCGGTAATGTATAAGATGACTCGTAATTTAGTGGCAACAGACAATGGTAGTACTGTACGCATGTATCACTACAATAATGAAACTAAAGACTATAGGTCAACACACACATTTAAAATTACTATTAATAGTGATAACACATTAAGTTATTCCACATGGGATAAATTCGAAATATTTGATGGAGGAGGTGTGTATTATCCTGATGTTGAAGTATACGATTTTTGGTACGAATATAATAACAACGGTACTCGTTGGAGAGCTGAAGGATTTTTGTACAAAGAACGTAAAACTTCGGCAGAACAAGAAGAGCTAGATGATTGGTTAGATGAACATAAATAGTAATTGTTAACTAAAGAATGGCAGGGCTAAAATGAGTCCTGCCATCTTTTAATGGTATAAAAATCATTTAATATGATGCTGATTCAAAATATTTATTGATCTTGAGATGAGAAAAATAGATTTTGTTTTTAATGTAATATTTCTTTTATGTACCAATATTCTGGCGCAAAATTTAGATGATGACCCATTCCAAGAGCTTTTCCTAGAACAACTTTCTCACTATCCACAGGAAAAAGTATATGTACATACCGATAAATCTTCTTATTTTTCAAGTGATACAATTTGGATGCGCGTTCATTTGGTTGATGCATTATTGCTTAAACAGGCTAATGCAAGCAGATATGTATATGTAGAAATGGTTAATATCTTATCTGATGTTGTTAGCAGAACTATGCTTAGTTCAGATAGTATTGGTTGTTTTTATGGATATATTAAGATGGATGAGGCTTTGCCAGAAGGTAGCTATACACTTCGGGCTTATACTAGATTTATGCAAAACCAGGGAGAGGATTATTTTTTTAGAAAGTCTGTCTATGTTATTGATCCGATGTCGGTAAGTATTACTCCAAAGGTTAAATTTACATTCGACGATAATAAACTATTGACCGAAATTTATTTTAAAGAAACTGAAGGGGAGAATAGGATTATTCCTGACAATTGCAGTTTATTTGTAGATGGTAGACTAAAAGGGGAAGAAAAGAAGTTGTCATTTGACATGGGATCTGACTTTTATACTTTCGATATGAAAAAGGTAAAAAACCAATCTGCATTTTTGCTTCAAACAACATACAAGGGAAAAACACACAATTGCTTTATAGAGATTCCCAAACCTGACAATACTTTTAATGTCTCTTTCTTTCCCGAAGGTGGGCATGCTCCTTTACAGTCTGATGTTCAGATTGCATTTAAGGCGTTGAACGAATGCGGGTTGCATGAAGATATAAGTGGTGTAGTGTATGACGATACAGGCAAAGAATGGGCTCGTTTTGAAAGTAGCCATTTGGGAATGGGACAATTTAGAATGCATTATCTTCCCGGTAGAACATATCATGTTGTTTGTACAAATAAAGAAAACATATCATTTCGCTACAATTTGCCATTACCTGAACCTAATTCACTATCATTAAAAACACAATGGAAAGATGGTAATTTACGTTTACTATTATCAAAGTCACCAGATTATGCTTTGCCTGTTGGTTTACATCTGATAGCCCATATTAGGGGAGCAGTACTCTTTTCTAAACCATGGGGCGAATCGCAAGGATTTCTTTTTGAGAAAGATTTTTTTCCTACTGGTATCGTCCATTTCATATTAATTGATAAAGAGAGAAATATCCTCAGCGAACGACTTGTATTCTCGTTACAAAATAGTTCTTTTGCTAACGTAACGGTTACACCCGATAAAGACACTTATAAGAGAAGGGATAAAGTTGAATTATGTATAAAAGTTACAGATGAATACGATCTTCCATTATCAGGCAATCTTTCCTTATCAGTGGTAGATAAGGAAGATGTTCCTCTTGATACTTTATCAAGCATTGTTTCAAATCTTTTACTAACCTCTGAATTAAAAGGTCATATTGAATCCCCAATGGGATATTTTAGAAATGTAAATCAAAAAACGATAGCAGCATTAGATGTGTTAATGATGACCCAAGGGTGGAGAAAATATAATGTACCAGAAATTATAAAAGGTAATTTGCAAACTGAACTGAAATTTCCACTGGAATCTAACCGTCAGTTTTCAGGGAGAGTTACTGGTGTATTTTCATCTCTTAAAGACGGAAACATCTCGCTGATTGCACACAAAGATTCAATATTAGGAACTTCCATTGTCAAAACAGGAGATGATGGAAGGTTTGTATTTAACAACGTTGATTATCCCGATAGTACAAGATATCTTATACAAGCACTGAGAAAAAAAGGTTCGGGTCTTGCATTTATAGAGCTGGACTCTATTGACTCATTTCCAGCGGTTCAGGCTTCTTCATTAATTGCTACCCAAAAACCTAACTACGATGATTCATTTCTCGAAAAGGTAAATAGAAAACAAAACATAGAAAATGAAATGTGGCTGATTAATTTAGCGGAGTTTGAAGTGAAAGCCAAACGAATAATTCGCCCTAAAACAGAATCGCCATATTATTCAATTTCTTCGTCCTTTGTCCTTGGAACCGAAGAAATTGAAAGGTCAAACTTTTTAAACGTCTTCGACTTACTTCGTCGCCTGCCGGGTGTAACAATTTCGGGGAATGAAGTTTATTATCGTCGAGCTGTTCCGATGTTAATTTTAGACAATGTACCAACTGATAACTTCGACTATAGTATGTTAAATGTGAACGATATAAGTGATGCTTTTGTGGCGCCGGCTACATCTGTAATGCCCATTTTCGGCGGTAGAGCTGCAAATGGAGCAATTGTAATTAATACTAAGAAAGGATTTATTGAAAAAAATAGTATGAATAAGAATATGCAGGTATTCACACCAATTGGTTATCAGCAGCATGTTGAATTTTATTCGCCAACTTACGAAACGATAGAACAGCAAAATAGTAAGATACCTGATTTACGCTCAACAATTTATTGGAACCCAAGCGTCTCGACAGATAGCAGGGGTATTGCCCATTTGACTTTCTATTCTGCTGATTTACCATCACAATATGGTATTATTCTTGAGGGTGTAAGTAGTTTAGGCCATCTTATATATTCATCTAGCCAAACTGTTGATATAGAATAACTACTGCAAAAAACGGAGAATTAAATGTCAAAATAGAGTTATTTACAAGTAAATTAATTAAATTTGTACTTAATACAATAAGTAGACTTATTGTTACTATTTGTAATACCTCTCTTTTATCCGGAACACAATTGTTGTTTTCCGGGGATTATTGTGAGAATGAAATTTAAATTATGCCAAAAAATATGAAAAGAAAAACAATTGGGTTGTTAGTTGCACTATTTATCTGTTATACCTCTATACAGGCACAGGATAAACTATATAACAACCAGTTCCCGGTTTCAGATGTAACGCTGCTGGATGGACCGCTGAAGCATGCTCGTGACTTGAATCTGGAGGTGTTAATGCAGTATGATGTGGATCGCTTGCTGGCCCCATATCGAAAAACTGCAGGTTTGCCAAAGAAGGCCGAGAGCTATCCCAACTGGGATGGTCTGGATGGTCATGTGGCAGGTCACTATCTTTCAGCGATGGCAATCAATTACGCTGCAACAGGTGATAAAATCTGCAAAGAACGAATGGAGTACATGCTTTGTGAGCTTCAGGAGTGCCTGGAAGCAAATGCAGTAAATAATGCAGAATGGGGCAGGGGTTATATAGGCGGGTTTCCTAATAGCGCCGAGTTGTGGTCGTCATTCAAGAAGGGCGACATAGGTATATACCAGTCGTCATGGGCACCCTTTTACAACCTGCATAAGATGTATGCCGGTTTGAGGGATGCGTGGCTCTATTGCGACAATGAGAATGCCAAAAATCTTTTCCTGCAGTTTTGTGATTGGGGTATCGATATTACTTCCGGCTTTAATGATGAGCAGATGCAGACGATGCTCAATACCGAGCATGGAGGTATGAATGAGATCTATGCTGATGCATATCAGATTAGCGGAGATAAAAAATATCTTGAAGCAGCCAAGAGATATTCGCACAGGATATTTCTTGACCCCTTGTCGAAAGGGGTTGATCATCTCGACAACTGGCACGCCAACACGCAGATACCTAAGTTTATCGGATTCACCAGGATTGCTGAACTGAGTGGCGACAAAGTATATGAAGACGCGGGAAGCTTTTCGTGGGAGACTATAGTAACAAACAGAACGCTGGCTTTCGGAGGAAATAGTCGCCGGGAACATTTCCCCAGTATCGCATCTAGTGGCGATTATATTAATGATGTTGATGGACCGGAGACTTGTAACTCATATAACATGCTGAAACTAACAGAAGACCTCTTTCGCATGCATCCTTCGGCTCATTATGCCGATTATTATGAACGGACGCTGTTCAATCACATCCTCTCTACTCAGCACCCTGAACATGGAGGATATGTATATTTCACCACTGCACGTCCCCGTCATTACCGTGTTTATTCTACCCCCAACAATGCTATGTGGTGTTGTGTGGGTACAGGTATGGAAAACCACAGCAAATACAATCAGTTTATATACACTCATGCTGGCGATTCATTATTTATTAACCTTTTTATTGCCAGCGAACTCAACTGGAAGGATAAAAAGATTGAACTCAGACAGGATACAAAATTTCCCTACGAAGAAGGCACGAAGCTTACCATTACTGATGGGTCTGCCGAATTTCCTATCATGATACGTTATCCAGAATGGGTAAAAGAAGGACTTCTTAAAATTTTTGTAAACAAGAAAGAGGTCGAATATTCTTCTCTACCTTCCTCATATATTTGTATCAAACGGCAATGGAAGAAGGGCGATGTCGTTGAAGTAGAGTTGCCAATGCATAACAGGGTTGAACAGTTGCCAAATGTTAGTAACTACATAGCATTTATGCGTGGCCCAATACTGTTAGGTGCGGAAACCGGGACTGAAGATTTGAGAGGATTGCTAGCTGACGATGGACGCTGGGCGCAATATCCGGGTGGTAAGATGTTACCGGTTGATCAGGCACCAATTTTGGTAGAGGATGATTTACAAAATATTGCAGAAAAATTAATTCCGATAAATAATGAGCCTTTGCATTTCAAATTAAATGTGGAAATGGAGAATCCGATGGATGTTACACTCGTGCCATTTGCAAATATACATGATGCAAGATATATGATTTACTGGCTGGCACTTACGAGCGATGGGCTAAAAACATATAAAGATTCGCTGACTGCAATAGAAAACGAGAGGATAGCTATTGAAAAGCGTACAATTGATTTTGTGGCAACGGGTGAACAGCAACCGGAAACCGATCATGCCATGCTTAATGAGTTCTCAAATTCAGGCAACAGTAACAACCAATTCTATCGCGAAGCAAACAGAGGTGGTTTTTTTAGTTATGAAATGAAAACCAATTCTGAAGCCAACCTTAGCCTTATGGTTCGCTATTGGGGTGCTGAGTATGGAGGTCGGAAATTTGATATATACATCGACGATGAAAAGTTGTTGACTGAAGATAATACTGGCCGTTGGAACCAATCTGCATTTAAGGATGTGGAGTATGAGATCCCCGTAAAGATGGTTGAAGGTAAAGAAAAAATAAGGGTTAAATTCCAGCCTCTGCCCAACAATACTGCCGGGGCTGTATACTATATCCGTTTGCTAAAACAAGGCCAATCGAGAAACTAAATTACATCGAAAATATGAGTAAAGTAAATTGTATAAAATCGTCAATTTTTATTGCCGTAATTTTCATGTTAATAGCACAAAGTTGTTCAGAGTCATTAACTGGATTACCAGACGTCCAACGTGTGCAACTCTATGAAAGCAGATTTGAGCAATCGCCGATGGAGTTCAAGTTTATAAATAAAAAGTTCAAAAAACCAGAAAATTTAGCGATATGGGAAGCTCAGCTAGATAAAGTCATCGAATATAACTTTCTAACAATGCATAGTGGACTTAAGTTAATCTCTTATGAATTTGTTCAGGAAATCGTCAGTATTGAAGATCTGGAGACAATAAAAAAGCGATTAGTTAAAAATAATTCCTACTTTATAATATATAATGAAAGTTCCAATCATTTTAAAATATGAGAAAATAGAGAGTTTGCGGAAAACTATGCTGATTTTTTAGATCTATTGATTCCAACATCTGAAGAGAAATTACAGGCAACTCTAAGAAATAATAAGGAATTGTTTTCTTCAAATCCGACTTATATTTTTAAGAAGAATGATCTTGGTATTGTCAATTTAAAATGGCAACATGAAGGACAGATTCTAAATACTCAATGTATCATTTCGAAAAAAAAATGGAATTATATATGATAAATTTTTATACTTCATCCATTTCCCGATAGAGGAAAAAATCCAAATGCAAGTGTTTCCGACAATAAGATCCTATACAGATTCAATACCTCCAGACCTCAATGGACCTATATCATACACATGGTCAGTTACTGATGAAGCATACAATTACTTCAATATTAGAGTTTGGTATTATAACATTATTTGCAATGTTTATGGAGAAAAGGTTATGGGTGTTAAATCCATCAATGATAAATCATTAAATGCATATTCTGATTGTGCTTTGGGATTTAGTTGTGATGCTAAAGTTATAGAATTTTCATTTTCATCTGGATTTGATGGACATTTAAATTTTGGTTGGGCTTGGACACACAAAATAGGTCTGGGTGCACAAATATCATTTTTTGATAACGGATTCAGAATTGATGGTGGTGGTGCTAATGGCACAGGTATTGAGTATGTGAGGCCCGACGAATTGAATTAGTCTTATCACAACCTTTAATATTCCAACAAACAAAAAAAAATGAGAAGAAGATTGCTGATAATTATGCTGTTGTCCTGCCATATCCAAATATATGGTCAGTCCCAAAGTAATAAGATATCGAATCCATTGGAAGAACCAGTTAGTATATATGAATATGGAGAAAATATAACATCGTGCGAGACAAATTTCAGAAATTTATTTAGTAATTGGAATACTGAAAATATTACAAATGCAAATGAGTACGAATTTGTGAACATTTCGTTTGTCGAATCTATTTCAGACTCGATTAGATATATTTATTATCGTAATTATTTTTCTGGGGGAGAGCCTGTTTATTCCTCAATTAAAAGTAATAGAGGAACAGGTTTTAATGGATCAAAAATTTACGAGTATTATGTCGTTCCAGGCTATATTCATCAGGAAATTTATGACAGGAGATTACTCCCTGATAAAACTAAAGAGATATTATCAAAAGAATTTATGCAACAGGCTCAAAAGTTACTGGAGCTTGAAATTAACATTGACACATTGTCTCTCATATATTACTCAGGTAAAATAAGTAAGATTGACACTATCAAGTCTGGTTCAGACTTCTTTGACGATTTTGTTCAGAAAAGCTATTTAGAGTACAATATTGCCTCTACAGATTCAATATCAAATGACTACATTGATTTCTCCATAACTAGAAAAAAAATCCTGAGAATATAAATGTGCAGAAGAGGAAGTCACTCATACTTGAGGATTTATTAATAGAGAGGATCAGCAAACAGGTATCATTTAACAAACAGGTACATATCAATGACAAAGTCTATTCGATTAAGTTTGCATATTTAGGAAATACTTACACTAGTTATGTAATTTGCAGTTCTTCAAGTAAAAAGGTAGTAATAGGCTGTTTTTTTAAGAATATAGTGATGGATAAATAAATTAATAAAATAAACGCACAATGAACAAAATTTTGAACACATTTTATAAAATTTTCCTTGTAGGTGCAGCTGTTGTAGTTTCACTATCAACTAAAGCACAAAATCCTATCATTCAAACCAATTTTACTGCGGATCCTGCGCCAATGGTATACGACGGCACAGTATACCTTTATAGCTCACACGACGAGGACTCAACGGTAAATAATTTCTTTACTATGTACGACTGGCGTTGTTATTCGTCGAAAGATATGGTGAACTGGACTGACCACGGTGTTGTAGCTTCGTTAAAAGACTTTGCCTGGATGGACAAAACAAACGGGGCCTGGGCACCGCAATGTATAGAGCGAAATGGTAAGTTTTATCTTTATGTTCCCATTCATGGTGAAGGTATTTCGGTGCTGGTTTCCGACTCTCCTACAGGACCGTTTACTGATCCAATTGGGAAACGCCTGATCAACAGCGATCATATTTGGCAGGATATAGACCCCACTGTGGCAATTGACAACAATGGCCAGGCATGGTTGTTTTGGGGAAACCCAAGTCTGTGGTATGTAAAGTTGAACGAAGATATGACTTCATACGACCACAGTATTGGACAGAATGGGATAGTCTCAATAGAAATGACAGCAGAAGCCTTTGGTTCCAAAGAAGGTAGAGACGGAAAACCAGGAACCACTTATACCGAAGGGCCTTGGTTTTACAAACGCAACAACCTGTATTACATGATCTATGCTGCGGAAGGTATACCTGAATATATCTCTTACTCTACCGCTAACTCTCCGGAAGGACCCTGGACATACAAAGGTCAGATTATGAAAAGGGCGGACCATTTAGCCTTTACCAACCATGCGGGAGTCATTGATTTCAAGGGAAATTCGTATATCTTTTATCACGATCAGGCTTTGTCGGAACAAGGTTTTAAGCGTTCTGTAAGTGTGGAGCAATTCAGCTACAACACGGATGGCAGCATTCCGCTCATCACCCCAACCAAAGAGGGAGTGATCAACAATATTGCTAATTTAGACCCTTATCAAAGGGTTGAAGCCGAAACCATAGCTTGGAGCGAAGGCTTAAAGACTGCCGGTAATAGTCAAGAAGGAGTGTATGTAACAAAAATTGAAAACGGCGATTATCTAAAAGTAAGAAACGTCGATTTTGGAAAAGGCGCTAAAACCTTTGAAGCAAGTGTGGCGTCTTTTTCGCAAGGTGGTAAAATTGAAATCAGGTTAAGCAATCCAGACGGTGAATTGATTGGTACAATAGATGTGGAAAATACAGGTGGATGGTTAAAGTGGGCAACCGTAAAAAGCAATATAAAGAAAATCAATGGTGTACACGACATTTGCTTTGTATTTAAAGGTAGCGAAGGTGAATTGTTCAACTTCGATTGGTGGAAATTAAATAAATAAATAAAATATAAAAATAATGAGAAGAATTGTTGCCGTACTTAGCCTGATGATGTTATTTTCAACCGGCTTTGCTCAATCGTATGAAAAAACAGGACTGGGAGTTAGCGCTAAGGTTAACTCTATGGATATAGAGATTCAGTTCTATGGATCATCAATTGTTAGAGTTGTGAAATCACCCGAGGGAGAAGACGTACAAAAAGAGAGCTTGTCTGTAATTAAAACTCCTGATAATGTGAAGTTTACAACAAAACAGGCGGGAGGAGAGCTGGTGCTCAAGAGTAAAAGTGTTGAGGTGGTTTTGAACCTGCAAAACGGAAAGGTGTCTTTCAGAAACAGTAAAGGTAAAACATTATTGACTGAGAAAGAAGGCGGTTCTACATTTACTGACTTCAACGATGCAGGTGTAAAAACCTTTAGCGTGAGTCAGTCTTATGTTCTTGATAAGGACGAACCCATCTATGGTCTTGGCATTCTTCAAAATGGTAAAATGTCGCAGAGAAACCAGGAAGTACACATGGTTCAAAATAATACATGGGATTTTGTTACATTTTTTCAGTCTGTGAAAGGTTATGGCCTTTTCTGGGATAACTATTCGCCAACCAACTTTAAAGACAAACCGGGCGAAACATCTTTTAGTTCTGAAGTGGGAGAATGTATAGACTACTATTTCATGTATGGAGGAGATGCTGATGGTGTTATTGCTGAGATGCGTGATCTTACAGGGCAGGTTCCCATGTTTCCGTTGTGGACTTATGGATACTGGCAAAGTAAGGAGCGTTATAAAAGTCAGAATGAAACCGTTGGTGTTGTAAAGAAATATCGCGAACTTGGAGTACCTATTGATGGTGTTATTCAGGACTGGCAATATTGGGGAAGTAACTATTTGTGGAATGCTATGGAATTTCTTAATGATGAGTTTCCCAATCCTCAGGCAATGGTAAACGAGATTCATGAGATGAATGCTCACATGATTATTTCAATTTGGTCTTCTTTTGGACCTGCCACAAAGCAATACCGCCAATTGGATAAGATTGGGGCACTTTACAATTTCAGTACATGGCCCGAATCGGGTCTCACCAGTTGGCCTCCCAATATGGACTATCCGTCGGGAGTACGTGTATATGACGCTTTCAACCCCAAAGCGAGAGAAATTTATTGGAATCATCTTAATGAAGGCTTGTTTAAGTTAGGTATAGACGGATGGTGGATGGATTCAACAGAACCCGATCATTTGAGTTTTAAGCCCTCTGATATGGATAATCAAACAGCCATGGGCTCATTCAGAAAGGTCAGAAATGCCTATCCTTTGGTAACTGTTGGTGGTGTTTACGACAATCAGCGGGCATTATCATCTGACAAAAGAGTATTTATTCTTACGCGATCCGGATTTGCGGGTCAGCAGCGATATGGTGCCAATGTATGGTCGGGTGACGTATTTACATCATGGGAAAACTTCCGCAATCAGATACCTGCAGGATTGAATTTCTCCATGTGCGGAATACCACACTGGAACAGCGATATTGGTGGTTTTTTTGCCGGTGAATACAATAAGTCATGGAATGATGGATCGGCTTCAAGAAATCCGATGTTTCAAGAATTGTATGTACGTTGGATGCAATTCGGAGCTTTTAACCCAATGATGCGTTCGCACGGTACCGACCTCTCGAGGGAGATTTATAATTTTGGAGTAAAGGGAGATCCTATATACGATGCTATTGAGTGTACAATTAATTTGCGATATTCTCTGTTACCTTATATTTATTCCACCTCGTGGGAAGTAACAAATAATCAGTCGAGCTTTATGCGTGCACTTGTAATGGATTTTGCAGAGGATAAGAATGTTTGGGACATCAAACATCAGTTCATGTTTGGTAAATCCATTCTGGTTGCTCCGGTAGTGGAAGCGCAATATACTCCCGAAAAAATTGTGAAGGCCACCATAGAAGAAGGATGGACACGAGCAAATGGTGTGAGAGAGGAGAAAAACTCAGAGGTAGACTTTACTGTGAATAAAACCTCAAACCTGTATCTACCGGCAGGTACCGTATGGTATGATTACTGGACAAACGAAACTTATGAAGGTGGACAGGAAATATCAAAAGAGACAAGCATCGATATTATTCCCCTATACATTAAAGCCGGAACTATCCTCCCAATAGGACCTGAGGTGCAATATGCAACAGAAAAGAACTGGGACAATCTGGAACTTAAGATTTATGAAGGTGCTGATGGTGAGTTTACTCTTTATGAGGATGAAAACGACAACTATAATTACGAAAATGGAATTTATTCAACCATTAAGTTTACCTGGAATGATGCTAAGAAGGTGCTTACAATAGGTGAGCGGAAAGGATCGTTCCCGGGTATGCTAACACAGAGGAAGTTTCATATTGTGCGAGTTGGAAAAAACAAAGCGAACGGAATGGAAAAGGTTGAGAAGTTTGACAAGGTTGTCAATTATAGCGGACAAAAAGTTGAACTTAAGTTTTAGCACCTTAACCCTCATTTATTTCAATATTTCTACTTCATCCAAGATCACAGGATTATGAAAGGATTTATTTTGGGATTTATTGTGTTGTTTGGATTGGCGTTGAATAATCAACTATTTGCTCAACCTGGGCAAGTAAAGAAAGACGCATTATCCGAGAACAATCACCCTGAAAAAGTTCAGGATATCTGGAACCTGCCACCGCTACCAGTGAGTGAAGACCCTTATCCTGCCAGTTGGGAAGGGTTGAGCCGAATGTATGTGGTACCGCAATGGTGGCGTGAAGCAAAATTTGGAGCCTGGTCGCATTGGAGCCCTCAGTCTATGCCCGAACAGGGCGACTGGTACGCACGAGGCATGTATATGGAAGGAAGCCCTCAGTATCAGTACCATCTTGAACAGTTCGGTCATCCGTCTGAATATGGCTACAAAGATATTTGTCACAACTGGATAATCGATCGATGGAATCCTGATGAGTTAATGGATTTATACGTAGAGATGGGGGCACGCTACTTTATGGCGATGGGCTGTCATCACGACAATTTCGATTGTTATGATTCAAAGTATCAGCCCTGGAATTCTGTAAATATCGGTCCCAAAAAAGACATTGTAGGGATTTGGGAAAAGAAAGCCCGTGAGCATGGGCTGCGTTTTGGCATAGGATTTCACAATACACCTTCTCGTACCTGGGGCCAATTTATGACTGTGCGATACACCAGTGACAAAATGGGTCCAATGGCGGGTGTACCATACGACGCGCTTCAAACTACGGCTGATGGCAAAGGAAAATGGTGGGAAGGATTGAATCCAGTGGACTTGTATGGCGAGATTCACGACAAAAATGACCCACTGCATTCACCATTTGCCAATCAGTTTATGTGGCGTGTAGACGATGCAATTACAAAGTATCATCCCGATGTGATTTACTTTGATGAACATGCAGGGAACTCACAAGTTGATTTAGGGGTAGCGATGGGGCTTGGCTTTCTCGCTCCCCAATTAATTGCAAATTACTACAACAAATCCCTGCAATGGAACAAGGGGAAAATGGATGTGGTAGTAAACCTCAAAGGTGTGGGAGGACATTACAACAGCTTTCAAAAGAACCCGGAGTTGCTCCCATTGGCCGACCGTTCACTGGTTAAGAGCACAGAGGCCATCATAGAACAGGAAATTAAGGCCTATCCATTCCAGACAGAAACCAGTATAGCCGACTGGCATTATAGGACAGGGCAGGAGTACATGGATGCGGCTACCGTAATCCAATTGCTGATGCAAAATGTCAGCCGCAACGGAACCATGTTGCTCAATCTTACTCAGCATGGTCGTGGAGATCTTGATCCGGAAGTAATCGTTATGGCAAAAGATGTGGGTGCATGGTTGAAAATAAACGGTGAGGCGGTTTTCGGATCGCGACCTTTTGAGGTTTATGGCGAGAACAATATTTGCTTTACACGTAATAATGGTTATATTTACGCAACAATTTTCAACTGGGATGACAGCCAGATCACTATTAAATCTCTACACTCAAATGGGAGCACGCTGGGAAAGATTTCCAGGGTAGATATGCTTGGTAGCGACATCGAGATCAATTTCGTACAGAATGAAACGGGATTGACAATAACACCCAGTCAAAAATTACAATCCATCGATGGGATTACCAATAGTACGCTGTCACAAGCGTACCGTGTTTTGCAAATTACCCACGATAAGGGGTGGGTAAACGATGATGACCCGGGCATTGTAGCTCCCGGATGGAAACGGGTATGTAACCTGGAGTCAGGCGACTACAACAATGACCTGACCATGAGCGAAATAGTGGGCGACGTTTGGAGTTACTCTTTTAAGGGTAGTGGTGTAACAGTCATTGCGCCAAAAGAAGATGGCGCTGGCATTATTGAAATACAGATTGATGATAAAGTGAGAGCTACAGTCAATTTGTCAACTACAGGAATGCGCAAGCCACAGCAGCTTGTATGCGAGATAAGCGATCTGGAACCCGGTAATCATACCATAAAAATTATAAACCGGGGTGGCGGAAATGTAGCAATTGATGCACTAAAAATAGAAAATCTCGTAACATGCAATACTTTTCCCTCTTATTGATGGGAAAGGGATTCATTCTATCGGCAAATTCTATGTGTTAACAAAAAAGGGGAAATTTGTATGAACAACAAAAGCAATATCTTCGTCCGAATTATAATGCAATCACTTCACATTGTCGTTGCTGCCGGATTGATTGGCTCTTGTTCAATCCCTGCAAAAAAGACATCAATAGATCGTGAAAAAATCTCTCTCAACGAAAACTGGTTTTTTTTTCGATATGATGTGTCGGAAAAAGCAGACGCACTGATTTATGACATACGACCTGAAATTGAAGATGCCGGGGAGTATCTGATAGCTGATGCAAAACCCACAGAGGCAATTGAAATGGGTAATTCTGAAGAGGTCCTAAAACCATGGATTCTACCCACGGCGTATCCTTTTATCAAAGATCCCGGGAATCATTATATTCGTCCCAAAGAGGAAGCGCCCGGAAAAGATTTTCCCTTTATTCAACGAGATTTTGAAGACTTTGGATGGGAGAGTGTTGATTTGCCGCACGACTGGGCTATTAAAGGTCCGTTTTACGAAGGGGATAATCCGGAAGTAGGTGGTGGAATGGGGCGTCTTCCTGTTCAGGGAGTAGCCTGGTACAGGAAAAAGATAGACATTCCTTCAGAAGATGCGGGTAGATCAATATTCCTGGAGGTTGAAGGAGCCATGTCTTATGCCATGGTATGGCTGAACGGAACCCTGGTGGGCGGTTGGCCCTATGGCTACAACTCATGGCAACTCGATCTTACGCCATATATTATCTATGGAGAAGAGAACCAGCTGGCCATTCGTCTGGATAATCCAAACCACTCCTCACGCTGGTATCCGGGTGCTGGTATCTACAGAAATGTTTGGCTTATAAAAACCCACCCTGTACATATTGGGCAGTGGGGGACCTATGTTACAACGAGAGAAATATCTTCATCATCAGCTACTATTGACCTGGAGGTAAACATCAACAATGATTCCAAATCAGAAGCCATAGTAACGATTGAAACAGATATATATGAACTGAACAACACGGGAGTTAAAGGGGAAAAGATTATTGCCTCTTTTCCGATATCTGAAATTGCATTGGGTGCAGGCGAGAGAGGTAAGAGTAAACACACTACGGTGCTAAAGAATCCGAAGTTGTGGGGACCAAAACCTTCACAGACCCCCCACCTTTATCAGGCAGTAACAACCTTGAAGCAAAACAATAGGGTGATCGACCGCTTTGAAACCGACTTTGGAATCAGGGAGCTGCAGTTCGACCCTGATAAGGGTGTTTTGGTCAATGGTGAGGTTATACAACTTAAAGGTGTCAACCAACATCACGATTTAGGTGCACTGGGTGCGGCGTTCAATTTGCGTGCCTCGGAACGACAACTTGAATTATTGCATGAGATGGGTTGTAATGCTATTCGTATGGCGCACAACCCGCCGGCAAGGGAACTGCTGGAATTGACCGACCGTATGGGCTTTCTGGTAGTGAATGAGATATTCGACTCATGGGTGAGAAAAAAGACTCCACACGATTTTCACCTGATCTTCCCTGAATGGGCTGAAGCTGATACCCGTTCATTCGTGCGTCGCGACAGAAACCACCCCTCGGTGATAATGTGGAGCTATGGTAATGAGGTAGGTGAACAGTATACTGAAGAGGATGGTGTTGCAATAGCTGAACGGCTGAACAGTATTGTCAAAGAGGAGGATCCGACACGTCCTACCACTCTTTCTATGAACTATGCAAAACCGGATATGCCATTCTCGAGTGTAGCAGATGTTATAGGTCTAAACTACCAGGGTGAGGGTATCCGCCAGGAACCTGAGTTTGAAGGGACCGACAGGATCCGTACCCTACCCCAGTATGATTATTTCCATGAAGCATTCCCTGACAAGGTGATCTTCGGAAGCGAGGTGGCCTCCTCCTTCAGCAGCAGGGGGATCTACCTCTTTCCGGTAACAGAAAAGAGTAGTTCTATAACCCGCGATGGCAGGGGTGGAGATTCTCAGGCGGCACAGGTAAGTAGTTATGAGCTTTATGCAGTGGACTTTGGATCGTCTCCGGACAAGGTGTTCCGTATGCAGGATTTGCATCCTTTTGTTGCCGGTGGTTTTGTATGGACAGGTTGGGATCACTTGGGGGAGCCTACGCCCTATTATTCAGCACGCAGCTCCTACTGTGGTATAGTAGATCTTGCAGGGTTTAAAAAAGACCGCTTCTATCTTTATCAGGCACGCTGGCGGCCGGACTTACCAATGGTTCATATCTTGCCTCACTGGAACTGGTCGGGCAGAGAGGGTCAGATTACCCCTGTACACCTTTTTACTGCCGGCGATGAGGCAGAGCTGTTCTTAAACGGGCGTTCTATGGGACGCAAGAAGAAGGGGGATTTTGAATATCGAATCAGATGGGACGATATCCGCTATGAACCGGGGGAACTCAAGGCTATTGCCTATAAAAACGGAGATAAATGGGCGGAGGAAGTTGTGTCCACTTCTCTTGAACCATTCTCTCTGCAGATGGAAGCAGACAGAACCCGGATTATATCTGATGGGGAAGACCTCTCATTTATCACGGTAAGTGTTATAGACAGTGAGGGCCGTTTTGTGCCTGATGCAGTCCGGTCTATCCATTTCACCATCGAGGGATCGGGAGAGATTGTGGCCACTGACAACGGTAATGCTGCCGACATGACTCCATTTCATTCCCACACAAGGGAGACTTTTAGTGGTCAGTGCTTGGCTATTGTAAGAGGAGATAGAGACAATCCCGGGACTATTTCAATTAAGGCCGAATCTCCGGGATTGAAAGAGAGCAGCATTACACTTGTTGCTGAATAATTATATAACAAAATGTATGCTAAACGTCATGTGAATATGAATATAAAATATTTTTTATCCCTTTTGTGCCTGGTTACAATGATACAGGTTACAAGCGCAGAAATCAGCCAAAAAGCTTCCGTCCCTTTGCCACTTAAACCCCGCCTAGTCGTTTTAACCGACATTGCCCCGGGAGATGTGGAGCCGGATGACATGCAATCCATGATACGCCTGTTGGTACACGCGGATCTGTTTGAAATTGAAGCGTTGATTGCCTCCGGAGGCTGGAACAGTAGTGGGCGCAGCTATCCACATTCATGGATGGATATTTTATTCAGGACAATCGATGCTTATGAAAAGGATATCACAAACCTAATGAAACGTTCGGAGCAAAACAGCTTTCTTGCATTATCAGAAGAAAACCAACGACAGGAAATCGGTTACTGGCCAAGTACAGACTATTTGCGTAACCGGGTAATGCCTGGAAGCTTGAATCTGGGATACAAAGAGCTTGGAGAAGATAACGATTCACAAGGAAGCGATTTTATCATTCAACTAGTGGATGAAGCAGACGACCGGCCCCTGTGGGTTGCTGTTTGGGGAGGAGGAAACACACTGGCTCAGGCAATCTGGCGGGTGAGACAAGAACGAACGGAAAAAGAACTAAGTCGTTTTCTGAGCAAACTGCGTGTTTATACCATCACCGATCAAGATGTTCCCTGGGGAGAGCGACACTCCAATTATTCTTTCAGTTCACATCAATGGATGCGCCGTGAATTCGAAAAAGAACTCCTCTTTATCTGGGATGAGAGTGCTTGGCTATCGCAGAACGGAATCGGTGCCGGGAAATGGGATGAGTATGCAACCCATATCCAGAATCATGGTAATCTTGGAAAAATATACCCTAAAAATAAATATGGGGTTGAGGGTGATACACCGTCGTTTCTTCATCTTATGCCCAATGGTTTGAATGATCCGGAAAAGCCGGGACAGGTCGGCTGGGGAGGATATTTTGAATGGGGACCGGGAATGGACAATGCAACCTACTGTTTTACAAACCATGCAGGGGAGGCCAAAGAAACATCAAATAAATATGAAACTTACTTTTACCCTGCCATCTTTAATAATTTTGCTGCACGTATGGACTGGGCTAAAGAGGGCAAGGGGAACCGTAATCCGGTTGTGGTTGTAAACGGAAAGAAAGGCAGGGAAATCGTTTTGGATGCCTCTGAGTCTTTTGATCCCGACGGAGATCAATTGAGTTATAAATGGTTGTTTCTGCCCGAGGCAAGCTCTTATTCAGGGGTGATTGAGCTGGAGAATGCCAGTACTTCAAAATCAACGATAAAAATTCCCTCAGATGCTGCGGGAGAAAGTATTCATATTGTTTGTGAAGTAACCGATAACGGAACTCCTAACCTGACAAGTTACAAAAGAATTATAATAAATCCCGTAGAATCAGCACAGGATATACCACTGGTCTATAATACCGAAAGCTCAGTCACACCTTTTGAAGTCTGTCTGCCCGCTTTGAAAGATTTGCCTGTAATCGAAAGACTCCCCGATCCCTTTGCCTGGTCAGACGGCAGTGGGCGTTCAACCCGTTTTGAGGACTGGGGTCGTAGAAGAATGGAGATTGGAGCAGAGATTCAACATTATGAAATTGGTAAGAAACCGGTGCGCCCTGACTCCATCACGGCCGACTTCAGTGATGACAATCTCACTGTATGGATAAATGTAAATGGTGAACAATTGGTACTCAAATCTCACGTTATTTTACCTGAAGGAGAGGGACCCTTTCCTGCAGTGATAGGCATCGGGAGAGGTTCCGGCAGTTTACCGGCTGAACTCTTTTCCTCTCGCGATATCGCACAGATTACTTTCAATTTTGCCCAGGTGATGTCCTGGCAGCAGAAAAGAGGAGAGGAGCCTATTAACCGTCTCTATCCCGATCTGGTATATATGGGAGCATATAGCGCCTGGTCGTGGGGGGTGAGCCGTCTGATTGATGGTCTTGAACTTGTAGCTGATCAACTACCCATCGATCTGCAACATATAGCAATAACAGGCTGTTCATTTGCCGGTAAAATGGCTCTTTATGCAGCAGCATTTGACGAAAGAATTGCTCTGACCATAGCGCAGGAATCGGGCGGAGGTGGAGCTGCCTCATGGAGGGTCTCCGAAACATTGGGTGAAGTAGAGACTCTGGGCAGAACAAGCCATCTGTGGTTTATGGAGGAGATGTTCCAGTTTTCAGATGCAGTTAATCGACTCCCATTTGACCATCATGAACTTATGGCCATGATTGCACCGCGTGCATTGTTGGTACTGGGAAACCCTGATTATGAGTGGCTGGCCGATGAGTCGGGTTTCATCTCCTGTAAAGCTGCAAAACGTGTATGGGAAACATTTGGTATTGAAGACCGATTTGGATTCTCAATCGTGGCAGGTCATGGTCACTGTGTGCTCCCGGACGTGCAGAGACCGGAAGTGGAAGCATTTATCGATAAGTTCTTACTTGGTGATGAAACTGCAAAAACCAATATTGAGATCCATCCTTATTCCTCAGAGAAAGTTGCTTCGTGGATCGATTGACGTTTTATCAGATTAATTGAGCATTGATTTCCATTGTTGTTCCCGACAAAAATGGTGATTTTATAAATGTTGTTTATGAATTTAATACAACTGCACAGAGGGAAAATTTAAGGGTTTTAAATGCTTTGGAAGTAGTCTTTCCTGAATTCAAGGGTTGTTATGTAATGTGGCGTACATCGTAATGACTTTACTAATATATTACTCTTGCCTCGTCCTTATAAACTCCTTTTATAGCAGACCAAAGTAAGGGTTAGATAGGTGTAAAATTATTTCAAAGTAACACAGAAGTAGTATGTATATCTCCAAATACTCACACATAACAGACATTAGAAAAACTTAAATAAATCAGTTATCTTTGAAGGAAATTATAATTGGTGATGAAGCAGAAGAGAGACAGATATGAAATGCATAAATATTGGGGAAAAAACCATCAAGTAATCTAAAAGAATTAATTGAAAAATACTCGCAGGAAGGAGATAATTTACTGGATCCTTTTTCAGGATATGGTGTATTCTGTTCAGAAGCATTNNCAAAGAGGTTCGTCGTAACACACGTCAGGTGTTTAACTCTGAACAGAAAATTCTGATTGTTATGGAAGGCATGCGTGGCGAAATGACTGTAGCCGAATTATGCCGGAAACACGGTATTAGTGAGCCTACTTATTACAAGTGGAACAAGGAATTCATTGAAGCCGGCAAGAAACGTCTCTCCGGCGATGAAATCCGGGAAGCTACTTCCGATGAAGTAAAG
>DHCC01000023.1:25578-42231 GCA_002398875.1 Bacteroidales bacterium UBA4912 | reverse complement strand
CAACAGATTGAGCTAATAACTGTTTTAAGAGACAAAAACGATTATCCTTTGATGGGTAAATTCAAATCAAAAGAAATCAACACATCACGGATTGGTATCCAACCACAGATTTAATTCCCAACTCTAGAATTTCAGCTAAAGAAGGGATGAATGTTTCAGATCTTTTTACTAAAAGAACTCTAGCATGCCATGCCAGACTTTTAGTTTTGATAGAAAAGTATTCAACAGGTAATGAATTAGGGCTGTTTAAACTCGCATTTACTGCGAATTTAGCTAATTGTTCAAAGTTGTTGCCTCCTATTACAAGTAGAGGCCCAATGGCTCCTGGTGCTTGGATGACCGGCTTTTATATAGGTGAAACATATTTAGAAAATAACGTGCTTCATTATTTTGAGAATAGATTAAAGAAGACTATTAAAGGGGAAAAAGATTATTTAAATCAAATTAATCCTGTTGGTGAGCTTAATTTCTCCAATATTAAGTATTCGAACACTTATAAAACTCTTCAGAATGATGCTAAATCCTTAGATATAGAAAGTGAATCTATTGATTATATTTTCACCGATCCCCCTTATGGAGATGCTGTCCCATATTTTGAACAGAGTATTATATGGAATTCATGGTTAAAGCTAAAGCCAGACTATGAAAATGAAATTGTTATTTCTGACAGTAAAGAAAGAGATAAAAATGTAGATAATTTCGAGGAAGAAATTAATATGGCTTTTTCTGAAATTCGAAGAGTTCTCAAACCAAACAAATATTTATCTTTAACTTACCACTCTTTGTCAGGTGCAGAGTGGAAAGCTATTACAAATGCTTGTATAAAAAATGGATTTGAATTAATTGAATATAAATGGCTTGTTCAGAAGTCTTTTACCCCAAGACAAATTAATCGCTTCAAAACTATTAAAGGGGATGTACTTGTTACATTACAAAAAAACACAAACTATATGCCTTTAATTGTTAAATCTGATGATGAAGTGGCCAATATGTTCAAAAGACAGATAGAACAATGGTTGCTGAATGAGAAAAGAATAGATACAAATGAAATATTTTTGAGAATAATGAAAAAAGTATTTTCCGATAAAATAATTATTGGAAATGTTGACTTACTTAAAATACTCACCGAGAATTTTGTATTTTCGGAACAAAAACAATGGAGATTAAAAAATGACCAAATTGAACTTCAAACAGCTTGATAAATACTTTAGAGAGAATAATTTTCCTATTATAGAGAATGATACTCGAGGAATTAGGTTTTTAAAACTCCGTAGTATGTCTCGTAAAAACACTATGGAAGAGTTTGCCAGTTTACACAATATTGATTTAACAAATACTAAACCAAAAGACTACTTCAGTTTTCTTTTTGAATTAGAGTACATAAGTGATGAGGATATAAACAACATTAAATACAATAGCAGAGATTATTAAATAAGGTGTAGGATAAAGAATTTCAAGAAATATAATCAATAGTTAATTAATGTAATTTGTATTTGTAGTAAATGTAACATTGTTATATTTGCAACATTGTTGCATTACATGTATTAATTATGATCACAGCTGAAGAAATACTTAGAAAACAGGACTTGAGAAGTACTGCTTGCAGGAAGTTTATAATCAATGGTTTACTTAAGAGCGACAGGGCTATGTCGGAGAATGAACTGAAGGGTAACTTTCACGAATTGTTTGACAGGGTTACTTTCTACCGTTCTTTAATAACGCTGGAGGATAGCGGAATAATTCACAAGATTGTGCTTAATGACAACTCTGTAAAGTATGCTCTGAATAGTCATCATCACAACGAAAATAATCTGCACTCACATTTTCACTGCGAGGAGTGTGATGAGGTTTTGTGTCTTGAAGGTAAGACTCGGTTTGAGGCAGAATTGCCGGATGATTTTGTCACTCATGGTGTGTTTGTGGTGATAGAGGGGATTTGCGCCGATTGTATTAATCATACTCAATCAATTTAATGAGGTTGTTTTTTACAATACTGTCTTATGTTTTCAGTATAAATATTGTTATCTCTCAGGTTGTCAATTTTCCAAATAGGTTTTCGATAAGCGGATTTGTGCATGATGCTGAAAACAGGATTTATCTGGCTGCTTCAACTGTTTCGTTGCAACCGGCCAACCGGCACATACAGGCTGACAGCGAAGGGTTTTTTAAATTTGAGGATGTTGATGCGGGGAATTATATACTTACTGTTCAGTTTATAGGGTATGAAGAATTAAAACTTCCTATTGTACTTTCGAAAGACACGCTGATACATTTACATTTATACCCGTCACCTCTGGTTCTCTCAGAAATTACGATAAAAGGAGAAAACATAAGATTGGGTGAAAAACTCTCTGCTTTACCGGTTGAGATGATTAGCCGGGATTACCTGATGCAAAACAACTCCACCAATTTTGTGCAGACGCTGGCTTCAATTGCCGGAATTTCTTCAATGGATATAGGCGCTGGTTTCTCTAAGCCTGTAATACGCGGTCTGGGATTCAACCGTGTTGCTGTAGTAGATAAGGGAGTAGTGCAGCAAAATCAGCAGTGGGGTGCAGATCATGGTCTCGAAATTGATCAGTATGATATTGATAATGTGCAGATTCATAAAGGACCTATGTCTCTGTTTTACGGCTCTGACGCTATTGGCGGGGTAATTGAGATCATGCCTCCTAATGTGCCTGACAATGATATGTTTTGGGGTGATATTACTTTGATTGGAAAGAGCAACAATAACTTGATGGGAACATCTGCAAGCGCGAGCAGGAAAAAAGGGAATATGTTTTTCAAGGGTCGGGCTACGGTTCAGAGTTATGCCGATTATCGCATTCCAACTGATACTATCGATTATCTGACATGGAGAATGCCGGTATATGACAGACGTATGAAGAATACAGCCGGAAGGGAATATAATCTTTCACTCTCTTCAAATTATGACAATGACAGGTTCAGCAGCTGGTTGCACTTCTCTGATATTAATACGAAAAACGGCTTCTATCCCGGCGCACA
This sequence comes from Bacteroidales bacterium UBA4912, assembly GCA_002398875.1. Lineage (GTDB taxonomy): Bacteria > Bacteroidota > Bacteroidia > Bacteroidales > Dysgonomonadaceae > Proteiniphilum. Next base: position 39,222 of record DHCC01000023.1, on the reverse strand, counting down.
TGGTATTCCTGCACTTGACAGGCTGGAGCATGACGGTTATCATCGCAATATTGAGATGCCTTACTCCACATCTAATCATCTGAAAGTGATTTCAAACAGTGAGTGGAAGTTAGGTATTTATGACAAGATTAATTTTGATTTGGGATATCAGAATAATCACAGAGAAGAACTGTCTCAATTCCATACGCATTACAGTAATCAGCTGCCACCGGTTTCAGATCCTGACAGGGAACTTCAATTCATTCTTAACACTTACTCTGCAGGCTTGAAGTATTCGCAGGATGGGGAAAAGAGATGGTCGAAAGTATATGGCTTGTCTGCTGAATATCAGCATAACAGGGTAGGAGGGTACTCCTTTTTACTTTCCGGTTTTTACAGATTATCTGCCGGTGCTTTCTGGCTGAACAGTTTTAAATTGAACAACAAACTTACGCTTACTGGGGGTGTAAGATATGATATTGGCAGACTCAATGTTGATGGTTTTCACGACTCAATCCTTCAAGAGTATTTGTTAATGCAGGGGTACAGTGATTCTGAGGCTGATATTTATGCACAAAGGGCAACTGACATCAACAGGAATTTTAATGACTTATCAGCTGCAGTTGGGATAAACCTTAAAATAAATGCAGATCATTCATTGAAGCTGAATATAGGCAATAGTTTCAGGTATCCAGGCGCTAATGAGTTGTCTTCCAATGGTGTGCATCACGGAGCTTTTCGTCACGAGATGGGAAACGCCGGGCTGAAGTCAGAAAAAGGTTATCAACTGGATGTTGATTATCAGTATGATGGAAGTAAGCTATCTGTAACCCTTAACCCATTTATTACTTTATTCTCTAACTATATTTATCTGGAGCCCTCAGGTGAGTGGTCGGTTTTGCCCCACGCAGGACAGATTTACAGGTACAATCAATCAGAAGCATTAATGTCTGGCGGTGAGCTTATTGTTGTGTATGATTTTGATGATAGATGGTCAGCTTCTTCTGATCTTGAATATTTGTATAGTATAAACCTGTCAGACAATTATCCTTTACCCTTTTCGCCTCCTGCGGCTGTGACAACTGATTTAATGTATTCAGACCTAGGCAGTGGGGTGATAACACAATATTCCCTCGCTTTAGAAAATCGTTGGGTGATGGATCAGAAAAGGGTTTCGAGAAATGAAGAAATGACACCGGGAGCTAATTTGTGGAATTTGACGGCTCATGCACACTGGAATATTAACGGGAAAAGGTTTCTGACACAGTTGAGAGCAGATAATATTTTTAACACATCATATCTGAATCATTTGAGTTTTTACAGAAAATTGAATGCTCCGGAACCGGGGCGTAATATTCAGCTGATTGTTAAGGTGATGTTTTAAAATGATTGAAGTTTTTAAAAGATTATTTTCATTCGATTTAGAAATATGAGAATTTATTTGAACAAAGTTTTTATATATAATGTATTTATTTGAGATATAATAAATTATGAAGAAATCACAGTTTTCAGTAGTTACTTTTTTAATTATTGCATTGGGCTTATCATTAGTATTTGTGGGATGCGATAAAGTTGAAGTGGATAATCAGAAGCCTATGATTCGTTTGATTGAACCTGCAGATGATGAGGTTGTTATGCCGGGTGAAGTGCTGCATCTTAAGATGGAGTTGTCGGATAATGTGGCGCTTGCTTCTTATAAGGTGAATATTCACGGGGCTTTTGACGGACACTCACATAATTCTGGCACACGTTCTGCAACAGATAGTATAGCATTTGAGAGAACATGGCTGGAGACTGATTTTATTGCACTTGGCGAGACTCCTATTGTGGGTAAACAGCAGGTTACAGTGGAGCATCAGCATATTAAGATACCTGCTACTATCAGCAGAACTGTAAACGGGGTTGCAGAAGAAATGCCCCTGAAGGAGGGGCATTACCATTTTATAGTTTATTGTACTGATGAATCGGGACAGGAGTCTTATGTTGCTAAAGAGATTTTTATCTCTTATAGTGCTGATGGGCACAGTCATTAGTGAAATTTATGATTAGCGAATGCCGTGCATCAGTTTGTTGAGTTTTGGTGATATAATGACAACAAATATTCCTACTCCAACAGCAATTAATCCGAATACTGTATATACATCAATATAACGAGCAAGTGACTCTGCAGCAGAGGGTAGGGCGACTGAAGCATCTCCTGTTAGTTTTGCCAGCTGTCCCGCCAGAAAGTTGGAGCCTGAGAAAGATAGATACCATGCTCCCATAAGTGTTGCTGACATTCGCTCAGGTGCAAGCTTGGTTACCATAGACAAGCCAATTGGTGAGATAAATAGTTCTCCCACTGTGTGAAAGAAATATATTCCAATAATTATCCAGAGTGGCACAAGGTAAGCTTCGTTGTGAACGAATTTACCAAAGTATGTGATTAAGTATCCAATTCCAAGAAGTATCATTCCATACCCAAATTTTGCAGGTATATTGGGGTTCATATTCTTTTCGGAAAGTTTTGTCCAAAGCACCGAGAAGAGCGATCCCATCAATATTATAAAGAAAGGATTGAAGAACTGTGTCTGACCTGCCGTCATCTCGAATAGTCCGAATACATTTCTGTCAACGCTTCTGTCAGCAAAGAGTGTCAGTGAAGAACCTGCCTGTTCAAAAAGAGCCCAGAAAAGGATATTGAACAGACAGAGTATAATGAAAATTATCATTCTGTCTCTTAAAATGTTCCCTCCTTTAATGCCTTCTTTGATCAGTAAGTAGCCTACATACATGAATGTGAACAGCAGCAGGATGCCTATTACACTGTTATAAATGATAAGGAAATACAACAGAGGGATTGCTAAAAAAGAAAGGATGACGGTTACCTGTAATTGAGTAAATGGTCCGAATACTTTAGAATGAAGCTTTTCGGGGTTTGGCGGATTACTTACATGTTTGAAGTATTTGCTTCCCGCCCAGAAGATGAGAAGTCCGCATAGCATCCCGATTCCTGCAAGTCCGAATCCGTATTTGAAACCAAATCTTTCGCCCACCCACACCACTATCAGCGTAGCCAGCAGTGAACCTAAATTAACACCTATATAGAAAATGGTGAATCCGGAGTCGCGTCTCGGGTCATCGGGTTTATAGAGCTTACCGACAAGGGTTGATATGTTTGCCTTAAAATAACCGTTGCCTACAATTATAGCACCCATACCTATATATAACCATGTTTCGCTGTCACCCAGAATCAGAAACTCTCCTATGGCCATTAATATGGCTCCGAGCATAATTGCAATGCGATTACCCAGTATATTGTCAGCTATTTTGCCACCTATAACAGGGGCCATATACACAAGTGCAGTGTATGCTCCATAGATTGCGAATGCGTGGGCATCTCCCTGCAAAAAAGATTTTGTAAGATACAGCACTAATAGTCCCCGCATTCCGTAGTAACAAAATCTCTCCCACATTTCTGTGAAGAAAAGTATTGTCAACCCGCGCGGATGCCCGAATAATTGTTTATTATCGTAGGATATCATGTTTTCGGTCTTATTGAGGCTGATTTGTCATATAAAACGTGAGTGTGCCACCATTCATAATATCTTCATAAGTGATGAATTTTACGGAGTAGGGTGATCCGTTCAGTTCGATTCTCTCTACATACATATTTTCTTCTGAGAGATTGACAGCTTCGGTAGTAAAGGTTTTACCATTTTCGAGGTTTATAGTACTCTTTGGAATTTGTGGAGCACCAAACACAAACTCGCCGCTTACAGGGTTCATCGGATAAAATCCCATTGCAGAGAACATGTACCAGGCGGACATCTGACCGCAATCGTCATTACCAATTAGTCCGTCAGGTTTGTTTTGGTAGTAATCCCTGCAGATTTGTCGAACCAAGCGCTGTGTGTCCCATGGTCTGTCAAGATACATATAGATATAAGCTATATGGTGACTTGGTTCGTTTCCATGAGCATACTGGCCAATGAGTCCTGTAACGTCAGAAAGAGTGCCAGTGCTCTCTTGCTCTGTTGTAAACAGATAATCGAGGGTCTTTCCTGCTTCTTCCTTACCGCCCATAAGATCAATAAGTCCAGGTATATCCTGCATCACATGCCATGTATATTGTAGTGCATTACCTTCGGTGTAGTGTCCGCCAATGTTTGAATCAGCATGAGCCAGTTGGTATGGATCGAAAGGGGTCAGCCATTCGCCTTTTGAGTTTTTTGGCCTCATGCTTTGAGTACTTTTGTCGTAATGGTTTTTATAATTTTCTGATCGCTTCATAAAGAACTCATAATCTTCGACTTTACCAAGTTTATTTGCCATAAGCGCAGCACTGTAGTCATCCAGACCGGTTTCGAGAGTGCGTGAGACTGACTCTACACGAAACAGATCATAAGGATAATAACCATATTTGTCATACTCTTCCCATCCTGCATTTTTATGCTTACCTTCAGTAAGCGATTTCTTTATTTCATTAAAAGCTCTTTCAGCATCAAACCCGGTGAACCCTTTGAGATAGGCATCCACAACCATCGGAACAGAGTGATTGCCTACCATTGTAAATGTTTCCTGTCCCATAAGTGCCCATATTGGCAGATGCCCTTGCTGCTCACTAAACTCCAGCATATTGTTTACCAAGTCGTTGATGATTTCAGGACTGAGTATTGTATACATGGGAAAGGCAGCACGGAAGGTGTCCCACTGTGAGAGTGTTGAATAATACTTGCCTGTGGGTGACTGACTGATTTCGCGGTTTGGACCTACATATCGTCCGTCAACATCGGCAATGTTATTTGGCTGTATGTAAAGATGATACAGTGCAGTGTAGAAGCTTGTTTTGTCGTCGTCAGTACCTTCAATAATTACTTTTGACAGATATTTGTTCCATTCGCTTTTGGTTTCCTGATACACTTCATCAAATGTATGTCCTTCACCTTCGGCAGTAAGATTTGCTTTTGCTCCATCAATACTTGTGGTTGACATTGCAACTTTCATATTGAGAACAGAATCATCACCTAAATTGAAATTAAGAATATAACGAGGTGCCTTTTCCCGCGGATCTCTTTGTTCGAGGAGTTCTTTAGAGACCACAGGCTTATCAAATTCAATCACAAAGTAGTAAGTGCGTTCTACCCATTCGGTGCGGCGAGTATATCCTGATATCACATATTCGCTTTCGAAGTTCACCTCATTATCAAGTACATGAGTGAAGATGCGATCTTGATTCCAAACAAGTCCGCTTTGAAAATCAGCCAACAGATTAGCTGTTTTATCAGCATTGTAAGTATATCTGTGAAAAGCAACATGAGGGGATGTGGTTATTTCAACCTTTACATCATTATCAGTAAGTTCTACAGCATAATATCCAGGCGTAGCAATTTCGGTTGATTTATCAAAGCTGCTGCTCAGGTCGTCACGCTTATCGCCCGAAAAAGGCTGCATCAGCAAGTCGCCTAAATCTACTATACCGGTTCCGTTTAGTCGGTTTTGTGAGAATCCGTTTATCCTGTCATCATCATAGAAATAACCCGAACAGTAATCCCATGAGAAGTTGCCCGTTTCGGGTCCCGGTTGCATAAATCCCAGGGGATAAGCAGCCCCCGGGAAAGTGTGACCAGTGAATGCGGTACCAATAAAGGGATTCACAAATTCAGTCATATCCTCTTCTTCCGCTACGCTCTGTACATCTTTGCTTGTACAGCCAGCAGTAAGTATGAATATGAAAAGGATCGCAGTGAGTTTAGATATGTTGAATGTTATTTTTGTCATTATTATGTATCTTATTATTAGTTAATCATCAACCTTTGCTCTCTTTGTTTCCCATACAAAGAATAGCACAAGTGCTGTGAAAGCAACTAACGCAGTTATCTGAGCACCAACACCATCGGGATCTGTCCACACACCAAAATTAAGCGCGTTAGAATTTCCGGTAATAAATATTACTAATGCACCTAATACTCCAAACAGGGCTGCTCCGGCAATAAAACCTGAAGAGATAAGTATAGCTCTTTGGTGACGTGCATTGGTGAGTTTGGCATCTTTGCCCTTTGTATTGATCCAATGATTGAGCAATCCACCCACAATGAGCGGAGTATTAAGCTGAATGGGGATAAACATTCCCAAAGCAAATGCAAGAGGCGATACCCCAAGCCAGTTTACCAGTATTGCGATGACTGCACCCACACCCAGCATCATCCAGCTGACACCGCTACCCGCCATGAGCGGTTCGATGATAGCTGCCATGGCATTAGCCTGAGGTGCAACCATCGGGTTTGGATTCTCTGGTGAAAGAACAAATCCATAAGCCTCGTTAAGGATATAAATTACTGCACCTACTGTGGCTGCAGAAACCAATGTTCCGAGAAATTTGTATGACTGCTGTTTTGCAGGAGTAGAACCAATCCAGTAACCTATTTTGAGGTCGGTAATAAAACCACCAGCCATTGAGAGTGCTGTACACACTATACCACCTATTATGAGTGCGCTGACCATACCTTTAGGTCCGCCAACACCTACGCCAACAAGTATGACAGATATAAGAATAAGTGCCATAAGTGTCATACCTGATACAGGATTTGATCCTACAATCGCTATGGCGTTAGCAGCTACCGTAGTGAAAAGGAATGAGATAACGGCAATTGCAATAAGTGCCACGATTGATTGTGTAGGAGTGATATCAACACCTACCAGCAAGAATGTGAAAACTGCCAGAAGAGTAAATAACAAGAGAAGAGTTACGATTGACATTTTCAGGTCTCGATCTGTTCTTTTTGTTACAGGTTGATGTGAGCCGGTTGCTACTTTCTTGCCTGTTGCCATTGAGAAGGCTGTTTTTATTGCACCAGATGATTTGATAATACCAATGATACCTGCCATGGCGATTGCACCGATACCAATATTGCGAACGTAATTGTTAAATATCATTTCGGCAGACATGCTCTCAAAAGGGTTGACACCACCGCCGGCAACTGCACCAAGAACACCTATCTCGTTGACAAGCGGCACAAGAACCAGCCATGAGAGCAGCGATCCACAAACAATAATGAGTGAGTACCTTAGTCCTACAAGGTAGCCGAAACTAAATATAAGAGAGCTCACATTGAACTTGAAAACCATTTTGAACTTGTCGGCAAGAACTTCACCTGCGGGAATTATCTTAGTGGTGATAACCTCACTCCATAGTCTGAATTGAGAGAAGCAGAAGTCAAACAAGCCTCCTATGAGTCCGCTTGTAACCAGTAGTTTAGCTTTGTTTCCGCCTTTTTCTCCGGTCATGAGTATCTCCGTGGTAGCTGTAGCTTCGGGGAACGGCAGTTTGCCATGCATATCCTTCACAAAATATTTACGGAAAGGGATAAGAAACAGAATTCCGAGGAATCCTCCCAATAGAGAAGCAAAGAATATCTGCCAGAAGTTAACCTCAATCTCGGGGTATTTTGCCTGAAGAATATAAAGGCCTGGGATAGTGAAAATGGCTCCCGCAACAACAACACCTGATGATGAGCCAATGGATTGTATGATTACGTTTTGACCGAGTGCGTTTTTCTTTCTCAGGGCTGCAGAGACACCAACTGCGATAATTGCAATTGGAATGGCAGCTTCGAATACCTGTCCGATTTTAAGTCCCGAGTAGGCTGTTGCTGCTGAGAATATAATTGCCATGAGAACACCCATTACAAGGGAGTATCCCGTTACTTCGGTTGCAGGTTTGTCAGCCGGAAGAACAGGTTTGTATTCTTCACCCGGTTCCAGTTCCCTGTATGCATTTGCAGGAAGTTCCGTTACTTTCCTTTCCGGAAATTCTTGATTTACTTGCTTTTTTGATTCCATGTTTTGAGTTTCTTATATTTTAAATCTACTTTTTTTGTTCTGATTTTATGCAATCAAATCTAGGTATTTGAATTAAAAAGCCGAAAATACAAAAAAAAACGTAAAGGGTTGCCCTGTAAGATCAATTTTAATGGACCCTAATGATTTCCAATATTATAAAAAAACACCAAACTATTTTCTCTCTCCAAAAGTAAACACTGTCCCAAATTGAAAATTGATTCGCCTGTTCTTGTAAGGTACAGTGGTTGTCTGCCCGCTATCATTGATTAGTTTTGCGTAGCTAAAAGGTATGTAGTCGGTTCCTAATCCGATAATCTTTCTGCATATATAAATAAAACATTGGTATGACATAATCCGTACCCTCCTCAATAAAAATTGAGGTATGTATGAGGAAGTAATGAAGATGATATGAAGAAGCTTTGGGCGAGGTGCGGCCAAAGTACATCCAATGTGTGTTTTATAGTATAAGGTAAGTACGATAAATGATTAATTAAGGTTATTCTGGTAATATGCTATGGTTTTCATGTTATATTAATGAGTATATTTGTGTTTAAAATATTTGTAGAAAGCAAAAAGTGATATAATATGAATAAAAGACTTTTCCTTACCGCACTGACGGTAATTTGTTTTTTAACACTGCAGGCACAGCAATACAGCCTGCAAGATATTCTGGGAGGTAAATACAGGGCAAAAGGGGTGCCGGCAACGGTTTCTTCTGAGGATGGACTTCATTTTTACAGCTCGGATCCTGCAGGTACAACAGTAATCAAGTATGCATACTCGTCCGGAGAGGCGGTTGATACTCTGTTTAGTACACGTACAGCAAGAAACTGCACATTTGACACATTCCAGGGTTTTATGGTGAGTGGTGATGAGAACCGTGTATTGGTTTACCGTGACCGTGAGCAGATCTATCGCCGTTCATTTAAGGCCAACTACTATTATCATGATGTGCGAAGGAATATGGTGAGGAAGCTGACCGAGCATACATCAAAACAGATGATTCCAACCTTTTCGCCTGATAGTAAGTTTCTTGCTTATGTGATAGATAATGATATATGGCTGACAAAATTTGATTTTGATACTGAGTCGCGTGTAACAAACGACGGCGAGATCAATAAGATAATCAACGGAGCAACTGACTGGGTTTATGAGGAGGAGTTTGCTATTACAAATCTGATGGAATTTTCGCCTGACAACAGGCAGCTGGCGTATGTACGCACTGATGAGTCAGAGGTTAAAGAGTTCACTTTCCAGACTTTTGAAGAACAGCTCTATCCTAATTATTATAAGTTTAAATATCCTAAAGCAGGTCAGGTAAACTCTAAGGTTGAGTGTAGGGTATTTGATATCGAATCGAGGGTTACAAGAACAATGAATGTACCTCTTGATGCTGACGGCTATATACCCAGGATAAAATTCACAAATGATCCGGATCAGCTGGCGGTAATGACATTAAACAGAAATCATAACAGGTTTGATATGTATTTCGTGAATCCACGGTCGACAGTTGCCAAGCTTGCCCTTAGGGAAGAAAGTAAGTATTATATAGATTCAGAATGGTTCAAATCGATACATTTTACTGATGACAAGTTCACCTATGTCTCGGAGAGAGACGGATTTAGTCACATTTATATATATGGTATAACGGGTACATTACAAAAACAGCTTACAAGCGGTAATTATGATGTGACAGAATTGCTTGCGGTTGATCCGCAGACAGCCACAGTTTATTATCAGGCAGCTGATGAATCGCCACTCAGACGAAACATCTATAAGATCAATATTAATAAGGGAGAGCCTCAGAAACTGTCGCAGCAGCAGGGATTTAACACTGCTTCGTTTAGCAGAAACGGAAAGTATTACATAAACAGATGGACGAATTCAGAAACACCTCCAGTGATAACACTTCACGATGCTTCAGGAAAACAGCTGAGAGTGCTTGAAGATAATCGTGCTACGCGTGATGCTTATGCAGCTGCTGGGTTCCCACAGCGTGAGTTAATAACTGTTACCTCGAACGACGGAATAACAAAGCTTAACGGCTGGATACTGAAGCCTGCGAATTTTAATCCTGCAAAGAAATATCCGGTTGTGATGATTCAATACAGTGGTCCTAACTCTCAGGAGGTAGTGGACAGATATGACGCAGGTTGGTATTATGCACTTCTGAATGAGGATATTCTGGTTGCATCTGTTGACGGGCGCGGAACAGGTGCCAGGGGTGCTGAATTTAGAAAGGGTACTTACCTTAACCTTGGGATTCAGGAGTCGGACGACCAGATAGCAGCAGCCCGTTACTTGGGCTCACTGCCCTATATTGACGCTGACAGAATTGGTATCTGGGGATGGAGTTACGGCGGATATAATGTTCTTATGAGTATGAGCAGGGGTAACGGCACCTTTAAGGCCGGGGTGGCGATTGCACCTGTTACAGACTGGCGTTTTTATGATACAGTATACACCGAGAGGTTTATGCGTACACCACAGCAAAATAACAGCGGATATGTAAACGGATCAGCACTTACACTGGCAGGTGATCTGCAGGGAAATCTTCTGCTGATTCACGGTACTGCTGACGATAATGTGCATTTTCAGAACTCTATTGAATATACAAGGGCATTGATTAAAGAAAATAAACACTTTGACATGTTTTTCTTTCCGGATAAGAATCATTTTCTTTCAGGAGAGAATACAACTCAATATTTATACGACAAAGTAATTAATCACTTTAAAACAAAACTGTAAATTTAGAGCTGTTTTAAATTTAAACAAAAAGATGCTTCTGTTGTTTATAATTGCACACTTTAATAATTAGGAGTTAGAGAGTGTAAGAGTATGTTTGTGCGATTTTATTATTTATGCTTGAAGTTACCAAAATAGAGAGAATACTTCGAAATCCGTCGTTCGGTCTTTTACCGTTGTTGATTTTTTCAATCCTTATCAGCTATATTAATTCACGTTTAGCAGTAGGGATTGCCTTGCTATTGTCTGTGATAGGATTAATAACAGTAAAAAAAAATATCCGGTTGATTTATGATGTATCTACGCTGACTTTTCTCATGGCGTTGATGTTATCTTTTACCACACTCTCTGTAATTCCGTTTTTGAATAAACTGATTATTGTAGAGGTGGTATTTGTAATCGTTCTTATCTTTATTAGGTTATCCAAAGGAAGATTACTGACTATTGCAGCCAGGGACAGAGATAAAGTTTCTAAAGGCTTTTTGAAGGAGTCGTTTAGAGTAGCATTTCAGTCGCAATACGGATTAACAATTCACCTTTTGCTTGTATTACTCTTTTTTGTATCAGGCAACAGAGAAATATCATCAGTTACGACCACTATCTTGATAACTTTAGTTCAGGTTATAATTTTTGGTCTTATACTTGTTGAAACCACACGTTTGCATATACTGCGAAGGAAATTATACAAGGAAGAGTGGCTTCCGGTTGTTTCAGATACCGGTCAGGTTATGGGGAGGGTGGCTAAATCGGTAACCAGAGATATGAAGAACAAGTTTATGCATCCTGTTGTGAGAGTTGCCCTGATGCATAAAGGTTCGATTTACTTAAAAGAAAGAGATCTGACCAGACTATTGAATCCCGGCAGGTTGGATTATCCTTTTGAGAAATATATGCAGTATAATGACGATATTGACCAAACTGTAAAAAAAACTATCAGCAAAGAATGTGGTGCTGAAAATTTACCCCTGCGTTTCATGCTTAAGTATACCTTTGAAAATGAGACTACAAAGCGCCTGATTTTTTTATATGTCTCCGAGGTTAATGATGAAGAACAGTTTGGGAGTTTGAATCTGAGAGGAGGAAAGTTGTGGACAACGGCTCAGATAGAAGATAATATTGGAACAGATATTTTTTCGGAGTGCTTTGAACTTGAGTTTGAGTATTTAAAAAATACACTACTATTAGCACAACGATTCAAAAAAACATTGTAAATCACTTGCACATCTTATTGATTCTTTGTAATTTTGTGCCGTTTTTCACCCGAAGTGTATGGTTATTGAATGATAATCAATGCTTTATAAAAGCGTTATAGTGGTGAATCTACATTGAATTGAAAAAAGTAATATTAAAAAAATAATACAGGTAAAAGAGAGTAGAAAATGCCAACAATACAACAATTAGTTAGAACAGGGCGAACAACCCTGACAGAGAAAAGCAAATCCCGTGCGCTGGACTCCTGTCCGCAAAGACGTGGTGTTTGCGTGAGAGTATATACGACCACTCCTAAGAAGCCTAACTCTGCAATGAGAAAGGTTGCACGTGTTCGTTTGACAAACTCCAAGGAGGTGAATGCTTACATTCCCGGTGAAGGACATAATCTGCAGGAACACTCAATAGTATTGGTGCGAGGCGGTCGTGTTAAAGATCTTCCGGGTGTACGTTATCACATTGTACGAGGTGCTTTGGATACAGCCGGTGTGGCCGGTCGTACTCAAAGAAGATCAAAATATGGAACTAAGCGTCCTAAACCGGGTGCTAAAACTCCATCTAAGAAGAAATAATAATAATAAAAAATAATTACTGTTGATATTTTTGGATTAAGCTACTTTATGGGGGTTGAGTAAATAAATTCGGAGGAATTTGTTGAAGACTAATAAAAGGCAACCAAACAACAAAAATTTTATAACAACAATGAGAAAAACTAAACCTAAAAAAAGACAGATCCTCCCGGATCCTGTTTATGGTGACGTAAGGGTAACAAAGTTTGTTAACCACCTTATGTATGACGGAAAGAAAAGTCTTTCGTATGATATTTTTTATTCTGCATTGGACACAGTTAAGGCAAAATTGGCTAACGAAGAGAAGTCAGCTCTCGAGATTTGGAAAGCTGCACTCGATAATATTACACCACAGGTGGAAGTGAAATCACGTCGTGTTGGCGGTGCTACATTTCAGGTTCCCACAGAAATCAGACCAGATAGAAAAGAATCCGTTTCAATGAAAAACCTTATTTTGTATGCACGCAAAAGAGGTGGAAAGACCATGGCTGATAAGTTGGCTGCTGAGATAATGGATGCTTACAACAATCAGGGTGGTGCATATAAACGTAAAGAAGATATTCACAGAATGGCAGAGGCTAACCGTGCTTTTGCTCATTTTAGATTTTAACATTGCAAGAAGGTAAAAAAGATGGCTAAGGGTTCAAAAGAGACTTTAAAATTCACACGCAACATAGGTATAATGGCGCACATTGACGCCGGTAAGACTACTACATCTGAACGCATTCTGTTTTATACAGGACTGACGCACAAGATTGGAGAAGTACACGAAGGTGCTGCCACAATGGACTGGATGGAGCAGGAGCAGGAACGTGGTATCACGATTACTTCAGCTGCTACTACAGCTAACTGGAAATATAAAGACAATACATTTAAGATAAACTTAATTGACACCCCGGGACACGTGGATTTTACGGTTGAGGTAGAACGTTCACTTCGTGTACTTGATGGTGCAGTTGCGGCGTTTTGTGCTGTAGGCGGTGTTGAGCCACAGTCTGAAACCGTATGGCGTCAGGCAGATAAGTATAAAGTGCCAAGAGTAGGTTATGTCAATAAGATGGACCGCTCAGGTGCTAATTTCTTTGATGTAGTTCGTCAGATCAGGGAGATGCTTGGTGCTAAAGCAATGCCTATTCAGATTCCTATCGGATCTGAAGAAAACTTTAAGGGTGTTGTTGATTTAGTTACTATGAAAGCATATTTATGGCATGACGAGACAATGGGTGCCGAATATGATGTAATGGACATTCCGGCTGATCTTCAGGATGAAGCAGAAGAGTGGCGCGAAAATATGCTTGAAACAATAGCTGAATTTGATGAC
>DHCC01000023.1:24339-25292 GCA_002398875.1 Bacteroidales bacterium UBA4912 | reverse complement strand
TCATTCAAAAACAAGGGTGTTCAGACACTTCTTGATGCTGTTTGTGCTTATCTTCCAAGTCCGCTTGACACTGAATCAATTACAGGTACAGATCCTAGTGATTCTTCAGTTGAGCTGGTACGTCATGCAGACCCGAATGAACCTCTTAGTGCACTTGCGTTCAAGATTGCAACTGACCCTTATGTAGGACGTCTTTGTTTCTTCCGTGTTTATTCAGGAGAACTTGAAGCAGGGTCTTATGTATATAACCCACGCTCTGGCAAGAAAGAACGTATTTCACGTCTTTTCCAGATGCACTCAAGCAAGCAGAACCCAAGAGAATTTATCGGTACCGGAGATATTGGTGCAGGTGTAGGTTTTAAAGATATTCGTACAGGCGATACTCTCTGTGATGAGAAGAATCCTATTATCCTAGAAGCTATTGACTTCCCGGATCCTGTAATCGGAATTGCAGTAGAGCCGAAGACTCAGAAAGACCTTGACAAGCTGTCAAATGGTCTTGCCAAGTTATCGGAAGAGGATCCTACATTTACTGTTAAAACAGATGAGGATACAGGTCAGACTGTAATTTCAGGAATGGGTGAACTTCACCTTGAGATCATTATTGATCGTCTGAAACGTGAGTTCAAAGTTGAAGCTAACCAAGGTCGCCCTCAGGTTACTTATAAAGAAGCTATCACCAAACCGGTTGAATTGCGTGAAACATATAAAAAGCAATCCGGTGGACGTGGTAAGTTTGCCGATATGATTGTTCGTGTTGAACCTGCTGATGTTGATTTTGAAGGCACCTTGCAGTTTGTGGATCAGGTGAAAGGCGGTAATATTCCTAAAGAATATATTCCTTCTATTCAGAAAGGTTTTGAGCGTGCAATGAAAAATGGTGTGCTCGCAGGATATTCAATGGATAAACTGAAAGTGACAGTAATAGATGGTTCGTACCACGCTGTGGACTC
>DHCC01000023.1:16823-24094 GCA_002398875.1 Bacteroidales bacterium UBA4912 | reverse complement strand
ATGAAGGTTGAGGTGGTTACACCGGAAGAGAGTATGGGTGATGTTATTTCTGACCTTAACAAGAGACGCGGACAGGTAGAGGGAATGGAATCTAACCGTTCAGGAGCCCGTGTTGTAAAAGCAAAAACTCCACTTGCAGAAATGTTTGGTTATGTTACTGCATTGCGTACAATTACTTCTGGACGTGCAACTTCAACAATGTCGTTTTCTCATTTTGAGCCGGTTTCGGCATCAATTGCAAAAGAAGTATTGACTGAAGTGGGTGGTCGCGTAGATTTGATCAAATAATATAAATATATATGAGCCAAAAAATCAGAATCAAACTGAAATCTTACGATTATAGCCTTGTTGATAAATCAGCAGAGAAAATCGTAAAAACCGTAAAAGCTACGGGTGCAGTGGTAAGCGGACCAATTCCATTACCCACTCATAAGCGCATATTTACTGTAAACCGTTCGACTTTCGTGAACAAAAAATCACGCGAACAGTTCGAACTAGCCTCTTTCAAACGACTCATCGACATATACAGCTCTACAGCTAAGACTGTTGATGCACTTATGAAGCTTGAGTTGCCGAGTGGGGTTGAGGTTGAAATAAAAGTGTAAGTAGGAGATAATATTAATTAATTAACAACTAGAGAAATGCCAGGATTATTAGGAAAGAAAATCGGAATGACATCCGTTTTCAGTGCCGAGGGAAAAAATATTCCATGCACTGTAATCGAAGCTGGTCCTTGTGTGGTTACTCAGGTAAAGACCGTTGATAATGACGGTTACGACGCTATTCAGCTGGGGTTTGTTGAAAAGAAAGACAAACACACCGTGAATGCTGAAAAGGGTCACTTTAAGAAAGCCGGAGTAAGCCCCAGGAGACACTTGGCCGAGTTCAAAGGTTTTGGAAACGAATATAAAGCGGGTTCCGAAATAAATGTAGAAATTTTTAAAGACACCGTTTATGTTGACGTTGTTGGAACATCAAAAGGTAAGGGATTCCAGGGTGTTGTGAAACGTCACGGATTTTCGGGAGTTGGTGAATCAACACACGGACAGCACAACAGGTTGCGCTCACCGGGTTCAATTGGTGCTGCATCATATCCTGCAAAGGTGTTTAAGGGAACCCGTATGGGTGGTCAAATGGGTAATGAGCGTGTAACTGTTCAGAACCTTCAGATAATTAAAGTGATTCCGGAACACAATCTTCTTTTAATTAAAGGATCTGTACCCGGAGCAAAAGGTTCAATCGTTATAATCGAAAAATAAAATGGAATTAGCAGTATATAATATCAAAGGAGAGGTGACAGACAAAAAGGTGACACTCGATGATTCCATTTTCGGGATAGAACCTAATGAGCATGTTATCTGGCTGGATGTAAAACAATATCTGGCAAACCAGCGTCAGGGAACGCACAAATCAAAAGAAAGAAACGAGATTACAGGCAGTACACGTAAACTGATCCGTCAGAAAGGCGGCGGCGGTGCACGTCGTGGTGATATAAAATCTCCGTTACTTGTTGGTGGTGGACGAGCATTCGGACCTAAACCAAGAGATTACAGTTTCAAATTAAATAAGAAAACCAAAGCATTGGCACGTAAGTCTGCTCTTTCACTAAAAGCAAAGAACAGCTCAATAGTAGTTGTGGAAGATTTTGAATTTGACACACCTAGAACCAAGAGTTTGGTAGAGCTTACAAAGAATCTGCAACTGTCTGATAAAAAGCTACTTTTCGTTTTGCCAAGTCAAAATAAAAATGTATATTTGTCGGCTCGAAATTTAGGGAAAGTTAATATTATAACAGCCTCAGATATAAATACATACGCAATCATGGATTCAACGAATCTGGTGATTACTGAGTCTACTGTGGCTGCGATTGACAACTTATTTAAAGCATAAGGAGAAAAAAAATGAGTGTAATAGTAAAACCCATATTCACTGAAAAGCAAACCGCAATTACTGATAAGTATGAAAACCGGTATGGTTTTATTGTGGTTCCTTCTGCTAATAAGGTGGAGATCAAGAAAGCAGTTGAAGCGCTTTATAACGTACATGTTGAAAGCGTGAATACAATGCGTTATGATGGTAAAGAGAGAAGCCGATATACAAAATCGGGTGTCGTAACAGGACGCACGCCATCATATAAGAAAGCAATCGTAACCTTGAAGAAAGGTGAAACAATCGATTTATTCAGCAATATTTAAAAAGAAATGGCAATACGTAAACTAAAGCCCACTACACCGGGGCAAAGACACAAGATTATCGGTTCATTTGAAAATATCACTGCAAGTGTACCGGAGAAATCTCTTGTTGTTGGGAAATCAGCTACAGGTGGTCGCAACAGTCGTGGTAAAATGACTACGAAAAATGTTGGAGGCGGTCACAAAAGACGTTTCAGATTTATCGACTTCAAGAGAACAAAAGATGGTATCCCGGCCGTTGTGAAAAGTATAGAATATGATCCAAACCGCTCAGCAAGAATTGCTTTGCTGTATTATGCCGATGGAGCAAAATCATATATACTTGCACCAAACGGTCTTAAAGTAGGAACCTCAGTGATGTCGGGGGAAAGCGCTGCCCCTGAAGTTGGAAATTCGCTTCCATTGTCTCAGATTCCAATAGGAACAGTAGTTCATAATATTGAACTTCGTCCCGGACAAGGAGCTAAAATGGCACGCTCTGCCGGAACATTTGCTCAGCTTGTTTCTCGTGAAGAGAAGTATGCGATCATAAAAATGCCTTCGGGAGAAGTTCGTAAGATTCTGTCTGCATGTAAAGCTACCATTGGTAGTGTTGGTAATTCGGATCATGCTCTGGAACAATCAGGTAAAGCCGGTCGTTCTCGTTGGCTCGGTCGTCGTCCACGCACACGTGGGGTTGTTAAGAACCCTGTAGATCACCCGATGGGTGGTGGTGAAGGAAAAGCGTCGGGAGGCCATCCAAGATCAGCCACAGGCTTATATTCAAAGGGCTTGAAAACAAGAGCTCCTAAAAAGCATTCTTCTAAGTATATTGTAGAAAAAAGGAAGAAGAAGTAATCTGATTAATTAATTAAAACTATGAGCAGATCATTAAAAAAAGGTCCATATATCAACCTGAAACTGGAAAAGAAGGTTAACGACATGAATGAGAGCGGTAAAAAAACCGTTGTTAAGACATGGGCGCGTGCTTCTATGATATCACCTGATTTTGTAGGGCATACTATTGCTGTACATAATGGAAACAAGTTTATTCCGGTTTACATTACAGAAAATATGGTAGGTCATAAATTAGGCGAATTCGCTGTTACACGTACGTTCCGCGGACACGCAGGCAACAGAAAGAAATAAAGATAAACAGAAAAAGAGATGAGTGCTAGAAAAAGAATATCAGCCGAACAGAGAAAAGAAGCCCGCAAAGAGGTCTCTTTTGCCGTGTTGAGAAATGTTCCTTCCTCACCGCGTAAAATGCGCTACGTAGCAGATATGGTACGCGGAATGGAAGTATTTAAGGCTTTGGGTGTTTTAAAGTTTTCCAACAAAGAAGCTTCAGCTAAAGTGGAGAAGTTGTTATTGTCTGCAATTTCTAACTGGGAACAGAAGAACGATCGCAAGGCAGAGACCGGCGAGCTATTTATAAAAACAATCTCGGTGGACGAAGGTGCGACACTAAAAAGACTACGTCCGGCACCACAAGGACGCGGTCATAGAATTCGCAAACGTTCGAATCACGTAACAATAGTGGTTGACACAATTAATAAAGAAGAACAAGAACAAAATTAAGTAAGATGGGACAAAAAGTAAATCCGATAGCAAATCGTTTGGGTATCGTCAAAGGATGGGACTCTAACTGGTATGGCGGAAATGATTACGGTGATATCTTGTTGGAAGATAACAAGATCAGAACCTATCTGAATGCCCGTCTTGCTAAAGCAAGTGTATCGCGCATTGTCATCGAGAGGACATTAAAACTTGTAACGATCACAATCTGTACTGCACGTCCGGGTATTATCATCGGTAAAGGCGGACAGGAAGTAGACAAGTTGAAAGAGGAATTGATGAAGATCACTGATAAGGATATTCAGATAAATATTTATGAAATCAAGAAACCGGAACTGGATGCTGTAATTGTTGCCAACAACGTTGCTCGTCAGATAGAGGGTAAGATTGCTTACCGCAGAGCTGTGAAAATGGCTATTGCTTCTACTATGAGGATGGGTGCAGAAGGTATCAAGATTCAGGTCTCTGGTCGTTTGAATGGTGCTGAAATGGCGCGTTCGGAAATGTATAAAGAAGGTAGAACACCTTTACACACATTCCGTGCCGACATTGATTATGCACTTGCCGAAGCTTTGACTAAAGTGGGCTTGATTGGCGTAAAGGTTTGGATTTGCCGCGGTGAAATCTATGGAAAGAAGGATTTGGCTCCTTCGTTTGCAACTGCAAAGGACAACCGTTCACAGGGAGGTCGCGGTGGTGGCCGCCAAGACAGCGGAAGAGGTGGCAGACGCGGAGGCAGAAGGAATAAAAATAAAGCTTAACAGGATAAGATATGTTACAACCAAAGAAAACTAAATTCAGAAGACAGCAGAAAGGAAGAATGAAAGGCAATGCCGGTCGCGGTAATGAGCTTGCATTCGGTTCTTTTGGGATAAAATCTCTGCAATCTAAATGGATTACCGGAAGTCAGATTGAAGCTGCCCGTATTGCTGTGACACGTTATATGCAACGTCAGGGTCAGGTTTGGGTACGTATTTTTCCGGATAAGCCTATTACAAAGAAACCTGCCGAAGTGCGTATGGGTAAAGGAAAAGGTAACCCTGAAGGGTTTGTTGCACCAGTAACTCCGGGAAGAATTCTTTTCGAGATTGAAGGAGTATCCTTCGAGGTAGCAAAAGAGGCATTGCGCTTAGCTGCTCAGAAATTGCCTGTTACTACCAAATTCGTAGTGAGAAGAGATTTTGATTATGAGCAAAAATCATAAATAAAGATGAAATATCAAGAAGAAATAAGAGAATTACCCGAAAAAGATCTGAGAGACCGATTGGATGCAGAAATTATTGAGTTAAATAAGTTGCAAATCAGTCATACTATTACTCCATTGGATAATTCAGGCTTGCTAAGGGAAAAACGCAGAAATATTGCCCGTATCAAAACAGAACTGCGTGCCAGAGAATTGAAAAAAGATCAATAATACAGATAATGGAAACGAGAAATTTAAGGAAAGAAAGAATCGGGGTCGTTTTCAGCAATAAGATGGATAAGTCGGTCACCGTTGCTGTAAAATGGAAAGAGAAACACCCTATATATGGGAAATTCGTTAATAAAACGAGGAAATTTCACGCCCATGATGAGAAAAACGACTGTAACATCGGTGATACAGTGCGTATAATGGAAACACGTCCTTTGAGCAAAACAAAGAGATGGAGAGTGGTTGAAATAATGGAAAGGGCTAAGTAAGATGATACAGAAAGAATCCAGATTAACAGTTACCGATAACAGCGGTGCAAGAGAAGTTCTCTGCATTAACGTGCTGGGAGGTACAGGAAGACGCTACGCGTCTGTAGGGGATATCATTGTTGTTTCAATAAAAAGCACAATCCCTTCGAGTGATATTAAGAAAGGTGCTGTATCAAAAGCAATCATCGTGCGCACGAAAAAAGAGATTCGCAGAGCCGACGGTTCATATATACGCTTCGACGATAACGCATGTGTTCTCTTGAACAATGCCGGAGAATTGAGAGGAAGCCGTATTTTCGGACCTGTTGCACGTGAACTTCGTAATACGAATATGAAGATTGTTTCATTAGCTCCTGAAGTTTTATAATCTATTAAGCAATCACAGGCAATGACAAAATTACATATAAAGAAAGGTGATACGGTTTACGTAAATTCCGGGGAAGACAAAGGAAAGACCGGCCGCGTTCTAGAGGTTCTTGTCAATAAGAATCGCGCGATAGTAGAAGGCGTAAATGTTGTATCTAAACATGCTAAGCCCAGTGCTCAGAATCCAAATGGCGGAATTGAAAAGAAAGAAGCGTCTGTGCATCTTTCAAACCTTAATCCGTTGGATCCTAAAACTGGAAAACCAACACGTGTTGGGAGGAAAGCAGATAGTAAAGGCAAAAATGTTCGTTACGCTAAAAGATCCGGGGAGGAAATGAAATGAGTGAAACTACAACAACATACGAGGTAAGTCTGAAAAAAGATTATAAAGAGCGTATAGTTCCCTCTTTGGTAAAAGAATTCAGCTATAAGTCAGTAATGCAGGTCCCAAAACTTGAGAAAATAGTTATTAATCAAGGACTTGGTATTGCAGTTGCAGATAAGAAAATTATCGAAACAGCTATTAATGAACTTACAGCCATTACTGGTCAGAAAGCAGTTGCAACAGTATCCAAAAAGGATATTTCTAACTTCAAACTGCGTAAGAAGATGCCAATTGGCGTACGTGTTACTTTACGTAACGATAAAATGTATGAATTCCTGGAAAGACTTGTACGTGTGTCATTACCGCGTATACGTGACTTCAAGGGAATTGGAAGTAAACTTGACGGTAGGGGAAACTATACATTAGGTATTGAAGAGCAGATCATCTTTCCTGAAATTAACATTGATAATGTTCCCCGAATTCTGGGAATGAACATTACATTTGTTACAAATGCTCAGACAGATGAAGAAGGATACGCCCTTTTAAGAGAGTTTGGATTACCGTTCAGAACAAAACAAAATCAATAAATAATGGCAAAAGAATCAATGAAAGCCCGCGAGGTGAAAAGAGCTAAAATGGTTGCCCGTTATGCCGAGAAAAGAGCAAAATATTTGGCAGAGGGTGATTATGAAGCACTTCAATCCATACCGAAAAATGCTTCTCCCGTACGTTTGCACAATCGTTGCAAAATAACCGGTCGCCCAAAAGGATATATGCGTCAATTTGGCCTCTCACGTATCCAGTTTAGGGAAATGGCATCAAAGGGACAGATTCCGGGAGTTAAAAAAGCAAGTTGGTAAAACTGATATTGTGAGAAATCACAAATCAGAAAATCAACAAATTATAAATATTGTCCCGATAGTCGGGATCAATTTAAATTATTAGAATATGACAGATCCTATAGCAGATTATTTGACGCGGCTTAGAAACGCAATCCAGGCGAAACATCGTGTGGTTGAGATTCCCGCTTCGAATTTAAAGAAAGATATCACTAAGATTCTTTTTGAAAAGGGCTACATTCTTAATTATAAGTTTGTAGATGACGGACCACAGGGAACTATAATGGTTGCCTTAAAATACGATCCGGTAAG
>DHCC01000023.1:0-16564 GCA_002398875.1 Bacteroidales bacterium UBA4912 | reverse complement strand
TCAATGGCTTGGGTATTGCTATTTTATCTACTTCAAATGGAGTAATGACAGATAAGGAAGCCCGCGAACAAAAAGTGGGTGGTGAAGTTTTATGTTACGTTTATTAATTTGAAGGAGAGAAAAGTATGTCTAGAATAGGAAAATTACCCATTAATTTGCCTGCGGGCGTAACTGTTACTGTGGGGAAAGATAATGCGGTTACAATTAAAGGTCCAAAAGGAGAGATGAAGCAGATTATTGAAGGCGATATGAAAATCGAAATCAATGATGGTGAGCTTACAATCGAAAGACCGAACGAATCAAAGGAAAGCCGCTCAATGCATGGTCTGTATCGTTCTTTGTTGAACAATATGGTTATAGGTGTTTCGGAAGGTTTCCGTAAAGAACTGGAATTAGTTGGTGTTGGTTATCGTGTATCCAACAACGGTCAGATTCTGGAGCTATCACTTGGTTTCACTCATAGCATTCTTTTGGAATTACCTAAAGAAATTAAGGTTGAAACTAAGATGGAAAGAAACAAGAATCCGCTTATAATGCTGGAGTCTTGTGATAAACAATTACTTGGACAGGTATGTGCTAAAATCCGTTCATTCCGTAAACCTGAACCTTATAAAGGAAAAGGTGTGCGTTTTGTTGGAGAGCAGGTTCGCCGCAAGTCTGGTAAAACGGCAGCTAAATAATTTTACGTAAACACTGAAAAGCAATGATAACAAAAAACGAAAGAAGAATTAAAATAAAAACTCGTGTTCGCGGAAAAGTACACGGTTCTCCAGAGAGACCACGCCTTTCTGTTTACAGGAGTAACAAGCAGATATATGCACAGGTGATTGATGATATTTCCGGAACTACACTTGCATCGGCTTCTTCTCTTAAAATTGAAGATAAACTTCCTAAAAAAGAGATTGCAGCCAAAGTTGGAGAGATGATCGCTCAGAATGCTAAGGAAGCCGGAATCGAGACTGTTGCTTTTGACAGAAACGGTTACCTGTATCATGGAAGAATTAAAGAACTGGCTGATGCCGCTCGTAAAGGAGGACTTAAATTTTAACGATTATGGCTAGAGAAAGTAATAAAGTAAAAACTACAAACGATATTGAACTAAAGGACCGTTTAGTGGCTATTAATCGTACTACCAAGGTAACTAAGGGAGGACGTACGTTCACATTTGCTGCTATGGTAGTTGTTGGTGATGAAGACGGCATCGTAGGCTGGGGATTAGGAAAAGCAGGTGAGGTTGCAACAGCTATTGCTAAAGGAGTAGAAGCTGCAAAGAAGAACCTTATAAAAGTACCTGTGTACAAAGGAACTATTCCTCATCAGCAAACTGCACGTTTTGGAGGTGCTGAAGTTTTTCTAAAACCGGCTGTTACAGGAACAGGAGTAAAAGCAGGTGGTGCTATGCGCGCTGTGCTTGAGAGTGTTGGAATTACAGACGTGCTTGCAAAGTCTAAAGGATCATCTAATCCACACAACCTTGTAAAAGCCACTATTCTTGCACTTACTGAATTGAGAGATCCGTTTACAGTAGCTCAAAACAGAGGTGTAAGTATGGAAAAAGTATTTAAAGGATAAAATTAAATCTGAAATGGCTACAATAAAAATTAAACAGACTAAAAGCAGAATCGGTGCTCCTAAAGATCAAAAAAGAACATTGGATAGTTTAGGACTTACCAAGATGAACCGTGTTGTAGAACATGAGGATAATAGCTCTATCAGAGGTCTTATCAGCAAAGTACAACATCTGGTAACTGTAATAGAATAATAGAAGTATAAACGGTTAAAAAGATATATAAAATGAATTTATCGAATTTAAAACCGGCTGCAGGTGCTACTAATACCAACAAAAGGTTAGGACGTGGTGAAGGCTCAGGCAAAGGTGGTACCTCAACTAAAGGACATAAAGGACAAAAATCAAGATCAGGCTATTCAAAGAAAGTCGGTTTCGAAGGTGGACAGATGCCATTACAGCGTCGAGTTCCTAAATTCGGATTTAAACCTTTAAAAAGAGTTGAATATAAAGCTGTAAATTTAGAGACCCTTCAGGAGTTGGCTGATTCACAGAAGCTAACAAAAATTGATACTGAAGTGTTGAAAAATGCCGGACTTATAACTCCTAAACATTTAGTAAAGATTTTAGGCAAAGGCTCTTTGACTGCCAAACTGGAAGTAGAAGCTCATGCTTTTTCAAAATCAGCTGAACAGGCAATTGTAAATGCAGGCGGAACCGCTGTAAAACTCTAGTAAAATGGGATTTGTACAAACAGTAAAAAATATTTGGAAAATAGAAGATCTTAGACAGAGACTTCTAATAACCCTTGGATTTATTGCCATATACAGGTTTGGTTCCTTCGTTGTTTTGCCGGGTATTAATCCTGAGGCACTGGTTGCTTTACAGCAGAACGCAAGCACAGGTTTGCTTAGCTTGTTGGATATGTTTTCCGGTGGTGCTTTTGCTAATGCTTCAATTTTTGCATTAGGAATCATGCCCTATATTTCTGCATCCATTGTGATGCAGTTATTAGGCATTGCTGTCCCTGCATTTCAGAAGATGCAACGTGAAGGAGAAAGTGGTCGTACTAAAATTAATCAGTATACCCGTTATCTTACAGTTGCGATACTACTTATTCAGGGACCTGCTTATCTTTATGGCGCAGTTGGTGCAGCTATTCCCGGTGGATTCTGGGATTGGGTATTGCCATCTACTATAATTCTTGCAGGTGGAAGTATGTTTGTACTTTGGTTAGGAGAGCGCATAACCGACAAAGGTATTGGTAACGGTATTTCGTTTATCATTCTTATAGGTATTATCGCTAGACTACCACAGGCACTTGTTGCCGAATTTGACAGACTGTTAAATGCACCGGGAGGACTTGTTCTTCTGTTGCTGGAGCTTTTATTCCTTGTTGCTGTTACAGCAGCCGCAATTATGCTGGTTCAGGGTGTAAGAAAAGTTCCTGTACAGTATGCTAAACGTATAGTAGGTAATAAACAGTATGGAGGTGTAAGGCAATATATTCCGTTGAAGGTAAATGCAGCTAATGTTATGCCTATCATTTTTGCACAGGCGCTTATGTTTATACCAATCACTATTGCACAGTTTTCAGTAAGTGAAGGAGGCGGCTTCTGGGCATCATTAATGAATCCCGGCAGTTTCTGGTATAATCTATTATTTGCATCGCTTATAATTGCTTTTACCTATTTCTACACTGCTATTACTGTAAATCCGGTGCAAATGGCTGAAGATTTGAAACGTAATAACGGATTTATTCCGGGAGTAAAGCCTGGAAAGAAAACCGCAGAATACATCGACACTATTATGTCGAGAATTACACTGCCCGGCTCTTTTTTCCTTGCAATAGTTGCTATACTACCTGCTTTTGCAGGATTAATGGGTATTAATTCTATGTTTGCTCAATTTTTCGGAGGTACATCTCTTTTGATTTTAGTTGGTGTTGTGCTTGATACATTGCAACAGATCGAAAGTCATTTATTGATGCGTCATTACGACGGTTTCCTAAAATCGGGGGCAAAAATTAAGGGTAGAACAGGCTCAGCTGCTGTTTATTAGTGTTTTAGTGATATGGATAGCAAGATGATCATACTTAAAACTGACGAAGAAATCGAATTTATGCGTAAAGCTAATCGGTTGGTTGGAATGACACTCGGTGAGTTGTCAAATCATATCAAACCTGGAATAACTACGCTTGAACTTGACAGAATCGCAGAAGAGTATATCAGAGATCATGGTGCAATTCCTACCTTTTTAGGGTATGGTGGTTTTCCTAATTCAATCTGCACTTCGGTTAACGAGCATGTAGTGCACGGTATTCCAAATAATACTCCTCTAAAGGAGGGTGATATTATATCGGTAGATTGTGGCACTCAATTGCACGGTTTTTGTGGAGATTCGGCATACACATTTTGTGTAGGCGAGGTTAACGAGAAAATAAAAGATCTTCTTCGCGTGACTAAAGAATCGCTTTACAAAGGAATCGAAATGGCAAAAGAGGACGGTAGGATCGGTGATATTGGTTCAACAATACAGGAGTATTGTGAGAAAAGAGGATATTCAGTAGTTCGTGAACTGGTTGGTCATGGAATTGGCAGGCAAATGCACGAGCCTCCTGAAGTGCCAAATTACGGCAGACGGGGTACTGGTCCTAAAATCAGTAACGGAATGTGTATAGCAATTGAACCAATGATTAATATGGGTGGTAAAAAAGTAGTTTTTGAAAGTGATGGATGGACAGTGCGAACTAAAGACAGGCAACCATCAGCTCATTTCGAACATACTATTGCCATTCGAAACGGGAAGGCTGATATCCTCTCAACATTTGAATTTATAAAGGAAACTAACTAAAAACTTAAACATTAAATAATGGCTAAACAGGCAGCAATAGAACAGGATGGAACAATAATTGAAGCATTGTCAAATGCTATGTTTCGTGTTGAACTTGAAAATGGACATGAGATCACCGCTCATATATCCGGAAAGATGAGAATGCACTATATTCGCATATTACCAGGAGACAGAGTAAGAGTTGAAATGTCGCCCTACGATCTTTCTAAAGGAAGGATCTCGTTCAGATATAAATAAATGATTTGTTGATTTGATAATTTATTGAAACATTGATTGTATAATAAAATCACCTTTCAGAGATTATAAGTCATAAATCAGGAGAAACAGAATATAAAAGAGTACCTGAGCAATCAGGAGAATAACAAGAAACGAGCAAATAAAAACTAAAAATATGAAAGTAAGAGCATCTTTAAAGAAACGTTCGACCGATTGCAAAATAGTAAGAAGAAAAGGTCGTTTGTATATTATAAATAAAAAAAATCCCAAGTTTAAACAACGTCAGGGATAAAAAGTATATCATTGTAATCTAATAATAAGAATATATATGGCTATAAGAATTGTTGGTGTCGATCTGCCGCAGAACAAAAGGGGTGAAGTTGCCCTGACCTATATTTATGGTATCGGAAGAAGCGCAGCTAACACCATTTTAACAAAAGCAGAAGTTGATAGAGATATCAAAGTAAAAGACTGGACTGACGATCAAGCTGCCCGGATTCGTGAGATTATTTCAACTGATTTTAAGGTTGAAGGTGATCTGCGCTCTGAGGTACAATTGAACATTAAGAGATTAATGGATATCGGTTGTTATAGAGGAATCCGTCATCGTATCGGATTACCTGTTAGAGGTCAGAGTACAAAAAATAATGCGCGTACTCGTAAAGGAAGAAAGAAAACCGTTGCTAACAAGAAAAAAGCTACTAAATAATAGATAGGTAACATGGCAAAGAGAACAGTTGCAGCAAAGAAAAGAAATGTAAAAGTGAGTTCTGTAGGACAGGCACACATTTCTTCATCATTCAACAACATAATAGTGTCGCTGACAAACGAAAACGGCGAAGTAATCAGCTGGTCATCAGCTGGTAAGATGGGATTTAGAAGTTCCAAGAAGAATACTCCGTATGCAGCTCAGATGGTTGCAGGAGACTGTGCAAAAGTAGCGTACGATTTAGGATTGCGTAAAGTGAAAGCTTACGTTAAGGGTCCCGGAAACGGACGTGAATCGGCAATAAGAACAATTCATGGATCAGGCATCGAAGTTACTGAGATTGTAGACGTGACACCGCTACCTCACAACGGATGTCGTCCACCAAAAGCCAGAAAAGTTTAATCAACAGATAATTTAAGTTTCATCTATTTTGAAACTTGAGCTGTGAAATGATTACACTACAACTTCTCTGTAATCGCGGCTGCACAGTTTAGGCTTCATAAAAAAAGTTTAATTGTAAAAATGGCAAGATATACTGGTCCAAAATCAAAAATCGCCCGTAGATTTGGCGAACCAATTTTCGGTCCCGACAAAGTTCTTTCGAAAAAGAATTATCCTCCGGGTCAGCATGGAAATTCACGCAGAAGAAAAACATCTGAATATGGTATTCAATTGCGTGAAAAACAGCGTGCAAAATATACTTACGGTGTACTGGAGAAACAGTTTCGCCGTACGTTTGACAAAGCATCCCGCAGCCGGGGAATTACCGGTGAAGTACTTTTACAACTGCTCGAACTGCGCTTAGATAATATGGTATTCCGTCTTGGAATTGCACCTACAAGAGCCGCAGCACGCCAGCTTGTAACACACCGCCATATAGTTGTTAATGGAAAAGTGGTAAACATACCTTCTTACACATTAAAAGCTGGAGATATTGTTGGTGTGAGAGAAAAATCAAAATCGATGGAGGTGATTGTGAATTCTCTAACAGGATTCAATCACAGTAAATACCCCTGGATCGAGTGGGACAACAGCACATTAAGCGGTAAGCTGTTGCATATACCCGAAAGAGCCGATATCCCGGAAAGTATTAAAGAACAACTCATCGTAGAATTATATTCTAAACAATAATTTCATGGCAATATTAGCATTCCAAAAACCCGATAAAGTAATCATGTTACAGGAGGATACGTTCTCCGGTAAATTCGAATTCCGTCCGTTAGAACCAGGATATGGCATCACTATTGGCAACGCCTTACGCCGTATTTTGCTTTCTTCACTAGAAGGATTCGCGATTACTTCGGTAAAATTTGACGGAGTGGAGCATGAATTTGCTACCATACCCGGCGTTATAGAAGATGTAACAGGTATCATTTTGAATCTTAAGAAAGTTAGATTTAAAAGGATAGTGGAGGAGTTCGAAACAGAAAAAGTGAGCATCGCTATTTCGGGAACGGAAGTGTTTAAAGCCGGAGATATTGGTAAATTACTTACCGGTTTCGAAGTTCTAAACCCCGAGCTGGAAATTTGTCGTATGAACAAAAAGGCCGAAATACGCCTCGAACTGACAATTAATAAAGGCAGAGGGTATGTCTCAGCTGACGAAAATCGCGAAATGCTTGCTACAGACGATGTTCAAGTAATCGCAGTTGATTCAATCTTTACACCTATTCGTAACGTAAGATTCGAAGTTGAGGATTATCGTATTGAACAGAAGACTGACTACGAGAAACTGGTAATTGAAATAGTAACAGATGGTTCTATCGCACCAAAAGAAGCATTGAAAGAAGCTGCTTTAATACTCATTCAACATTTAGTGTTGTTTTCAGACGATAATAAGATTATGCTGGAAACTACAGATGCTGAAGGTATTGAAGAGTTCGATGAAGAGGTGCTTCATATGCGTCAACTGCTGAAACGCAAACTGTCTGATCTTAATCTTTCAGTCAGAGCTCTTAACTGCTTAAAAGCTGCTGATGTGGAAAATCTTGGGCAATTAGTTCAGCACAACAAGAACGATCTGCTTAAATTCCGTAACTTTGGTAAGAAATCACTCACAGAGCTCGAAGAGCTGCTAGACGGACTGAATCTTACATTTGGTATGGATATCTCGAAATACAAATTAGATAAAGAGTAGTTACTACAATGAGACATAGAAAAAAAAATAATCATCTAGGGCGTAAAACTGCACACCGTTCAGCTATGTTGTCTAATATGGCAACTTCGCTTATAATGCATAAACGTATATTTACTACCGTTCCAAAAGCTAAAGAGTTAAGAAAGTATGTAGAACCTTTAATCACTCAGAGCAAAGAAGACTCTACTACCTCAAGACGTAATGTATTTAGCAAATTGCAAAACAAGTATGCTGTAACAGAATTGTTCCAGACTGTTTCACAGAAAGTTGGAGACAGACCAGGCGGATACACCCGAATCATTAAGACAGGAAATCGTCTTGGTGATAATGCATCAATGTGTTTTATAGAGCTGGTAGACTTTAACGAAAACATGCTAAGTGACGGTACAGCTAAGAAAGCTAAAACACGCCGTTCTCGCAGAGGTAAAGGAACAGGTGTTGCTGCCGGAGCAAAGGCTGAAGATGCAGTAAAATCAGAAGAATCCAAGGAGGTTAAAGAAACCAAGAAGGCAAAAGCTAAGACTAAAGAAACTGAATCTAAAGTCGAAAAGAAAGAGCCTAAGAAGGTGAAAGAAACCGAAACTAAGGAAGAAGTCGAAACAAAAGCTGAAGTGGAGAATGCAGAAGAAGTAGCCACAACAGAAAAAGTAGACAACAAAAAAACAGAAACTGAATCAGGCAAAGCTAAAGAAGAAGACAAAAATGAGGTTAAGGACGACAAGAAAGTCGAAGATAACCAAACTGAGACTCCTTCTGAAGAAAAAGCTTGATATCTATGATAAACACTGTGGGTGCTATGTCAGTAAGACGGAGATCTAAAACCTCAGTCGATATGGTATTTGCAGTGAAGCTGTGATTTTTAAAATGTTAAACATTATGAAAAGCGCCGCGAGTGATCGTAGCGCTTTTTGTTTATTTTAAACCGAAACAATATCCTCTTTCAAGCGTTCTAAAAATAACTTTATTCAATAAGAGGTTATGAAAAAAAAGATTGTTGTTGCAGGTTGCGGATTTGGGGGTTTACAGTTTGTAAACCATTTGGAAAAGAACAAGTATGATATCATCATTATAGATAAAGTAAACCATCATCAGTTCCCACCATTGTTTTATCAAGTTGCAGCTTCACAGATAGAACCATCCACAGTATCCTTTCCCATAAGAAAAATATTTCAGAAAAGAAGCGATGTACGCATAAGACTGGCAACAGTTGTTTCAGTTAATGATGCCGAAAAGTATATAGATACATCCATTGGCAAATTCAGCTACGATTATTTGGTTATTTCTACCGGGACGCGTACCAATTTTTATGGCAACAATAAAGTAGAGGAAAATGCACTCGGTCTTAAATCAACCTATCAATCCATAAATGTTCGCAACGAGATATTACACAATTTTGAAGAGCTTCTCTATGCCGAAAACAAAGAAGGACTTTACAATATTGTGATCGTTGGAGGTGGTGCTACAGGTGTTGAACTGGCCGGTGCCTTTGCCGAGATGACCAAAGAAATCCTTCCCAAAGATTATCCCAATATTGATAAAAATAAGGTCAATGTTTACCTTCTCGAAGGTGGAACTAACACTCTGGCAAATATGAGTCCTTTTGCTCAGAAGTACTCTCAAAATCAGCTTCAAAAAATGGGGGTAATTGTAAAAACCGAAACTATAGTTACAGATTACAATGGAGAGGTTGTAACCTTAAATAATGGAGAGCAAATTCCAACTAAAAACGTAATCTGGTCAGCCGGTGTCTCCGGAAATACCATTGGCGGTATACCTGAAGCTTCCTTGCTCCGTAATGGGCGTATTAAAGTTGACAGATTCAATAAGGTTGAAAATCTTTCCAATGTTTATGCCATTGGTGATATTGCTTATATGGAAACCGATAAGTATCCAAAGGGGCACCCACAACTGGCAAATGTTGCCATAGGTCAGGGCAAAAACCTGGCACGAAATCTAAAAAGACTGGAGGATAACAAGAAACCCCTTAAACAGTATGAATATCGCAACTTAGGCACCATGGCCACAATCGGCAGGAATAAAGCCGTAGTTGATCTTCCATTCATTAAATTCAAAGGTTACTTTGCATGGCTTATATGGATGTTTTTGCACCTTATGCTTATCCTGAGTGTAAGAAACAAGCTGGTTGTTTTTATCAACTGGGCCTGGAACTACGTTACTAAAAATAACTCCCTCAGACTGATTCTGAAAGACAGCGATTAAAAGTTATTCTTCCCAGACAAGATAAGCTGATACGAGCCAGTGGTTAAGTTTGTTGTCAGAAATGGCGGTGGACTCGGGAATACTTATTGTGAGCGTGTGACTGCCCGGATTTATACCCTGCAAATTGATCTCTTCTGGTGTTACATCGCTTCCCGGGCACCAGTTGCTACGTGACAGATCTGATGATGCAAGTGGTTCCTCAATCTCTTTCACCTCACGCTTACCATCGCGACCAATATAAGCCATAGGTCTGGTTCTGAGCCAAACACCCGAAGTTGGGTTGAAACGGCGGAAAGAAGCACAATCAGTTCTCCACGGCGTGAAGTTTAATATCTCTTCACCATCAATAGAAAGGATATTCTTTTGCGGTCTGAACTCATCACCACCGGAATGGCCACCGTGGCCTGTTGCGATATATTTAAGTCTCACATTCTTAGCGTTTTCAGGAATACTGAAAGGGATAACTACATCACGTCGCGAAAAAATATCAGGATGTTTCTGACCAATATAGTAGTTAGTATTAATAAGCGACTCCACATGTATTTCAGGTTGTGGATCGCAAGGCAGCGCACTCTCTGTAAATTTCATTTCCACGTCAACAACATACCCCTCAGGAGTCCATGTGTCAATAAACACACCCACGTAAGCACCATTTTCCAGGAGAGATAACAGATCAGTAATATCCTGAGTCCATACAACCTCTTTAGCCCATCCGTCTACATAAACAGGACGCCTTTTAGCAGATGTTGAATCATTATCATCACTAAAATGCCCCACACCAAAAGGAGTCATAAAGCGCATCAATTCGACTGTTGGATTGTAATTTTCACCCTTAACGATACCATTAAGCATCTCATAACGAGCAGTATCCTGCTGGGGATAAACAGCCCTGTCAGCTGCAATATCAATAATATTAATACCCGTACCTGCAGGAATCACGAAGCATGACCCTGATTTATCCCACGGATCGCCATTAGAAACAAGTGAAATCTTAATTTCTGCTTTGGTAAAGTTTGAGAAGCTTGGAATATCAATCTTCTTGAGAGCAATGCGTCCGTTGCCAAGATAAATTATATCACCTCTGTTTACCACACCGTTAGGATAATCAGTTGGATTAAAAAGTATTGGAGTATTTGTAAAAATATTTGTATTAATTGTATCCTTGGTGCGCTGAGCCATTGAAAGCTGGAGGAGCACAACAAGAGCCAGTACAATTGAAATTAGTCTCTTCATAAATCTGTAGGATATTAATATTAATCGGAACAAAAGTACAAAAAATCAGTTATATTTGTGTTACTATATGTATAGGTCCTATTCTTAAATCAATAAAAATTATGCGAATAAAAGAGATTATTCAGTCGATAGAGCAGTTAGCACCCGTGCCACTTCAGGAAGATTATGACAACAGCGGAATACAGGTAGGGGATATAAACAAAGAGGCTACCGGTGCACTTTTGGCAATAGACATAACCGAGAATGTGGTTGATGAAGCTGTTTCACTGGGATGTAATCTGATTATTTCACATCATCCACTGGCATTTAAGCCCTTTAAGTCGCTCACCGGAAAAAATTATGTTGAGCGATGCCTTATGAAAGCAATAAAAAATGATGTTGTAATATATGCGGCGCATACAAATCTGGACAATGCACAAGGAGGTGTAAACTACAAGCTTGCAGAGATGCTGGAGCTGGAGAATGTGAAAATACTTAAACCAAAAGAAAACTCGCTACTTAAGTTTGTGACCACCGTGCCACTTCAGCATGCCGACAGTGTACGAAATGCCCTGTTTAATGCAGGAGCTGGACATATAGGTAATTACGACAGTTGCAGCTATAATCTTACCGGCGAAGGGACCTTCAGGGCAGGTAAAGGAGCAAACCCTTATATAGGAGAAATAGATGATATTCATATTGAAACAGAAGTCAGAATAGAAACAGTTTTGCCTATCATGAAGAGAGAGGAGGTGCTTCGTGCACTACTTGCCGTACACCCCTACGAAGAGCCCGTTTATGACCTTTACCCAATTGAAAATGAGTGGTCTCGCCATGGTAGTGGTGTAGTAGGAGTGCTCCCTGAGCCCATGCCTGAACAGGAGTTTCTATATTTGTTAAAAGATATTTTCAATCTCCCCACCATACGTCACTCCAAAATTCAAGGTAAGGAGATAAGGGATGTAGCTATATGCGGAGGATCAGGTGCATTTTTAATACCAAATGCTATTTCTTATGGAGCAGATGCATTTATTACGGGAGAAGCAAAATATAACGACTATTATGATGTTGAAGATAGAATATTACTTGCTGTGGTAGGTCATTACGAATCTGAAATATGCACAAAAGAAATCTTTTTTGATGTGATTTCAGGAAAATTTCCTAACTTTGCGTTACATAAATCGGCATTCGATTCGAATCCCGTGAAATACCTGTAACAAAAGGCGGTCTGACTAGTTCCCGCGGTTATAGTTAAATGTGGTAATATAACGATCTTCAGAAGGCTCGTAGAATTACTGCATTTTTTGTTAGATAGAATATTAATTAAGAAAACCTTTCAATAAAAGATTCACACTATGGCTACAAAAAAATCAAAAGCAGAGCAGGAAGTTTCGGTTGAAGATAAGCTGAAATCACTTTTTAAGCTGCAGTCCTATTTATCAGAAATAGATCGTATTAAAACATTACGAGGAGAATTACCGCTTGAGGTTGCCGACCTTGACGATGAAATTGCCGGGCTGGGTACTCGTATCAACAACTTTCAGCTTGAACTGAAACAGCTTGATGAAAATATCAAAGCACAGAAAGGTAAGATTGAGACAAGCAAGACAAAAATTGAGAAGTATAACAAACAGCTAGATAATGTCAGAAACAGCAAGGAATATGACCATCTCTCAAAAGAGATTGAATTCGAGACACTTGAGATTGCTCTTTCTGAGAAACATATTCGGGAATTTGAAGAAGACATAGTTGCCATTAAAGAGCAAATAAATGATGCAAATGAACAGCTGAAAGATAAAACAGCCGATATTGATCATAAGAAAAAAGAGCTTGATGACATTGTTTCAGAGACAAAAGCCAAAGAAGAGAAGATTCGTGAGAAGGCTAAAAAAACTGAGACAACTATAGAGCCGCGACTTCTGACTGCTTTTAAGCGTATACGCAAAAATGCACGTAATGGCTTGGGCGTAGTACCCATTCAGCGTGGTGCTTGCGGTGGTTGCTTCAACAAAATACCGCCTCAGAAGCAGATGGATATCAAACTGAGAAAAAAAGTTATAGTATGTGAATACTGCGGACGTATCATGATTGATCCGGAAATTGCAGGGGTTACTGAGTAGAAGTTTTTTTCGGAAATAATTAAATACAGAAATATTTCACTAATTTATTCAGAAATTATCTGTTTTGAGTCCGAAAAAATGTACCTTTGCAAATTCAAAAGGCAAGGTAATCCAATTTATGTACACAGCTTAATTAGAACCTTTTGATTTATAGCTGATTGATCAAAAAAAAGTTTACTGGCAAGGTAATTTATTATAAACTATATGGCTAATCTGATTAATATTAAGAAAGGCTTGCAGATTCCGTTGCAGGGAGCTTCAGAAGAAGTTTTGAGAGGTAGTGTGACTAGTGAATTTGTGAGAATTTGTCCTGAAGATTTTCATGGCATTACTCCCAAGCTGGCCGTCAAAGTTGATGACAGGGTTAAAGCCGGAAATGCATTGTTCTATGCCAAGGATCATCCCGAGATTCTGTTTGCTTCACCGGTAAGTGGTGTAGTTACGGAAGTTGAGAGAGGTGAGAAAAGACGCATTCTGAACATTGTCATCAAAGCTGACAGTGAAATCGAGTATGAAGATTTCGGAGTAAAAAAGGTTACATCACTCTCCCCCGAGGAGATTAAAAAATCCATTCTGGATGCAGGAATGTGGTTCCTGATCAAACAACGCCCTTACGATGTGGTTGCAGTACCGGATAAACAACCACGCGATATTTTCATTACAGGTTTTGATACAGCTCCATTGGCACCCTCTTATGATTTTATTCTTGAAGGGCAGGAGGCTGACATTCAGACCGGGCTCGACGCATTGGCAAAGCTTACAAGCGGTAAAGTGTATCTTTCTATTAGCACTATAACAAAAAGTAAAGCACTTCGCGAAGCAAAAAATGTAGTAATTACAGAGTTTAGTGGTCCTCATCCTGCAGGAAACGTTGGAGTACAAATTAACAATATCAAGCCCGTTAACCGTGGTGAAGTTGTTTGGACGCTTAACGCAATAGATGTAGCGCTTTTAGGGAAATTTTTTAATAGCGGGCATGTAGATCTGACACGCACGGTAGCAATCTGCGGATCAGAAGTTAAGCAGACAGGATTCTTCAAAATGCTTATTGGTACAGAGCTGAACTCAATCTTCAAAGGTAATGTAACAGAAGGTATCTCATTAAGATATATCAGTGGTAACCCGCTTACCGGTCGTAAAATTGATGAAAACGGAGTACTTCGAGCCTATGATTCACAGGTAACGGTGATTCCTGAAGGTGATGATGTACATGAAGCATTTGGCTGGGCATCATTATCACCAAAAAGATACAGTGCAGGAGCAACATACCCCAAGCACAATAAAAAATTCAGACTGGACGCTCGTTTGATGGGAGGTCCAAGGGCAATTATCGTTTCAAATGAATATGATAAAGTATTCCCGATGGATATTTTCCCGGAACAACTGATAAAAGCAACAATTGCTTTTAACATTGATAAGATGGAACAGTTGGGTATTTATGAGGTTGCACCAGAGGATTTTGCTCTTTGTGAGTTTGTAGATACATCCAAGTTGGAAATTCAGCGCATCATTCGGACAGGTTTAGATCTGCTTCGTAACGAGATGGAGTAAAAAATAATAACTTATAAATGATAGAACTTTGAAAGCGTTAAAAAAGTATCTTGATAAGATAAAACCTAATTTCGAAGAAGGTGGTAAGCTTCATTGGCTATGGTCAACTTATGATGCATTTGAAACCTTCTTGTTTGTGCCTAACACAACATCGAAATCCGGAGTACATATTCACGATGCACGCGATTCTAAGCGTACAATGATTATCGTGATAATTGCATTATTACCCGCACTTTTAATGGGTATGTATAATGTAGGTTTGCAACACTATATGGCAGTAGGCCTGGAAGCAGGTGTATTCACTAAATTTATTTACGGTTTACTGGCCATCCTTCCCCAAATCATTGTTTCGTATGTTGTGGGATTGGGTATTGAGTTTGCTGTTGCACAGGTCAAAAAAGAAGAGGTGGCAGAAGGATTTCTGGTTTCTGGTATTTTGATACCAATGATATTACCAGTAGATACGCCACTTTGGATGATTGCTGTGGCAACTGCCTTCTCAGTAATATTTGCAAAAGAGGTGTTTGGAGGTACAGGTTACAATGTATTTAATGTGGCATTGATTGCCCGTGCATTCCTGTTTTTCTCATATCCTTCCAAAATGTCGGGCGACCAGGTATGGGTGCGCACCCGTGACACCTTTGGAATGGGTGGAGGACAGGTAGTTGATGGTTATTCAGGTGCCACACCGCTCGGACAGATTGGGGTTACCGAAGCAACAAGCTTTAGTGAAGTAACATTTACCGGCATAACTGGCCAACCTCTCTCTATAAGCGATATGTTTTTCGGATTTATTCCTGGATCAATAGGTGAGGTTTCAACCTTTGCAATTCTGCTTGGTGCAATAATACTTATTGCAACAGGTGTTGGAAGCTGGAAAACAATGCTATCAGTATTCCTTGGTGGTATTTTTACAGTATTGGTTGTGAATATCTTCGCAAAGAATGCTGTCATGGAAATGCCTCCACTGTATCATATATTACTCGGAGGTTTCGCGTTTGGAGCAGTTTTTATGGCAACAGACCCTGTGACTTCGGCGAGAACTGAAAAAGGTAAATGGATATATGGCTTTTTGATTGGCCTCATGGCAGTTACAATTAGAGTATTCAACCCTGGTTATCCAGAAGGTATGATGCTTGCAATCCTGTTTATGAATGCATTCGCACCACTTATCGACTTCTACGTGGTTGATGCCAACATTAAGCGTAGAATGAAACGAGTAACTAATAAAGTATAGCTATGAATAGAGAAAGTAACGGATATACAATAATATATGCTGCGGTGATGGTTGTCATTGTAGCACTCGGACTCTCATTTACACATCAGTCCCTACTTGATAAGCAGATTGCAAATGAGAATATTGATAAAATGCAACAGATTTTACGCTCACTCAATGTAACAGCCGGTACAGATGAAGCTGAAGCGAGGTATGCAGAGCTTGTTACAAATGCCTATCTGGTTACAGAAGATGGCGACAAGGTTGAAGGCTCAGAAGGCAATACACCTGAAGATCCTGCTTTTTCAACAGAGCTAGGAGATCCTTCAGCTCAGGGACTACCGGTTTATGAAGTTTCAATAGAAGGAAAGACAGTATACATTCTCCCAATGAGCGGTTCCGGACTTTGGGGAGCAATATGGGGATATTTGGCAATTGAGGATGATGGAAGCACTATCTATGGAGCTGATTTTGGTCACGCTGGTGAAACACCTGGACTGGGAGCTGAGATTGCTCAGAGATCTTTCGGAATGCAATTTGAAGGGAAAGAGGTTATTGAAGAAGGTAAATTCGTATCAGTTGCGGTAGTGAAACCAGGTCAGTCAGACGCCCGCCGTGATTATGTTGACGGTATTTCGGGAGGTACTATAACCAGTCAGGGAGTTGACAAAATGCTTTTAAATAGTGTGGGTATGTACGAGAATTTTTTGATGAAACTGAATAGAAATTAAGATATGGCATTAAATAGTAAAACTAAAGCGGTACTATTAGGACCGTTAAGTAAAAATAACCCCGTCATTGTTCAGGTGTTGGGTATCTGTTC
>DHCC01000031.1 GCA_002398875.1 Bacteroidales bacterium UBA4912 | reverse complement strand
TATTTATTACTAAATAAACAATTAGATTATATCACAAAAAAACACCGTAAAATATTATAACTACTTTACGGTGTTTGGAAGTGATCCGCCTGGGGCTCGAACCCAGGACCCCATCCTTAAAAGGGATGTGCTCTACCTGCTGAGCTAGCGAATCTCCCTAAATGCTTTCTTTCAAAAGCGAGTGCAAAGATAAAAGCTTTATTTTAATTTTGCAACATTTACGTTGAATAAATTGTAGCTTTTTTAACTTGAAACTATTACTTCTCTAAGGATTAGCATGATACATTTAGAAACATTTTATCAATCTGTACAAATTAATATATCAAATGTCGAAATATAATATTTTATTTGCTTCGATTCAATATATCCAAACATTATCAATATCTGTAATGTTCCGGTTTATATGGACCATCAACTGAAACACCAATATAATCTGCTTGCTTCTTAGTAAGTGTGGTCAGCTTCACTCCTATTTGATTTAAATGCAATCTTGCCACTTCTTCATCAAGATGCTTTGGAAGACGGTATACTCCTACTTCATAATCTTTCTGCCATAGATCTATCTGAGCAAGGGTTTGATTAGAAAATGAGTTACTCATCACAAAGGATGGATGACCGGTAGCACAACCAAGGTTTACTAATCTGCCTTCAGCAAGTAGAAATATTGAATTACCCTTTGGGAATGTATATCTATCTACTTGTGGTTTAATATTGAGATGTTGTATTCCCGGGAAATTAACTAAAGCATCAACCTGAATCTCGTTATCAAAATGTCCGATATTGCATACTATAGCCTGATCTTTCATCTGCTGCATGTGCTCAATTGTGATCACGTCGCGATTCCCTGTTGTTGTAACATAAATATTACCTTCTTTCACGGCTTCTTCCATTGTGGTAACCTCAAACCCTTCCATTGCTGCCTGAAGGGCGCAAATCGGATCTATTTCTGTTACAATTACTCTTGCTCCGTATGATCGCATAGAGTGTGCACAACCTTTTCCTACATCGCCATAACCAAGGACTACCACCACTTTTCCGGCTATCATTACGTCTGTGGCTCTTTTTATACCATCAGCAAGTGATTCTCGGCATCCATAAAGATTATCGAATTTCGATTTGGTTACAGAATCATTAACGTTGATCGCAGGAACTAGTAGTTCTCCCTTTTCCATCATCTGGTATAGCCTGTGTACCCCTGTTGTAGTTTCTTCAGAGATACCTTTCATTTCTGCAACAGTACGGTGCCAACGTTTATTATCTTCATTTAAAATTCGCTTCAGAGTGTCAAGTATAATCTGCTCTTCACGATTACTACCTTTTCTATCAATAGTCGAAGAATCATTTTCTGCCTGATATCCTAAGTGTACTAACAGCGAAGCATCACCTCCATCGTCAACTATTAAATTTGGACCCTTGCCATCAGGAAATCTTAATGCCATTTCAGTACACCACCAATACTCTTCAAGGGTTTCACCTTTCCAGGCAAAAACAGGAACACCTGAGGCAGCTATAGCTGCTGCTGCGTGGTCTTGTGTGGAAAATATATTACAGCTTGCCCAGCGCACGTCAGCTCCCAGTTCAACTAACGTTTCAATTAGTACAGCAGTCTGAATTGTCATGTGAAGTGAACCCATAATGCGGGCTCCTTTTAATGGTTTCTCCAATGCATATTTATTACGTATAGCCATCAAACCGGGCATTTCGTGCTCAGCTATTTCAATTTCTTTGCGGCCAAAATCTGCCAGTGTTATATCTGCAACCTTGTAAGGAAGATCAGAGGAAAATTTATTATCCATATTGGTTATAATTTGATTTATCTATTTTTAAGTATGCAAAGTTACAAAATTTATAGATTGTTTCTACCTTTGACTTTAAAGAAAGCAATTGAAAGAGTAAGACTTAATGAAAATTATATATTCCAACTTTTTGCCTTTTAATGGATTCAGAGCAATTAATATTTTAGGTGTAGTATTCGCTGGCAAGAAACATAATCCATTAGATGAGTATACTATTAATCATGAATCTATTCATACACGACAAATGCTGGAACTTTTTATTGTAGGGTTTTACTTATGGTACATTTTTGAATGGGTTCTAAGATTAATTATATACAAAAATAGATTCAAAGCTTACAGAAATATTGGATTTGAAAGAGAAGCTTATTGCAACGACACTAACATGAATTATCTAAACAATAGAAGATTTTACTCTTT
This sequence comes from Bacteroidales bacterium UBA4912, assembly GCA_002398875.1. Taxonomy (GTDB): domain Bacteria; phylum Bacteroidota; class Bacteroidia; order Bacteroidales; family Dysgonomonadaceae; genus Proteiniphilum. The sequence goes on along the minus strand of DHCC01000031.1, from coordinate 2,200 downwards.
CATTAAATATTTAAAAGGCTAAAACAGGATATATAAGCACTAATATTAAAAATAAAGGCAATGAAAAAAATTTACATACTTCTTATTTTCGGTGCACTTTTTTTAATAATGTGCGCACAGGATAACCAGCAAAACAAGCAAAATAATCAATTAAATCATGCTATAACTATGAAGTTCAACAAATTATCTCCAGAAGAAGAAAGAGTTATTATTTATAAAGGTACAGAGGTTCCGTTTTCCGGAGAATTACTTAATAATAACGAAAAGGGAACTTATATTTGCAAACGTTGCGATACACCACTTTACAGATCTGAAGATAAGTTCGATGGTCATTGCGGATGGCCTTCATTTGATGACGAAATTGAGGGAGCTGTAAAGAGAGTAAGAGATGATGATGGCCGACGTACGGAGATTCTATGCAATACTTGTGGTGCTCATCTTGGTCATGTATTTTTAGGTGAAGGTTTTACACCCAAACAAACACGACACTGCGTTAATTCAATTTCAATGAAATTTGTGCCTTACGGGCAAGAGAATGATAGAGCTGTATATTTTGCTTCCGGCTGTTTTTGGGGTACTGAATATTTCTTCATGAGAGCACCTGGAGTTAAAGAAACTACTGTAGGATTTATGGGTGGCCATGTAGATAACCCTACGTATGAACAAGTTTGTCAGAAAAACACAGGTCATCTTGAAACTACAGAGGTAGTATACGACCCTTCGGTTACAAATTATGAGGAAATGGTTAAACTGTTTTTCGAAACACACGATTTCACTCAAACAAATGGTCAAGGTCCGGATATCGGACCACAATATCTATCCTGTATATTTTACTCAAACGCTACAGAAAAAGCAATAGCAGAAAGATATATTGATTTACTTACTTCCAAAGGATATATAGTAGCTACTATGCTTAAACCTGCTTCTACTTTTTGGTCAGCAGAAAATTATCACCAGGAATATTATGATAACAAAGGGGGTACACCTTACTGTCACAAATACACCAAAATATTCTGATTCGTAAAGTTATTAATAGTTTCTATAAACTTTTTTAAAAGCTTATATGTTTTATATGTATCGTATTAATAATTATAATGATACGATTAACTTAAAACTGGAAAATATGAAATTATTACGTTCATTATCGATTTTGATTATGATACTCACTATTGGATTAGGTGCAGTATCATGTAAAAATGTAAGTGATGCAGACATCCAAAATGAAGCTCAAGCAGCACTTAATGCAAATCCTGATTTATCAGGAGTAATGGTAACTGTTCTTAATAAAGTAGCTACTATAACTGGTACAGTAGAAGATGAAGCTACTAAGTCTTACGCTGAAAGTACAGTAGCTGGAGTAGAAAATGTTGTATCAGTAGTCAACGAAATTGTAGTGGTTCCACCACCACCTGACTACTCAGCACTTGATAATGCAATTAACGCAGGTCTTGCCGATGCCCTGAAGGACCATCCAAAAGTAACTGCCACTGTTCAAGACGGTGTAATTACTATTAATGGAGAAATCAGAGAAAGAGATCTCCAAACATTAATGGAGAAATTAAATGCTTTAAATCCAGTTCAAATAGTAAATAATGCAACCGTAAAATAATATTCTTATGACATTATCTGAAAAATACAAAGAATTGGTAGACATTGCCATTAATAATAAATTATCGGTAAACGATACTGGTAAAGTCTTAAGAATTGAGGGTGAAGTTGATACAGCAGACATTAAAGACAAAATGTGGGAGATTTATAAGAATCTGGATCCACATTTTAAAAGTAATGATGTGGTGCTTAATGTGAAAAGTAAAGTAAGTGCAGGAGATAAGGTAAAAGTAGTTACCAGGGAGAGCAGATTAAACATACGTCAGGGTCCCGGAACAGACCAGCCTATAGTAGGTAAAGCTGAAAAAGGAGATATTATTACGCTGATTAACAAGACAAACGATCAATGGTGGCTTGTACGTGACAATGATGGTGAAGAAGGATATTGTTATTCTCAATATCTTGAGCCTGTAAACTAAGTCTATCAATTATATTATATCAAAATTTAATTGTTAAAAAGGTCTTTGTTCAGTCATTAATAATAGCAAAGTACAATATTTAATAAGTATTACAAATTCTCAGGAGGGTTATATATAAATCCCTCCTGATTTTTTTGTTTAAGTTTAAGCATACAAAAAATCCCGATTGGACA
>DHCC01000022.1 GCA_002398875.1 Bacteroidales bacterium UBA4912 | reverse complement strand
AAACTTATTAAATAATCAATAAACACCTATCCAAAATGAAAACAAAACATTTTTTATTAGTTATACTGCTTATAATTGCAGTAGTTAGCCTAAAATCACAAACTAAAACTGTAGATCTTCCCGGTGCAGCGTTTGCAAATTCTCAAACCATTGAAATTGCTAAAGTGATGCTCTCTGACACTGCTACTGTACTTGATATTGATGCATTTTTCAGACCGGGATACTGGATAAAAATTGTATCTGACAGCTACCTGCAGGCAGATGGTAAGAAATATATGATTCGTAGTAGCGAAGGTATTGAGTTGGATTCATTGTTTTGGATGCCCGAATCTGGTAGAGCTTCATTTTCTCTTACATTTGAGCCCTTGCCTTTAGAGACAGAGTTTTTTGACTTTATTGAGAGTGATTGTGATGATTGTTTTAAGATTTGGGGAATAGATCTAAATGATCAGTACTCAGACTTAACAGAGATACCTGAAGAATATTTAAGAGAACATCAGCCTGAAGATGATTTTAAGATAGACTGGAATAAAGGTGATGCAATTGTAAGTGGTATAATAAATAAGCATGTTCAGGGTAGTATCGACTGGAATTTGATTTATTTAAATCCGATTACCGGTAATGAAAAGGAGGTAACGTTAGATATTGATGAAAATGGTGCGTTTAGTGCAAAAATAACTGTAAATAGCCCCACCAATCTATTTTTAAGTTCACGTGCCGGTTACATTCCAATTGTAGTATCGCCGGGAAAAGAGTCTAAGATATTTGTAAATCTGCCGGAGAATTATCGCAGTAAAAGCAGATTACTAATGAATGAAGAACCTTATGGAGAAAAGTATCTCTATGCCGGCTATCTTGCGAAGCTAAATAGTGACTTAGCTAATAAAGATATCACTTACACCAAGCCTCAACAAGATTATATCGATACAGTGGCACAGATGAATGTGAACCAATATAAAGAGTTTATGACCGAGAGATACCTCGAAAACGTTTCTGCTAACAATGCATTAAATATTAGTTCACTTGCAAAAAACATCGCAAATTCGGTTGAAACTTTTTTATTAGTAAATAAACTCAGTTATGCAGATAGTGAACTGTTACAGGCTTATGCTATTAGAAATAAAACTAGCTGGGAAGAGGCTCAAAAGGCTTATGTGGCAGAAAAGAAATTGACCAATTACAACGATTTTTACAATCTTATACCATATAATGAGATGTATCTGTTGTTGCTTCCAAATCTTTCATATTATGTAAGAAGCGTAAGCTATGCACGAAAAGAAATGGGTGATGCTTCTGAGATTTTAAGACATTTATCACAACATGAAGATGTGCTGGAAGAAGAGCGTGAAATCATTACTGAATATTTAGAGTCTCTGGAGCAAAATATGACCCCTGTTGTGAATGAATCTGTAGGAGAGATTGCCAATAAATACAATTCAATTATGGATGAGTATTATAAAAATAATATTGGTGCCGGTTACCTTTCTCAAATATGGAATGCTGATGAGGGGGTAATGTTTGATTTGATTAAAGGACAGACAATGAGCAGAGGATTACAAGATTACAATCCTCTAACAAAGGAACAGATAGAAGATCTGTCTAATGCACCCGGTGTAATAAGACAAATTATTTTAGAGGAAAATGATCAGCTTCTTGCAAAAATAGAGGAGAATAAAAAGAAAACAGGATTTACAGTTTTAACTACTCCAACTACTACTGACGAAGAGTTGGTTATTAAGATGTTTGAACCGTTTAAGGATAAAGTTATTCTTCTTGATGTGTGGGCTACCTGGTGCGGACCTTGCCGTTCTGCAAACATTGCTATGGAGCCTCTGAAAGCGCAGTTGGCTAATGAAGAAGATTTAGTATATCTATATCTGGCTGGAGAAAACTCTCCTGAGAATACTTGGAAAAATATGATTGTTGACTTAAAAGGGCATCACTACAGAGTAAACGAGGCTCAATGGGACTATTTGAGCAAAACTTTGAATGTAGAGGGAGTTCCTACTTACATTATCATAGACAGAGAAGGAAATCATACTTTCCATTCTGTGGGTTTTCCGGGAGCTGATACTATGAAGAGGGAGTTAATGAAAGCACTCGAAAAAAGTAATTTATAAATTTATTACCTATGAGAACAATATTAAATCTTCTGGTTTTATGCCTTTTTCTTAATTCCTGTAATCAGGAAAGGTCAATTAAACACTCTCCATTCTCGAGTCAAGAAGAACCAAACAGGGGTGAAGTAGCCATAGTGTATGGAAAAATAAGTAATCTGCAAGTGTATCCTCACATAAAGGAGGTTACACTTACGCTGCCGGACTTCTCAAAGAGTGGAGAAGTGCACGTGTCTCCTATTGACTCACTCGGTGAGTTTCGATTTGAAATATATCCAATTGTGACTCGCGAATTTTCTATTACTCCAATTGAAGATAGGCTTTTGATTGCACCGGGTGATACTCTTTTTATAGAGCATGATTTTGCTGATTTTATGAATACGCAGTTTTCTGGCTCGGCTGCAATTGTAAACTGGCAGATAGCACAATTCAGAAACGATTATCTTGGGCGCTATAATTTTGATTATGATTTGTCCTATTTAGATTATAAAGATAGGTCTGACAAACAGTTAAATGAATATTTTAAAAAACTAACTGCTTTTCAGAAAGAGCATAATACTTCAGAGCAGTTTAATACCTGGGCTGAAAAGCAAATACGACTCGACTATTTTAGTGTATTGATTGAATTTCCTTTTCAACATTATATAAGAACTAAGGAGGAGTTTGTTGAGAAAGATGCGTATTATAGATTCCTTCCTGAACTTGAAAATATAATTAATGAAACTATGATATTATTCAGTTATTTTCGAGTAATGGAAAGATATAATTTGATGAAGAAGTTTGATTTTAATCCTGTACCTAAAAGTGATATAAAGCTTACTGAGACTGAATCAATTGACTTGCTATCATCAGTTTCAAAAAACAATTTTTTCTCCCAATTTGCTGTTGCAACTCAACTTAGTATTGGTCTCAAAGCAAACACTACAGAAATAATAGATGAAAATGAAGAAAAGATAAACAAAATAATTACTAATCCTTTTCTTCGTAGTGTATTACAAACCGAATACAACAAAGTTAAGGATTACAAAGCAAAGCCAAAAATATTTTCAGATGCTGTAATGGGTAGAGATATGCTTGAGAAACACGGTGTCGGAGTTCATCCGCAGGACTCTTTCAATATCGTAAAACGGATAATTGATAAACATATAGGACAAATTCTATTTGTCGATATCTGGGCTCCATGGTGCCCTCCTTGTATCATAGAGATGCCTTACAGCAAAACTCTATCAGATTATTTTTCGAACAAACCAGTCACTTTTGTCTATTTGAATATTGGTGGTACTGATGAACAATGGAAAGAAACCATAGATAAGCACGAATTGTCCGGCATACATTCATATTTAACAGAGAAAGAATGGATAGACGTAATGAATCGTTTCAACGCAAAAAGTATACCTTATTATTTGCTATTCGACAAAGAAGGAGTAATGGTTGATTTTGGTAGTCATTTGCGTCCATCTATTCCGGGAACTAAGATTGCAATTGAAAAGTTGTTGGAGTAATTCCAATAAAGACCTATAGTCTCATAAGGCATACTTACTTCTCATTTCAGATTGAGTTTTGTACTTTCCTTCTTTTGCAGAGTTACGAGCTTTTTCAAGTCTTGTTTTTAATTCATCTATTGAATATTGGCAAGGTTGTATTGAAGTAATAATTGCTATTCTCACACAAACCTCTTATCGATAAACTTAGAATTCAGCAATCTGGCAACAGCCATATAGTTGGTTTTGAACACAATTTTATCTCCTACATGATATTTCTTTTTGCCATCTTTGGTTTTATTTGAACCTAAATCCACAACCATCATATCGGAGGTTATACCAACAAATTTTATATCACTGTCAAGTGCTGTCAGGTCTTCATCATCCACATCAAGCATGCCGAAATCAAGTATTGCCTTAACTGTTGTTTCGTGACGGTCGGTATCGCTAAAATCGGCTGTGTGCCCTATGTTAGCATCACTTAAAACACCTTCGGGTACAATCTTTTTCTTCTCCAGCTCAATGATATTTGCCCTAAATTCAAAAGTGTCGGTGTGAAGATTCATAAACTGCTCATTCTTAAGAGGGCTGACCCCAAAGAATGCAGCTTCTCCTATCCTAAAATGGTTGATGTTTTTGGGTACTGTGCCCTGATTAATAAGTGGAAGCGTAATTGATGACCCACCTGATATGAATTTCAAATCTTTATTGAATCGTGCTGAAATCAACTCTTTATATATCGATAATTGAAGTAGTTTGTCGTAATTGGGCTCAATGCCATACATGCATCCAAGATTTGAACCCAGTCCAATTACATCAATATTTGGGAGGTCGAACACTTTTTCATAGAACGACATCAAGTTTTCTCTATTAACTCCTTCGCGAAGTTCTCCCAGCTCAATCATTATGATAACCTGGTGAATCTTTCCTTGTATTCCGGCAGCTTCATTAAGAGCCATAATCGTATTTAGCGATGAGTTCAATGAAATGTCGGCATACTCTACAACCTCAGCTGCATAAACCTCAGCTGGAGGTTTTATGTATATTGTTCTCATATTTGGATTTACCGCTCTCAGATTTCTCAGGCTGGTTAATCGTGAATCACCTACTGAGTTTATTTTTTCAATTACATCATCTGTAAGTATATGTTTCAGAAACTCTTTATCTCCCGAAAACACCTTTGTTACAAGGCTCCATTGTATATTATGTTTTTCAAAAAAATCGCTTAAACTCTTTATATTTTCTTTTATCTTCTCTGTCTGTATAACCAGTTGAGCCATAATTATTTTTTTAACCTCATTTCGAGATAAGGATTAGTAAAACCAAATTTCTCATACAATTTTTTAGCAGGATTATCAGCATCAACGTGTAGCGCGATATCACCCTCCGTTTTTTCAATCGTGAGTTCAATTAGCATTTTTCCGATTCCTTTACCACGATGGTTTTTATCAGTAGCAATATACACCAGGATATTCTCGGGGATATAACCATCCATACCTGTTTTGTTGACCACTACTGCAGCTCTGATTTCTTCTTCCTCCTTCAGAATCATAGTAAATCCGCCAAAAGAAGTAAACTCTTTTGTGGAATAATCTATTGCTCTTTCAATCTGATTTTTTGGGTCGCCATACTGCTGAAGATTATCGAATAAGAAATCGACAACTTCACTTTTTTCTCTCTCGGTAGGTTTACTCTGTTCGTTAAATATCTTTGTTTTTATCATAACTAGTCTGCTAAAGTAGACAAAACAAATTGGAAAATGTTTAAAATATTGTGATTATTTTCAGGTGATTGTCTTTTATTACTCTTTTTCAGACACTTACAACACATTGAATTTCATTATATTATATCGACTAATATAAATGAAGCTTATGTCTTTTTGGACATTGAATAGATCGGGATTAGCATACACTTGGTACGAAGATCACTTATACATAGCTTATCTGTATATAAGCTATATATAAGCGATCTATAAGCTATCTTGCACTAAGGTACAGTGTATGGTCACGGTTGATTAGTATATAATTCAGAAAAAAGATAACTTTGTAAAAACATACTTTTATGAGAATTTGGTCGTTACACCCAAAATATTTAGATACTAAGGGACTTCTTGCTTTGTGGAGAGAAACATTGCTTGCCAAGCATGTATTGGAAGGAAAAACTAAAGGTTATAAGAATCATCCGCAGCTTAACAGGTTCAGGGAATCAGGTGATGCGGTTAACTTAATTAATCAGTACCTGAGTGAAGTTTACTTTGAGGCGGAAAAGCGTGATTATAAATTTGACAGGACTAAAATTGATTGGAACTTCAATCCCGGCAGTTTATACGTTACTGATGGTCAGATGGGGTACGAAAGGAATCATCTTCTCAAAAAGCTGGAAATAAGAGATCCTGAGAGATTTAAGCAAGTTAGTTTAGTAACTAAATTAGATCCTCATCCATTGTTTAATATTGTTGAGGGTGATATAGAAAATTGGGAAATCGTCTGAATCTTTAAAACGATTTCCCAATTATGATTAATTTTGTTTTCTAATCAGCTAAAACTTAATCATGACTCCTATAGCCGGTAATACTGTGCCGCTAAAAGAATCAAGCTGCCTGAGTAACTGTTTTTCCGGATCTGAAGGATCTTCCATAACCATGCCGTTTACATCTTTATTGGTGTATATGGGTGAATTTTCGGACTGGAAGTTGTATACATTCTGAACATCAAGGTAGAAGTTGAGCATCAACTTGTTGTAATAAACCTCTTTGTCGATTCTTAAATCGAGCTGATGAGAGTTTTTCAGACGTAGTGAATTGTAGTTTTCGTAGTCGATATATGGCCTGTTGTTCACGCTCCATGCATCTTTATTTGTTGAAAGTTCCATATCTATAGGAGAATAAGGTGCACCTCCCACAAATCGCCAGCGCATTGCAATATTCCAATTTTTTGGAAGATTATAACTGCCAAGAAGGTTTACCATATTACGGGTATCCCAACTTGACGGGCGATATACTACATCTTCCCCTGTAAATTCACTTTTAAAAAGTGTATATGTTAGTGTACCTGTGAAATTCTTGTAATCTGTAATCTTACCTGAAAATTCAACTCCATAAGCCCTGCCCTTTCCAGTTGAAACTATCTCTTCATCGCCAACCTGACCGTAATCTGTTCCTTTACCGGCAATACTCATTCCATCTGTTACCGATAACGGGTAATTATTGTAAAGCTTATAAAAACCTTCTAAGTTAAATCTAAGCTTAACATTTGGCTCGTAAGCAAATCCTGCAATTGCCTGGTTTGATATGATGTGCTTAAGATTCTCATTTTTGTTTACAAACAGTCCTGAAGCATCTTTGTAGCCTAATGTTGTGTAGGCGGGACGCATGGCGTAGCGACCAACATTAGCATTTAAATCCCACTTATCTGTCAATCTGTATGAAGCCGAGAATCTAGGTGATATCTGATTCAGAGGGTTCTTCATGTTATTGTTGAAATTGTTTCCTATTGTATTTAAACCCAGTGATAATGCGAGTCTATTGTTTAAATAAGTATCTGAAGCCTGAATAAATGCCTGATATGACCATAAATCCAGCTCTGTATTATACATTAGATCGTTTAATGATCCATTACTGAAAATCTTACGGTTAGTTTCATTTTCATAAAGCGAGTAAGTTACACCTGCACCAAACAAGAGTTTTACAGGCAGGTCGGGGTAACTCCTCTCAAAGCGTAGTTTATTTTCTGCTTCATCGGAACGGTAATCTGATATTTTAGGCTGCGATTCATCATTATCAGGATATTTGAAGTTTTTGTTTCGCAGCATATTTCTGCTTAGCACCCATGTATCGAAATAGTTTGTGCTGAAATGTTTGTAAACGGCACCAATTGTATAGTTCCACTGTTGATAAACAGGCAGATAATCCAGCAGATAACGTTGTGACTCAGTGCCATCTTCCTGCAGATCAATATTGAGGGTCATATTATCAATTGCACCAAGACCAATTATCGAGAGCTCATTTTTTGGATCTATCTGATATTTATACTTTACCTGGAAATCGTTGTAGGTAGGCAAAAATGGCAGTCCTATGAATTTGAAAAGCAACTGAAGGTAGGACTGACGGGCTGAAACTATAAATGTAGATTTGTCACCGATTGGTCCGTCCATCGTGAAGGCTGCATCAGATGCTCCTATACCAAGCTGAGTGTGAATACGGTCGCGACTCCCATCCTTTTGACGTATATCCATGACCGAACTAAGTGCATTTGGTCTGTTGGCAGGAAATGCGCCGGTATAGAAATTAACCTCCCTCACAAAGTCGGGGTTAATTATGCCCACCACTCCTCCTGAAGCGCCCTGTGTTGCAAAGTGATTGATTATAGGTATCTCGATACCATCGAGATAGAATACGTTCTCAGAAGGACCTCCACCCCTCACAATAAGATCATTTCTATTGGGATCGGTAGCCCCAACTCCGGGAAGTGATTGCAGAGCTTTTGAAACATCGCGGTTAACTCCTGCCCCTTTCTCAATATCTCTTACTCCAAGTGTTAGGAATGAAACCGGACTTTCTATTTTTTTTAAATTCATGGTGGGTCTGACTACCACCTCATCTATAAGAGTTGATGACTCGGGAACAGCAACATCAATAAAAACTGTTTGATTTCCTTGAATATGAATCTCGGGAGAGAGTGTTGTTTCAAAACCGACATAACTAACTTCGAGTCGGTAAAATCCGGGATTAGATTCAATTACATAATTACCCTCCTGGTCGGTTGTTGTGCCATTAACCGTTCCCTGAATCCTTATTGTTGCGAATTCAAGAGGTTCATTGGTCTTCATATTGAAAACACGCCCCTTTACTGTTCCGGTTTGAGCATAAATAGAGATATTCACTAATAATAGAAGTGATAAACTTATGACTTTACGCATGAAATTTGTTTAATTTATTTTTGTGTTGATTATATATGTTAAAACAAAATCATTCTGATAAAGTTCTGAAATCGGTTTATCTATCAATTATTTATTTTCTCTATTTATTCCTTATATTTTCATTTTTATCTTTTCCGATCCTAATACTATATAAGACTTTTCCATATTTGAAACGACAAAGCAGCAATAAAGCTGGAAATATTTATTAAAAAAATTACCGGATGTAGTATTAATAGAAACTACATCCGGTAAATATGTATTACTAAATAACTACTTAGTATGAGTAAACTTTCAATTCAATGGGAAATTAACTTTAAGATGTTGATCACTTCTTACATAAGTTGAAACAACCTCTCCAGTGAGTGATGCAGCTTCTTCGTTTGCAGTGATTAGCTGAGTTGAGCGGGGATAAAGTGTGACATTTTTGTTTGTGCTGCCATCTGTCAGGCTCAATTCAAAATAAAGATCACTGTTATT